>CAZDLM010000030.1:0-36891 GCA_964506465.1 uncultured Syntrophaceae bacterium
CTGACGTTCGAAGAGTTCGAGGCCTTCCACCGGCAGACCATCTACGTATCGGCGACTCCCGCCGCCTACGAAATGCAGAAGGCGAAGGGCCGGGTCGTGGAGCAGATCATCCGGCCCACGGGCCTGACCGATCCGGAGATCCTTGTCCGGCCAGTGAAAAACCAGGTAGACGACCTCCTCGCGGAGATCCGCCTCCGCGCCGGGCGCGGCGAGCGGGTGCTTGTGACGACGCTGACCAAGCGCATGGCCGAGAACCTGACGAGCTATTACGAAGGGCTGGGCGTACGGGTCCGCTACCTTCATTCCGACATCCACACCCTGGAGCGGGTCCGCATCATCCGCGACCTCCGGCTCGGCGAGTTCGATGTCCTGGTCGGCGTGAATCTGCTCCGGGAGGGATTGGATCTGCCCGAAGTGTCGCTCGTGGCGATCCTCGACGCGGACAAGGAGGGATTCCTGCGCTCCGAAAGGTCGCTGATCCAGACCAGCGGCCGGGCCGCGCGCAACGTCGCCGGGCAGGTGATCCTGTATGCGGATATCGTGACCGGCTCCATGAGGGCCTGTCTGGATGAGACGAACCGGCGCAGGAAACTGCAGCGGCGATACAACGAAGAGCACGGCATCACGCCCGAAAGCATCCGGAAGGCCGTCAGCGACGTCCTGACCTCGATCTACGAAGCGGACTACGTGACCGTTCCGATCGAGCAAGGGAAGGCGGCGGATCTTGCCGCCGGGGAAGACGCCGAGGCGGCGATCCGTCGCCTGCGGGGAGAGATGAAGGCGGCGGCGGAGAGGCTGGAATTCGAGAAGGCCGCAAAACTGCGGGACGAGATCCGCGAGCTGACAACGTTTCTTCTGGCGATGGGGGAAGGTCCGACGGACGAGAGATCGGAGGAATAGAAGCCGGGAACGGCCTTGATCGGTTCGCCGGAATTGGATACGATAGACACGTCTGTGCCGGGGAATGCGCTGCATTGCAGGAAACCGGCCCGGCGGATTCTGGATCGGAATGGAGGATCGGGACATGAAGAAGGTGGGAGTGGTTCTGTCGGGTTGCGGCGTGTATGACGGGGCGGAGATCCACGAGGCGACGCTCACGCTGTATTTCCTGGATCAGCTCGGTGCGAAGGCGCTCTGCATGGCGCCCGACGTCGCACAGATGCATGTCGTCGACCATGTGAAGGGGGAGCCGACGGAGGAAAAGCGCAACGTTCTCGTCGAATCGGCAAGGATCGCCCGCGGCGAGGTCCGCGACCTCAAGGACGTGAAGGCGGCGGATCTCGATGCGCTGATCTTTCCCGGCGGTTTCGGCGCCGCAAAGAATCTCAGCGATTTCGCCGTCAAGGGCATCGGCTGCACGGTCCATCCCGACGTCGAACGTCTGATCCGGACGATGCATGCGGCGAAGAAGCCGATCGGCTTCATGTGCATCGCCCCGGTGCTGGCCGCGAAAGTCCTGGGGTCGTCTTCTCCGCGACTGACCGTCGGTTGCGACAAGGACACCGCTGTCGCCCTGGAGAAGCTGGGAGCCAAGCACATCGTCTGTCGCGTGGACGAGGCAGAGGTGGATGCGGAACAAAAGATCGTTTCGACGCCGGCGTACATGCTCGGGCCGTCCATCGCTCATATCGCCCAGGGGATCGAAAAACTGGTGCGCGCGGTGTTGAATCTCACGCGTTGAGTTCGTGCCGGATCCTCCCGCGGAAGGATTCCCGGAGACTCTCCCCAGAGAGGCCGGTGCGGGAAGGGCACGGGCATCTTCCTTGCGAAGCGAAGGTCCTCCGGGGCGTTTTCCGAGAGATTCAGCGCAAAGGGGGCCGCCCCGGAGGGGCACCCCCAAACAAGATGCTCATTGTTCGCATTCTGATCAGAACTCCTTGAAACCCCCGTCTCCCATTGGGATCACCTGTTCCGGTTTCACTTCCCTGGTGCGGGAGGGCGACGCGGCCTTGCCGGTCCGCTCCCGTTTTTCGGGAAGGGGGGGAATCCTTCTCACCGCCGAACCGGCAGTAGCATGCGAAAGAGCCGGCCCGTTTCCGCCGCCGTTGATGACGACCAGCAGATCCGTCACATATCCCTTCATCTGTTCGGCCTGCGCATTGAGCTGCTGCGACGCCGACGCGGACTCCTCGGAGCTCGATGCCGTCTGCTGCGTCACCTTGTCCATCTCCGTCACGGCCGTGTTCAGCTGGCCGATTCCATGCGCCTGCTCCTCGGACGCCGCCGCAATCTCGTCGACCAGCTGTCCGATCTTGCCTGCGATCTCCCGGTTCTCCCGGAAGGCCTCCTGCGTCAGTTTTGTCAACTCGCTGCCGTTCCGCACCGCCTTGATCGTGCCTTCGATGAGGCCGCTCGTATTCTTCGCTGCCTCCGCCGCACGCATCGCCAGGTTCCGAACCTCGTCCGCCACCACCGCAAAACCCGCGCCCGCCTCGCCGGCCCGCGCCGCCTCCACCGCCGCGTTCAGCGCCAGCAGGTTCGTCTGAAAGGCGATCTCGTCGATCGTCTTGATGATCTTCCCGGTCTCCTCGCTCGACTTGGTGACCTCCAGGATCGCCGTCGCCATGTTGTCCATGTGGCCGCCCACCTTCTCCACGATATGCGCCGCGTCCGCCACCATCGCTTTGGCCTGGTTGGCATTCTGCGCGTTCTGCTTCGTCATCGACGACATCTCCTCCAACGACGCGCTCGTCTCCTCCAGGGAGGACGCCTGGCGCGATGCGCCGTCCGCGAGGTCGTGCGACGCCGAGGCCACCTGCGACGCGGCGGCCGAAACCTGCTGGGATCCGTCCTTCAGGCCTGAAACCACCCGGTTGATCGGCCGCGTCACGGTATGGATGAAGTACATGCCCGCCAGAACCATGGCGATTCCCACGATCAGGACCGTGATGACAATGCCCCAGATCATCCCGTTGGCGGCACTGTTGATGGCCGTCCGATCCTTCCCGATGAAAAACATCCCGCCGGTCTTTCCGTCGGCGCAGACGATCGGCCAATAGACGGTTGTATAGGGCTTCTCCAGAATGATGTTCTTCCCGTTGAAATTCTTGCCCTGTTCGAGAACGGCGGTGATGACGGCCGGATTGTCCATCTTGGTTCCGACGGCCCGTTTGCCGTCCTTCTCGATCGTTGTCGCAACGCGGGTGTCGCCATGGAAGATCGTGCATTCCACGCCCAGGAGCTTCTTGATGTCGTCCACGAAACGGTAGTCGGAAGACAGGTCGAATCCCGGTGTTACCGATCCGATAATGCGATCGTTCATCTTCACGGGATGGCCGGCGCGCAGGGAAAACTTCACCACCGTGCCCTCTTCGATGCCGACGGACGCCTCTCCCGCCAGGGCCTTCTTCACGTTGACCTGCTCCAGAACGCTGTCACCGGCCTTGTCGGAATGGCCCCGCGCCAGGACGTTGCCCTTGGCGTCCGCGAAGGTGACAAATCCCATCCCGTTCCGGGACATGACTTCGCGGCCGATCCTCTTCAGGACCTCTCCGTCCCCCTTCTCCATGGCGGCAACCACCTCGGAGTTCGAGGCGACCAGGGATGACACGTCCAGCGCCTTCATCTTCATCTGATCGACCTGCAGCTTCACGGCCAGGGAAAGGTTGTTGACTTCGTTCACGGCCTGTTCCGCGTACCCGCCGGTGACCTGATAATAGACAATGCCCGCCACCACGGCCCCGATCAGGATGACGGTTCCCAGCAAGAGGCCGATCATCCGCTTCGCCAAAGACAGTTTCATAGATCTCGCTCCCCCCTTCATCGTTGATCTGCTCGAGGCACGGCTTCTATGCCGCTTTCGCCAGTTGTGAGATTTCCTCGCCGCTGAGGACGCGGTTGATGTCGAGCAGGATCTTGATGCCGCTGCCCATCTTCGCCATCCCCAGGACGTAATCGATCGACACCTGGCCCCCGAAATTCGGCGTCTCTTCGATCTCCGCGGCCTTGATGTTCAGCACCTCCGAAACCGAGTCCACGACGATCCCCGTCATCACCTTCACGTCCCCGCGCCGGATCTCCACGACGATGATGCACGTCCGTTCCGTGTAGTCCATCGGCGCCATCCCGAACTTCAGCCTCAGGTCCATCACCGGAATCACCTTGCCCCGCAGGTTGATGACCCCCTTGACGTACGACGGCGTCTGCGGAACCATCGTCACCGGCATCATTCCGATGATCTCCTTGACCTTCAGGATTCCGATCCCGTACTCCTCCCCCGCCAGCGTGAACGTCAGGTACTTGCCTTCACGATCCGCGGCAACAGCCGCAACCTTGCCGATCAATTCACCCTCGCTTGCCATCTTCCCCTCCTTGTCTGTTCGGTGTCGCTTACGCGGCATCTTTTTCGTTCTGTTTTGCCGCCGATATCCGCCGCAGAACTTCTTCCCTGTGGAACCGCCACGATTTCCCGATTTTGAAACCGGGCAGGTCGCCGGATGCGGCGAGTTTGCAGGTCGTTGTTTCCGTCAGCCTCAAATACGCGGCTACATCGCGCACCGTCAGGATATTTTTGGTCAGATACTGACGCTTCTGCTGTTTCTTATCGCTAATCAATGGATTCGACCGCTGCCTTGATGTATGGAAGCATTCGCTGATATTCTCGGTATCCTCCTGGGAAAACTTTAGTACTTTCTACAAAAAGGGAAAAACGAAGGAAACGGGGGGAATGGCGGACAACAGGAGGCCGAGCGCTGCGGGAAGGGGAAAAGACGCAGATTGGCGGGAAATCGCATCAGGATGCGCATGGGGGATGCGCGCATCATGATCGGGGGTTCCTGTCGGTCAGCTTGGTGACCTGCAGGAACTCCGCGGTGAGAAACGGCGAACGGTTCCGCTTTCCCCATCAGGCGGCTGCGG
This sequence comes from uncultured Syntrophaceae bacterium, assembly GCA_964506465.1. Lineage (GTDB taxonomy): Bacteria > Desulfobacterota > Syntrophia > Syntrophales > UBA6109 > UBA6109. The sequence continues at coordinate 4,858 of CAZDLM010000030.1, forward strand.
CCCGTCACGCCTTCTTCTGAAGACGGCTGTTGAGGTGCCGTAATCGTCTCGCCCTTATTCGATCCTAACCGCCCGGCGTCTGATTTATTCCTGGCGGAGCACGGCGATCTTCGCTTTCAGTTCGAACCTTGTTCAGGGCAGCCTTCTTCACCGGTGGTTTCCTCTTCTGTTTTTCTTCGGTGCGGATTCGGCGCAGCCGTGCCACAGAATGTAGGGGCTCGTACCGTGTAACCCGCTGTTTTTCGGTGTTTCCACTACAGCATTCCCCTGTGATCGGACGGCTTGACAAGGCGCGGAAAATCCTGTTTGTTGAAAAAATCGCGCTTTCGCAATGACGGTCCTGATGCCGGCTGCCCGGCATGGCACGCCAACGGGAATTTTCCTTATGGAATCGGAGCTGGAGAAGAAGATTGAGAACGCACCCCGGGAACCTGGCATCTACCTGATGCGGGACGGCGAAGGGAGAGTCCTTTACGTCGGGAAGGCCAAGGACCTGCGAAACAGGATCAGGGCCTATTCGGGCGGCACGGATTCCAGGTTCATGATCCCCTATCTGGTTTCCCGCACCCGGGATGTCGAATTCGTCGTCACGCGGACGGAAAAGGAGGCCCTGATCCTTGAGAACAACCTGATCAAGGAGCATCGCCCCCGGTACAACGTCGATTTCCGTGACGACAAGGCCTTCTACCATCTTCGTCTAGACCCCCGCGACGCCTATCCTCGATTTCAACTGGTCCGCAGGCCGGTGCGCGACGGTGCGAAGTACTACGGCCCCTATCCGTCTGCCGCCGCCGCGCGCGAGACACTGGCTTTTGTTCAGTCGGTTTTCCCGTTGAGGACCTGCCGCGATCGCGAGATGGCGGGCCGCCGGCGGCCGTGCCTCGAGTACGAGATCGGCCGGTGCCTGGCGCCCTGCGTTTCGCTCGTAGACGCGGCTGCATACCGGCAGATGGTGGAAGACAGTCTCGCGTTCCTGGAAGGACGCAAGGCTGTTCTTCTCCGGGGCTTGCGCAAACGGATGGACGAGGCGGCGGAGGCGCTGCAGTTCGAGCTGGCGGCGCGTCTGCGGGACCGGATTGCCGCGGTGGACCAGACGCTGGAGAAACAGCGCATGGAGGACGTCTCGGGACGGGACCAGGACGTCTTCGGCGTCGCGCGAAACGGGGATCGGACGCAAATCTGCCTGATCAGGGTCCGCCGGGGTCGGATCGTAGGCCGGGAGGTCTTTCCCGTGGTACGTCTGTCTCTGGAAACGGGCGAAATCCTCTCCTCCGTTCTCACGCAGTACTATGACGGACAGGCGGAAATCCCGCCGGAGATCGCCGTTCCCTTGATGCCGGAAGACGGAGAGGCCATCGCGGAGTGGCTCTCGGAAAAACGGGAAAGACGGGTCACGCTGCTGGCGCCGGTCCGCGGGAGGGCCGGGGATCTCGTCGGGATGGCCTCGCGCAACGCGGAACATCTGCTCGCGGCCGAGTCGCTGAAAAAGGACAGTCCGGAAGAGACCCTGCGGCACCTGGCCGGCTTTCTCAAACTTCGCCGGATCCCCGAGCGGATCGAGGCCTTCGACATCTCCAATCTCGGCGGCGCCGAGGCGGTCGGGGTGATGGTCGTCTTCCGGGCCGGCGTTCCGTTGAAGTCGGCTTATCGGCGTTTCCGCATCCGGACGCTGGAGGGGGCTGATGACTACGGAATGATGTACGAGGTGCTGCAGAGGCGCTACGCGGGGAAGAGAGATCTTCCGGAACTCCTCCTCATCGACGGCGGCAAGGGGCAATTGGGTGTCGCCCTTTCGGTCTTCCGGGACTGTGGGATCGACAACGTCGACGCCATCGGTCTGGCCAAGGAAAAGGCGGGAGGACGTTTGGTCGGGGGAGGCGTCACCAAGGAACAGGAGCGGGTCTATCTTCCGGGGCGGCGAGAACCCCTTTATCCGGCGCGGCGGCCGCCGGTCCTTCATCTTCTTCAGCGCATCCGCGACGAGGCCCACCGTTTTGCCGTCACGTATCATCGTCAACTGAGGCAGAAGCGGGACGTTCATTCCCCCCTTGACGCCGTTCCGGGAATCGGCAAGGCGAAGAAACGGGCGCTCCTCGTCTCCTTCGGCGATCTGCGCCGCGTCCGGGAGGCCTCGGCCGAGGAATTGCAGTCGGTCCGCGGCATCGGTCCCGCCCTGGCGGAGAAGATCCGTCAGACGCTTGCGGAACAAAAGGATTGACAGGTCAAAACCCTCAGCGGTATAAAAGCGCGCCTGAAAGGGGAGTAGCTATCGAAGGCAAGGTCAACATGCTGGCGGAATGCCTGGCCTTGCCGTCGGCATCCCGCCGATAAGCGAGACCTTTCGCGTGAGGAGATCACGACGAAAGTCTCGCTTTTTTTTGAGATCATTTCATGACAGTCTTTGCGACATCGCTTTTTTTCGTCCTGATCGCCGAGATGGGAGATAAGACCCAGCTCCTGGCGATGGCTTTCGCCATGCGCTATCCGGCGAAGACCGTGCTGGCGGCCGTCTTCGCGGCGACGCTGGTGAATCACCTGCTCGCCGTGGTTGCCGGGAGTTATCTGACCGCGCTGGTTCCTCTTTTCTGGGTTCAGGTTGCGGCCGCCGCCTCCTTCATCCTGTTCGGCCTCTGGACGCTGCGCGGCGACACGCTGGAAGGAGAAGACCGGCGTTTCCGCTTCAGCCCGTTCTGGACGGTCGCCGTTTCCTTCTTCTTTGCCGAGATGGGAGACAAGACGCAACTGGCCACGGTCGCCCTGGCGGCGCGATACTCCTCAATTCTTCTCATCTGGATGGGAACGACCGTCGCGATGGTGATCGCGGACGGGATCGGCATCGGCATCGGCATCACGCTGGGGAAGAGAATCCCGACGAAATTCATCAAGTGGTGTTCGGCCTCGATCTTCATTGTTTTCGGCCTCTGGGGGTTGTATGAGTACCTGCCGGCCGGCGTCCTGAGTCCGGCTGTTGTTGCCGGAGGTCTGGTCGCTCTGGCGGCGATGATTCTTCTTGCCCTTCGCTTGGGCGGCGGAAACGGGATGGAGAGAGCAACAGAGAAGGCAATAGAGAAATGACCTCTTCGGCGCGGTTTTACGCACTGATCTCGACCGGTTCGGGGACGTCCGGGATGGTCTGGAGGGCGACAGGCTTCGTCCGGCGATTTGAGCGGATCTTTCTGCCGTGCCGGGAGGATCTTGAGGCCCTCATCCGGCGGGAGTATCCGGACGCCGTCCCCGGCAAGGCGGAAGGCGAGGAGATCTCCATCAGGAAGATGCTGTCCGGACAAGAGGCGAATTTTGACTTGAGCCTGCTCGCCTTCGAACGTCTCCCAGATTTTCATGCCGCCGTGCTGCGGGCCCAGATTCGCGTGCCGCGAGGGTTTGTGACGACGTACGGCCGTCTGGCAGCGGCCGCCGGCCGGCCGGGCGCGGCGCGGGCCGCCGGGCATGCCCTGGCGACCAATCCGTTTCCTCCGGTCGTTCCCTGCCATCGCACTCTGCGTGCCGACGGTTCGCTTGGCGGCTTCGGCGGCGGATTGGCCCTGAAAAGGGCGTTGCTCGAAAGCGAAGGCGTGAGGTTCGATCGGTCCGGGCGGGTCGAGGCCTGCCACATCCTCTAGCGGGACGGGCTCTTCAGGAACTTGCCGGCAGGCGGCCTTCCGCCCTCAGACGGTCCAGAATGACCTGAAGGGCAGGCAATGCTTCCACGGCCGCCCTTTCTCCCTCCAAGACGGCCTCGTGGCGTTTCGAGAAGTCACTGGAGCCGATGGTTCCCACCCGGGGCCTGATCACGATATCCGCCCCCTTGATCTGAACGGCGGCGATCTTGGCGTACATGATGTCGACGGACTTCAGAATCGTCTCGACGGCACCCTTCGGAGCCGCTCCGTCGACGGCGGCCGAGATGTCGACGGCGATCACGACATCGGCGCCCATGCGCCGCGCCGCCTCCACGGGCACGGGGCTGACGACACCCCCATCCACATATGTACGGTCCAGGATGCGCACGGGTTTGAAGACCCCCGGGATGGAGCAGCTTGCGCGGACGGCTGTTCCCGTATTGCCGGTGGCGAAGACCGTTTCCGCCCCCGACGCGATGTCCGTCGCTACGGCGAAGAATGGAATCTTCAGCCTCTCCAGGGGAAGCCCTTTCACCTGGCGATTGACGAATGCTTCCAGCTTTTCCCCCGCCACGAAACCATTGTCCGGCAGCGTGAGGTCCACGACGTCATCCCGATCGAGAGAAAAGGAAAGGGCCTGCAGTTGATAGGCGTCCAGGCAGGAGGCGTACAGGCTGCCGACAAGGCTCCCTGCGCTTGTTCCCACGATCATCGAGACGGGGACCCTGCGGGATTCCAGCACCTTGAGAACGCCGATGTGGGCAAAGCCCTTCGCAGCGCCCGCTCCAAGGACGACGGCCACCTTGGCCGGTTTGGGCGGGATCGGGGCGGGCGCCTGTTTCGGCGTGCAGGCCGCGATGAGGACGGCCGCCGCGACCGCAAGCCAGGGGAGGAAACGGCCTGTCGAGATCAAGGACAACTCCTGTCGAAGCGGATGAAATCTACGCCGGCCGGTCTCGCGCCGGCGCGGCTGCCTTCTATCACAACAGCCGGAGAACATCAAAAAAAGGCTCTCAGCCGATTGCCGTTGTGGATGGGACTTGAACCATGATAGGATATCCCTGAAACGAAACGGCAACGGAGGTGAAGACCTATGGCGCTCTACGATGAAAAAGGAATGCTGCTCATCCCGAATCCGATCGACAAGGCCGTGGCCGAGGCGAAAAAAGTTCTGGTCGTGTGCGACCTCTTCTGTCAGAACGGGCACCGCCTGATCAGCGAGCGGGCGACGTTCAACGGCCATCCGGGGATCCTGCTCAAGGTCAAGGACGGGAAGGCCAAGGGCCTGGTCGCCCTGAGTCCCATCTTCGGCGAGAAGGTCCGGGTGGCGCTCGATATCGACCTGAAGGAAGGGAAGATCGTGGAACTCCAGTGCCCGACCTGCAGCAAAAAGCTGCCAGTCTATACGGCGTGCCGCTGCGGCGGGGACCTGATCGCGCTCTTCCTTACACGGGATCACGACTTCCGGGACTGCATCGGCGTGTGCAGCCGCGTCGGCTGCGTGAACTCCTGCGTGATTACAAACGGCGAGATGGTGAACGAGGCGATGCTCGAGCAGACCTGAGGGCTTCGCACGGAAGGTCCGCATGCCGGGCCCGGTCCGCGCCTTATTCGCCGCTGTTGCGGCATGCGTCGGGGGACGCCTCGGGCTGCGGGATACGCGACTTTGCCTGCGGTCCTTTTTCCACGGCGAGGTTGTCCCGGTGGATGACTTCGTCGTAGTCCTTGTACCCCAGGACCTGCTCGATCCTGGAGCTCTTCAGCCCCTTGATCTTCTGGATCTCATCGGCGGAATAATTGACGAGCCCCTTGGCCAGGACCCGTCCTTCCGCATCCACGCACGTCACGGGGTCACCGGCGACGAAAGCCCCCTCGGCATCCAGAATCCCCGACGGAAGAAGGCTCTTCCCCTCCTCCAGAACGGCTCGTGCCGCCCCTTCGTCCAGCACCAGTTTCCCCCGCGGGCGCAGCGTGAAGGCGATCCATGACTTGCGGCTGCTCAGGCGGTCCTTCATCGGCAGGAAGAGCGTGCCTTTCTCCTTGCCGGCGAAGAGATCCAGCAGGATCCCCTTTTCCTTTCCCGGGGCAATGATGCAGGGAATGCCGAAGCAGGACACCTTCTTGGCCGCCTGCACCTTGCTTTTCATGCCGCCCAATCCCACCGAGCTGGTCTCGCCCGTCGCCGCCGCTTCGATCTCCTCGGTGATTTCCCTGACCAGGGGGATCAGCTTGGCGCTCTTCGAGGTTGCGGGATTGCGGTCGTAGAGGCCTTCCGTTCCCGTGAGGTTGATCAGCAGGTGGGCTTCCGTGATGTTTGTGATCATCGCCGCGAGATTGTCGTTGTCACCGAACTTGATCTCGTCCACGGCGACCGTATCGTTCTCGTTGATGATCGCGATGACCTTCCATTCGATGAGGGTGGAAAGCGTATTGCGGGTGTTGATGAAGCTCTTCCGGTCGGTGAGGTCGTTCATGGTGAGCAGCATCTGCCCCACGAACAGCCCATGCTTTCCGAAGGCGTTGGAATACACGCGCATCAGGCGGCCCTGTCCGACGGCCGCCGCAGCCTGCTTCTGCGGGATGCTCTTCAATTTTCCGGCGATGCCCAGGCGATGCTTGCCCGATGCGATGGCGCCGGAGGTGACCATCACGACCTGGTAGCCGCGGCGGGTTAGCTCCGCGATCTCGGCGACCAGTTGTTCGATCAGTTGGAGATCGAGGCCGTCCTCGCCGGTCAGTACGGCGCTGCCGATCTTGATGACGACCTTCCGGACGCCCTTGAGAATCTCTTTGCGAATACAGGATGCACCCATGCGAATACCCACCTTGGCGGATCTCGGAAAACGTCCGCCTTCAGAACCCCTCGTCCAGGCCGCCCCTCCGCTCCGGGGTGTCCGTTTCCTGAAGAAGCAGCATCATGGCCTTCAGGATCTCCGGCAGTCCCTCGCCCGTGGCGGCCGAAAAGGGTAGAATCCTTATGCCTTTTTCGGCAAAGAAGTCAACGGCGTTTTTCAGCCGTTCCCGGCTGACCGGCAGGTCGATCTTGTTCACGCCGACGATCTGGGCCTTGCGGATCATTTCCGGGCTGAACCGTTCCAGCTCACGGTTCACAACCTTGTAGTCGTGGCCGGCCCCTTCGTAGGGTTCGCGGGAGAGATCCAGAATGTGGAACAGGACCTTCGTCCGCTCGACATGACGGAGAAAACGGATGCCCATTCCGACGCCTTCGTGAGCCCCTTCGACGAGCCCCGGAATGTCTGCGATTACGAAGCTACGGCCCTCCCCACAGGAAACCACGCCGAGATTGGGGACAAGCGTCGTGAACGGGTAGTCGGCGATTTTCGGTCGTGCCGCTGATACTCTCGATATGAAGGTGGATTTTCCTACGTTGGGCATGCCGATGATGCCAACGTCGGCGAGCAGCTTCAACTCGAGAAGAAGAGTCTTTTCCTCTCCTGGTTCTCCGGGCTGCGCGAAACGGGGCGCCTGCCTTGTCGCCGTGGCGAATTTTGCGTTGCCTTGACCGCCCCTGCCGCCCCGGGCGGCGATCACCTCCTGGTCGACCGAGGTGAGATCGGCGATGATCTCACCGGTTCCGGCATCCTTCACGACCGTCCCGACGGGAACGACAACGACGACGTCCGGCGAATCGGCGCCCGTCCGGTTGCTTCCCTTGCCGTGTTCGCCATGCCGGGCGAAGTGATGCTGGCGGTATTTGAGATCCAGGAGCGTCCGCGCACTCGCCGAGGCCCTGACCACGACATCGCCGCCTTTTCCCCCGTCGCCGCCGTCCGGTCCGCCGCGCGGGACGAACTTTTCCCTCCGGAAGCTGACACATCCTCTGCCGCCGTGGCCAGCCCTGATGTAGATTTTCGCCTCGTCGATGAATTTCATAAGGAAAGGGGACCTAAAAGAAAGAAAAGGCACTGCCGGGAGTGCCTTCACGTATTTCAGGGGATGCTGGGGATGGATGCCTTCGGAATCGCCCGCTGTCGCTGGAAATGAAACGTCAGGCGGCGTAGACGCTGACCTTCTTGCGTTTCTTGTCGAGCCGCTCGAATTTAACGACGCCCGTGATTTTCGAAAATAGAGTGAAATCCCTGCCTAATCCGACATTTACGCCTGGATGGATCCTGGTTCCCACCTGCCGAACGATGATGGACCCGGCATGGATCGGTTGGCCGCCGAACACCTTTACGCCTCTTCTTTGGGAATTGCTGTCCCGACCGTTACGGGAGCTTCCCTGACCCTTTTTGTGAGCCATACCGAAATCCTCCTACGCCGATATTTCCTTGATCTTCATGCTTGTATAGGGCTGCCGGTGACCGGTCTTTTTGCTGAAACCCTTGCGTTTCTTCATATGAAAAACGTAAATCTTCCTTGCCTTTGCCTGGGTGACGATCTCACCGACGACCTTCGCGCCTTCCACATACGGCGTCCCCACCCGGACCTTGCCATCTCCGGCCACCATCAGGATCTGGTCAAAAACGACCTCATCGCCGCGGCTTCCGGGGATCTTCTCTACGTTGAGGACCTCGCCCGGCGAGACCCTGTGCTGTTTTCCGCCTGTCTTGATGACTGCGTACATAGGACAATCCTTATCTGGATTTTTTGAAGCGCCTCTTATAGCCGCAGATCATGATGTTTGTCAACAACAAAAATCGACGCCGTTTGCGAACGATTCTAGGCCTCTTTTGCGGATTGCGCGTCTCCGAAAATGGTTCCGGTCTTGCGGATCCGATACCTGGGAAGATCGGCGGGCGCGACACCCAGCGCCTGGGAGAGGATGTCGGCCGGGCGCACGGTCCCGGACGGCGAAAACCGAACGGTCATGAGGATGCGCCCGGTCTCCCGGTTCAACACCAGGCTCTCCAAGAGGGACCGGATGTCGCGGACGGAGGTCTTGCCGCCACCCGCACGGACGATATCGCAGCGCGCCGCGGCGAGAAGGTCCGTGATCCCGGCCTCCAGGCGGGACAGGTCGGCATCCGGCAACTCCCCGGGCAGCGAGATCTCGAAATCGAATCCCGTGATGCGGCCAAACCGCGACGGCCCGTCGGGCGGAAGTTTTTCCGCAGCCTCGATCATCAGTCCCTCAGGCAGGCAGGGATTGACTCTGGCGGGAATGTCACCCGCGTCGATACGCAGATCGTGAAGCTGCACCTCGGCGAATTCCCCGTCGCTTTCCACGCCGACCGCCGTGGCGCAGGCGAAAGAAATCTTCGGATGGGGATGGAACCCCTGGGAGTACGCAAGGGCGACGCCAGCGCGGTTGAAGGCGCGGAAGAGGGCCGTCGCGGCCTCGAGATGGGAAAGAAACCTTGCCCGGCCTCTCTTGGCGAAACGGATCTCAAAGCGCTCCGTGCGGGACGCCCGGATGGCCTGAGAAAGGCCCGCGCCGGGCGCGGACGGCGGAGCGGTCTCACGGGGATTGGTCACGATATGGATCTGTTTCCCATCGCAGGCCCCGCAGTCCCCGCAAGCCCCGGAACGGCAGTCCTCCGTCGCTCGCCCGTCCAGGGCCTTTTGGGCTTCTTCGGCGAGGTAGTTCTTGCGCACGCCTGCGTCGACGAAATCCCATGGTAATTCGCGGGCAACAGGGCTGTCCGCGAGACAGGGCTCGACCGACAGGCCGGTCTCCTTCAGCGCCTGCTCCCACAAGTCGAAGTGGAAGCGTTCGCTCCACCCGTCAAACCGGCAGCCTAGATGAAAGGCTCTTTCCACGACGGCGCCCGCTCGTTCGTCCCCGCGGGAAAGGATGCCTTCGAGGAGGCTCATCTGCGAATCATGCCATTTGACGGCAATATTGCGGTGCCGGATGCGCCGTTTGAAGAATTCCTGGCGGGCGACGGTTTCTTCACAGCCAATCTGGCGTTGCCACTGGAAGGGCGTGTGCGGTTTTGGCACGAAGGTGGAGAGGCTGATCGTGATCTGGCCTCGGTTTCGGGTTTCTCCCAGCACCTTGTAGGCGAGATCGGCGATTCCCTCGAGGTCGGCCTCCGATTCGGTGGGCAGGCCCAGCATGAAATAGAGTTTCAGGTTGCGCCAACCCGCGCCGAAGACAGTCCCGGCCGTCGAAAGAAGATCCTGTTCGGTGTTCCCCTTGTTGATCGCATCGCGGAGCCGCTGCGTGCCGGCTTCGGGCGCCAGTGTGAAGCTGGTCTTGCGGACGCGCGCGATTGCATCCATCAGTTCTCTCTTCAGAGTTTCCACGCGCAGGGACGGCAGCGCCAGCGCGATGCGGCGCGCATAGTAGCGGTCCATCAGGGTCGAGAGCAGCGGCCCGATTCCGCTGAAATCTCCGGAGCTGAGCGAGAGCAGCGAAATCTCCTCATAGCCCGTGGCGTTCACCATGTCGTCGGCCATCCGTTCGAGGACATCCGTCCGGCGCTCGCGCAACGGCCGCCAGACCATCCCCGCCTGGCAGAAGCGGCAGCCGCGGGTGCAGCCGCGGGCGATCTCGAGAGAGATCCGGTCGTGGATCGTCTTCATGAGGGGTACCACGGGCCGGCAGGGCAGGGTCCAGCGGTTGAGATCGGCCACAACGCGCTTCCGCACCGTCGCTGAGCCCCGTCCATGCAGGGCAGGCACATAAACGCCGGGGATCGCCGCCAGCGCCTCCAGGAGCGCTTCGCGCCGTTTCGTCTTTCCCTTTTGAGCTGCAACGGCGGTGGCGACTTCGGCGATCGCCTCTTCTCCCTCGCCGATGACAAAGGCGTCGATGAAGGCGGCCATCGGCACCGGGTTGAAGGCCGAAGGGCCGCCGGCGATGACGAGGGGATCGTCCGGCCTCCTGTCCTCGGACCGGACCGGGATTCCGCCCAGGTCCAGCATGTTGAGAACATTCGTGTAGGAAAGCTCGTATTGGAGAGAGAACCCGACGATGTCGAATTCCTTCAGCGGGAGATGAGATTCCAGGGACGACAGGGGCATCCGGTGCTCCCGGAGCAATCGTTCCATGTCCGGCCAGGGTGCGTAGACCCGTTCGGCGGATACGCCGGGAAGGCCGTTCAGAACGGCATAGAGGATCTGGAGGCCCAGGTGGGACATGCCGACTTCATAGGTGTCCGGAAAAGCCAGGGCAAAACGAAGCCGGACGCCGCGCGGATCCTTCCGAGGGACATTGGCTTCACCGCCCAGATAACGGCTCGGCTTCTCGACGGACGAGAGGATCTCTTCCCAATCCATTCCCTCTCCCTCCGTCAATTCCCCGCCGGACGGCGGCTCGGTTGTCCGGCGATTTCCCGGCTGCGGGCGCGGACAAGCCTCTGCCCAAAATCCGGTTTGGACAGATAGGGGAGCGCGTCTTTCTTGAACGTGGCCAGGAGTTCCGCAAAGACGGCGGTCGCGGCGTTTCCGGCGACGAAGGTCCTCTCCAGGCGGTATTCGTAACGGACTTCAGGGCCGGCGGCGCCGACAAAACGATCGTACTGCTTCCGATCGGGAAAGTGGGAGACCTTCACTTTCACGGGGACACGGGCGAGAAGTTCGACCTTGACGGTATCTGCGGCGATCGGCCGCGAACGGTCCCAGACCTCCAGCGCGAGCCCGTTCGGCAGCGGGATTCTTTCTTTCAAAACCATGGGGAGTGCATCCTGTCTCGATCTGCGTTGCGGCTCCCCTCTACCATCTTTGTCCAGGCGATGCAATCGGTTCTCCGTTGCACCGCAGGTGCGGATTCGGTATAGGACCATCGGAGGAGATGGAGGCGGAAATGGAACGAAGGTCGGGTGAGCGAGGGTGCGGAGTGAGCGGGGAGGGAGAGACTTTTCATCTCTGCCAGCCGGATCCCGGAAAATCCTGCGGAGCTTGCTGCGGTTTGTACAACTATGCGGACAGCACGCGGGATTCCCTGTCTGCACGGCTACGGGCTCGAACGCGAAGATTTCTCCGGACGGGCCGTTCTCCCGAGGAGCTGCACGCCTTTTCCTCCTGGGTTGCGGAGAACGAAGACCCGGCCAAACGGTATGAAGTCATCTACTGCTGCGAGTTTCTCGGATTTCTGGACGACGGGGAGAGACGGGTGGGCTGCCTGCTCCACCCCGCCGGAAACAACGGGTCCGACCTTCGCGAGATATCCTTTTACGGTCGCGAACTCTGCCACGGACATCTGTGCCCCAGCTATACCTACCTGGCCGGAACGGAGAAGGAGGTCCTGATTGCCGTTCTGGACGACTGGTATCTCTACGGTCTCTGTGTCACCGACATCGATTTCGTCAAACAATACGTGAAATTCGTCGCTAACCGTCTGGGCCAATCACCGCCCGGGGCGCTTTTCCGGAAGGGAGCGGCAAGACAGGCGGCGCAAAAGTTTCTCTCCCTGAAGGTCCGCTGGCCTTTCCGCGATCCGTCCGTCAACCGTCTGGGGAAATACTACTTCGACGGTTCATCGTACATGATCGGTCAGATCGATTACGGGAAACTGGGTTGCGAACCGTCGCGCTATGACGCGATCTTCGTGAGCCTCTCGTCGGTGTTTGCGAGCCGGACCGAACTGCGCCGGGCGGAGGAGATGGTCGAGGCAGGCATCTCGGAAACCGTGCGCATCCTGCAGGACACGGCTTGATTTTTCATTGACAGCTTTTCGGCGCTCGGTTACGCTTTCGCCGTCGATCGGGAGCGGGCCCGGCTCTGAGGGAGGTTGGTTTGCACAATCCGAAAGAGAAGATCCTGATATCCAGGGAAGCCATCGAGAAGCGCGTCCACGAGATCGCCGATGCGGTTTCCCGCGACTATCAGGGCCGCGAGCTTGTGGTGATCGGCGTCCTCAAGGGCGCCTTCATCTTTATGGCGGATCTTGTCCGCGCGCTGCAGGTTCCCTGCGTGGTTGACTTCGTGCGGCTGGCCAGCTACGGATCCGGTTCGCAGACCGCGGGAAAGGTCGTGCTCACGAAGGACCTCGAGACCTCGATCCGAGACAAGGATATCCTCATCGTCGAGGACATCGTCGATACGGGACTTACCCTGTCGCATCTCGTGAACTGGCTGAAGGAGAGAAATCCCCGTTCGCTGAGGGTCTGCGCCCTGCTCGACAAGAGGGCGCGGCGGAAGGTCCCTTTCGAGGCGGATTATGTGGGCTTCGCGATTGAGGACCGCTTTGTCGTCGGCTACGGCCTCGACTTCGACGAGCGCTCCCGGTTTTTGCCGGACGTCTGCACACTGGATAATACAGGTTACTGACATTACGGACGGCATGCGGGCGGAGTTGACAAACCGTCCGCGAAAACGACTTTTCCTACGATCGGTTGAGGGAGTGAGGCATGATCATCCAGTGCAAACGCTGTGAAACGAAATTCCGCTTTGACGAGAGCCTGCTGACCGGCGAGGGCCTTTGGGTCCGCTGCAGCCGCTGCCGTCATGTCTTCTTCCAGGAGGGCGCGCGTCCCGCCGTCGCCGAAGCGCAGCGGAGCCGCAGAGAAGAATCTGCTGCGGCGGGTGCGGAAAAGCCGGTGCAGGCGGCTTCACAGACGATCGAGACCGAAAAAGCGGATGTGCCGGCGCCGGAAGAAAAAAGTGTTCCGGCGGGGGCTGCCGATGTGGATGAACTGGAGATCGACAAGACCGAAGAGAATCTGGAGGAACTGAGCTCGGCTGCCGAAGAAGAGGAAGAACCTCCGCGCAAGAAGAAGAAAAAAAAGGGAGTGCTGACTCCGGGGCGGATCGTGCTGTACGGGTTGCTGCTGGTCGTGCTCCTGCTGGCGGTCTTCTTCCGCTTTTTCCCCCAGGGAGGCGAATCGATTCTGCAAGGCATCTTTCAGACGATCCCCGCCGTCGAGCGGCTCTGGGGGCCCGAAAAGACCACCCGCGGCTTCAACCTGCGTCAGATCGAAATCCGAGACGTGCGGCAGCGTTTCGTCAACAACGGGATCATGGGCAAGCTTCGGGTTGTCGAGGGGGCGGCCGTCAACGCCTCGCCTTTCACGGTGGCGCGCATCAAGATCAAAGGAGAGCTGTACGATGCCTACGGCGTCGTCCTGACGGACCGGGTTGCCCACGCCGGGAACATTCTCGTTGACGAGGCGCTGTGGGTGCTCACGGAAGAAGCGATTGCGAACGAGCTTTCTTCTCCTCAGGGGAGCACCGTCTCCAACGAGCGAGTGCCGCCGGGCGGCAAGATCCCCTTCATGGTCGTCTTCGCCCATGAGCCTCCGGGCGTTGCGAAGGCCACAGTCATGGTCGCCGGAGCGGAGAGAATCCTGCCGTAACAAGAGCGCGCCGCTATCATCGGGCGTCGTGACGGTCTCGTCTGCATCGAGCGGCCGCCTGCGGAGAGAAGCGGGAGGCCCCGCTGCAGCCGGTTTTTCGGAATGGGATCACATCAGATCATAGAAGGAGGAGACGTAGCGAAGCGTCTCCTCCTCTTTTTTTGCCTTGACGGGGTCTTTCATCCGATAGAGGCAGATCAACTTTTTCCTTGCGAACCGCATCGAGGTCTTTTCGTCTCGGACGATGTCCGACCTGCAGTTGCTCTTTTCGGACTGAGAGTTTGCTGCCGATGAGGCTCGCGGGCGGAGGCGTTTGCGCCGCGTTGCGTTCCGCCCGCCAGCGATCCTGAGAGGAAACGCTATTTCTTCTGGCTGTCGTAGAGTTTGATGACCTTGTCGGTGATGTTGATCGCATCGTCCGCGTGGACGATGGAACCCTTTTCCAGAATCAGCGTGAAATTTTCGTTCTTGACGAGCGTCCGGATCACCTGGCGGATCTCGTCGATGAGCTTTCGCGTCAGCTCGGAGTCTCTCTTTTTCAGCTCCTCGTCGAGATCCGTCTGCATGCGTTTGAACTCCTTGACCTCCTGGGCGAGCTTGTCCGTCTTGTTCTTGCGGGCATCGGCCGTCAATTTGGAGTCGGGGTTCTTCAGTTCGGTGTCGAGGAGCCGGAGTTCCTTGTCCTTCGCCGATAGGATGGCCCGTTTTGCCTCCAGTTCCTTCTGAAAGGTCGCCGCGGCGCTCTTGGCCGCCTTGGACTCCCTCATGATCCTGGCCGTGTCGATGACGCCGATCTTCAGCGTAGGCTCCTTGGATGCAGACGCGGCCCACGCAGGAACTGCGGTCAGCATCAGGATCAACGCCGATATCCATGCGAGAGATCGTCTCATTCCCTTCCTCCGTCTTCTTGAATGATGTGGTGTCGTTCTATAGCAGAGATGAAGAAGGGGCACAAGCCGAAGCCTGTGCCCCCGGTTGCCTTCCACCGCCATAGGTTAATTCACCGGTGGGGATTTCGCGATACCGGCGCCGGTGCCGCTCGTAATGCTCCCGCCAGAATATGTACCTGCGGCGCCACCCTGGAACGTCACAGGGATTGTTCCACCACCGGTCTTGGTCAGATTTCCGGAACCGTTCTGCACTGCTGCACCCCATTTGTTGGAACCCCAACGTTGAACGTTGAAGTCCGCGCTGAGGCCACCGCCGCTGATGGTGAAGGGCGCTGTCTGGGGCACTGGAGTTCCCGAATACGTACCGCTGATGTCCTTGACCGCCCAGATCTTTGGGTCCGTTCCGTTCGACAGGCGGAAGAAGGTGACGTCCGGCAGGGTGAGGTTGCTGATGTTGTTGCCGGAACCTATTAGTGTAGCCTTGCCCACCTCGAACGCGGGGATCTTCGTGGCTCTTTCGAAAGCTGCCTTCTGGTCCGGAGTCATGTTCTTTACCCTTTCGAGGAACGTGCCGGTCTCCATGTAGGCAATCATAGCCGCCGCCTGCCAAGTAGACTTCGCTGGATCGAAGACACCTTTGATGGTTCCGCCCTGGACCATGGTTATGGCGCTCGCCCAGTCTGCCAACGCGCCGACCATCAATGCATCGACGGTCTTCGTTGCTGCATTCCAAACAACGTCGCCACCTGTGGGATTCGATACGTTTACCCAAGATGTGTCGTTCGAATGCTCGATCTCCCAAGCCCAAGTTCCCGGACCGGTACTGTATCCGCCGGTCAAGAGACTGGCCTTCACGCCGGAACCCAACTCGATGCTGGGGATGCTCCATGTCGTTTCAGTTGAAAGGTTGATCCAGCCACTGCCGCTGAGGACATCTGCACCGATAGGCGAAGCCCAACTCCAGTGAGGAGAAGGTGCATCAGCGACTGGAGTGGCATAGAGCTTGGCTGACTCTTCAGGGATCTCCCACATATCGATGCCCGGATACAGATAAACAGGGGTTTCTGCGAAGGAACTGTTCAGTTGCCAGGAACTGACGTAGCCGACTTCACCGCTTTCTTTCTGGTAAAAGCCCAGCACCACACCACCCGTGCTGCCATCCGATTTCTGCGCGGCGCCGAAGAGCAACTGTGCAACGCCATTGCCGTCTTTCGCATAACCGCTACTCCAATCGATCTCTCTTGCCAAAACGTCCATGGTGAACAAGGGGCTCCTGCTCTGCGTGTTGTAGCGACCGATCGCGACCAGCGATGCTCCACCTTCCGTAAACAGCGAGTTAACACTGCCGAAATACCCGTCATAGTCCTGGACGGGCCAGGGAGAAGTGACATAGCCGCTGAAGTACAGGGGTGTACCGTCGTATATCCCTACGCTCTGGGCGATCCAGGTGCCGTCTTCGCCGATACCCGTTACGGGACCGCCGATGAGGCCGGTATTGTGCAGGGTCACATAGCGGCCGAACAGGCTGCCGGAGAATTCTCCCGTTCCGTACCAAGTGCCGCCGGCCTGCGCGAGCCAGTAGCCGTTCTCATACCCGCTGTCGTAACTGTATCCGAAGTCTCCACTGCCACCGACCACGGCCGACCAGCCTGTGTCGCCGCTCGGCTTGCCGCTGAACGTGTTGCCCGCGCCGAGGCGCAGGTTGTAGATGCCCCAGTTCAGACTTTGCCTGCTGACTTCGTTCATCAGGAACGTGGTTTGGCCCGGATAGCCGCCGTAGTCTCCCGAATCCGCTCCGAAGATCGATGCGGAACCGGCACCGAAGGACCCGGCAAGTCTGCCGTACAGCGTCCCCTGGCTGGGATAATAGTAGACGGCCCCCGGATCTCCGGAAGGATAGGGCGTCAGCGTTCCCTCGGCCTTCCACATGCCGACGGAGGGATAGCTGCTCATGGCGATGTCGTCGCTGAAGAGAATGCCCGGAGTGCCGGCCAGATCCACGTAGACGGCCCTTGCCGCGCCGTTGACCGTAGTCGCCCCCGGCACCCAGAGGCCGGCCGTATAGCCCTGCATCTGGGCCATGTATTCGCCGCTGAAGACTTCGTTCTGGCGCCCGTAAATCGGCGTATTCCAGAGATAATGAGACTTGCCGGCATAGTAAGGATCGAAGTTGCTTGTTCCCATGGCGAGGAAAGGAGATCCGGACGCGTTCCAGAAAGGATCCAGGCCGCCGAAGATGCCCGGGTCTGATCCAGCCCAGGTGTAGTTGCCCGTCACGTTGCTGAAGAGGCATGTCGGGCCGACCACGGAAGGTCCGTATCCCCATTCGCCGGAGAAGGCCAGGGGTGCCATGGAGGCCGTGCCGGCCCCCACGCTCTGGTAAGAGCCTGCCGGACTGGCGGGGTCGTACTTGCCCTGATAGGCAAGGCCGATGATCCCCAAGTAGTTCGAATCCAGGTAGAGCAGGTTCCCCGACATGTTCACATGGCCCGTTGCGGGATCGGCCGCCGCGATCAGGTCGTTGCCCATCATGTAGTAGGGACTTCCGTAATAATAGGGATAGACGGGATCCATGAAGCCGTATGCGCCGTACATCCCCGTTGAGGATGAGCTGTAGTTCCCGCCCGTCGTGGTTGTGCTCCAGATCGCCTCGATCCCCTGCATGCCGTAAGAGGCGGCCGTATAGAAGCCGTGGACATCCACAAGGGAGGGGGAATTGACCGCGGTGGTAGGGAAAAGATCGGTAATCTGAGGTACGGCCACATCGGTGATGGCGCCGATGGCGGCCTGAGAATCACCCAACGTTCCGAGAATCCCTGTTCGTGTCAGGCTGCCGGATGTTGATACGTAACCGTCGGTGGCCGTACCGGAAAGATCGCCCCTGAGATAACCAAGGCTGTCGCCGTTGCGATAAATGCCTCTGAAGAGCGCCCGATAGGAGCCGGGCATGCCGGCAAGTGCAGCATCATAGGTGCTGCCATCGCTCAAAGCGCCGCTCACCATCGATGTCGTTGGGGCAAGCGGGTCCGTGTAGGATCCCGAGAGGCTCGCCGTACCTGTGTTTGTCGCGTCGACAATCTCGCCGGAGAGCGTTCCGGAAAGCGCGCCCAATACAGTGGCCGTCGAAAAAGTGGTCTTCGGCACAACCGGTGGTGTAGGCTCAGGTGTAGGCTCAGGTGTAGGCTCAGGTGTAGACTGTTCCTCGATGATGATCTCGGCCGTTTGCTGCTGCTGGACCTGGGTGGCGATGTCCACGGGCGGGGCTTCCGTAATGACAACCGGCGGCACCGGTGCGGACGGGGGCAGTTCCATCAGTTGAGAAACTACTGGAGCTGATGGCGGTGGAGGCGCCGTCTCCTGCCCAGCAGGCGGCGTTCCCGAGGCCTGTGTGCCGCTTCCCTGCTGACCTTCTTGTTGCCCCTGCTGTTGCCCCTGACCGCCTTGGTCGTCCTTCTTGCCTTCCTCTTTTTTCTCTTCCTGTTTGGCCTGCTGTTGGCCCTGCTGATCCTGTTTGCCCTGTTGGCCGCCCTGATCGTCCTTCTTGCCCTCTTCTTTCTTTTCTTCCTCTTTTTTCGGCGACGGGGCCGTATCTTTCAAATGCTTCTCGATATCCGCCGCCGTGGCCGGCTTGATGACTGGAGGCGCTTCCTTGGAGGGAATCACCATCGCCTGGCCGGCGGTGATGACCTTCACGTCCTTGGGCATGTTGGGGTTGTAACCGTACCCGGTGCCTTCCTTGAAAATCGCGCCGCTCACGCCGTTCTGGAAAAAGGTGAAGAAATCCGTTCCGCGGACGCCGCAGACGGCCGTCGGCGTGCGGACTTCGTAGCTGCTGCCCCTGCCGAGGTTCCTGACCATGCTCTGCATCTTGCCGCGGAAGAGGTTCATAAAGTTGCTCTTCTTCTCGCCAGCGGCATATGAGGTGATCTTCAGCCGCGTGTTCTCTGCTATGCGGATGATATTGCCATCATGGAAAGTCACCTCGGCCTTCGATTTGCTCTTGGCACGCAGGATGTCTCCTTCGTTGATGGGCATGCCTTCCCTGGCAGCCGCGGCGGGTGAAGAACCGACGGTAACGTCCACATTTCCCTGGACGGAACTGATCTTCCCGATGGGGGCCGCAAATACCGCGGACGGGACAATAAGCGCCAGGAACAACAGCGCGAATATTGCCATTCGAACTCTCGGCTTCATAAAACACCCCCTCCCGAAGGGTAAAAAGGAGTCGTTCAATGGTGACCTTTTGACGTCTTTGCGGCTTCCCGACATCTTCGAAGTCCCTCAATTTAGAACTTCAACTCGACACCGGCCGAGTAGATGCTCCGGTCGTAATCATAAGCGGCGATGTTTGAATGGGCACGGATGCCCGTGTACTGTGCGAGGAGACTCACGTTTCTGTGTACATCCCACGTGAGGCCTATCGTTCCTGTGTAGATCTTGTCGCGGCGTGTCTCGTTGCCGAAGAAGGAATTTTCGTTTTCGTAATTCTGCAGATTAACGTCGCCGCTCAACTGCAGGCGAAGCGCCTTGTAGACGGGGTGGATCGCGTTGAGGGTGAAGCGGTTGCTCCTGTTGTTGTAGTGGATGCCGTCGGCGCGTTCGATCGCGTATCCGTATTTCAGGTTGAGGATGCCGCCGCTTTCGAGCAGCCACATCCAACTGAAGTAGCTGTCCACCCCGCAGGAACTCTGATCCTCCAATTCGGGATTCGTCACGGGTTTGAAGATGTTCTTCTTTGTATAGCCGGCGTACAGCTCCAGAATGTGACTCTGTCCGGCAAGATAGCGGATCATGGGGCCGGCCGAAAGGAGGTCCGAATAACGCCGATAGCTCGGATCACGTTTAAGGATATGGGTGTAATTGACCGGGAAGTTCAAGGCGAACTTGCCGAAGTTGTATCCCGGCGCCAGCGAGATGGTGTTGGCCAGGACGTCGTGCGTATCGTAGTTCCTTTCGTTGATGCCGCTGGCCAGTGCGTAGGTGGCGTTGAAAAGCCAATTGCCCGGGAGGGTCGGTACAAAGTCAAGACGGAAGGTATTTGTCATACCGTAGCCGGCCTGGTCGCCGGTTGTCAAGGATTCGATGCCCGGATAGAGATTCGGTTCCGCGAGCATGTTCGTGTCGTACTTGCCCATGATACCCAAGGTGATCCGCAGGGGCCTCTCTATGAAGCTTCGCTGCTCGACGATTTCCTGGTAGCGGCGGGCGAATGAGCCGAGATCGGAAAGGGGGTCGAGGGTGAGGGCCGCCTGAAACCGCTCTTTGGCCTTTGAGAAATTCCGCTGGTTCATGTAGCAGAGGGCTATCTGGAATTCGGCCGCCTGTTTGTAGGACTCATCCAGTTTCTTCGATTTTTCGAAGGCCTCGATGGCTTCGCCGTATTTGCCTTCCTGCCCCAGGACCATGCCCTTGAGGAAACTGACCTTGGCCGGGAAGATGTCTTCCCGCTCGGCGAGAGCGATCCATCGCTTCGCGGTTTCGGTGTTCCTCAGTTGTTGCGAAATGTCGATCAGCTCCACCACCGCCTCCCGGATCGGGGGTTTCAGCATTACGGCATCTTGAAAATTCGGAAGTGCGTTTTGAACGTCATTCGTCTGTTTGAAGGACATACCGAGGAAGAATGCAGCCATCGAAGAGGCGGGGTCGGCTTTTCTAACCTTCGCGAGAATCTCGATTGCCTCTTCGTAATTTTCGGCCTTGTACTGACGGATTCCTTCTTCGAGACTGACCGTTTGGCAAGAGACCTGGTTCGGGATTATCGGCAGAAAAAGGAGGGCGAACGAAGCGAGCAGCACGAACTTCTTCATGATTTATCCTTTCTGCGAAGGAGGAGATCAGGAGCGCCGAGCTCAGATGACAAGTTCGTCCGATTAAAGTTTTTTGTGAGAAAGCCGATAACCTTTGGTTAGTGATTTTTATCCCATCGTGCGAAGGTCATGTCAAGACCATTTTATCGTCCTGTGTGACCTTTATCACATGGAATTGCGCTTATTTTCCGGAGTCTTGCGTATCTGTGTGCAAACGGGGATGTTTTACGCTGTTTTCCCGCTCAGGATCTGTCTGATAAGACCCGAGGACACCGCACCCTCGCGAAGAATCACCGGTGGGTCAACCGTGATGTCCACGATGGTCGAGGCCACCTTTCCAGCCGTTGCGCCGCCGTCGACGATGAGATCAATCCCATCGCCTAATTGGTTCATGACTTCCGCGGCGGAACTGCATTCTGCCTCTCCCGAGAGGTTGGCGCTTGTCGACGTCAAAGCTCCATCAAGGCTTCTTGCCAGGGAAGTGGCGACGGGGTGGCCGGACAGACGTATACCGATCTTACCTGTTCCCCCCGTCAGGAGATGATTCACCCGGGCGGCGGCGGAAAAAATGAGCGTCAGGGGACCGGGCCAGAGGGCTTTGATCAACTGTGTTGCCGCTTTGGGGATTTCTGCCGCGTAATGGCGGAGAATGCGCTCCTCGCCTATGATTAGCGGAACGGGATTGCGAAAATCTCTTCCCTTGACTGAGAAAATCCGTCTGACGGCGGTTTCGTCGCCGGCATCAGCGCCCAAGCCGTAGAATGTTTCCGTCGGATAGGCAATAACACCGCCATTCCGGAGCAGTCGAACGGCTTCCTGCAAGGTCTCGCTTTCCGTGGCACTCAGGATGCGCGGCATGACAGGTCACTGTGCTTTCGTTCCACTTCCCTCGCCATATTGGCGATGTACTCGTGAAGCTTTTCTTTCAGGTCCGGATCATCCAGCGAAAGCATGCGGACGGCGAACAAGGCCGCATTCTTCGCGCCCGCCTTGCCGATAGCCATGGTCGCCACGGGGACGCCCCCCGGCATCTGTACCGTCGCAAGAAGGGCATCCAATCCACTCAGGGTGGTCGCATCGATCGGCACTCCGATGACGGGCAGGTCCGTCTGCGATGCGATCACGCCTGCCAGATGTGCAGCGGCACCCGCGCCGACGATCAGAATCCGGATACCCCTTTTTGCGGCTTCCTTTGCGAATGCGGATGTCCTGTCCGGTGTCCGATGAGCCGACGTCAGAAAAAGTTCATAGGGGATGTCAAAGGCCTTCAGGAGCTTTGACGCTTCCTCCATCACGGGCAGATCCGAATCACTGCCCATCACGATGCTGACGATCGGTGTTCTTCTCTTCGGCATGAAATGATCTCCTTGCATGCAGTCCCCGTTTTCCAAGGATCTGTTGTCGGCGGTCAGTGTTTGAAATGGCGCTGGCCCGTAAAGATCATGGCCAAATTGCGCTCATCTGCCGCCTGAATGACCTCGTCATCCCGGACCGAGCCTCCGGGCTGGATAACCGCCGTGATGCCGGCTTCTGCGGCGATATCAAGTCCGTCCCGGAAGGGGAAGAAGGCGTCGGACGCCAGCACCGTATCGGCCGTGGGCAGCACTGCTTTCATCCTTGCGATTCTCACGGAATCCACCCGGCTCATTTGGCCCGCACCCACGCCGACAAGCTGATCCTGAGTCGCATAGACGATCGCATTGGACTTGACGTGTTTGACGACGCGCCATGCGAAATCGAGGGCCCGGTATTCTTCTTCCGTCGGAGCCCTTTTCGTGACGACCTTTGACCTGCGGATGTCCAATACGCCGGTGTCTCGGTCCTGAAGCAGGAGACCTCCTACCACCCGCCGAAAATCGTAATCGGCTCCTCGATTTCCCGCCGCAGCGGGGATTTCCAAAACCCGAAGATTCTTCTTCGCTGCAAGCAGGGCCTTGGAGGCGTCATCGAACGCGGGTGCAATGATCACCTCCAGAAAAATCTTTGCCAGCTCCTCCGCTGTTTTCGCATCGACGCTCTTGTTGAAGGCGACGATTCCCCCAAAAGCGGAAACCGGATCGGTCTGGAGTGCTTTCCGATAGGCGTCGACGAGACTGGAGGTGGACGTTGCGGCACCGCAGGGATTGGCATGTTTCATAATGACGGCAGCCGGCAGGTCGAAATCGGAAACGGCCTGCCACGCGGCATCAGAATCCATGATGTTGTTGTAGGACAATTCTTTGCCCTGGATCTGGATAGCGTTGGAGATGCCGGAGATCTTCGTATCGCCTTCTCTGTAGAAGGCAGCGGCCTGATGAGGGTTCTCTCCGTAGCGAAGATCCTGGGCCCGGATGAATTGGAATGTAAAGGTGTCCGGGAAGCGCTTTCGCGTGCCGTCCGGTGCGATGGTGCCCAGATAATTGGAGATCGCAGCATCATAGCGCGCCGTAAGCTGAAAGGTCTTTACAGCCAGGGAAAAATTCGTCGCAACAGAGATCTTTCCTCCGGATGATCTCATTTCCTGCAGAACAAAATCGTAGTCTGCGGGGTTGGTCACAACGGTCACAAAAGAGGAGTTCTTCGCGGCGGCCCGCAGCATCGTCGGCCCGCCGATGTCGATGTTTTCGATCGCTTCCTCCAGGGTGCATCCCGGCTTGGCCACAGTTTCATCGAAGCGGTAGAGGTTAATCACAACCATATCGATCGGCTCGATCCCGTGCGCCCTCATGGCTCTTTGGTGTTCCTCGTTGTTGCGCAGGGCCAGTAGCCCGCCATGAATTTTCGGGTGGAGCGTTTTGAGACGTCCGTCCATCATCTCCGGAAAACCTGTATAGTCCGAAACATCCCGGACGGTAAGCCCGGCCTTGCGTAACTGCGCCGCAGTTCCTCCCGTGGACAGGATTTCCACACCGAAGGCATCGAGCCCCTTGGCAAATTCGACAATTCCCTTCTTGTCCGTCACGCTGATGAGAGCGCGTTTGATGACATTACCAGCCATTTCTTGAAATCCTCCTCTTTATGACAAATCTGATGTTCGGTTTCTGATCCTCTGAACGTGATCGACGCGCTGGCGGATCAGGGTGTCGGTGCCGATGTCGGGCCGGTGATCTACCGGACCAGCGACGGCATGGACCGCATTTTCCGCGATACGTTCCGCTTCCTGTACGGTCCCCGCCACTCCGACAATCCCGATCGCACGCGACGCGGTCATATACAAACCGTCTTTCCGTTGATCTACGGAAGAATAGTAGAGGCGAGCGTTTCCGATGTTGCCGATCTCGATCCTGGCGGAGGTTGAAGAAGCGCCCGGATGATCTTTCGGCAGTCCATAGCCGCAAGGGACGACATACTTGCAGACGGTGGCCTTTCGGTCGAAGGAAATGGAAAGGCGGTCGAGAGTGCCTTCGACCATCGATTGGCAAAGGTCGATGAAATCCGTCGAAAGCAACGGCAGGACGTTCATCGCCTCCGGGTCGCCGAATCGGGCGTTGTATTCGAGCAGGCGAATGCCATGACGGGTGACCATGAATCCACCGTACAGAATCCCCTTGTAGGCTTTACCGGTTTCGATCCGCAGGGCCTCAGCGACCCTGCGGGTAATATCGAGTCCTTCCTGAACGTCCTGAGAACGAAGAAACGGCAGTAAGTGATCCTCGCAGGAATAGGATCCCATGCCGCCCGTATTGGGGCCGGTGTCCCCCGCGAATCGTCGCTTATGGTCCTGAACGGCCGGCATCGGCGCCACAGTCGTGCCATCGCAGAAACATTGGAGGGAGAATTCCTCTCCCTCCAGTTTTTCTTCGATCGTGACGCTTGGATGTTCGCGGAGGATCTCAGCGCAATGCTTCAGAGCCTCCCTGCTCGTCGTGAAGTGTTCACCCTGAACGAGGACTCCCTTGCCTCCCGTCAATCCATCGGGCTTTATGACGGCAGCGCCGA
Organism: uncultured Syntrophaceae bacterium; assembly: GCA_964506465.1. Classification (GTDB taxonomy): domain Bacteria; phylum Desulfobacterota; class Syntrophia; order Syntrophales; family UBA6109; genus UBA6109. The sequence goes on from CAZDLM010000030.1 coordinate 29,298, forward strand.
TTTCACCGAGGAATTCGGAAATGCCGTCTGCAGAAGAAAACGTTCGGTACCGTGGATTCCCGTGGATCCCGAACTTTTGGACAAGATCGCGGGTAAAGGACTTCGAAGTCTCCAGCCTCGCAAGGTTCTTCAACGGGCCGATAACAGGGATGCCGGCTGCAGTGATGGCATCCGACACTCCATTGTTCAATGGATCTTCGGGGCCGATCACGGCAAGAGAAACGCCCGCATCTCTTGCGAACCGCACGATCGGTTCCGGATCACGGTAGTTGCCGATCCGGACTTCTTTGGACAAGGAAACAATGCCAGGATTGTTCGCCTTCATGAACGAATACAGGCAGGGCTTGTGCGTGGAGCGGACAATGGTCTCTGCCAGCACGTGCTCCCTGGCGCCATTGCCCACGAGGAGAACCCCGATCATGTTCTTGAATCTCCTTTCGGCGAGCAGATCGATATCTTTTGAGATTTCCAGAGGACTGCGGTCGTTTCCTCTCGGCTGGTAACCGGTCTGAAATAATGATCCCCAATGCCTTTGCGATGTCTCGGAAACCGGATCATTCCGAGGGATTCTTCAGGTGCTCTTCCATAGCGGAAAAGGACCGTCCTTGTCAAACAAATTGGATGGGTTTTGTCTTGTGAATCTGATAATACGACGATCAGATATTCTTCACAGAACTGGGGGGGTGCGAAAAGAAATGGAAAAAAGCCGGACCCTGCGTGCGTTGATTCTCGCAGCCGGAAAAGGAACGAGAATGAGATCCGACTTGCCGAAGGTACTGCATTTGCTGAGTGGCAGGCCGGTGCTGTCCTATGTCTTGGACGTAGCGGAATCGATCGGCTCCGAGGAAACCGTAGTGATCGTCGGTTATGGCGCTGACAGCGTGCGTGAAGCATTTCCCAACCGCGATCTGGTCTTTGTGGAACAACACCTGCAACTTGGAACCGGGCACGCAGTGCTCCAGGCGAGAGCTTGCTTCTTGGACTATGAAGGACTGGTCGTCATTTTGTGCGGAGATGTCCCCCTGATCAGACCCGAGACCATCTCGGATCTTGTATCCCGTCATCAAACCGATCAGTCGATCCTTACGGTTCTGACAGCAGTCCTGGACGATCCCGGGACGTATGGCCGCATCGTGAAAAGTGATGATAACCGAGTCACCAGAATCGTCGAACAACGCGATGCAACGGAAGCACAGAGATACATCCGGGAGATCAATTCGGGCATCTATTGCGTGGACAGCCGGTTTCTTTTTTCGGCAGTTGAGGAGATCGGCAGAAGCAACGCCCAAGGGGAGTATTATCTGACGGACATCGTCGGGATCGCCGTTGCGAAGGGGTATCGTGTTGGAGCCTTGGTTGTAGAAGATGCCCTTGAGGTCATGGGGATCAATACTCCGGATGACCTCGACCGGGCCCGCCAAAGGCTCGAAGGTCGCTACAGATATAGATAAGGAAAAAGAAGTGCAGCAGTGACTCCTCGAAAGCGCAACAGGTCATGAAAATCGGTTCTCTATGCCTGCGGAACAATCTGCTGATGGCCCCGATGGCAGGGATTACGGATCTCCCATTCCGGCTTGCCGTCAGAAAATGCGGATGCGGACTTGCTTTCACGGAGATGATCAGCGCCCACGGATTGGTCAGATCTCAGCGTGCTGCTTCACGCTGTCTCGCATCGTCAGAAGAGGATAGACCTTTGGGGGTTCAGATCTTCGGATCGGACCCATCCATGCTGGCCGAAGCGGCCCGGATGTTGACCGGTATGAATGCTGACTTGATCGATCTCAACATGGGTTGCCCGGCCAAAAAAGTGGTTCGAGGCGGATCCGGTGCGGCGATTATGAGAAGTCATGACAAGGTGGCGGCTGTTGTGCGCGCAGTCCGGGCGGCCACGCCGCTGCCCGTCACGGTGAAATTGCGGGCAGGGTGGAAGACAGGGACGGATGCCTTGGCAGTCGGCCGTATCGTCCAGGACTGCGGTGCAGACGCGGTAATCCTCCATCCGCGTACGGCCGATCAGGGCTTTTCTGGAAATGCGGACTGGAGCCTCATCGAAATCCTGAAGAAGAATCTGGCCATTCCTGTTGTCGGAAATGGGGACATACGCCAGCCTCAGGATGGGATACGAATGCTCGTGGAGACCGGTTGCGACGGGATCATGATCGGCAGAGGCGCATTGGGGAATCCCTGGATCTTCGGCCGGATCCTCAGTCTGCAGGAAAGTCCGGACCAGACAATGCCTCCTGAACCGAGTTCTGAAGAGCGAATGGTGGTAATCCGGCGCCATCTGGACATGGAAGTGGCCTATTACGGAGAGGAAAGATCTGTGATCAACTTTCGCAAACATCTCTTGTGGTATACAAAAGGCCTGAGCGGAGGCGCTCTCTTCCGTCAGCGCGCGGGACAATTCACCCGCAGAGATGAAGTCCTGACCGAATTGCAGGCTTTCTTTCGGAACAGCCGGACAGCCAGCTGACGGGGAAATAAGAACTTGACATTTCAGGGGCCTGTTGACATAATCCGATCAAAATTTCCGAGCTGGAACTTGTACTTGGCAGTGGAAAGCCGAGAGGAAGTATCGGCCGTCGAGAAAGGACGCTTTGTGGAGTTTGCCAAGTTCAACGAGTTGGAAAAAAAGATCAAGAACCTCGTTGAGGAATACGCGGCTGTAAAAAAGCGGAACCAGGAATTAGAAGAGCTTGTAAAGACCAAAGATGGGGAGTTGGAAGAGATAAAAAATAAGATAGGGGGATTGAGGGAAGAAAGGGATGCCGTCCGCTCCAAGGTGGACTCGTTGTTGGAACTGCTTCGAGATATCGAAGTGACGCGATAGGAACTGGGGTGTTTCAGTTGAAAAAGCGCTTTCAGATCAAAATACTGGGACAGGATATTGCAGTTTTTAGTGATTCAGGGGATGAACATGTGGCCAGCGTGGTTAGGTATGTCAATCAGAAGGCTGAAGAAATCGGAAAGAGGTCCAATGATGGAAATGTCCTGCAGATTGCCATCCTAGCTGCGTTGAACATCGCTGATGAGTACTTTAAAAACAATAATTTGCGGGAAGAAACTTACGAGCAATTGGAAACAAGATCGGAGAAGTTGATAGAATTAATCAATGGTATCCGGCCGCAACGAAATTAGTACGTATTGGATAATCCCCTGCGATGCGCGTGATTGACAGTCTTTTTTGAGCCAACACCTTGGAGATGGGGACCTTGCCTGGATTGCGGTGTGCATGTCTGCCGGCATCCCGTAGCCACGGGGGTAGAAAGCCTAAAGCAACAGAATTAGGTGCCCACGTATCTTAAAGGTTCAAAAAGGGTGTATAACACGGCAGTTGCGGGGGTTTCCTTTTGCAGTGCCGTGGCGATTTTGAGTCGCGCCCCCTTTTCTTTCTTCCACGATTTCCTTTCAATCCCCCTGAGAAAAGCGAATAAGGCGCCTGTGCGGCAGTTGAAAAACTGTCGACCGGTACGAAAACAAACGGTCTAGGATCGTTTGAACAAGGCCTGGAGTTTGACTGTGCAGACGGTCTAACGTGCCATCACGAAGGAGGTGACGGATCTTGTTATATAGTCTGATGATAAGTTTGGCGATTGCGGTAGTAGCTGCGATGGGCGTATTTATAGGTTTTGTCTTGAGCAGCCGCTTGGCGAAGAAGAAGATGGAATCCTCCGAGAGTTTGTCAGCGAGGATTGTGAGCGAGGCGAAAAAAGAGGCGGAAACGATCAAGAAGGAGGCAGTGATCCAGGTAAAGGAGAACCTGCTGAAATTAAAAGCCGAATTTGAAAAGGAAAGCAAGGATCGGAAAAGTGAATTCGAGAGTCTCGAGCGACGACTTCGTTCGAAAGAAGAGAACCTTGAGAGAAAACAGGATTCTTTAGGGCAAAGAGAAGCGACGATAGAAAATCGCGAGAAGAGTCTGGGCAGCAAGGAATCGCAACTCCATGAAAAACATGAAAGACTCAATCGGTTGATCGAGGAGCAGAGGGAAAAGCTTGAAAAGATAGCAGGAGTTTCGTCCGAGGAAGCCAAAAATCTTCTGATCCAATCCATGGAGAGTTCGGCCAAAGCGGATGCGGCCGGCATGATTCGGAAGATTGAGGATGAGGCGAGAAGAACGGCGGACAAATCTGCGAAGGAAATCATTGCCTATGCCGTGCAGCGGTATGCCGGGGAATTTGTCGCCGAAAATACGGTTTCGGTTGTGAATCTGCCCAGTGACGAAATGAAAGGCCGCATTATCGGTCGCGAGGGGAGAAACATCCGGGCGATCGAGGCGGCGACGGGCATTGACCTCATCGTCGATGATACGCCGGAGGCCGTTGTGTTGTCCAGCTTCGATCCTGTCCGCCGGGAAGTGGCGAGAATATCCCTTGAGCGATTGATTACTGACGGGAGGATTCACCCGGGAAGGATTGAGGAGGTCGTCAAAAAGGTCAGAACGGAAGTGGAGCAAATCATCCGCGAGACCGGAGAGCGGACCTCTTTTGATGTCGGTGTGCATGACCTCCACTCGGAATTGATTAGCCTGCTTGGGAGCCTGCGGTTTCGAACGAGCTTCTCTCAAAACGTGCTGCAACATTCGATTGAAGTGGCCCATTTGACAGGAATGATGGCATCCGAACTGAAGCTGAATATCAAGGAAGCCAAGCGAGCCGGTTTGTTGCACGACATCGGCAAAGCGCTGGACCATAAGATTGAGGGGACCCATGCTGCGATCGGAGCGGAGTACGCGAGGAAATTCGGCGAGAATGCCCGCATCGTGCAAGCGATATCGACACACCATGACGATGGCAGGACCAACACGCTGCTCGGGGTACTTGTGCAGGCGGCGGATACACTTTCGGCTGCCAGACCCGGTGCGCGGAGGGAGATGCTGGAAACTTATGTCAAACGCTTGGAAGAACTTGAAAATATCGCAAACTCTTTCAGCGGCGTGGATCGGTGCTTCGCAATCCAGGCAGGGCGAGAAATCCGGATTCTCGTTGAAAATGAAAAGATCTCCGACAACGATGCCGTCATGTTGTGTAAGGATGTTGTGAAGAAGATAGAGTCGGAACTCACGTATCCGGGACAGATCAAGGTCACCGTGATCCGCGAAACGCGCGTTTCTGACTTCGCGAAGTAGGGCCCGCTCATGAAGATTTTTTTTATCGGAGACATCGTCGGAAAACCAGGGAGAATGGCTGTCAGAGAGTTACTCCCCCCACTGGTTGCTCGTTCGGAGATTGATCTTGTCATAGCGAATTGTGAAAATGCCGCGGCCGGCTTTGGCCTGACTCAGGAAGTCGTAGATGAACTATACCGGATCGGGATCCACGTTCTGACGACGGGCAACCATGTCTGGGACAAGAAAGAAGTGCTGGATTTCATCGAGGACTACGAAACGCTGTTGCGACCTGCGAACTATCCTCTTGGCGTGCCTGGTCACGGCAGCGTCTTACTGCCGACAGCATCGGGAAAATATGTGGCGGTTCTCAATCTCCAGGGAAGGATTTTTATGAATCCCCTGGATTGCCCATTCCGCACGGCGGAAAGTGAGATCAAGAGGCTGCTGCAGAGGACAAGGGTTGTCATTGTGGATTTCCACGCCGAGGCCACTTCGGAGAAGATATCCATGGGATGGTTTCTCGACGGTCAGGCGAGCGCAGTCCTGGGCACGCATACTCACGTCCAAACGGCGGATGAGCGCATTCTGCCGAATGGAACGGCTTATCTGACAGATGCTGGCATGACGGGCCCGATGGATTCGGTGATCGGAGTAAAGAAAGAGGCCGTCCTGGAGCGTTTTCTCATGCAAATGCCCAACAAGTTTGAAGTGGCAAAGGGAGATGTGCGACTGCAGGGTGCACTCCTGGAGATTGATGAGATTGATGGGAGAGCCCGCCATATCGAGCGCGTCAACTGTGCACTGTCTTCCTAGTCGCGACATTCTTTCTCAAGGAGGGGCTTCAACGTGCAGAGTGTTTGGGATGTCTTGTCGGAGCGTGGTTTCATAGAACAGGCCAGCGACGAAGCAGAGATCAGCCAGCAGTTGGGGGCCAGTTCGGTCACCTGTTATATCGGCTTTGATCCCACCGCATCGAGTCTTCATGTCGGCAGCCTGGTGCCGATCATGGCCCTCGCGCACATGCAGAGGCACGGTCATAGACCGATTGTCTTGATCGGGGGGGGGACGGCACTGATCGGCGATCCATCGGGGAAAACGGAGATGCGTCAAATTCTTTCGAGAGAGCGTATCGATCAGAATGCGGTTTGCCTGCGGCGACAATTCGAAAAGTATTTGACCCTCGGTGAGGGTGGGGCTCAGATGCTGAACAATGCGGACTGGCTGACCCAACTCAACTACATCTCATTTTTGCGAGATATTGGATACTACTTTAGTGTGAATAAGATGCTGTCAGCCGAAAGTTACCGCATGCGTCTCGAGCGCGGGCTGAATTTTATCGAGTTCAATTATATGCTTCTTCAAGCCTATGATTTTCTTTATCTCTTTCAGCACAACCATTGCGTTCTTCAAATGGGTGGCAATGATCAATGGGGAAACATGCTGGCTGGCGTGGATTTGATTCGCAGGGTTGAGGGAAAGACAGCCTATTGCCTCACCTTCCCTTTGATCACGACAGCCTCGGGCGGGAAGATGGGCAAGACCGAGAAAGGTACGGTCTGGCTCGATGGAGATCTTACCTCGCCCTACGAGTACTTCCAGTACTGGATCAATGCGGAAGACGACGATGTCCAGAGATTCTTATCTTTTTTCACGTTCCTGCCAATGAATGAAATTCGTAAAGTTGATGAGCTGAAGGATGCCAGATTGAATATGGCCAAGGCAGTCTTGGCCTTTGAAGCAACAAGAATTACACATGGGCAGGATGCTGCCGTCGCGGCCTGGAAGGCATCCGTGGCGGCTTTTGGCCTGAAACCGGTCGAAGCGGAGATTCTCCCCGCCAGTTCCATACCACGAGAGTCCGTGGAACAAGACAATTCCGCGATTACAAGAGTGGCTGTCGCGCGAGAGAAGATTGAGAGAGGAATACCTGCATTCGAGTTGTTCGCCGATATTCAGCTGTGCGCCTCGCGGGGCGAAGCTAGACGGCTCATCAGTCAAGGCGGAGCTTACGTGAACGATGAACCCATATCCACTTTCGATCAAGAAATCAATTTGCGATTTCTGAGGGATGGTCAGATTCACCTAAGGAAGGGGAAAAAGAGACATTTTATCGTTGTTGTAAAATAAGTAAATTTCTTCTTGACAGGGAGCAAAAGAAAGGGTAGAAGCTCCCCCTGTTCTTAGAAAACCAAGCAGTAATTCAATTTGGTGCTTGACATACCGACAGAAATTGATGTAGAAAGAAATTTCTTTCTGCGAAGCACCTTCCTTCGGCCTGCTGGTTAGAAAAGCTCTTTTGAGAAGGAAGATTTTGCGCTCTATCGGTTTGCTTCAAAACGGTTCTTTGGAAATTGAATAGTGGGAAATAATGAGTTTGTGGGTCCTTTTTTCCAGCTGAAAGGGAGAGCAATCTCCTCGAAAGAATTTTCAACTGGAGAGTTTGATCCTGGCTCAGAACTAACGCTGGCGGCGTGCCTAACACAT
>CAZDLM010000031.1:0-36308 GCA_964506465.1 uncultured Syntrophaceae bacterium
CCTCATCCTTCTTCAACTTCCGCCGATCTCAAAAACAAACGTTGGGACACTACTGTCATCAGTTAATCTTTAAAGAAACGGTTCTTCTGGGGAGTTCAGATAATCAAGGGCCGGAAAATCGGCTTTACGTCTAAGGCCATGCAGGCCTCTGCCAACATCAATGAGCCGGATTATGGGGCATTATTGGATGATATGTTCTATCAAGACGGCGGGGATATTCCCATTGACCGCTTCATCGCTCCTTGCGTGGAGATAGAACTGGCATTCATATTGGCCAAGAATCTTAAGGGGCCGGATTGTACCATCTTTGATGTCTTCAATGCGACAGATTTTGTCATCCCCGTCTTGAAAATCCTCGATGCCCGTATTCAGCGGATCGATCCTCAAACCAGGGTAATGCGCAAGGTAATTGACACTATTTCCTATAATGCCGCTGACGCTGCGGTTGTTCTTGGCGGAGAGCCGTTTAAGCCCGTAGGTGTCGATATGCGCTGGATTTCTGCCCTTTGTTTCCGCAACGGGCAAATAGGGGAGTCCGGCGTAGCCGCGGCTGTTCTGAACCACCCAGCTAACGGGATCGCCCGGCTGGCCAATAAACTTGCTCCCTATGACGTGGAACTGGAGCGTGGGCAGGTTATCCTGAGCGGTTCGTTCATTCGCCCTGTTGATGCGCGCAAGGGAGACACTTTCCATGCAGACTACAGCTTGTTTGGAAGCGTATCTCGTTATTTCGCCTGAATGACGATATTCTCAAGATGACCGTATGGAGGAAGGACCGCTCCAAGCGCCAGGCTCTTAATCAGGAGTGGCTCAAGATGTTTCCGGAAAAGGAAACGCGTCCTGCCCGACATACAATGCAGGGAAATATGGAGGGCGGGGTTCTTATTCAGTGTGATTTCACGGCGGTTATCGATCCGTCAGAAAAATAGTACCACCAGGAGACTATACGAAAAAATACCTCACCAAAGAAACAGGAGGACAGAACATGCCACAGTATCTACTCTTTGACCCAAACACACGAAAACCGAAAACTCCACCGCCGCCCAAATCATGCGACAGCCAGTTTCATGTGTTTGGCAGTCGTGAAAAGTACCCGGTACGACCAGGAACCGTTTATGAAATGCCGGAAGCAACCTTTGCTGAATCCCGAAAAATGCATAAAATTCTTGGTCTTGAGCGTGGGGTTATTGTTCAACCCACTGTCTATGGTTTGGATCATAAGGCAGTCTTGGATGCCCTTGCTGAAGGTGGAAAAAACTATCGAGGCGTCGGGTTAATCAATGATACGGTCAGCGATGCGGAACTTCAAAAACTGCACGATGCCGGGGTTCGCGGGGCCCGTTTCAATTTTTCCAAGGCGGTCAATTTCGCTCCTTCCATCGAGGCGTTTTCCCATTCCATCCCGCGGATCCAGGAAATGGGATGGTTTGCCAAGCTTAACCTGGGTGTGGGGGACTTAATCGAATACGACTCATTGTTTAAAAAACTGAAATTGAACGTCCTGATTGACCATATGGGACGGCCCGATATGTCGCTTGGCGTCAAAGATCCAAACGCTTTGAAGGTCATCGAGCTCCTTAAGACCGGCAATTGGTGGATCATGATTTCGAATGGACACAAACAATCCAAGACCGGCTTCCCCTGGAATGATGCGATTCCGGTTGCCCGGGCATATATTGAAGCGGCACCGGATCGCGTCCTTTGGGGAAGCGACTGGCCGCACCCGCTTGCAACGGAAAAAGTCCCCAATGATGCCGATCTGCTCGAACTCTTTTACCGTTATGCCCCGGATGAAGGAGAAAGGAAAAAGATTCTCGTAGACAATCCGGGGAACCTCTTCGGGTTTGAAAAGTAATCAACCCCAATGGAATGTTTTCTGAGAAAAGCCTGAGTTTACAGAAAACCGTCTCGGGCCTCTGAGTAAAGTTTTTAGAGATTTCAGCTGAGCAGAGCGTCGCAGTGAGTGCTTCGGAATAACCTGTTTAAGGGATAACGTAAAATATTTTTCGCTTTTTTGAAGTAGGTACGGCAGTGTCCTTTCGAGATAAGAACTTCGTCGCCAAACAAAGGTTCAAAATCTTGAAAGGAGGCAACTGCCGTGAAGAAGGATTCTACACAGAAACGGGAAAAAGTCATCCGGATAAATGAGGAGGCGATCCGGGATCATTTGGGGAAATTGGTTCGGAGCACGGTTGAAGAGACGCTCAACGGAAGAGGAGCTTTCTTTAAGCGATGCCAGGAGGATTCCCCGAATTTCGATCGTTGCACTGAAATCCCGTCTCGGGGTGATCCCTGAACCGAGGGAATCACCCCTCATAGAATCAGGCATTTGGACGGATGTTTTTGTTCTTTCAAAATCAGGTTGCCTCTTTTTTTTCGTCTTCGGTTAGGATGCTGTCCAATTCAAGGTCAACTGCTCCTGCATGACCGTGATGGGTGGCGGTTCAAAGGGTTGATCCACCCAAGTCCATAAATCCCTGTAGGTGAAAAGGTTGTAGCGTAGCATCGCCACCAGATTCGCTAGGGACCACGGGAACTCCTAAAGCCCATGCCGCCTGCTCCTGCGTCAACCGTGATTCATTCCACCCCAAATAAATCTCTTCAAATCGCATCCCCGGATCTCCCGTAGCAATCCTGTCCGTCCCATCGATCACCTCCAACGGTGACCATATAAAACCGGACATATCATGTGTCACTGACACGTGCCGATTTTTTCTTGACAACAAGACACAGCCCACGATAATTATATCCTGTAAAATGAAGTTTCATACAGTGTACCTTTTGGTTGTCATCGGCCGGAAGGGCCGATGGAACAGGCAACAAGAGCTCGGCGGGATTTGCTTCAAAGGTTTTCTTGAGAAGTGGATCAGGAGCGCCGAGACAGTCAACACGGAGGAGCCTGCATTCCCCTGGGAGAGGCGGCAAAAAATGGAACCTGACCAGAAACGGTTTAGAGTCATCATTACGGGAAATCGGATTGCCGAAGAGGCGATGCAACTGCTGGAGAAGACTTGTATCGTCGAATGCACTCCATCCTATCTTCCGCCGGAAGAACTCGTCGCCAAAGTAGCCGCGGTGAAGCCTGACGCTCTGCTGGTGCGTGTGGGAAAGATTACACGCGCGGTGCTCCAGGCATCTCCCAATCTGCGGGTGGTCGCCAAGCACGGCATCGGCGTTGACAATATTGATGTCGCGGCCGCAACGGAATTGAAGATTCCCGTTCTGATTTCCGCTTCCGCCAATTACGAGTCCGTTGCTGAACACGCCCTCGGTCTTATGCTGGCCCTGGCAAGGGATATCCCCTACCTGGATGGACGCGTGCGCGGCGGATATTGGGACAAGACGACCTACCTGGGGAGGGAACTGTTCGGAAAAACGCTGGGACTGATCGGTTTCGGCCGTATCGGCCGGCGTTTGCGGGAACTCGTCGCACCATTTCGGATGAAGGTGATTGTCTACGATCCCTTCCTCTGGGAGCGGGGATTTCCCGCCGATGTGACGGGTGTCGAGACCCTGGAGCCGCTCTTGAGCGCTTCGGATATTGTAAGCATCCACTGCCCCCTTACGGCGGAAACGCGTGGTCTTATTGGTCGGCAGGAATTCCGGATGATGAAGAAGTCAAGCCTGCTGGTCAACACCTCCCGCGGTGAAGTGGTGGACGAGGAGGCGTTGATCTCGGCGCTGCAGAACGGAGAGATCGCCGGCGCCGGACTTGATACCTTCAGCAAGGAACCCCCCGAGGAAATCAGCCGTCTCGCGAAGGCGGGGAAGACGGTCCTGTCGCCCCACGTCGGGGCTTCTACGGAAGAATCCATCATTCGCATGGGCGTCGCTGCGGCGGAGAACATCTTGAACGTCCTCGCGGGCAACCCGCCAAGCAGGGAGTGCTGGGTCAATCCGTCGGGATGATTTCCGTAAACCTCACGGGGGCACTCGAAAGGAGTCCCGAAATGCACGCCATTGCCGACAGAGAGCGCAGCACGATGCGTTCTCTGGAGCGCGCCCTTCACCTCTTGACGATCATGGAAGATGTCGGCTGGCCCATGACGGTGACGGAGATAGGGCGTGCCAGCCAACTGTCCAAAGCCACGGCACTGCGATTGCTGTCGGTGCTGGAAAAGTACGGCCTTGCCGAAAAGCGGCAGGGAAGATACCGGCTCGGAGTGGCCGTGCTCCCGCTCGCCTACTCTTACGTACTTCGCAACGAACTGGCGCAAATGGCATTGCCCGTCATGCAGGAACTCGCGCAGGCATCGGGAGAGACGATATCGCTTTTCATCCGGATAGGATTCCAACGCGTCTCTATCCAGAGAGTGGAGGGCGCTCACCCTCTACGACATTCTTCGCCGTCCATCGGCCAGCGCCTGCCGCTGCATTTGGGGCTCGGCAAAGTGCTGGCGGCTGCGATGCCGGAAGAAGAACTGAAACAAATGCTGGATTCCCTGGACGATGTCCATTTCGCCAACGGCGCACGATGGACCCGAAAGGCATTTCTCGCCGACCTGAACCGAATCCGTCGCCAGGGCTACTGCATTTCCAGTAACGAACGCGTCATGGGGGCAACCTCCGTAGCAGCACCGATTGTCGACAAGGATGGTTCTGCGATTGGTGCCATCGGGGTCGTGAGCTCTACGGATCGGATGACGGCAAAGAAAATCGAAAAATATTCCTTCGAAATACGAGGTGCTGCCAAGGTCATTGCCGGACGGTATTGCGGCACTTGATGCGTCCGGTGATCGACCGCAGGTGAAGATCCCGTCCGTGCAACACGGCCTTCTTCCCGGGACAACGGTGGAGTGAGACACGCAGGAGAATCGCTATGCAGAAAACAACACGGAGTGCAGCAGTAGTTTTCGCAGTGTTCTCGGCAGCCATCGTATGGGGGTCTTGGAACCTGGAGTACTACACCACGCTTGGACCGGGACCTGGTTTCTTCCCGTTTTGGTTGGGGGCGGTTCTCGGGCTGCTCTCCCTTGTCTGGCTTTTCCAGATGCGCCGCACGACAGAGACCTCGAAGGACGCAGCTTTTTTCCCTGAACGATGGGGCATCGTCCGAATACTGTCTATCGTTGCTGCGCTGGCCCTCATGGCTTTCCTCATGGACTTCATAGGGTTTCAGTCGGCGATGTTTCTTTTTGTAATATTCATGCTGACGGTCTTGGGAAAACAATCACCCTGGTTGACGTTGATTATTGCCCTTTTGTGCAGCGTCGGAGTGTATCACGTGTTCGGGCAATATCTTGATGTGACGCTCCCGGCTTCATCCGTGGCGTTTCTCGCCAAACTGGGTTTATAGGAGGAAGCGGCATGGATGTGATTCAGAACTTGCTTCTGGGTTTTGCAGTTGCTCTGACGCCGAGCAACCTCATGTTCGCCTTTCTGGGGTCCGTGCTTGGGACACTGATCGGCGTATTGCCGGGAGTAGGCCCCGTCGCGGGCTGCGCCATGCTGATCCCCCTGACGTTTCAGATGACGCCGACTGGGGCCATTATCATGCTCACGGCGCTTTTTTACGGCACGCAATATGGAGGGACCATCACCAGTGTGCTGCTGAACGTGCCGGGCGAAGCCGCTTCCGCGATCACCTGCATCGAGGGATACGAAATGGCAAAGCAGGGACGGGGTGGAACCGCCTTGGCAATTGCGGCCATCGGTTCCTTCATCGGCGGGACAATCGCCACGATCGCTCTTGTACTTGCAGCGGGGCCGCTCACGAAGGTCGCATTGGAGTTCGGGCCTGTGGAATTTTTCGCTCTGATTGCGCTGGGTCTCTCCCTGCTGATGGGACTGGCGGGCAAATCGATGATCAAAGCGCTGATGATGGGAATATTCGGACTGATCCTGGCCATGATCGGCATGGATCCCGTGCGGGGCCTGCCCCGTTTCACATTCGGGCGCATGGAACTCATGGACGGGATCGGTTTTGTCCCCGTGATCATGGGTCTGTTTGGACTGTCCGAGATCTTGTTGAACGCCGAGAAGAAGTTCGCTCCGGTGTTCGTCAGCAAAGTCAGTTCCCTCATTCCCTCTTTGAAAGATTTCCGCGATTCCATCGGCGCCATTTTCCGCGGAAGCGCCATCGGCACGCTGCTCGGCCTCGTTCCGGGGATGACCGGTTCGGCTTCGTCGTTCCTGTCCTACATCGCCGAAAAAAAGATTTCCAAGCATCCGGACCTATTTGGGACGGGCCTGATCGAGGGTGTGGCGGGACCTGAAACTGCCAACAACGCACACGCCAATGGAGCCATCATTCCGCTATTTACCCTGGGCATTCCCGCATCACCCACCGTGGCGGTGATTATGGGTGCATTCATGATGCACGGGCTCATCCCGGGCCCCATGCTTTTCAAAGAGCATGCCGACATCGCTTGGGGCGTGATCGCCAGTTTTTATGTGGGCAATGTCATGCTGCTTATCCTCAACCTGCCCCTGATCGGTATCTGGGTAAAGATCCTGAAGATCCCTTACGGCATCCTTTTTGGAATCATCTTGGCCTTCATGATCGTGGGCGCATACAGCGTAAGCAACAGCACCTTCGACATTCTGATCATGACACTGTTTGGAGTAGTCGGTTACCTTCTGCGGAAACTGGATTTTCCACTGGCGCCGGTCGTTCTGACGCTCATATTGGGGCCGCTGATGGAAAGCTCGCTCCGCCTGTCTTTAGAAATGTCTCAGGGGTCTTTCGGCATCTTTCTGACGAGTCCCATTGCCGTCGTCCTCCTGACGATGACGGTTTTGATCTTGATCGCGCCGGCTTTCAAGTACTTCCGGCGAGGGAAAGATGCTTTGTCCGGAGAAGACGGGGCTTAGCGGGAAACGATCGCAAATGGAAGTGACAATGGCTCGGTGCCGGGAGCTGAAGCCAACGGCCCGGTCAGCAGCAGGATGGGAAGGATGAATATTCCTAACGGGAACGAAGCTACAGTTGTCTCATGTGAAGATCTTCGGGAGATCGGCATACGGTCTCTCAAGAAGGTGGGAGTCCCGGACAACGACGCTCGGGATACAATCGACGTTCTGCTTTGTGCCGATCTGCGCGGGGTGAGCACTCACGGTATCCAACGGTTGCTTATGTACATTCCCCGGATACAAAAGGGACTGATGAACCCCCGGCCGAAGATCGAAGTCAAGTCCACGGCTCCCGCAATGAGAATCGTCTATGGGGACAACGGCCTGGGACCGGTGGTGGGAACGCGAGGAGCGAAAGAGGCCGCAGCGCTGGCCAAAGAACTGGGAACCGGTTTCGTGGGTTGCCGGGACAGCAATCACTTCGGCGCGGCGGCGCCTTATGTACTGATGGCCTGCCGGAAGAAGTTGATCGGCATCACGGGAACCAATGCATTTCCAGCCATGCCGCCTTGGGGAGGGTTGGGGAATTTTCTGGGCAATAATCCATTGGCCGTCGGCGTTCCTGCCGAGGGAGAATCGCCCTTTGTACTGGACATCGCCATGTCGGTTTCTTCGCGGGGACGGATGCGTCAGATTGCAGCGGAGAAGGGAAGAATGCCGGAGGGATGGGCCGTGGATCCACAGGGGAAGCCGACGACCGACCCAATGGAAGGCTTGAGAGGCTTCGTTCTGCCCATGGGACAACACAAGGGATATGGTCTGGCGATCGTCATCGATATTCTCAGCGGTGTTCTGACAGGTTCGGGATTTGGAACAGGGGTAAAGTCCATTGTTCAGCAGTGGGACGAACCTCAGCATGTCGGCCATTTTTTTATCGCGATCGACCCGACCCGGTTTATGCCTTGGGAGGACTTTTCAGCGCGGATGAGGGAGTATTTTCGCATCCTTCGAGGGGCCCCGCGAATAGACCCGGAAACGCATATCCTGATTCCGGGAGATGCTGAGGAAGAACTGGAAGGGGAAAGGAGGAAGAAAGGAATTCCTGTGAAGATCAAGACCTTGAAAATTCTTCAAGGCATGAGTGAGGGGCAGTACGATTACGAGATTCCAAAACTATAATCATGAAAGGAGAGCACGAACATGACGGGTAGCTACTTTTCAAGATTGGCGCGAATCGGGATGGCCATTGGTTGTGCCCTAGTTGTCTCCACTGCGGCTTCGCCTGTAGGGGCCGCCGAATTTCCCCAGAAGGGCAAAGCGATCCAAATCCTGCTTGGCTATGCAGCGGGAGGAACCACCGACGTGGGAGCGAGGATACTGGCCGGCGGCATGGAAAAAGAACTCGGTACACCCGTAGTCGTCGTGAACAAACCTGGCGCCAGCGGTCAGATTGCCCTGACGGCACTGTCCCAAGCCAAACCGGACGGCTACACGATGGGGAATACGAACATGCCGTCGGTGGTCGTCAGTTATCTCGACCCGGCCCGTAAGGCCACATACACGAGGAAGAGCTTCGAACCTTTGGCCTATCATGTCGTCGACCCGACCCTCTTTGCCGTCAGGAAGGATAGTTCTTTCAAAACACTGAAGGATGTCATTGAGTACGCGAAGACAAATCCGAAGAAGATCCGGGTCACGACGACAGGGATCCAGAGTGACGAAGCCTTCGCCATTCTCCAGCTCCAGAAGATGACCGGAGCCCAATTCATCCAGGTGCACTTCTCGAAGGGCATTGCTCCGGCGATGACTGCATTTCTTGGGAACAAGGTCGAATTGCTTTGCGCGAACGTAGGAGACCTGTTGGCGCAGTATAAGAGCGGGGATGTGCGTATCCTGGGGATTATGGATGATGAGCGCAGTTCGTTTTATCCTGATGTCAAGACCTTCGAGGAGCAAGGCTATAAACTCTACGCGTCTGCGAATCGCGGCTTCTCCCTGCCGGCAGGAACCCCCAAAGAGATCGTCAACATCCTGGGTGACGCGATTAAAAAAACGGTAACCTCTGAGGAACACAAGAAGCAATTGGCGGATATGGGCTTGACGCTCCGGTACATGGATGCCGTCCAGTATGCAAAATTCTGGGATGGGTATGAGAAGCTGCTGAAGGAATTGCTGCCGTTGACCAAAGAGTAACACTTTAATTCTCCTATGCGGAACAACTTCGGAAACGCCAGAAGGTTTATCCGGCGTTCTCCGGGGTTGTCCCGGAAATCTTTTCGAAAGGACGACAGATTCTGATGAAGAATGTTCCAAGATTCAGAGTGCTGGAAGGCTGGGAGAAATTACCTGCAGGCTACGTCCACAGAGACGTGGACGGCGTGGCGGTTGATTCTCAGGACAACGTCTATCTGATGACGCGGCAGGACGCCAGGGTCATCGTCTACAATCGTGAGGGAAATTTCCTTCGGTCCTGGGGTGAAGATATTTTTACTCCACGAACTCACGGGATTGCCATCGGACCGGACGACATGGTGTACTCCGTCGATGACGGCGACCATACGGTGCGCAAGTTCACGTCCGATGGGAAGCAGTTGATGATGATCGGGACACCAGGCAAGGCCTCCGACACTGGTTACGACGGGAAGAGCCACGGCAGCGTCAAGCGCGGCGGACCGCCCTTCAACCGGCCGACAGATGTCGCCGTCGCTGCCGACAATGGAGAACTCTACGTCTGCGACGGTTATGGCAACACCCGCGTGCACCGCTTCGACCCGAACGGCAAGCTCATTCAGTCCTGGGGCGAACCGGGAACGGGTCCCGGCCAGTTTCGTTTGCCGCACGGCATCGGAATCTCGCCCGACAACCGCGTTTTCGTGACGGACAGAGAAAACGACCGCATCCAGATCTTTTCCCGGGACGGTCAATTCCTCGACATGTGGACACATGTCCAGCGGCCGACCGATATAGCCTTCGATAAGGATGGCCTTGTGTACGTGTCCGAACTGTGGTGGCGGGTCGGGCATGAGTCGTTCACCAACGGCAAGATTCGGCATGATCTGCCGGGGGGCGTGCGGGTCCTGGATCTCTCGGGGAACGTGCTTCTGCATTGGTGCAGCGCCGATCGGGAGGCCCCTGGAAATTTCGTTGCTCCGCATACGCTGTGCGTCGATTCCCGCGGCGATCTCTATGTAGGCGAGGTCACCCGCACTTTCGGGGTGTCGCGGGGAGATATCCGCGAAGACGCCCACACTTTCCAGAAATTCGAGCGTTATTGACGGCGCTATCCGGAAAACAAAAAGGGCTGCGGCAATCCCGCAGCCCTTCCTATGAATAAGACAGTCTGGTGTATTAGACCGTCCAGTAAAAGGGAGGTTGCCTGTAGATGTCAACGGTCTTCTTGTCTGTTTTTGCGTAAGCGACGCACAACTTTCCCGTATAGAACACGTCCAACAACCACGATTGAAGTCTCTCAAAAAAACCAACGCTGTTCATTGTTCTGTTTTCTCCTTGTTCTTTATATAATTTTTGGTATCGATTAATTATTTATCGATAACCGTTCAGCATATATAGTCATGCAACGCCGGAATGTCAACGGAGAACACCGGAAAAGACCATTGATTTCGATTATGTTGAGATAGATTTTCAGCGGAGAAGGAGTGTCCCTTGCGCGGCGTCGAGGAGAAAACGCCTTGCAAATCGGTTGGTTGCGTGGCGCCTCCCACTTGGCGTTACGCGGCGTGAGGGGAGTCAGGCTTCGACGCGGATGAGTATGGCGTCTCCCTGGGCGTGTCCCGAGCAGATGCCGCAGACGCCGATGCCGCCGCCTCTTCGGCGCAGTTCGTAACCCAGCGTCATCAGGATCCTCGCCCCCGTGGCGCCGATGGGATGTCCGTAGGCGATGGCGCCGCCGTTGACGTTCACCTTCCGGAACATCTCGTCCTTTGTCATCCCCAGGATCGATCGGCAACTGATCAAGGTCACGGCGGCGAAGGCCTCGTTGATCTCGATCAGGTCCACCCTGTCCAGCTTCAGGTCATTCTGCTCCAGAATCTTCCGGATGGCTAGGCCGGGCACCGTCGCGATATCCTTCGTCGGCTGCGAGACCTCCGTGTAGTCCAGGATCGAAAAAAGGGGCTTGAGGCCCAGCTCGTCGGCCCTGGCACGGCTCATGAGCAGGCAGACGTCGCCACCGTCGTTGACGCCGGGGGCGTTGCCCGCGGTGACGCTACCCGGACGGCCCGTTACGGCGCTCACATGACCGAAGACGGGAGGCAGTTTCGCCAGTCCCTCCGGCGTGGTCTCGGGGCGCGGGCTTTCATCCCGGTCCGCAGCCGCCTTCTCGTTCCGGCCTTTCCGGATCTCCACGGGAAAGATCTCATTGTCGAGTTTTCCCGCCGCGATCGCCGCAGCCGCGGCCATCTGCGAATGATACGCCCATTCGTCCAGCTCCTCGCGCGTGAAACCGAATTCGTCGGCCGTCTCCGAACCGTGGATCGCCATGTGCCGGTTGTAGAAGGCGTCCCAGAGGCCGTCGTAGACCATGCTGTCGACAACGGGGCGGTCCGGCAGCCCCATCCGGGCGCCCCAGCGCATCTCGGGAAGCAGGTAGGGGCAGTTGCTCATGCTCTCCTGGCCGCCGGCGATGCAGATCTCCGCGCGGCCGAGCAGGATCATCTGCCAGGCGAGATCGACGGTCTTGATGCCGGACGAGCAGACCTTATTGACGGTGATGGAGGGGACGTGCTCCGGCACGCCGGCGAGGATGGAGGCCTGGCGGCTCGGGACCTGGCCGCAGCCCGCCGGCACGACCTGTCCCATGAAAATATAATCCACGTCGCCCGGCTTCACCTTGCCGTCCGTCCGGTCCAGCACCTCCGCGATCGCGAGGGCGCCCAGTTCCATGGCCGTGAAGTCCTTCAACGCGCCGCCCACCCGCCCGTAGGGCGTCCGGCAGGCCCCGACGCAGACAACCTCGCGGAACTGCGCATGGGGATTCTTCATCTTCCGCCCCATGGTGGAAAAATCCGGCTTCCGCTGTCCGAATTTCGCCGGCTTCACGCCGGCATAGATTTCCGCCTTCGTCCGTTTCAGCCGCTGGGGGGTTTTTTTCATCATTTTGTCCTTCTCTTGAAGGGGTTACCGATTGTTGTCGAGGATGTGCTTGGAGATGACGACGCGCTGGATCTCGGATGTCCCCTCGTAGATGGTGAAGACGCGGGCGTCGCGATAGAGGCGCTCGACGGGATAGTCGCCGGTGAATCCGTACCCGCCGTGGATCTGCAGCGCGCGCGCCGTGACGCGGTTGACCATCTCGGAGGCGAAGAGCTTCGCCATCGAAGCCTCGAGGGTATAATTCTCGCCCCGGTCCTTCTGGGCCGCGGCGGAGAACATGAGTTGCCTCGCCGCCTCGATTTCAACCGCCATATCCGCGATCATCCAGCGCAGGCCCTGGAACTTGGCGATCTTCTGGCCGAACTGCTCGCGCTCCCGGGCATATCGGATCGCGGCGTCGAGCGCCGCCTGCGCGACCCCGACGGACTGTGCGGCGATGCCGATGCGGCCGCCGTCAAGTCCGGTCATGGCAATCCCGAATCCGTCGCCCTCCCGCCCCAGCAGATTTTCCGCCGGCACCCGGCAGTCCTCGAAGATCATGTCCGTCGTGTCGGAGGCCCGGAGACCCATCTTCTCCTCCTCGCGGCCGACGACGAGGCCTTTCGTCCCTTTTTCCACAAGAAAGGCGCTGATCCCCCGGTGGCCCTTCGCGGCATCGGTCTTGGCCGTGACGATGACGAGCCCGCAGTTTCTTCCGGTGGTGATGAAGCGCTTGGTGCCGTTGAGGATGTAGAAACGGCCGTCCCTGACCGCCGTCGCGCGCTGGCCCGCCGGATCTGAGCCGGCCAGGGGTTCCGTCAGGGCGAAGGCACCGATGATCTCGGCGCCCACGAGGCGGGGCAGGTACTTCCCCTTCTGGGCCTCCGTTGCGAACCGGACAAGGCTCTCGCAGACGATGGAGTTGTGCACGGACATGACGACCGCCGTCGAGGCGCAGGAATAGGCGATCTCGGAGAGGGCGAGGAGATAGCTGATGGTGTCCGCGCCGGAGCCTCCGTATTCCTGGGGGACCATCATCCCCATGAGGCCCAGTTCGCCCATCCTCTTGAAGTTGTCGGTGGGAAATTCCCTTGTCCTGTCGCGTTCTGCGGCCTTGGCGGCCACCACGGTCCGGGAAAAATCACGCACCATGCTTTGGATCATGAGCTGCTCGTCAGTCAGCTTGAAGAACATAGGCACCCCCTCATCTCAACGCAGGAAAGAGCCCCGACCGGACAATGCCGATCCTCCTCAAGGCATTCTCACGGGCTGTAAATGACAACGATCAGCTCCGCCGTCTCACGGCCGGCATTGAGAAGCTGGTGCTTGATTCCGGAGTTGAAATGGACGGATTCGCCGGCCTTGAGGGTATTGACGTGCTCGCCGACGAGGACCTGCACCTTGCCCTTCAGCACGTACTCGAATTCCTCGCCCTCGTGCTGGTAGCCGACGCCCTTATGCTCCTGCCCCGGTTCGACGGTGACGTGAAAGGCCTTCAGGTGCTTGCTCTCCGCGTCCGGCGTCAGCGTTTCATACGCGTAGCTCTCCGTACGCTTGGTGTAGGCCTTGACCCTCGCTTTGTACGACGGCGTCTGTTCCTTCAGGAGCGATCCCGAATCGATCTGCAGGGCCTTGGCGATCTGCAGCAGGGCACCCACGGGCGGAGTGACCAGCCCTTCTTCGATGTCCTTGAGATAGCGGACGGCAAAGCCCGTCTCGTTGGCGATACGGTCCAGCGACAGGCCCTTCTGCAGTCGAGTGGTCTTGATCCTGCGGCTCACGGGAGCGGACGGCGCGGACGGCTTCTGTTCCGTATTCTTCTTCGCTGTCATAGGGCCTCCTTCCAGGAATGATCAATCCGTTATGGATCGGCTGATAAGCGGCACCCTTCAGTCGTATTCGTAGAACCCGCGTCCCACCTTCTGCCCTAGCCGTCCAGCTTCCACGTAGCGGCGCAGCAGGGGGCAGGGGCGGTACTTGGAATCCCTGAATCCGTCGCACAGCGTTTCCATGATTGCCAGGCACGTGTCCAGGCCGATGAGATCGGCCAGCGCCAGCGGCCCCATCGGATGATTCATGCCCAGCTTCATCACCGTATCGATCGACTCGCGTGAACCGACCCCGTTGTAGAGGCAATAGACGGCCTCGTTGATCATCGGCATGATGATGCGATTCGAAATGAAGCCGGGATAGTCGGCGCCCTCCGCCGGCGTCTTGCCGAAGGAGATGCAGAGGTCCCAGGTCGTCCGGAAGGTCTCGTCGGACGTCGACAGCGCCCGGACCACCTCGACCAGCTTCATCACCGGGGCGGGATGCATGAAGTGCATGCCGATGACCTTGTCCGGGCGCTTCGTCTGCGTACCGATCCGCCCGATGGGTATCGAGGAGGTATTGCTCGCCAGAATGACGTCGGATCGGCAGTTCCGGTCGAGGTCCTGGAAGATCTTGATCTTGAGCGGTTCGTTTTCCGTCGCCGTCTCGATGACGAAATCCGCATCGGACATATCCTCGATGGACATGCTCCTGCGGATCCGGCCGAGCACGGCATCCCGCTCCTCCGCTGCCATGGCGCGCTTTGCGACCACCCTGGCCAGCCGTGCGGCGATCGACGCGATACCCTTGTCGACAAGCTCTTCACGGATATCATTCAAAATGACGCGCAGGCCGCTGGCCGCCGCCACCTGAGCGATGCCGCACCCCATCTGACCCGCACCGACCACACCGAAGGTCTTGATATCCATGACGCCACCTCCCGGGCAATTCATATCACGAATGCGGCGTGCTTTCATCCGGATTTCGCTGCATTTCGAGGAGTTGCCGCAGGTCGCCCTGCGCTGATCAGCGTATTTCCCTTGCCCTATCGAACAGGGAGACGAAAGAGAAACGATTGACGTCGACGAGGCCGCGGTCCGTGATCTTCAGTGCGGGGATAACAGGCAGCGCCAGAAAAGACAGGGCCATGAAGGGCTCGCGGAGCGAACAACCCAGAGCGCGGGAGGCTTCCCTCATCCTTCTCCAACCCGAAGCAACCTCCGCCAGGGGATGGGCGAGAATCAAAGCCAGCCAAGGCGACATCTGGACCGCTGACCTCGGATCCCCCGGGGAATGGAACTGTCAAGTATTTCGGGGCAGTCCGTAACACGATTCCAAGGTGCGGACAATGGATCCCCGGCCGATGTGCGGGGAACGCCCCGACAATGGAAAAAAGAATTGCAGGTCTATGCGAGAGAATTTCGTCGCGAACCCACGGGCCGGTGTTCCGGTTTGCCCCGGAAAGGCGGCACGCAGATGCTTTTCCGGGAGGCCATCGCGATTACCGCCTCAAAGAATCCAGGCCGACTTCGGAGAAGAATGGATTTCGTCCCGCGCACTGCCAATACAAAAGGGACCGTCAGTGTTCGATGCCTTCGCGGTCCTTGATGCCGGCCTGATAGTGGTGCTTGACCTCGCGGACTTCGCTGACGGTATCGGCGATTTCCATGATCTCCGTCGGCGCACAGCGTCCCGTGAGAATGAGGTCGACCCCGGCGGGGCGATTCCGGATCAGCGAAATGACGTCCGCGACGGGCACGAGCGAGAAATCCATCGCTACGTTGATCTCGTCAAGGATCACCATGTCGTAGTCTCCGGAGTCGATCATCGCCCGGGCCAGCGCCATTCCTTTCGCCGCCATCTCCACGTCTACAAGCGCATGGTTACCGCGCATGACAAAACTGTCTGACCCGCAGCGGTGGATCTTGAGGGGCGGCAGGTACTTCTCCGCTGCCAGCAACTCCCCGTATATCCGCCCCTTCATGAACTGTATCATGCAGACCCGGTAGCCGTGGCCGATCGCCCGAAGCGCTTGCCCGAGGGATGCCGTCGTCTTGCCCTTGCCGTTACCCGTGATGACGATGACGAGGTCCCGCCGGGCGGGACCTCCGCCCTCCCTGTCCTCACATGCGGACACTCTCTTCTTCATGCAGACGGTTCCCCGTTTCTTGAACGAAGCCCGACCTAACGAACCAGAATCCCCTTGGACACCGAGTAGATGTCTTCAACGATCATGTTGTAGTCGGCCTTGCGGTTCTCCCGGACCTCTCTCTCTCGGATCTTGTCGCGGTGACGCGCTTTGATCGCGTCCGAGAGCGGCAGTGCGCCGAAATCCAGGAACCGGAGGGCACCGCTGGCGTCCCGGATCGGCATGACCCTTCCTTTGTTTCGCAGGCTGGGAGCGAACGGCACATCCACCACGCCAGCCTTGAAGGCATGCACGGTTCCCACGGCCACGTCCCCGTCCCCGAGCTCGATCACCCGGTCGAGGATGCTGCAGGTTTCTTCCGTGACGGCCTCCATCTCCTCCTGGAGCATGCGACTGTCGAGGGGATAGCTCTGGCGGTTCAACAGTCCGATGACCTGTTTCGTCGCCCGGATACCGCCCGCATTAGCCTCTTTGGTGGGAACGCCAGCCGCCTCGTGGGGCGACTTGACGATCACCTGCTGGGCTCCACCGAGAACGGCCGTCGCGGCACCAAGAACGATCACGCCGTACGCGGCGCTCTCGTCGTGGGGGAATGCGCCCATCCACTGGTCAAGCTTGGCCGTCAGCGTCATCTTGTACCCGAAGCGGTCCAAGTACTTCTGGCCGAGAATATTCAGCAGGCGTATGGCCGCCACATCCTGAAGCATGTTTCCACACTGGCCGAAGCTGATGCACATGTTCGGCACACCTTGCTCCGCCGCGAGAAGGGCCTCGAGAATTCCCACCGACAGGGAGATGCACGGGGGTACCAGCGTGCCGGTAAGCGCCCCAGATTCCTCGCGATGGAGAATCACACCCCGGTCCGCGTAGTAGCCGATCAGCCGGTCCACGTACTGGTGATGGTAGAGGGAGACTTCGAGAGGGACGTCCTTGCTGTAGACCACATTGAAACAGATGCCGCCGCCATTGAAATCGGACATGCCGCCGGCGAAGGAAACCTCGGCCAGGATGCGGCCATCCACGGAGCCGTGCTTGCAGGTGATCGGGAGATCCACCGCATCGACAACCTTCCGGACTCCCTGGACGCCTATATTCACTGCCGGGAAGCCGTTCAGTACGGATCGCCCTTCCTTGTAGCTCTGTTCGATCCCCTTTTCCACCGCCGGGAACTTGAGATTACGCGTATAGCTGTCGACGGTCGCCGGCAGGAGATCCGCCCCCTGCTGCTGGAGAAACTGCAGAAGTTCAATCTGTCCCTCTACGGTCGCCACGCCCCCCCGGAAGGCGACCAGCGTACGGCCTTCCTCCTTGGCCTTCGCCAGGAGACGACCGGTATTTTTCATGGGCGGCATCGAACGGTGATAGGCCACCGCGTCGTCCAGATCGACTTCCTTCCCCGTCTTCCACATGGCAAGGACTTCCGGGCGCTGGCTCAGGAAGAAATCCTCATCCCATTTTTTCTGCTTCAGCTTGTTCAATAGATCTTCCATCGACTGTTCCTCCAGAGATTTTGGGGTCTCAATTGTAGCACTTCAGGTTCTTTTTCATGATCCGTAGCGCCGGGCTCGGATCCGTCTCCGCCAGCAGACCGGCAGCGTACATGATGTATGTCCGATCGACGTAGATATCGGGTTCCTTCGGCTTCAGCCGATTGGGATCAGCCGGATCGGCCAGCGCGCCGCGGAGCATATCTTGCGGACATTCGGCCTTGACCAGCACACCGCCAGTGCCGATGAGCGTCTTCACCAGGGTCAGATCCTTGCCGTACTGAACGTATGTAATGCCCAACGGGGTGTAGTAGGGTTCTACTCTTCCCGCGTGCCGCGCGGTGGCGATTTCCGTCGCGAAGAACGCCAAGGCATGGTCCAGGGCAATCTCGTCGGAATCGGTTGGAACGGAGGCCGTTTGCCGGCTCCAGCATCTGACTTTTTCAACGACGTAGGAAGGACAAAGGCAAGCCTTGGCGGCAAGTTTGTCCGGCCCAACTGCCTCCAGAATCGAGAGGATGTTGTAGCGGACGCCGAGGTCGCCTTCGACCGTTCTCTTTACATAGGGCTCAGGAAGCCCGCGGGGGATGACGTCGCAGCGATCCGATTTGCCGCTGCAGACGGAATAGACGTCGGTTGTCGCACCACCGATATCTACGACGACAATATCTCCGAGACCCGGCTCGTCGGCCGTCCCTTCGGCCAGCAGCGTGGCCGCCTGCATGACCGCCGTCGGGGTCGGCATCAAGATGCTGTCCACGTAACCGGCCGCCTTGTCGATCCCCTTCGCGTGAACGATACGGTCGATGAACACTCCCCGGATGGTCTGCCGGGCCGGTTCGATGTCCAGTTCGTTGATGGCCGGAAGCACGTTGGCCGTAATGCGGAGGTCCTTGCCGGTCCCAGAAAAGATTCCGCAGATCTTCTCCCGCGCCGCCTTGTTTCCCGCCATGACGATGGGAACCTGCAAGCAGGATTGTGCCAGCGCCTTCGCGTTATGGATGATCACGTCCCGGTTACCACCGTCTGTGCCTCCGGCGAGGAGAATGACATCTGGTTTCTTCGCCTGTATTTCCTCGAGGTCCGATGCCGTCAACTCGTACGCATGAACGCCAACCAGCTTGGCACCGGCACTAAGGGCAGCCATGCTGGCCGCCTCCACGGTGAGCGAGGGAACCAGTCCCACCGCAATCATCCGCAGTCCACCGGCCGCGCTGCTGCAGGCGATCTTCCGCGCAATGGGCAACTGCGGCAAGCCGATCTTGTCTTTCAGTTTCTTGACGGCCAGGGAAAGACCCTGCATAATATCAGTATCCACCGTCGATGACGACATGGCTGTGGCCACGACTCGCTCGGCCTCTAGATCCATGGCAGTGACCTTAGTGAAGGTGCTGCCGAAATCGATCAGAAGAGTCAGTTTCATCTTTGCCATTGCATTTTCAGTCGAGGTCTTCCCGAAGCCAGCCGACGATCTCACCCGGCATGGTCTTCTCTGAGCCGACGCGGTCGTAGCCCATCTTCAAGAACTTCTGTTTGATCTCCTCGGGGTCATGTTTCCCCACGACCAGATTGCCACCCACGTAGAGTTTGATCTTGGGCATGCCAGCCTCGATGCATTTTTCCCGCAGGCCCGCGCAGTCCAATTCACCGTGACCGTATAGCGATGAAACGATGATGGCAGCCGCGTCGGTTTCTTTCGCGGCGTGGATGAAATCTTCCTGAGATGTAAAAATGCCCAGGTTGGTCACTTCGAAGCCGCCAGCGCGGAGAGCCGACTCGATGACTTTGTTTCCCACAACATGAATGTCTGCCCCGATGACACCGATCACCACCCGTTTATTGCCCGATTTCATTTTTTCTCCTCCCTAGCATTCTCATTCGACGACTTCCTGCGGCAAGTATTTCTTTTCCAGATTCCGCATGTCCTTCGCGCCGAGGAAGTTGTTGAACTCCTCGAAGTTGAAGAGGAGCGAATCGCTGACGAGTTTGTCTGTTGTCCCAGTTTCGAAGAGTTCCTTGAAAACTCGGAAGAGGATGTTCGCCTCCGCGAGAACGCTCGTGACGGGGAAGATGACCAGCTTGTACCCCAGCTTCTCGAGCTCGGCACTGGGCAGCAGTGGGGTTCTCCCATTCTCCACCATGTTGGCCAGGGTCGGCGCCTTGATGCTCTGGTTGATCAGTTTCATCTCGTCTTTGGATTCTGGTGACTCGATAAAGATGATATCCGCGCCTGCCTTCTCGTAGGCTCTGCCGCGGCGTATGGCCTCTTCGATGCCGTATTTGGTCCGCGCGTCGGTGCGTGCGATGATCATCAAGTCGTTGTCTCTGCGGGCGCTGACGGCGGCTTCAATCTTCCCCACCATTTCCTTCATGGAGATCAACTCACGGCCCATCATGTGTCCGCATTTCTTGGGCATGACCTGATCTTCCAGTTGGAGGGCTGCAACGCCGGCCTGCTCGTATTCCTGGACGGTGCGCATGACGTTAATGGCGTTGCCGTAACCCGTATCGGCGTCAGCGATGATCGGGAGGGAGGTGGCGTTGGCCATGTTGTGCATGTGCGTCACCATCTCGGACATGCTCATCAAGCCGATATCAGGCTTGCCCAATACGTTGGCCGAAGCGCCGTAGCCCGTCGCGTAGATCGCCTTGAACCCGATCTTCTCAATGACCTTGGCGGAGACGCCGTTGTGGGCGCCCGGGGCAACGATGATCCCTTTTTCCTGAAATAGTTTCCTCAATTGTTTCCTTTGCATATTTGACCTCCGAGTCTTCAGTGAGATAGTTTGACGATGAAAAGCGCAACCTGCGGAAAGTACGTGGTTACGCCGAGCACAACCAGGCCGGCCGCCAGGAACGGCATGAGCGGTCTCAGAACCTTATCCATGGAAATGTTCGCCATGCGGCAGGCAGT
Organism: uncultured Syntrophaceae bacterium; assembly: GCA_964506465.1. Taxonomy (GTDB): domain Bacteria; phylum Desulfobacterota; class Syntrophia; order Syntrophales; family UBA6109; genus UBA6109. Next base: position 20,246 of record CAZDLM010000031.1, read on the forward strand.
AAAGAGATTCACCGCGAAGGGCGGAGAGATCATCCCGAGTTCGAGGTTGAGAAGACAGATGGCACTGAAATGGACAGGGTCGACTCCGTAGGCCTTCGCCACCGGCAGCAAGATCGGCGTGAACAGAAGAATACTGGTGTTCGTTTCCATGAACATGCCGACGACGAGCAGCAGAACGTTCACCAACATCAGAAATACGCCGGTGGAACTGGTGTATTCCATGATGAAGTTCGTCAGTGCTGTGGAAATTCGAGTATAGGAAATCATCTCGCTTACCGGATGTGCAAAGGCGATGATCATCATGATCGCCGCCGACGTCAGGGCCGATTTCCGGACGACGGCCCAGAAACCCTGATCCGTCTTGGTTCGGAAGACAATAGGGAAGATAACCCAGATGATCATCATGCCGACTACAACGGATACGGCGCCCGCCTCCGTCGGGGTGAAGATTCCCCCGTACACGCCGTAGAGGATGATAATCGGCATGAGGCAGGCCACGAGGGCCCTTGGCGTGGTGCGCCGGACATCGCGGAGATAACTGTTCAACTGGAAAGGCGTCGTGACTTTCCCTTGGATCCGGCCGAAGGTAAAATAATTGATCACTATGTAGAGCAGGCCCAGGAGCAGGCCTGGTCCGGCGGTCGCCAGCCACACATCCGCCACCGGAAGGTTGGCGGTGAGCGCGTAAATGACCCCCGGCACACTGGGCGGGATCAGGATGCCCAGGAAGCCGGACGCTGCGATCAGCGCCGTCGCGTAGGACTTGCTGTAGCCGCTCTTGATCATGTCCGGCATCATGATGCCGCCGATGGCGCTGACCGTGGCCAGGGACGAACCCGTGATTGTCCCGAACAGCATTGATCCGACAACGGCGACGGCTCCGAGGCTGCCGCGCAACCGCTGCATGACCGCGCCGATGAAACTGAGGAGCGCCGTAGAAATTCCGCCTTGTGCCATCAGATCTCCGGCGTAGATGAAGCCCGGGATCGCCAGAAATGCGAAAGCGTCGACGCCGCTGAAAGCGGAAGGAGGCATGATCTCGATTTTCAGGCCGGCAACGGCCAGGGTCACCATGGTCCCCAATCCCATACTGAAGGGGAGCGGCACCCGCAAAACAGCGAACCCGAGAAAAATCGCGATAAAAAGGCACAGGTAAGCCACGTTACACCTCCCCTTTGCGCCCGTAGCCGATGGTGTTGTTGATGACCTTCACGGCATAATGAAAGAGCATCAGGCACACCCCCAACAGCATGATCCCCACCACCCACGCAACGGGCATCTCCATCGCAGGGGAGATCTGTTCTGTCGTCCGCATCGTGTTGAAGTATTTGTAGGTAAGCCAGCCGAAGACAACCAGAATACCCATCGTGACCACATCCGCAAATAACCAGACGGCGTAGTTGACCCTTTCCCTGGTCTTGTGATCCGTGACCAGATCCAGCAGCGAATCGAAGACATCGATGCTGATGTGGCTCCTCTCTTTCGAAACGATGGCCGCGCCGAGAAAACTGGCGGCGACGAACATGTAGCGGATCAATTCTTCCGACCAGGGAAGTGCGACGTGCAGGATGTATCGGAAAATCACCTGCACCACCATCAAGAGCAACATCGGAAGGAAAACCATCAGGGTAGCGATCACTTCGATCGTTACCAGTTTCTCTTCAATCCATGAAAGCCATGGAATGCTTCCATAATTTCCGCCTAGACTTGGGGCAGCCATCTCAACCCCCTCTCATGATCGTTTATCAAGACAGTAGCGTCAGACTTCAAGGGCAGCTTCCGTCCTCCACTTTCGGAGAAAACCTTCCTTCCATCCGCTTCAGCCCGCCTCCGGAGCACGCTCCGGAGGCGATTCAAATCAGACAAAGCTAAGAATTCGTTTCGCGCTACTATTTGGCGCGAGGATACTCGGCAAGGATGCGTTTCATCACGTCGTCGCCATAGCGGGATGTGATCGTCTTGTTGTTCAGGACGTTCCACGCCACTTCCTTGAATTTCTTGTCCAGTTCGGGAGTAATCTCGTTGATCTTCACTCCCGCCTTCTTCATCTTATCCACGTACTCGCCCACGTCCTGGTGATTCTTGGCAATCTGCCAGTTCCCAGCCTCGGTCGCCGCGTCCTGGATGATCTTCTTCTTTTCCGCACTCAGCGAATTCCACAGACCCTTGTTCATGAAGATGGCACCGCCGCTGTAGGAGTGACTGGTCTTAGTCAGGTACTTCTGAAACTGGTAAAAGCCGTACGCGTAGGTCAGAATCGCGCCGTTGTCCTGTCCGTCGACCGTTCCCTGCTGGAGGGCCGTGGAGACTTCCGTGATCCCCATCGGCGTAGGCATGACGCCCAACTCCTTGAAAAAGGCGATGAACATGGGTGTCTCTACGGTCCGGATCTTGAGTCCCTTGAGATCTTCCGGCTTGAGAACGTCTCTCTTCGAGTTGGTTAGCCAGCGATAGTCATTCTCCACCCAAGCAAGGTGATGGAGGCCCTTGGCTTCCATTCTCTGTTTCACGACATCGCCCATCCAACCCTTGTAGTACTTCTTCTCGACATCTTGGTACGTCGGCAGCAGATAGGGGAGATTGACAAAAGCGACTTCTGGAATAACCGTGCTGATTCCGATATCGCTGATCCAGCCGATTTCCAGTGTGCCTGCCTGGACGGACTGCGTCATCTTCGTTTCATTGCCGAGGACGCCTCCAAACATTCGCACCGCCTCGATCTGTCCTTTCGAATCCTTCTGCACTTTCGCCATGAAGATGTCGGCTGCCTTGTAGCGGGAATGCTCCGGGCTCGATGACGCCCCCATATTGAGAACTAGCTTCTTTTCCGCCGCCCAGCCGGACCCTGCTGAGAATGCAAGAGATACTATGAACAGCCCAAAGATGACCCAACCGATTCTCTTCTTCATTGTCTCCTCCATTTTCGTCTGCGTAATGTGACTCTGGTAGCGATTTCCAATGTACTTGGGAGGAGCACTAAATGTGCCAAATTGTAACATCGTGAAATCAGGCGATTTGGCCATGTTGATATTTCATCCTTGAAAGAAATTGAGAGGAATGATAGAAAAAAATTGCAGACATGAAATGCATTGCGACCTATGAGCAGGTCCGCAACTTTGCTTTCAGAATTCGCATGCGCAGACCTGGCCCTGACCGGATACTCTTAGATGGGTTTGTCTCGGCGATGAAACAGAAGGATCAGAATGACGGCGGACAACTGGCCGTTCTTCAGGTTTTCATGCGATCCATCAGCATGATGACCGGAACGCGCGTGGGGCTCCTAGATCGGACAGGCGCATGCATCTTCTCGGTGGACGAAGACGAAGAACGCCCCGGCGATGAACAGTTCTCGCACCCGTGTCACGTTGATTTCGCGCATCTTTCCTCTCCGATGGTCGTCGATTCCCCCGAGGAGAAAGGAGCCATGGTCTGTCTTCTGCCCATCGGCCCGCACATCATCGCCTTCAGCGACGTGAACAAGCGACGCCGCGAGCACCGGCTTGTCACCAGTCTCAAGAATTCGCTGCCCCTCATCGCCAAGATCGTCGGCGGCGAGGGTGTTATTTTCGACGACGACGGACTGCGGCTGATCAATGTCGACGGCAACGGGGAGCCGAACCTGCAGTTCAAAAACAAAATCAGCGGCTACTCCCTGAAGGCCATGCGCGAATGCCGGGTAGTCATAGGGCCTTCCACCTCCACGCCGGGAGCCATGGCGGTCAGGTTGCCGATTACAAGAAACTTTGGGCTCGGCTTCAACAACGAACAGGCAGTCATCCAGAAAATCAAGTTGCAGGAGCAGGTCAACCGGGACAAGACGGCAAAGTATACGTTCGGTGACATCATCGGCTACAGTCCGGCCATGGTCCCCGTCAAAGACCGTGCGGCAAGAGCGTCGAACACCCACTCCACCGTCCTTCTGTGCGGAGAGACGGGCACCGGCAAAGAAGTGTTCGCCCACGCAATACACAATGCAAGCGCCCGCAGCGAAAAACCGTTCGTGGCGCTCAACTGTGGCGCCATCCCCCATTCTCTCATCGAAAGCACCCTCTTCGGCTATGTCAAAGGGGCTTTTACGGGTGCCAGCAGCGAAGGAAACGCCGGCATATTGGAGCAGGCCGACGGCGGGACGCTGTTGCTGGATGAGATCAGCGAGATGAATTACGACCTGCAAGCGAGGCTGCTGCGGGTGTTGGAAGACCGGGAAGTTTCGCGTATCGGAAGCAAGAAGCCTGTCAAGGTGGATGTGAGAATAATCGCATCCACGAACAGAGACCTCGATCGGATGGTCGAAGAAGGAAGATTTCGCCAGGACCTGCTTTTCCGTCTGGATGTCGTCCGACTGACAATCCCTCCCCTTAGGGAACGCAGCGAAGACATCCTGCCGCTCGCAAGGCTGTTTATCCAACACCTGAATCGGACGCTCAACACCTACATCATCGATATCGACGGTCAGGCGGAAAAGGCGCTGGTTTCGTACTCATGGCCGGGCAACATCCGGGAATTGAGGAACTGCATTGAAGTAGCCCTGAATACGGCGGAAAAAGACATGATTACACTCAATGACCTGCCCTTTCGGCTGCGCGTAGTCGTGGAAGACGTCGACATCATGGATGTCGCCTCTCGCAACTCCGGATTGAACCTGCGAAATGTTATGGAAAAGGAGGAGAAGCAATATCTCCTCAGGGTCCTGAAGTCCGTGAACGGGAACCGCCGGCAGGCAGCTAAACTTCTCGGCATCAGCACAGTAACCCTCTGGCGAAAGCTTCACGCGTAACGGGATGGGTACTCCGGCCCAGGCAGATGTCCTCTTTATCTTCCGGATGGGTTCGCCGTTCGGATGCTCCACCACCAAACGATGGCCGCCAGTGGCACCACGGCCATGCCGGCCGCTGCCAGACTCATGAGCCCATAACCGCCGACGGCGTAAAGCAGGCCGCTCACCAACTGGCTTCCCGCCGAGGAGAGGTTCAGCACCAGGTCATTGAAACCCTGCGTCTTGGCTTTTTCCCGGGGTGAGAGCTGGTCGGTAAGCAGCGTTGATCCCGCTACGTAGGCAAAATTCCAGCCCAGACCGAGTAGGAAGAGGGCGGCGACCAAGGGCAGCAAAGCGACCGAGGGTGCGGCCATGACGCAGGAAACCATCATGACCAGCGCACCCAGGACAATAACCGGCTGCCGTCCCCAGCGATCCGTCATCTTCCCGGAAAGAAGAGAAAAGGCATACATGCCGAAGGTGTGGGAAGATATCACAAGGGACACCGACGTGAGCGGGTGGTGGCAGGTCTTCATGTGAACGGATGTGATCGACATCGGCACCACCATGGCCATCTGGGCGAAGGCCATGGTGACCATGGCTACGACGACGCCGGGCTGCCGCAGGACTTCAGAAAGGCTGCGAGTCTTCTGAGATGGGAGCGCCTGGGCATGGAACTGGCTGAGTTCTCTCGCGATATCGCGCGGCTCGGGCCTCAATCCCCACAGGATCAATATCGCCGCGATGACAAGCACAACAAATCCGACGCCGTAGGGGCCGGCCAGTTCGGGAAATCCGGCAGCCGTCGCCAATTGTCCCGTGGGGCCGACCAGGAGGGGTCCCGCTATCGCACCGACCGTGCTTCCCAATACGACTCTGGAGATGGCCCGTCCGCGTTTTTCGGGCGGATGGACCTCCGCGGCGATAAAGCGCCCCAGGTCCACGGCGGACCGGGCCATACCGACCATGAGGAGACCTGCAAGGAAAAACCCGATGGAACGGTGGACCACGCCGGTTATGGCGATTGCCGATCCTATGACCCCGACAACCTGTCCGATGGACAGCCCCCACCTGCGGCCTAACCGCTCGAAGCTGAAGCCCCAAACCAAGGCGCCGCCGGCCATTCCGGCTACGTAAACGGCGCCCGGCACACCGGCCATGGCCTTCCAGCCGGTCAGGTCGACACCGACCAGGGCATTGACCGTGAAGGCGGCGATGAAGCCCGCCGAACTCAGGCTTTGGGATAAAAAGAGTACGGTTGTGATTTTCTTCGCGATAAGGTCATAGTCTCTCATCCGATTCTCCAGGCTTCGGACTCCGCCGGCAAAACTATTCTTTTCCCGTTCACAATTCAACAACATATTCGCCCAGGACCAAGGCGGTTTTTATCCACTGCACCGGAACGGCATCCGGATCAATGCCTCTTTCCGATTGGAACGCGCCGATTCGGCGTTGGCAACGCTGGGCAGCCTTGCAGAGGGGACGGGTTCGGGTCCGGAGATTTAGCTGTCCTTCATGGCAATGAGCGAGGTTCCGCAAAGGGCTGGTCACGCCACTCCATGACGGCCCGCTCGCCAGGCTTGTCGAGAGTTGTTTCGTTTTGAACGTTACCGGCATCGGCAACGCTCGCCTGTTCAATGAGTACGGCCTCCTTATCCGCCCTCTTCTTACGGCTTTGCCAGGAATGCCTGCTTGGCATGCCGGTCGAATCCCGCCGACTCATAGAATTGGTACGTCCCTTCATCCTTGCGCCCGGTCATGAGCATGACCTTGTAGCAACCCCGGTTCCACGCATGCCGCAAGGCATATTGGAGGACGGCCTTCCCGCACCCCTTTCTTCTGAAGTCCCTGTGCGTAACCACATTCTCGACAAGGCCGTACGGTCTGCAGCCGCGGGTCAGGTTCGGAATGATGCTCAAGGTGCAAGACGAAACGAGCTTGCCGTCGATGTAGACCCCGAAACACTTCAGGCGCGAGTTTTCCTGGATTTCCCGCCACGTCGCCACGACGCGGCTTCTATCGGGCAAGGGGACATCCGCATCGTGGAGTTGTGCATAAAGGACGAGGAGATCGTCCAATTCGGATGCTTCGAGTTCTCTTGTTTCCATGATCTACCCACAGACAGAATACGCTGCTGTGTTTTTCCGCGTCCACGGGTCAGTGCCCTGGCCGCAATTTTTTACCCTGGGACCGCTGTAACCTTTACAACGACTTTGTGGAGCTGCCCCGACGAGATCAGCGGCATATGGGCATCTTCGGGAAAGAAGACGACGAACGCTCCGCTTCGTACCGAAAGCCAGGCATCCGGTTCGTCTGCAGAGAATTGGATGTCACCTTCGCGATCGTATGCCCCGGATGGCTGCCTGCACAACGACTTGGGCTTCCATCCCATGTCGTCGGTCCCTGCCAGAACCAATTGTACGTCGATGTACCTTTCATGCGCCTCGAGCAGGGCATCCTCTCTTCTGCGGCCGGGTTCCTTGGAAACCATCGCATAAACGCGGTCGCCGTCTATCTCGTATCTTCCAATCGGCAGTTCCTTCAGATCCGGGCGCAGAAGAAACTCCATTGCCCCTGCAAACCCTTTGTTCAGGGCCAGATAACGGTGCGCATTTTCCAGTACATCCAGTATCATGTCTCTTCCTTCCTGAAATCACATGGCGTGAACGCCGGCTGCCGGAGCCGCGAACATCGCAGGTCCGGAGAAGTTTCAGGGAGTGGTATTATCCCGCTTTTCTCAGCCTTGCCAGCACTCTTTGCGCCGCCGTGCGGCCGGAGAGGTAGGTCGCCTCGTAGCCGCTGCCCGCTTCGGCGCAGCCTCCGACGAATTCCAGCCCCTTGAAAAAGCGCTCCTGCGAATAGGACAGGGACCGGGCGATCACCGAATCCCACGGGTCCTGCTCGTAGGCATAGATCGAGCCCTTGAACGCCCCCGTGTAGCGGGCGAAGGTCGGCGGCGCGGCAATCTCCATCTCCTCGATGTGGTCGGCGATCGGGGCGCCGACGGCGCGGCTGAACTGCTCGATCATCGCGGCGGCGAATTCCCGCTTCGTCCGGGCGTAGTCGCCGGGCTTCACATCTTTCCAGGCGTCGGGGCCGGCGAGGGCCGTCATGGAGAGAATCGTCGTCCCCGGCGGCGAGCAGGCGGGATTCGCGTTGTTCAGGCAGACCGCGGCCTGCATCCTCGGTGCCTCGAAGGCGAAGAAGTTGCGGTAGGCCTTCTCCGTATCCATATCCGGCCCGATAAAGTAACCGTAGCTTTCGATGTTGAGCTTTTCCGGCGGGGCGTCGAGTCCCAGGTACACGACAAAGGCGCTGGCACCGATCTTCCTTGCGTTGGCGAGCCTGCACGCATCGGGCGGTACGGCATCCGGCGGGCGGATCAGGTTCCCGAAGACGAGGTTCGGCGAAGCGTTGGAGATCACGTAGGGGGCGCGGATCGTTTCCCCGTCGGCCGTCACGACGCCCGCGGCGCGGCCGTTTTCGACGAGGATCCGCGCGACGGGAAGGCCGTAGGCCGTATGCCCGCCGAGGGCGCGGATGCGGGCGTCGATCGCCGCGGACAGGGCATGCGACGTCCCCCTGGGAATGTAGGCTCCCCTGAGCAGGTAGTCGTACAGGACAAGTGCCCAGATCGTGAAGGAGAGACGGGAAACGGGGAGCCCCACGTAGCACCAATAAGGATAGAGGAGATCGAGGGCCTCCGGCGAAAAACCGAAAGTCTTCGTCACCTCGTCGACACTGTAGCCCGACGTCGTCAGAAAGGATGGGTACTTCTCCATGAGGACGGCCGGGTCCGGTGCGCCCTTCATCTTTCCGACGTAGCCGATGCCGTCGAAGATTTCCTTGCAGACGCCGAGATAGCGTTCGAGCGGCGCCCGGCTTCCGGGAACGGCCCTCTCCACGGCGTCGACGAACCGTCCGATGCCGAAGGGGAGCTTCACGTCGACCTTCCGGTCCGTGAGGATGAGGTGATAGGCCTCGGGCACGGGCAGAAATTCCGCATCCACGCCGCATTCATTGAGGAGGAAGCGGCGAACGAAGCCGGCGTCCTCCTCCGGCCCGACGTTCGAGAGCTCGTGGAGCGAGGTCTCGAATTCGAAGCGTCCGCGGACAAAACTCGTGGCAAATCCCCCCGGGAGGTTGTGCCGCTCCAGGAGGAGGACCTTCGCGCCCTCCTTCGCGAGCTTCAGCGCTGCGGAAAGGCCGCCGTTCCCCGCGCCGATGACGACGGCATCGTAGGACTTCTCGAATCGCGCCGGCGTCTTTGCCACCGAGCCCGAGGCCGCGGGCGGGATGTCGACCTCGATGTCCGTCAGGGGATAGGCCGAGCAGGGGTGCAGAAAACCAAGCCTCCGGTCCGCCGCCCGCCGCCCGTCGCTTTCCGGTTTCGTCCAGACCTCTCCGGCGGCGAGACGCGAGCGGCAGAGTCCGCACTCCCCGGAGCGGCAGGAGGAATCGGGGGCGCATCCCGCCTTCTCCAGCGCCGCGAGGACCGTTTCTCCCGTTCTTGCGGGGAGAATCCGGACTTCCCGGCCCAGTCGGACCTTGATGGAGACCGTCCGGTCTGCCGTGCGGTCCGGAAAATCTGCCCTTCCCGGAACGTTCGCTTCCTCGCCGAAGACCTCGCGCCGGATGCGACGGCCGGGAACGGCGAGAAGCTCCATCTCCCTGTCGAGGAAGCGGTACATCTCCGGCGGACCGCAGAGGAAGAACGTCTTCCCCTCGACGGCCCCGGCGTTTTTCCGTATGCAGTCGGCCGTGATGAAGCCGCGGAGTCCGTGCCAGGAGCCGTCGGGCTCGCTGCAGACGTGGGCGATGCGGATCCTGTCGGGCAGGCGATGCGCCAGTTCCGCGAATTCCTCCCGGAAAAGCATCTCGCCGGGTGTGCGGATGCCGTAGAGGATCGTCAGTTTCGCGTCGATGCCGCCGCAGGCGATCTCACGGGCGAGGGAACGGATCGGCGTGATGCCGCTCCCGCCGGCTACGGCAACGATCTCCCGGCTGTCACGCAACGGTTCGAAGAAGAACTGCCCGTGCGGCCCCGTCGCCTCAACGGCCACGCCGCGCGTCCAATCGCTCCACACCTGCTCGGAAAAGAAACCGCCTTCCTTGCGGCGGACCGTGATTTCCCAGTATCCCTCACGGGTCGCATCCGAGGGCGCGGATGAGATCGAATAGGGCCGGGTGTAACGGCTCCCGCCGCTCCGGGCCTTGACGCTCAGGTACTGGCCCGCCTGAAAGGGCGGAAGAGCGGGAGTCCCCGCAGCAGGCAGGAAACGGAAAGTCTTTGCAGGAGCGGATTCGACGCGGACTTCCGCAATAACGAGCCTCAGAAGCGCCGGATGGAGGGTGCGGGCGAGGGAACGGATCGGGTCGTCCGCCACGGCTTCGTCGGAGGCGCCCTTCGCGAGCTCCTGTCTCTTCGTCAATAAGACGCCGAAAGCCTCCATGTCCTTTTGCATGCCGTGGACTTCCATGATCGCTCCCTTCCCTGAGTTGCTCTTTACAATTCACCCTTCGACAAGCTCAGCGTGACAACAGATCGGCACGGGAACAATACCGTCGTGTGTCAATTGAACGATGACAAGTTTCTGCTTCACGGAAAGATGTTGATCCGCGTGTAGGTCATTTCCTTTTCGTCATAGAGCCCGCAGTCGCCGTTGTCCGCGGCCCCGACGATGACGATGCAGCGCACCGACGTCGCCAGGCGGACCGGCGCCTCTTCCTGCGGGATCTCGCGCGTCGTCCCGCGTCCGTCCCAGCGCAGGAGGACGGGGTGGTGCGAATGTCCGCAAAAAAGGAACCGACAGGACATCCCGGCGAAGAGCGCCGCCGTCCTTTCGGCCGTGCCGTCCTCCACCGGCTCGAAGAAGGATCGGAACCCGTTCCCCGGCTGAGAGTGGGCGAAACAGGCGTCTCCTCGCTCGATCGTCCGCGGCACCCGGGACAGGAAGGCAAGCGACTCCCGCTGGGCCTCCGTCGGCTTGGACAGGGCGGAGAGGCGGTTCTCGGCGAGAAAATCGTTGTTGCCCTTGACGGCGGAGATGCCCTCGGCTTGAAGGTAACGGGTCGTTTCGTCCAGGCCCTCTTCCCGGAGCGAATCGCAGAAATCCCCGAGGTGGATGATCTCCGCCACGTCCCGGCGACGCAACGCCCAGACGATGCGCGCAAGGGCGTCGAGGTCCCCATGACTGTCGGAAAGAAGTCCGATCATGACTTTTCGTTTCCCTTCGCGAAGGCCTGTATCAGACGAAAGAAATCCCCCGAGAAAACGAGCATCGTCTGATTGCGGTTTTCGAGTTCGACGGCCGCCTCCAGTGACGCCGCCCCGAGATTGCGGTCGAGGACGCGCTTGGTGAGCTGAAGCCCTCCGTCGCTCTTTCCCAGCATCGTCACGGCGAGCGCCAGGGCCTCCTCCGCCAGCTTGTCCCGCGAAAGAACCCTGCTGACGAGCCCGATCCGCTCCGCCTCCTCGGCGTGCACCTTCCGGCCCGTATAGAGGATCTCCGCGGCACGCGAAAGTCCCACGAGACGCGGCAGGAGGTAGGAGGTTCCCAGCTCCCCGGCCGAGAGGCCGATGTTGATGAAGGAGGCAATAAAGCAGGCCTCGGGCGAGGCGAGCCGTACATCGGACGCAAGCGCCAGCGCCAGGCCCCCGCCGGCGGCGGGCCCGTTGACGGCGGCGATCACCGGCTGCGGGATGCGCCGGAGCCCCAGGGGAAGAGCCGCATAGCGTTCCTGAACGAGGCGCAGGAAGGATTCGGGTTCCGCAAAGGCTTTCGAATCCTTGAATTCCGCGGCTGCGGACAGGTCCGCGCCGGAGCAGAACCCGCGTCCCTCTCCGGTGAGAATCACGACGCGGATCTGCGAGTCCTTTCCCAAGCGCTTGAAAAGCGCGTCGAAATCGTCGAGCATCGCGGGATTGATCGCATTGAGCTGGGCGGGGCGGTTCAGCGTGATGGCGAGAATGCCCGCCCGCGGCGTCTCGCAGCGCAGCGTGGCAAAGTCGGAATATCCGCTCATTTCTTGGCCTCCTGCTTTTTCGCTTCCATCGCCCGCAACTCGCGGCGGAGGATCTTTCCCACGGCGCTCTTGGGAAGCGCGTCCAGAAACTCGATCTGCCTGGGGACCTTGTAGGCGGCGAGCCGCTCCTTGCAGAAGGCGATGAGCTCGTCCGCCGTCGCGGTTTCACCCGGCTTGAGGGCGACGAACGCCTTCACCGTTTCACCCCGATAGGGGTCGGTCACGCCGATCGTGCAGGCCTCCAGGACCTTGGGGTGGCTGAAGAGGATCTCGTCGATGTCCTTCGGATAGACGTTGAAACCCGCCGCGACGATCATGTCCTTCTTGCGGTCTACGACGAACAGGTACCCTTCCTCATCCAGATAGCCGATGTCCCCCGTGTAGAGCCACCCATTGCGAACGGCGTTTGCTGTTTCCTCCGGCTTCCTGTAATAGCCCGGCATCAGTTGGGGGCCCTTGATGCAGATCTCGCCCGCCTCATTGGCCTTGAGCTCCCGCATCCCCGTTTCGAGGTCCACGATCTTTACATCCGTGTTCGGCAGAGGGACGCCCACCGAACCCGGCTTGATCTTCCCGCCCCAGGGCGTGGCGGTGGCGAAGGCCACATTTTCCGTGAGGCCGTACACGTCGAAGATTTCCTTGCCGGTCAGTTCCCTCAAGCCCCGGGCGGTCTCCGGTTGAAGCGGCGCCGCGCCGGCGAAGAACCCCTTGATGAAGGAGAGGTCCATCTTCCGGAAGTCCTCCCGGTTCAGCAGGCCGACGAAGATGGTCGGCACGCCGGGAAGGAAGGCCGGGCGGTATGCCTTGAGCATCTCGATGATGACGCCCGGCTCCGGCCTCGGGATCAGGACACAGGTCCAGGCGGCGAAAATCGTCAGGTTCTGGCTCACGGAGTACCCCGCGGAATGGAAGATGGGGTAGATGCCCAGCACGGATTCCTCCCCCTCCTTCAGATCGGGAAACCAGGCGCGGAACTGCTGGACGACGCTGGAAATGTTCGCATGCGTCAACATGGACCCCTTGCTGACGCCCGTCGTGCCGCCCGTATAGAGCAGCGCCGCCACCTCCTCCCACCGGGACGCGTTTTCCACGGGGCCGTCTTCATGCCGTGCGATCAGATCCAGGAATTCATAGGCGCCGTCTTCCGGTGTGATCCTGCGGTACATCTTCTTCTTCACGAAGGGGAAGAGCTGCTTCTTCGGGAAAGGAAGGTAGTCGTTGATGTGGCAGGCGACGACCTTTTCAATCCTTGTCTTGTCCCTGATCCTGCGGATGCGCGGCAGCAGGAGATCAAGGGTGATGAGAAAGCGGGAGTCCGAGTCATTGAGCTGATACTCGAGTTCGCGTTCGGTATAGAGGGGATTGTTCATGACCGTCACCGCGCCCAGACGGTAACAGGCGTGGTTGGCGATCACGGCCTGAGGAAAATTCGGAAGCAGCATGGAGACCTTGTCGCCCTTCTTCACGCCCAGTTCTCGAAGCGCGCGGGAAAACCGGTTTACCAGCCGCTCCAGCTGGCCGAAGGTGATCTTCGTCCCCATGTAAACGAAGGCGATCTTTTGGGGATGCCGCTGCGCCACTCTCTTGAGTACATCCGCCATCGTGATCTTCTCGGGGATGATCTCGGCGGGGACACCCTGTGCGTAGGACTTGTGCCAGACTCGCTCGAACGCCATAGCTTCCTCCTTTCTATGGCCGAAGAACAGTCCGTACTCTGTGCAAGACCTCCTTTTCCGTTCTGTCGTCGTCTCAGTCGAAAAGTCCGCCAGTCCGGAACGCCGCGATTTCCCTCTTCGCATATCCGATCTCCTGCAGGATCTTTTTCGTGTCGGCGCCCGGCGTTTCCCCGGCCCTCCCGCAGGCCGGCGGCGTCGCGGAAAAACGGATCGGGCAGGCGATCTGGCGGACCGTTCCCCCGCCGGCGAGCTCCACGTCGACCACGAGACCGCGTGCCTTCACGTGCGGGTCTTCCAGCGCCTCCTGAAGGGAGAGCACCGGCTCCACGCACGCGTCGAAATCGGCAAGAATCTCCACCCACTCCTCGCGCGTCTTCGTCCGTATCATCCTGCTGACCAAAATTTTGGTCTCTGCGATGTTTGCCGGGCAAAAGCCGCCGGGAGCCAGTTCCGGACACCCGACCGCCCGGCAGAAGGCGCCGAAGAACTGCGGCTCCATCGCGCCGACGGAGAGGTACTGCCCATCCTGTGTTTCGTAGAAATCGTACAGGGTCCCCCCGTTGATCAATTCACCTTCACGCTGAGGCTCCTTGCCGTCGACGAGCGCCGCCGCCCCCGCCAAGGCGTTGAAGGCAAAGACGCCGTCCGTCATCGAGACGTCGATGTGCTGCCCTTGCCCCGTCCTGCCCCGGTGGATCACAGCCGCCAGGATGCCGATCACGGCGTTGTTGGAGCCCGCCGCGACATCCGCGATCTGCATGCCGGTGAGCGAAGGACCGGATCCCTTTTTCCCGGAATAGGACATGAGTCCTGAGCGTGCCAGGTAGTTGATGTCGTGGCCGGCGCGCGCGGCAAGCGGTCCCGTCTGGCCGTAGCCGGTGAGGGAGCAGTAGATCAGCGCAGGACGATCCTGCGAGAGGTCCGCGTATCCCAGTCCGAGCTTGGCCATGACGCCGGGACGGAACTGCTCGATCACGACGTCGTAGGTTCCGATGAGCCTCTTGACGACCGGGGCTGCCGCGGGATTCTTGAGGTTCAGAAAGATCGAGCGCTTGCCGCGTCCGAGGTAGGCAGCCGCCGCGGAGACATCCCTCCCGGGGATGAAAGGCGGAAAGAGATTCGTCAGGTCCGGTCGGGACGGGGAGACGACGCGGAGGACTTCCGCCCCCAGGTCGGCGAGCAGTGTCGTCGCGTAGGGACCGGGGAGTAGTGTCGTGAAATCAAGAACCTTCAGACCTTCCAGCGGTCCGGCCATCGGAAAGACCTCCTGGCTACAGGCCCATGAAGCGGGCGGCGATGGTCTTCATGATCTCGTTGCTGCCGGCGAAAATTCGCGTCACCCGGATATCCCGCCAGGCCCGGGCGATGGGATATTCCTCGCAGTAGCCGTAGCCGCCATGGAGCTGGAGGCAGCGGTCGGCGACGCGAAACGCCATGTCGGTGATCCAGTACTTGGCCATGGACACGTCGACGACGATGTTCTTTCCCTCGATGTGCTCCATGACCAGCTTGTCCAGGAAGGCGCGTCCGAGCTTCACCTCCGTCGCCATCTCGACGATCTCGAAGGAGATATGCTGGAACCGGGAAATGGAGCGCCCGAAGGCCGTTCGTTCCTTGCAGTACTTGATGGTGATATCCAGCATGTACTCCGCGGCCGCTTGCGCCCCGATGGCGCAGATCAGGCGCTCCTGTTGGAGTTTTACCATGAGGTTGAAGAAGCCGGAACCCTTTTCGCCGAGGCGGTTCGCCCTGGGGATGCGGCAATCGCAGAAATACAGCTCCGCCGTGTCCTGGCTGCGCCAGCCGATCTTCTTGATCTGCTTTCCCTTTTCGAAGCCGGGTGTTCCCGCCTCGACGAGAAACAAGTCAACGGCCTTGTGGGGATTGTCCATGCCTGGATTCTTCGCCGCCAGGATCACGAGGTCGCAGTTGATGCCGTTGCTGATGAAGGTCTTCTGGCCGTTGAGAACGAAGGAGTCGCCGTCCTCGGTGGCGGTGGTCCGGATGGCGGCCAGGTCGCTGCCGGCGTTGGGCTCCGTCATGGCGATGGCGGTGATGATGTCGCCCGATACACAGCCGGGGAGGTATTTCTTCTTCTGCTCCTCAGTGCCGAACGTGGCGATATAAGGAACGATGATGTCGCTGTGGAGCGAGGCCGTGAGGCCCGAGAAATTCGTCTTCGTCGTCTCCTCCGTCATGATGACGGAATAGAGGAAGTCCGCCCCCATGCCCCCGTACTCTTCCGGCACCCACATGCACAGGAGGCCCTGCTCGCCAGCCTTCTTCCAGAGGCTCCTGGGGACGATGCCCGCCTCCTCCCACTCCTCGATGTGCGGAACGACCTCCTTGTCCAGGAATTTCCTCACGGCATCGCGGAAGATCCGATGTTCCTCGGCGTAGGGGATGATGTCCATGGCGTCCGCTCCCTCGTTCGGTTTCTTCTGTCGTTTTCTGTCGGCGCGGCGATCCCTCGGCGGGTCGCCGCAATCTTTTTTCGACCCTGCATCTTCTCGCTTCGCTGCGGCGGCAGGGTGCCCGAAAAAATCTTTAATGTCGACCCCGCCCGAGGAATCGCCTTCCTGTCCGCCGGATAATCATTCTCGCC
>CAZDLM010000032.1:0-35834 GCA_964506465.1 uncultured Syntrophaceae bacterium
GGTGACAGAAGAAGAGCGCGGGGACGACACCCTTCGACAAGCTCAGGGTGACAAGGGAGGGATCGCCGCGACGGTCCGGAGTCTATCCTGAACGAATCCGAAGGGGGTTCCCGCAACGATCGCGATGCAATTCTTCAGGCGGTGCGGGCGAGGAGCGCTGCGCCGAGGGCACCGTTGATCTGGGCGAGGCGCGTTGTGAGAACCGGAAGGCCCAGCGCTTTTCCCACGGCCAGGACGACGCCCGGATTCTTCGCGACGCCGCCGGTCATCATGAGCGGCGCCCGGACCCCGATGCGCTGCGCCATGGAGGCGATCCGCGCCGCGATGGCCTCGTGGATGCCGGCGACGATGTCCTCGCGGGCTTCCCCCTTGGCGATCGCGGAAATCACCTCCGATTCAGCGAAGACGGTGCAGAGGCTGCTGATTCGCGCGGGGTTCCGGGAACGGGCCGAGAGGTCCCCAAAGGCCGAAAGGTCCGCCTCGAGGGCGCGGGCCATGACCTCGAGGAATCGCCCCGTGCCGGCGGCGCACTTGTCGTTCATGACGAAGTTCTCGACGCGGCCGCCTTCTGCGAGGACGATGGCCTTGCTGTCCTGTCCGCCGATATCGATGACGGACCGGACGGCCGGATTCTGGAAATAGGCGCCGGACGCGTGGCACGCGATCTCCGTCACCGAGCGCGCCGCAAACGAAACGCTCTTCCGCCCGTAGCCCGTGGCAACGATTCTCTCCACGGCGCCGGCTTCCAGCTTCGCCTGCGCCAGCGCTTCGGCGAGGGCCGTCTTCCCGGCGGCCTCGGCGTTGTAGCCTGTGAAGATCACGCGCGAGGCGAGGATTTCGCCGTCCGCGAGCAGGACGGCCTTCGTGCTGATGGAACCGATGTCGATGCCGGCGGTGATCATAGGAAGTCGGTTGTCTCTATTGTTGTCACCCCCGCGAAAGTGGGGGTCCAGCTCTCTGGTTACACACCGATCACGGAAATAAACCCCACGACCCTGGATTCCCGCTTTCGCGGGAATGACAGGAAAATTTGTCGTCCCCGCGTAGGCGGGGACCCAGTGCTCTGCTACTCACCGAAGTCACAGAACAAGCCCAGGATCTTGGGTTCCCGCTTCCGCGGGAATGACACGGATGACCCTTGATTCCCGCCCGCCCTATGCCGCCTTCCTGGCCTTCAACATCTCCATAAACGCCTCGATCCTCGTTTCCGTCGGCCCCTCCGCGAAACTCCGTTCGTCCACCATGTCCGCCTCGATCATGAGGGTGGGGATGCCCCGCCGCTCCTGCACGAGCCTCTGGATATCGTACTGGCCCAGCGAATAGGGCTTGCAGCTGCGGTTGGAGTGCATGACGAGTCCGTCGGCCGCGTACTTGTCGATCATCCCGACGACCATGTCGGCCATCTCGTCGACGCCGATGTTGAGGTAGATGCGCGTGTAGCATTCGGCCATCGATTCCAGGAAGTTGTTTTCGTCGGCGTACTTCAGGGAGCCGCACCAGGCCGAGGTGTACGTGTCGGCCACCAGGCAGGCGCCGGCGGCGGCGAATTTTTCGGAGAGCCACTTCGTCCGGAACCATACAGGGAGGTTGTCCCAGAGGAGCCGGTAGCGTTCGTCGGGGACGGCGCCGATCCCCGCGGCGATCCGCTCCTTCATCTCGGCGAGCAGAATCTTATAGTAGTCGATCGTCTGCTGCTGGCCGCGGAGGGTCACGATGAGGGCGAGGTGGAAAAAGGCATCGAAGGCCGAAAGCGGCGCCGGCTTGTGCGCCGCCGTGTCGAGGACCGCCTGCCAGAGCCGCTGACCCTCGATGGAGAGCCGGCCCACTTCCTTCAGACGGTCGTAGTCAAACCTGCGTCCGGCGGCGGCCTCCAGGAAGGCGACATATTCGTCGAGCTGCTTCCGCACGTAGCGCCGCATCTCATCGTGAAAGCCGGTGTGGCAGAAGGGGGTGTCCAGGATGAAGAGCGGGCAGCCGAAATAGCGGGCCTGGATCTCGTACCACTTGAGCACGGTCCCGCAGATATTGGTGCAGCACACGAGCATGTCGGGCTTCGGGAGCCCCCCGATCGGTCCGCCGTTGACGGTCGCGCAGGAGATGTCGGACCGGGCGTAGGAGCACAGATCGGACGAGTATCCCATGGCTTCCGCCTTCGAGCAGAGGTCGACGCCCATCTTGGACGCCCCGATCATGGCACCGTGGTTCTCCGGATAGATGGGGATGATGTCCATGGCGATGAGCGGCTCGACGGGCCCGCCGCTTGTGATCCAGGCGACTTTTTTGCCGGTCTGCTCCGCCGTCTTCGCATCGATGTAGTAGGTCGTCATGATCTCCTTCATCCGCGCGACGGCCTTGATCTTCCGTTTTTCCTTTTCCGGGTCCTTTTCGGCCATGATGGTGTCTCCCAATTTCAAATCATCTCGAGAAAGGCTTCGAACCGCGTCTTGAGCTGTCCCTCCGCGGGAAGCTGGTCTTCCATCTCGAAGAGCATCGACGGGATGCCTGCGCCGTCGAGCGCCTCCTTCAGATAGGGGTGGTCGAAGGCGTGGGGATCGCAGAATTTCACGAGCAGGAAGACGACGCCCCGGGCGCCCTTGGCCTTCGCCAGCCGGACGAGCTGCTCGGCGCGTTCACGGATCCCGCGGTGCTTCGCCGGGCAGACCGGCCGCTCCGCGTAGCGCGCGGCGATCGCCGCCAGCGGATCGCCGTCCGTGGCGATCGCTCCTGAAAAAGCGCGTGCGCCGGTGCAGAAATCATCCCAGACGACGACGCCCCCGGCCTCCTCGATGAACGAATACAGTTCCGGATGGTCGCACAGCCCTCCGGCCAGCAGCAGGCGCTTAGCCCCGCCTCCGGCCGGGCACTCGTGGACGTCCTCCAGGGCCTTCAATGCGGGGGGAAGGATTTCGAGCAGACGGTCGCGGTCCAGGATCGTCGAGGCCTTGACGATCGCGTGAACGTCGCGGCCGCGGATGCCGCCGGGATTTTCGTTGCGCAGTTCGTAGAGCCGCGCGAGCATCTCCCGGATGCGGTTGTAGACGGAGACTGCCTCCTGGAGCTTTTCGTCTGAAATAGAGACGTTCAGCTCCCTCTCCAGGTCGGAACGGAAGCGGCGCAGGACGTCGAGCAGGTACCCCCGGGCACTGGCCGTGTCCAGCTTGACCGGCAGGACCGCGTCAATGTGAAAGGGTTTCGTCACATTGAGCCGCCAGAGGTCGGAGAGGCGCTGGATGGAGTCGCAGGTGTGGGGGAAGACGACGCCGGACAGGTAGTCCGATCTCCCCGCTAGGGCGTCTTCGAGGACGCCGCGGACGAGAGAGCAGCAGTAGGACTGCAGGTGCCGGTCGGCGAGGCGTCCCGCGCCGGAGGTCCCGAAGAGGCGGACGGAGTGGGCCCCCGCTGCGTAGATGAGCTCTTCCGGGGCGTAGGAGCACAGCGTGCCGACCGCCTTCTTTCCGGATTTTGCCGTGGCGCTCTTGACGTACGATGCGGGGTCCGCGACGGCGGCGCGGAATTCAGCAAGAGGATCCATGCGATGCTCTCTCCTTTATCATGTCGTCCCCGCGCAGGCGGGGACCCAGCGCCCTGCCATGCACGGAAGTCACAGGACAACCCCAACGACCCCGGATTCCCGCTTTCGCGGGAATGACCCCTTTGATTGTCACCCCCGCGAACGCGGGGGACCAGCGTCCTGCTCTACACGGACGTCGCAGAAAAAACCAAGGACCCTGGATTCCCGCTTTCGCGGGAATGACACGGGTGCCCTGGATTCCCGCTTCAACGGGGATGACGCCTCTGGTCACCCCCGCGAAGCGGAAGCGACCCGGGGCAGAACCTTTTCGTCATCATCCCGCGTACTTGCCTGCGGCCTTGAGCTTCGCGACTTCCTCCTCCGCCAGGACGTTGAAGGCCACCTTGCCGACCAGTGTCGTCGGCAGGGTATCGCGGAACTCGATCTCGCGGGGACAACTCCAGACGATGAGGTCTTTCCGGCAGTGGGCGATGAGCTCCTTTTCCATTTCGGGGCCAGCCTGCTGTGGATCCTTCAGGACGACGAAGCCCTTCACGCGCTGCACCTGCTGCTCGTCGGGCACGCCGATGACGCAGGCCTTCAGCACGGCGGGGTGCTTGTAGAGGACCTCCTCCACCTGGGCGGGATAGACGTTCATGCCCGAGGACTTGATCATGCGCTTGAGGCGCAGCTTGAAGTAGAAGAAGCCGTCGGCATCCATCGTCCCGATGTCGCCGGTATGGAGCCAGATCCGTCCGTCGGCATGGAGCCTCAGCGTGTTGGCCGTTTCTTCCGGAGCGTCGAGGTAGCCCATCATGACGGCCGGCCCGTTCAGGCAGATCTCGCCCTCTTCGCCCACGGCGGCCTCGTCGATCGTGGCGGGCTTGACGATCTTGGCCAGCATGTCGGGGAAGGGGACGCCGATGCTTCCCTCGCGGTATTCCTTGAGCGGCATCGCCATGATCGCCGTGACCGCCTCCGTCAGGCCGTAGCCTTCGAGGAGCTGCACGGAGCCGCCCTGCTTGCGGACGACCTCCTCGAAGCGCTCCTTGACGGTGCGCGGCAGCGTATCGGCGCCGCTGAAGGTCGCCTTGAGGCAGCGGAGATCGGTCTTCCGGAAAAGGGGGTTGCGGCTGAGCGCGTCGAAGAGCGTCGGCACGCCGACGAAGAAGTTCGGACGCGTCTCCTTGATGAGCTTCGCCACGGTCTCCGGCGTGAACTGGGGGACGAGGATGCTCTTGGCGCCGCCCATGAAGGCTGCATTGATGCAGACGCCCAGTCCGAAGCCGTGGAAGATGGGCAGGATCGCGAGGATGGAGTCGCCCTTCCACAATTTTCCCCAGGCCGAGACCTGCATCCCCTCGCTGATGAAGTTCATGTTGGACAGCATGATCCCCTTGGGGACCCCCGTCGTGCCGCCGCTGTAGAGAACAACGGCCATCTCGGCCGTGTCCATCTTCGCCTTCGGCGCCTGCGGGTACGATGCGGCCATGAGATCCTTCCACCAGCGGACCATGGGATCGGCGGGCACGGGCGGGATCTTGCGGCCCTTCGTGAGGTTGAACCCGATCCGCTTGACGAGCCCCAGATAGTCGGGGATCTTTGTGAGGATCAGCGTCTCCAGAGGGGTCTGAGACTTGACCTCCTTGAATTTTCCATAGAAGGCGTCGATCGTGAGGGCAAAGCGGCTCTTGCTGTTGTTGAGATAGAAGGCGATCTCCTTGGCCGTGGATAAGGGATGGATCATGGCGGCGACGGCGCCGAGCTTGTTGGCGGCGTAGAAGCAGATGATCCCCTGCGGGGTCGTGGGCATGGAAATCGTGATCCGGTCTCCCTTCTTCATGCCCAGAGAGGCCAGCGCATCCGCGCAGCGATCGATCTCCTCGCGGAAGCGCCGGTAGGTGGAAATCGTTCCGAAGAAATCGTAGGCGACGGCATCCGGAAAGCGCTCGACGGTGCGCAAGAGCGCCTCGTACATCGTGACCTTCGGATAGTCCAGGGACTCCGGCACGTCGCCGTAGAACTTGAGCCAGGGTTTCGTCTCGTACATGATCTCGTCCCCCCTTCCTTGATGGATCCCGCTATTCCGCAAACGGAGCCTATCAAGTGTCGCACCGGACCCAAGCCGGCATCCGGGCACTGGATTCCCGCTTCCGCGGGAATGACACCCTTGATGGCCACCCCCGCGGAAGCGGGGGCCCAGCGCTCTACTACTCACGAAAGTCACGGCACAAGCCCGGCACGCTGGATTCCCACTTTCGCGGGAATGACGGCTTTGAGAAATTCGTGTCCGGAGCAATCGGATTTTCTTTGCAGCCGGAAAGCCCTACCTCCTCTTTTCCGCCAGCCGGAGCAAGTCTTCCATTTTCCGCAGCTCTTCGCCGTATCCGGACCAGTTGCCCTGGCGGAGGAGTTCCTGGGCCTTGCGGTAATGGCCCAGCGCCTCAATCGCAAGCTGGCGTTCCGTCCGGTCCGTCTTTCCCGTCGCCGCGATCGCGGCCGCAGCGGCGGCCGCCGCCTTCGGACCGCCGCGATCCCTCATCGTCTCGCCGCCGAAGATGCGCTGGAGGGAGACCTCGAGATTCTCCTCCATCTCAATCGTATTGCCGAAGGCGACGATGACGCGCTTGAGTTCGGGCAACTGGCCCTTTTCCGCCGCCAGGTACAGCGGCTCGACGTACAGCAGCGCCTTTTCGATCGGGATCGCCAGCAGGCTTCCCCGGATCACCTGGGAACCGCTCTGATTCCACAGGGAGATCTGCTTGGAAATCTCCGAGTGCTGGTCGATGCGCGCCTCGATCTGGCGAGGACCGTACACCAGCTTCTGCTTGGGGAAGTTGTAGACGATCAGGTGGGCGTAATTCGGGTCGTCGCAGCGCGCGGCCATCCAGGCCGACATGTTGTCCTTGTTGCGCGGCGTGAACGGGATCAGGAGGATGAACTCTTCTTTCTTCCCGTCCGGCAGCCGCATGATCGTAAAATAGGGCTCCATCTCCTGTTCGGATCCCTTGATCGCCTTGCCGGGAATCGCCCAGAGGTCTTCCTTGTTGTAGAAGACCTGGGCATCCTTCATGTGGTAGGCGCGGTACATGCGGGCCTGGACGGAGAGCATCCCCGTCGGGTAGCGGATGTGCTTCTTCAGATCCGCGGGCATCGAGGAGAGGGGTTGGAAGACCCCAGGAAAAATCCGCGCGTAGGTCTTCAGGATCGGGTCGTCCGGATCGCTGACGTACAGCTTGACCGAGCCGTCGTAGGCATCGACCACCGCTTTGAAGGAATTGCGGATGTAGTTGCCGATCTGCGGCGCCGGTTCGGAGTAGGGGAATCGGTCCGTCGTCGTGTAGGCGTCCAGGAACCACAGCAGCCTTCCCTCCGGCGAAACCACCAGGTAGGGGTCCGCATCGATCCGGGCGAAGGGGACGATGCGGGACACGCGCTCGCGGACGTTCCGGTAATACATCACGCGGCTTTCGGCGGTGATGTCATCGGAGAAGAGGAGCGTCAGCGAGCGGAAGCGCGCCGCAAAGAGGAGCTTGCGCCAGAATCCCAGCGGGACGCCGCCGTTGCCTTCGTAGCGCGAATAGACGTTCTTGTCGCCCACCGGATAATCGAACTCGGGGCGCTTGGTCCGGACGAAGACGTACTCGTTGGAGGTCTCGCCGAAGTAGATCTCCGGACGGGTCACGCGGACCTCCGTCGTCGATACGGGGGGGATGTCCTTGATGAAGAATTCCGGCAGGCCCTCCTTGGAGATGCGGTTGACCGGCCCCATGACGATTCCGTAGCCGTGCGTGTAGTTGAGGTGTTCGTTGACCCAGGTGCGCGCGGGGAGGGCCCTGTAGGAGAGCTCGCGCGGCGACAGCATGACTTGGCGGTACTCGCCGTCGATGGTGTAGCGGTCGTTGTCCACATCGACGAACTTGTAGTAGGTCCGAATTTCCTGGAGCTGGCTGTAGGTCAGGAGCAGCGGCGCATGGTCCCAGAGGCGGATGTTCTTGATCGTCAGGTCGTTGCGGCGCAGGTCCTCGCGCGACAGGTTCTCATCCGCGGGGAAATCCCGTTCCTCGATGGCATCCAGCTTGTAGGCGGCGCGCGTATAGGCGATGTTGCGTTCGAGGTACGGCTTCTCCAGGACGATTTCGTTCGGGATGACCATGAATTTCTGGATCACCCCGGGAAGGATGCCCCGGCCGATGACGACGCAGGCGACCAGGGCCAGGATCGCGACGGCGGGAATCCGCCAGTTCCTACTGAAGATATACGCGATGACGGCGATCCCGGCCAGGATCGCGAGGCCGATCAGGACCTTCAGCACCCAGATCTGCGTGGTGGCGTCGGTATAGCCCGGACCGAAGACGACGCCGCGCTTGACGGAGAGCATCTCGCTCAGGTCGATCCAGAAGCCGAACGCGGCATTGAAGAGGAGCGCGGCAACGAGGACCGCCAGATGCGACCGCGCCGCGGGCAGCAGATGAAAAGTCTGCGGGGGGATGAACGTCAGCGAGCGGCGGATGAAGTAAACGAAGGCCGTGCCGGCGAGCGTGAGGAAGAGCGCGCTCATGATCCATCCGTACAGGTAAGACAGAAGCGGCAGTTGGAAGACGTAGAAGGAGATGTCCCGTTCGAACAAGGGGTCCGTCAGGCGAAACGGCGTCGCATTGGCGAACCGCAGCAGGTTTTCCCATTGGGTGGAGCCCTGGACGGCCATCAGGATGCCCATCAGGAGCGCGACGGACAGGATGGCAATGCCGAGGAATCGTTTCCCCAGCGCCGGGATCGGGAAGGGAACGAAATCCGTCGCCGCCGGAGGGGCCGCATCGGGGGAAAGGCGGAGCGCCGCCAGGAGATTGGGGTAAAAGACCAGAAAGAAGACGCCTCCGAAGAGCGCCGCGGCCTTCAACTGGTTCACCAATGTGACGACAAAGACGACGGGATAGCCGACCTCCTGAAACCAGTACCAGTCGGTGACCAGCTCCACGACGCGCCACATCAGCGCCACTGCGCCGAGCAGCACGACGAGCAGGAGCATTGTGCGGCTGTTCCGGAGGGGCGATCCGGGCTGCCCGCCCGGCCAGGGTGTCCCGAAGGGTCCGCTTGGGCTCATAGTCTTTCTCCTTTTCCGTTTCCAACGCTTATATAGAGATAGCGGCAAGAGTGTCAAGAGAATTGGGCCGGCGCGGGCGCCGAGGGGAATGCTTGACAACCGCCGGGCCGCCTTATATCCATTGCACGGAATGCCTCCCCGGGAACCTGGCGGGAGACTCCCGGTGGGGGCGGATACCGGAGGAGTCTTCCGTTGATGTTTCGCTTCCTTCGGAGAAAACGGCCCGCCGCCGGGCGGTCGACTGGCAAAGGAGGACGAAGATGACGAACAAGGAGGAGATTCGCAAGCATGGTCGGGATCTGGGGGCGGATGCCGTGGGCTTTGCCGCCGTGGAAGACTACCGGTCACCCCGCACGCCGGATCCGCAGTCGCTTCTCCCGGGAGTGAAATCCATGGTGGTCCTTGCCTACCGGGAACCGAACGGTTCTCTCGACAGCCCGGTTCCCCGGATCGCCATGACGGCGCGGCTGGCCGTCATGGACCTGAGCAAGAAAAATAACTATCTGATGGCGCGCTTCCTTGAAGATCGCTTCCAGGCGAAGGCCGCCTTCATCGCCCTTTCTTTTCCGCTGAACATGTATCCGCCCCAGATGGGGCTCATCGGGGACCTCTCCCTCCGCCATGCTGCCGTGGCGGCGGGTCTGGGGGTCTTCGGCCGGCACAACATCGTGATCCATCCGAAGTTCGGGACGCGCGTCCTCTTCACAGCGGTCCTGACGGATCTTCCCCTGGCCTCGGACCCCCCCGTCACGAGAGAACTGTGCAACGGCTGCGGCGCCTGCGTCGATGCCTGCCCGGCCCATGCCCTCGACGAAGAGGGAAAGACGGATGTCATGAAATGCCTCCGGGTCAACCAGCCCTATGGCATCGGCGCGGCCATCGCGTTCATCCGCAAGTTCACTGCCGCGGCGCCGGACCAGCAGAAGGAGATGTTGAGGGACCCCCTGTTCCTCAGCCTCTACCAGGCGCTCCCGATGGGATTTCAGTACGAGTGTTTCCGCTGCGAAGCCGTTTGCCCGGCCTGCAGGTCCTGACGGGAATTTTGGCAGATCTCCGATGCATCGGAGATCTACGATCCCCAGGGAAGGGACTGGGTTTTCATTCGTTCGTCCCGCAATACAAGCCGCGGGACTCCCTCACTGTCGGATTCAACTGCCTGTCATGACGCGTATCGGCTTGCCGTCCAGAAAGGCGACGATGTCCTCGATGGCGTCCTGATACATCCGGGCGAAATTCCTTTCGGTCACATAGCCGATATGGGGCGTCAGAAGAACGTTGTCCAGTCTCCGGATGGCGGCATCCGCCGGCAGGGGCTCGGTGTCGTAGACGTCGATGGCCGCCCCGGCGATCTTCTTTTCCCGCAGCACCCACAGCAGGGCTTCCTCGTCGACAATCCGCCACCGCGCGGTATTGATGAGATAGGCAGTCGGTTTCATCAACCCCAATTCCCGGGCGCCGACGATGCCGGCCGTGCGGGCGCTGAGAAGAACGTGGACCGACAGGACATCGGAGCGGCGAAACAGTTCGTCCTTATCCACGCGGCGGACGCGGTGTTCCATCGCCTTCTCATCGGTGAGGTTCTGACTCCAGGCGATCACCTCCATGCGGAGGGCGTTTGCGGCGGCCGCCACGGCGCTTCCCACCTTGCCGAGACCCAGCAGGCCGAGCGTCTTCCCGGACAGATCACTGCCGAGACGCGTTTGCCATCCTCCCTGCTTCATGGAAGCGAATTGTCCGGGAATGTCTCGCATGAGCGCGATGATCAGGCCGACGGCGAGTTCGGCGGTTGCGTTGCCGGTGCTGCCGGTGCAGCAGACGGTGACGCCCCGGGCCTTGGCGGCGCCGATGTCGAACGACAAGTTCCGCTGCCCCGTCGTGACCAGGAGCTTCAATTTCGGAAGACGGTGCAGAAGACTGGCAGGGAAAGGCGTTCGTTCCCTCATGCCGACGACGATCTCAAAGTCGGCCAGGCTCTCCGCTGCGGCATCCTCGCTGGCGAAGGGTTCCCGGAAGACGGTCGTCTCCGCGCGCCCCGCGAGGCGGCTCCAGTCCGCCAGCGTGCGTGACACACCGATGTAGTCGTCGAGAACGGCGATGCGCATGAGAACCTCCTTTCGCCCGGGGCGAACATGATTGTCAATCGATAAACCGGTAATGCTTATCGTAGAATAACCTGAGGTATGCGTCAACCGCATCCGGATCATAGCGTGAACCCCTGTTTCCGGAGATCTCGTCCAACGCAGGGTCGATCCCCAGCGTGGGGCGAAGGGGACGGTGAGATGCCATGGCTTCCACCACGTCGGCGACGGCCGGAATCCGAGACTCCAGGAGAATCTCGTGGCCGACGAGACCTCGGGGATAGCCCGTGCCGTCCATCCGCTCGTGGTGCTCCAAAATGATCCGGGCGATCGGCCAGAGAGATTCGATGTCTTTCAGGATGGTGAAGCCGGACTTGGAAGGGGTCTTGATGATGTCGGACTCGATTTCGCTCAGCCGGCTCGGTTTGCACAAGAGATCGCCGGGCATGGATATCTTGCCCAGGTCGTGGATTGTGGCGGCTAGGCGCAACCCGTTGATTCGGTCGCTCGGAAGTCCGATCTCTACGGCAATGGCACGGGACAGGTCCGCCACCCGGCGCTGGTGACCGGCCGTATAGGGATCGCGTGCCTCCACGGTCCCATAGCTTGGACCGTGGTTCCTCAGGGCCTTGTGCAGCCGTTCGACGCTCCGCTTCCGCTCGGTGGTCTCTTCGCGCTGACCTTCGTCGCCGCCGGAGGCTTCGCGGCGCCCTTCTCGGGCAGCTTGCCTCCCGCCATTTCATGGGCCGTCGAATGATCGGAAGCTACTCTCCGAACTCTGGAATTTCGTTTGCCCGGATAATTTTCGCAACCCTGTTCTTGGGGGTGGGATGAATCGTTGCCCCGGCGAATTCCACGGGCACCTTCGTGAAGTCGATCGTTTTCAAATCAATAATCGTATAGCCGTCATTCGCCACATGGATTGGGACAATCTTGCTGCCGCCCTGAAAATAAACGGAGTTTTTGGTGTAAACGACTGCCCGGTCCAAGTCTTTCAGCACCTTCCATATGGTGTTGCTTCGATAACCCGACCCCGGTTTCCCGAAATAGGGAACGGAGCAGGAGGATATCACAAAATCAGCCTGGTACAGGGCTTCCTGCGTTGAGGAGGGAACCGGCAGATATCGGGTAAGGAGATGACCGCGCGCAAAACGTTCTGGAGAGTCAAATCCGCCGGGCATTCCGGTCAGGCTGTTGTCCTTTTCCACATTCAAGTTAGCGTACTTCTTCACCATATCCAGATGCTGGGGGTAAGTCGGGCTGTTGGTCAGGACGTTTCCGGCATTTGTGTAAACCAGGGTCTTGCCCCCCAC
Organism: uncultured Syntrophaceae bacterium; assembly: GCA_964506465.1. Classification (GTDB taxonomy): domain Bacteria; phylum Desulfobacterota; class Syntrophia; order Syntrophales; family UBA6109; genus UBA6109. The sequence goes on from CAZDLM010000032.1 coordinate 12,007, forward strand.
GAACTCAACCACGGCGGATTTGCCTGTTTTGTCGCGCAAGACAAAATGAAGCGGGGTATTTTTCAAGAAAATGCCCGGCTTGATCTCCCCGGCCGATTGAACAATCTGGCGGCTGTTGATCAAGGCGACGGCCTCGTCGACGTTTCTCGCCTGGCTGATAAGGAAGTTGATCATATCGAAGACGCCCAGCACCGGGCGTTTGTCCGCCGGGTTGTACTCCGGGTATTGGGTATATCCATCCAGATACAGCCCGGACATGGACAGCCCTTCGGTATTCATCGCATCATCGACTTTGAAAGTATTGAACGCTCTTCGCCCCCAATAGCCGTATTGGTTTTTCCAACTTGTCAACCTCTGCACGGGTATCTTTTCGGCGTCGAGTACGACATCGGTGGTGTTCTCCTGTCCGATGAACCCGAAGGTGTCATCCAAGGCGATGTTCATGCCGAAATCCATGGAGCGTGCTTCGATGTGGGCGTTGGCGTGATTGATAAAGATGTCGCTGCAGGCCATGGCGGTCTGCGCAAGCCCGGTTAAAAAAATGGAAATGAGTGACACGACAACCGACAACCTTCTTCGCTGCATTTTTCTCTCCTCCTTGTTCTTGCGACTCCTTGCGGCTGGTTCTCGCGGCGAGATATATAGCTTTGAGGACTCTTCCCCGCAAGCCTTTTCTCATCTCCTCGCCGAACCTCCACCGGCCGGCTTCTCTCCACGCCGCTCCGGGGGGATGAGTCCTTCTCGGGAGGCGAAGCGCAAGAGATCGGGCAGATTTCTGACCCCCAGCTTTAAGACGGCTTTCAGCTACAGGAGATAATGATGCGGGGTAGCGGTTCGACCTGCCGCCGGAGGTGTGGCAAATTGACAGCGGCGGCGATTTGTGCAAGAGGTGTCGTCGCATTGCGCGAGGAGCGTCGATCATGCCGCCGAGATCCGGATACCTGATGGAAAACAGTGAAGAGGCGATCCGCCTCGAAGTAAAGACGGATCCGGGCAGGGTGAGGGAGGAAGCCCGCTGGTGCGGCATCGGGCCGGGACAGTCGGTGCTGGACGCCGGCTGCGGGCCCGGCAAGACGTCGCTGATCCTCCATGGCATGGTTCAGCCCGGCGGTTCGGTTCTCGGCGTCGATTACTCGCCGGAACGCATCGCCTATGCGGACCGTCACTATCGCCGCGAGCCAAACCTCCAATTTGAACTGCACGATCTTCGCGACCTTTCGGGCAGGTATTCCGGGCGCTTCGATCTCGTGTGGGCGCGTTTTGTCCTGGAATACAACCGCGTCGAAGGGCGGGCGATCGTCCGGAATCTGAAGGAATGCCTGAAGCCCGGAGGCACGCTGTGCCTCATCGATCTGGACCACAATTGCCTCGGGCACTTCGAGTTGCCGCCGGGGATGGCGGAGGTGATGGAGGCCGTCATGCGGCGCGTGGACGAGGACTTCAATTTCGACACCTACGCCGGCCGCCGGCTCTATGCGCACCTGTACGACGCAGGGCTTGAGGACATCGACGTGGACGTCCGGGCCCACCATCTGATCTACGGGAAGGTGCGGGACGAGGAATTGTTCAACTGGACGAAGAAGATGGAAGTGGCCGCGCTGCGCCTGCCCGAGATGTTCACGGGCTATCCCGGCGGCGCGGCGGCCTTCGAACGGGATTTCCGCGCGTTCTTCCGGGACCCGCGGCGCTTCACCTATACGCCGCTGGTGATGGCAAAGGGACGAAAGGCATAGCAGCCTGTTGAAAAACACCCGTCTGCTGCGTTTCCCTCATCCTTCGCCGTTCGACGTACATCCAGTACGACTCACGGCTCAGGATTTCGGGGGCCTTGCATCCGGGTATTTTTGAACAGTCTGAAAAGGGTAGGTTAGGATTCGTCCAAAATCGAGCGTATCACCCTCAGGAGTTCCTGGATCTTGTAAGGTTTGTTGATGAAGCCGCGGGCCCCCATGCGCCGGACCTCTTTCTCCTTGACGCTGGCCGAGTAGCCGCTCGCCACGATCACCCGGACGTTGGGGTTGAGCGCGACCAGTTCGCTGAGGCACTTGATGCCGCCCATGCCCGGCATGATGAGGTCCAGGATGATCAAGTCGATCTCTCCCATGTTCCGCCGATAGCGATCGAGGGCCGTCTCCCCGTCCTGGGCGAGCAGCGTCTTGTATCCGTATTCCTCGAGGATGTCCTTTCCCGTTTCCAGAAGGTGCGTTTCGTCGTCCACCAGCAGGATGGTTTCGGAGCCCTTGGCCGTCGGTTCCTCCGGCGCCGCCGGAACGGCCACTGCCGGTGATTCGACCGGCGACCATGCGGGCAGATAGATCTGGAAGACCGTGCCGCCTCTCGGTTCGCTGGCGCAGACGATGGTGCCGCCGTGGTTCCGGACGATGCCGTAGACGACGGACAACCCCAGCCCCGTCCCCTTTCCCGCCTCCTTCGTTGTGAAAAAAGGCTCGAAGATGTGTTCCAGGACTTCCTTGGTCATGCCGGTTCCCGTGTCCGATACCGTCAATTGGACGTACTTGCCCGGCGGCAGGGCGAGGCCGCCGATCTTCATCTCGAGGTCGATTCTGACGTTGGCGGTCTGAATGCGGAGGATCCCGCCCTCGGGCATCGCATCGCGTGCATTGACCGCGAGATTCATGATGATCTGGCCCAACTGAACGGGATCCGCCTGGATCACGTACAGGCCATCTTCCAGATCGGTCTCGACCGTGATCATGCGCGGGATGGTCTGCACGATCAGGTCGTGGAAGCGGAGAACCTCCTCGTTCAGGTCCACCGCCTTGAGCTTGCTTTCCATCTTGCGGCTGAAGATCAGCAGCTGTTTGATGAGATCGGATGCGCGTTGAACGAGCTTATCGATGCTCGTGAGGTACTTCCAGTCGGGATCGGATTCCCGGCGTTTCATCATCAGGAGCTGATTGTAGCCGCTGATTGCCTGCATGATGTTGTTGAAGTCGTGCGAGATCCCCCCGGTCAGCGTTCCGACGGCCTCCATCTTGGAGGCATGGTGGAGCTTCAGTTCCAACTGCCGCTGTTCGGTGACGTTCCTGAGCATGCCGACGACCGTGAAGCGCCCTTCGGAATCGACGTTGGGAGCCGCGCTTCCAAGGAAGTAGCGCTCCGATCCATCGCGGTGCAGCATGATGCCGATTTCCTGGCGGACCGTGGTCCTCTCCTTGCGGATGCGTTTGAAAAGAGAGATCATGCGCGCGTGCTCCTCCGGCTTCGCGAAACGCGCGAAGTGCCGCCCGATCACTTCGTCCGGGGGGTATCCGAGGATCTTTTCCCAGGCGGGGTTCACGTAGCTGATGGCGCCCTTGTCGTCGAGGGTGAAGATGATGTCCGGCGCGCTTTCGCTCAGGGAGCGGAACTTCTCCTCGCTCTCGCGGATGCGCGCGTAGATGCGGGCGTTGTTGATGCTGATGCCGATGTGGCGGGCAAGGCCCATCAGCAGGTTCATGTCGCTTTGGCTGAGGTTCCGCTTCGAGCGGACGTTGTCGACCAGCAGGATGCCCATCGACTCCTGTTCGAAAACGATGGGAACGCAGATGAACGACTGCGCCCCCATGCGGTGGGCGAAATCGAGACTCTTCTTCGACAGGTCCTTTTCGATGGCGTCGACGTTGTCGACGAGGAAGGGCGTCTGCTTCCGGAAGGCGACGACCATGACGCCCCTCGATTCCGGGTTGGTGAGGTTGAAATTGACCGTCTTCAGATAGGCTTCGTCTTCCTCGCCGTAGCCGTAGCCGATCTTGTAGGTCAGCCTCGTCAGTTCACGGTTGGCGAGCAGGATCATGCCGCGGTCGAAATCCAGGCGTTTGCGCAGAGCGTCGATCAGATACTTCAGGAGATCCTCGATGTGGAGGATCATCGACGTGGCCTGGCCGATCTCGTGGATGAGCAGGGCATTGTTGTAACGGATATTGATCTCGTCGAGCAGCCTTCCGGCCAGTTCGCTCTCGCTCTTGATGTTTTCCGCCAGCCGCCTTCTTTCCAGGAATTCCGTATACCACGCGGCCGCCAGCGCCACGACGCTTCCCGAGAGGATCGACGTCAGCCAGCTTGTCCCCGGCATCGTGTGGATCAGCACCGGCGTCGTGACGGCGAGGGCCAGGAGGAGGTAGTTGCGGATCCGCTGCCAGACGTATGCCGGTGTTCTCTCCCAGGTGACCAGGTACCGGCAGCGCTTCCCGCCGCGGTGGACGCATTCGGGATGCTCAATCCGGGAATAGTTCGGGGTAAACATCTTGCCCACGGATTCGAAGGTCCCGATGCGGTTTTCGCACTGGTACGGTTTTTCCGTTACGCCGGGGTTCGGCGTCACGATGGCCTCCATGCGGTTGGCGCCCAGGCTCTTGGTCTGGATCGTTGCGGCGCGGGTCATGATCGGATGGAACTTGCTGAGCATGGAGTACACGGAGCCGGGAGAAAGAAAGCCCAGGACGTAAGAGGGCAGGGCGCCGGATGCCTTCGAAAACCCGGTAAGCCGGCCCGCCTCCCTGGAGATGTTGGGATTGCCGGTCTTGCGGACCAGCATCTCGTGAAAACGATCCACCTGGCGCTGCGTCAGCCAGTGGCCGCTGTCCTCCAGGTGGAAGGACGTGACGCCCGCGTACTGCATGATCTCGTCGACATTGACGTCGGGGTGGAAGGTCTTCAGGTACTCGACGTAGTTCCGGGTGATTTTGCTATTGTACAGCGCAACGTCGTCCATGGCATCCGGCGAATCCCCTGCGGGAGAACTACTCATATTTCATCCTGAATTTCCGCTGAACGAATTCCATGAGATGGTTGGCGAAGCGCGTGTCCATGATCCACAGCGAGTAAAGCTTTTCGTGCTCCAGACCCAGGGCGCCGGCTCCCATGTGTGGATAGATTAAAAGGGGTACTTTGTCAAGATTGTAGTCCCCGGAAATCCCTGAGAGTGCGGCTGCGAGGATATCCCGGGAAAGCAGCGCGGGTTCAAGAAGGAAGATCGTGATGCCGTTGAGCAGCTCGGAGAGATTGATGCCGAGGTCGGAGCGGTTCGGGATCAGGATCGCGGCCGGCTTGCCGTTGCACCGGAGGGCCAGCGCCTTCCAGCGCCTCAGAAAGCCGAGGCGGGCATAAGCCTGCTCCAGCGTCGAGAGCCCCTTCTGCAATCCCTCCAGATCCAGTACGTCCGGAAACAAGCCGCCGGAGGCCTGGGCATAGAAGAGACGAAGCTCCCGGAGTTCGTCCGGGGTCGCGTCGGTCAGGGTCCAGCCTTCGGGAAGCGGAGCGGTGTTTGCCACCGACCAGGTGAGGTAGGCGAAGAGGTCCAGCGAGCACCCGCGCCGATCGTTCAGGTGGCGCGCGAAACCGCCGAAGACGCGCTCCGGGAACTTGTTGTCCGGCCGGTAGTAACACATCACATAGTCCATTTTGGCCGAGGGGAGATGGCACATCCCGTTGAGAAAGATCATGATCTGCTTGAGCACCTGGAATCCCGGCAGGCGGTTTTCCAGGTTCCGGGCGGCATGGTGATGGATCATCCAGGCCCGCTCATAGGCCTTGACCATGGACATGTGGCCGTAGATCCGGCCGTCCTTCTCGTAGGTGATATGCCGGGCGATGTCCGGATTTTCCTGGTAGAGTTTTCGGTAGGTTTCCTTGAACCGGTCCTTGTACGACTGGAGAAGGCGATATTTCTTTGCGTAGAGAAAGCCCGTATCGAAAAAGAATTCCCAGAGGGCGTCCATGTCGACCTCGGTGGAAATGAACGTGTGGGGGTCCATCGACCGGCCGAGGAGATCGTTCAGCCGGCTGTAGGAATGGAAATCCATATCCAGAATCACCAGCCCGCAGTGCGCGGCGTCTTCGGTCTGCCGGCGGTAGATGGCCTGAACCGAGCAGCGGATCTGGAAGGTTCCGGCGTAGGCGATGTCGACGTCCGGAAGGATCAGTCCGGGGAAGAGGATGCCCTCGTTCACGGGTTCCCGCACGGAAATGCCGGAGGTGGAAATGTCGAAGACCTCCAGCTTCTTCCGCTTGCCCAATAGGGGATGATGAAACAGCGCGATCAGAGGCGGGCTGACCTGCCGGCGCGGATTGCGGATCGGCTCGGGCTGGAAACGCTGGACGGTATCGTGCGTCGGCGTCAGGACCATTTCCCGCTCTCGGGCATCCAGCGTCTGCCGGAGCAGCCGGCATTCCCCGGCAAAGACGACGCGTCCGGCGCCGATGAACCGGACGTTCATCGGCGCGTCGGGATTGAACCAGGCGAAGGAAGAGGAGCTTTCCGGACGAACCCGCGCATGGAAGGCCCGGGTGCTGAAATCCAGCAAATCCCCCCGGGCCAGAAATCCGCATTGCATGATCTCCGCCTCAACGTGTCGGGCGGCATGGCGCCGGGCGCCCCGCAGGTTGATGACGTAGCTCTTCTCCGGCAGCGCGAATATCCAGGTATCGCGGCCCTTTTGCAGCGACTCCGCCGGGATGAATACGATTCCCGGTTCGTCCAGAATGAGCAGGGAATGGAACGAGTAGGCATCGAGGTGGCGGCCGCTGCCGTTTGCGGTCCAGCGGCAGCAGAACGGCTCTTCGCTGCACGGCTCCGTCTGGGCCGGAATGAGGACGCCTTCATCGTACCGGGGATGGCGCAGATGGATATACACGGGGCGGCCCGTGAAATGGGCATAATTGAGGAGGTTGACAACGCCGTTCCGATCCAACTCCCGGTTCTCTTGCAGGTGAGAGAAGAGGTCTCCGTGCCGGAAGACCAGAGGCAGGGAAGCGGGTTCTTGGTTTCGATTCGCGGGCGTCTTCTCGCCGATCTCAGGATCCTTTTTCATCCCTCATCCAGACCCGCCATTTCCTGTTCACTTCGGGAGGCAGGGGCGCTCGCCGGTGAACGCGCCTCCGCCCGATTTCATGCCGTGGAAAGTGAATGGAAAAATTCCACGGCCCTTCTCCGGGATCGAAAAAGACCTCCATCTGTTCCGAAAAATTTCCCGTCCATGGGATTGGTGCAGCAGGCGCCGCCTGAAGACGACGGCTGTTCCCGTGCACGCGACGGCCTGCCGTTCGCGGACGGGAACCCGTGCATCGAGGTGAATGACCGGGGCGATTCTAGACAAAAAGATCGCGACTTGTCAAATTCTATTGTGCATGGTAACAAGCTCGCCGATACTCACCTTTCTTTTGAAGAAGCGGGACCCTGATCGAACGCTCAGGAGGGATTCTATGGCTCTGGTCTACGAAAAAGAAGGCCCCGTCGCGAAGCTCGGGTTGAACCGCCCCAAGGAAAGAAATGCCTTAGACCCTGAAATTCTGATGGATTTGCACCGCGCCTGGAAGGATGTGAACGGGGACGACGGCATCCGGGTTGCCATCCTCTATTCCTGTCTGCCGGACATCTTCTGTTCGGGCATGGATTTGAAGGCGGCGATCCCGATTCTTACCCGGATGCGGCAGCCGCAGACGGAAGCGGAACGCTGGCTGATCGAGGTGGGTTCGCAGGTCGGCGAGTCGATGCTCAAACCCAATATCGCCACCAAGCCCGTCATCGCGGCGATCCACGGTTACTGCCTGACCGGGGGATTCGAAACCGTGATGGGCGCTGATTTGCGCGTCGCCTCCGAGGATGCCGTTTTCCAGATGAGGGAGGCCAGCCTCGGCATCATGCCGATCGGCGGCTCCAACGTCTATCTGACTCGGATGATGACCCCGTGCCGGGGGCTGGAGATCCTGCTGACGGCCGGCAACTACGATGCGAAAACGCTTCTGGAATGGGGCTTCCTCAACCGGGTGGTGCTGAAAGAGAAACTGATGGACGCCGCGATGGAGCTGGCGCTGAAAATCGCCGCCAACGGGCCGCTTGCCGTCCAGGGGATCATCCGCTGCTGGCGGGAAACGAAAGACATGCCCTGGCCGCAGGCCTTCGATCGGGAGGTCGAGATCGGCCTTCCCGTTTTCGGGAGCCAGGATGCGCGGGAGGGGATTATGGCCCAGAGGGAAAAACGGAAACCGAACTTTCCGGGGAAGTACTGACCGTCGGGGCTCAGGCGATTGCGAAACGTCTCTTGTCCATTGCGATCCAAGCGAGGTTGTCTCGTTGAGAAATCGACCGTGAGAGGGGTCAGCGTGAGGTCGATCCTGAGCAAAGCTCGGGACTCCTCGCGATGACGTCCCGCGATCGGCGCAAAGAAGAATGTGCAGAAAGGAGAACACCATGTCCAAGTCGGAAGACGCATTGAAGGCGGCCTTCGCCGGAGAATCCCAGGCGAACCGCAAGTATCTGGCGTTCGCGGCAAAAGCGGACGCAGAAGGATTTCCCCAGGCGGCCAGGCTGTTCCGGGCGGCGGCGGAAGCGGAGACCGTCCATGCCCACAATCACCTGCGGGCAATGAAGGGCATCCGGACGACGAAGGAAAATCTCCAGGAGGCGCTGGCCGGAGAAATCCACGAGTTCAAATCGATGTATCCGGAAATGATCGCGACAGCCCGCGCCGAAGGAAATAAGGAGGCGGAACGGAGCTTCACCTTCGCCAACGAGGTGGAAAAGGTCCACGCGAAGCTGTACGAGGCCATGTCTTCTGCGCCGGCGGGCAAGGAGGCGTATGCCTATTACGTCTGCCCGGTCTGCGGCTATACAGCCGAGACGGAGGCGCCGGACACCTGTCCCGTCTGCGGGGCGAAGGGCAAGGTGTTCCGCAAAGTCGAGTAGTCGGCGATCTCCCGTGCGGCCGGGATCTCAAGCAGAGTCCCGGCCGTTTTCCATTTCCTTTCAGAACATGACGAGATCCGATGCCCCGTTTGTTGCTGATCAATCCATCCAACGTCCACAAGGGCCTGGGCAACGCCGAGGCGACCTCCTGGCCGCCGTTGAACCTCTCCTATGTCGCCGCCGCAACCCCCCGCCGCTATCAGATCGAACTGATCGACGAGAACATCGAATCGTTTGCCTATCGGGAAGCCGACATCGTCGGCATCACCGCCTACACCGCCTCGGTTTTCCGCGGATACCAGATCGCCCGGATCTATCGTGAGCGGGGCATTCCGACCGTCATGGGGGGCATCCATGTCTCGATGCTTCCCGAGGAAGCCTTGCGTTTTTGCGACGCCGTCGTGATCGGCGAGGCGGAATCCGTTTGGCCCAAGGTGCTGGAGGACTTCGAGGCGGGACGCCTCGGGAAGGTATATCAAGGCGGGTGGGAAAGCCTGGAAAATCTGCCGACGCCGCGCCGGGATCTCTTTCAGAACGATTTTTACCGCTGGGGGAGTCTGCAGACGTCGCGCGGCTGTCCGATGGACTGCGCCTTCTGTTCGGTCACGGCGTTCAACGGCCGGCGCTTTCGCAGGCGGCCGCTGGATGCCGTCGTCGATGAACTCGAACAGATTCCGCAAAGGATGGTGATGCTGACCGACGACAACATCATCGGTTTCGGCAGGGACGACCGGGATTGGACCTATGCTTTTTTTTCCCGCATCCTCGAAAGGGGAATCCGGAAGCATTTCTTCGCCCAGGCGTCCATCCAGTTCGGCGAGGACCCCGCTCTGATCCGTCTCGCCGCGAGGGCAGGACTGCGGATCGTCTTTGTCGGCATGGAGTCCATCAATGCCGAGACGCTGCGAGCCTACAACAAGTCCCTCAATCTCCAGCGCCTCACCCAGCACCGCTACAAGGAGTTGATCGCGGCCATCCGCAGGGGAGGCATCGCCTTTCACGGCGCCTTCGTTCTGGGAGGCGACGAAGACGGTCCCGACGTCTTCGATGCGACGCTGCAATTCGTCCGCTCCTCGCATATCGATGTGCTCCAGCTCACCAAACCCACCCCCCTGCCGGGCACGAGGCTCTGGGAGGAACTGTGGCGGGACGGGAGGATTCTCCACCGGAGTTTCCCCGAGGCTTGGGACGACTATCGCCTTACGAAGCTTGTCTTTACGCCGGCGCTGATGTCGGTCGACGACGTGTACGAGGGATTCACGTATCTGCGGCAGCGCTATTACGGCGCCGGGGAGACCGTGCGGAGGACCCTGAATACCCTCTGGACGACGCGGAATCCCGTCGCGACCGTCATGGCCTACAAGTTCAACGCCTCCTACCGCAGCGCGTTTACGGATTCCGAGCATTATCGCCGGTACGGAAACAACGGGCTGGACAAGAAGTTCCGCCGGACCTGACGGAAGACCGTTCGAAGCCATCCTTTTTTTGTCGCTTGACAAAACCCCTTTGATCCTTATAATCAGAATTATCTGATTAATCAGAATAAGCAGAATATTATAAATTCCAAGCGGAGGAGGAAGGCATGGCGGTCGGATCGAAGAAGAAGTCCTGCTGCGCTCCCGAGGGACTGGCGGCGGGTTGCTGCCGCGTGGAGTCGCTCGTCAGCGTCGATGATCGGGGCCAGATGGTTCTTCCCAAGGAGCTGCGGGACAGGGCGGACATCAAGGCGGGGGACAAATTGGCCGTTGTCGCCTGGGAGAGAGAAGGGGCGGTCTGCTGCATCACGCTCATCAAAGCGGATGCCCTTGCGGAGCAGATCCGGGGTTTTCTCGGACCGATTCTGGGCAGCGTTCTGCCGTCGAAATGACAGGACACACGAAGGCCGTGAACCTGTTCTGCCCCGGGTCGCCTGGATCTTTTTCGACCCTGCAGCTTCTCGCTGCGCGGCCGATGCCAAACTCGGGCTTGCGCCCTCAGAGTTTTTTCCCTGCGGCGAAGGCAAAAGTCCCGCAGGCAAGGCGCGCGACTCCCGAGGAGCGAGGTGTACTGGGATGTACGCCGCAGCGACGAGAGAGGCAGCGCAACGCTGCATCCGGGCTTTTGCCTTCGCCGGAGCAATGGCATCGGGGGCCGCGACACTGCGAAGGCAGGGGGCCCCGAAAAATCTCCAAAGCGCCCCCGTCGACAGCCCATTTTCACGGCATTAAGGGAGGAGAGAACATGAAGGAAGAAGACGTGAAAAAGAACGTCCGTCAGAGCTACGGACAAATTGCGAAAACCGGAGGCAGCTGCTGCGGGCCTTCGGCATCCTGCTGCGGCGGCGCGGCTTCCGCGGAGACGATCAGCATCGGCCTCGGCTACAGCCCGGATGATGTGCAGAGCGTCCCGGAAGGGGCCAATCTGGGTCTGGGATGCGGGAATCCCGTTGCATTGGCTTCGCTGAAGGAAGGGGAGACGGTGATTGATCTGGGGTCCGGCGCCGGCTTCGATTGCTTCCTCGCCGCCCGCGCCGTCGGCAAGAGCGGACGGGTGATCGGCGTGGATATGACCCCCGAGATGCTCGACAAGGCAAGGTCCAACGCGCGCAAGGGAGGCTATGGGAACGTGGATTTTCGGCTGGGCGAGATTGAAAATCTTCCCGTTGCCGACAATACGGCCGATATCATCATCTCCAATTGCGTGATCAATCTCGCTCCCGATAAGGGACGGGTGTTTCAGGAGGCGTTCCGCGTGCTCAAACCCGGCGGGCGCCTGATGGTGTCCGACCTTGTCCTGCTGCGGGATCTTCCGGCGGACTTGAAGGAATCCATCGAGGCCTACGTCGGCTGCATCGCCGGCGCCTCTCTGAAGGAAGACTATCTCGACGCCGTGAAAAGCGCCGGTTTCGCCGGTATCCGGATCATCGATGAGACGATCTTCCCCGTGCAGGATATGATCGACCATCCGTCGGTGAAGGAACTCGGCCTCGAGCGGGGGAACCTGCAGGATGCCGTCCGGAAGCTGGAGAATACCGTGGCGAGTCTGAAGATCGCCGCCTTCAAACCGCCGGCCTCCTGAACAATACTCCTTGACTTACGAGGGCGGTCGGCCCATAGGTAAGTCGGTTTCTTTAATTGGTTTTGGTGATTCAGCCCCCAGAGCCCGTTTAGGGCGACTGGGGGCTTTTTTTTGGCCGGCCGGTGAATGTCCGGAAAAGAGAGAAAACAGGGGGAACATTATGAAGAAGAGTACGATACAGATCCTGTCCGGCGCCTGGGTTCTCCTGGCGAGCTGCATGGTCATCGGCGTCGTGTATGTGATGAACATGTAGCCGTCCGGGAGGGCGGTTGACTCCCCGATCACGGTAGAATACGAAAAGCAATTGCCTCATCCGCCGATTGTTCGCCGAGGAGCTTCGCCTGCTGTTCTACAACTCCATTTCATCCCCGGGAAGACCCATCGGACGCCATGGCCGTGGTGTGTTCCGCCGTATGCTTCCCTCCCTCTCCAAGGGAGCGCGGCTGGCAATTCATGGTGAAGATGCGGTATGATCCGGCGTGTCTTTTTGAAGGTCATCATCGACAGCGAGGAGGACGGGAGCATGACGAGGGATGAAGCGCTGACGCTTCTTACGCAGCACGTCAAGAGCGAGAACATGATCCGGCACAGCCTGGCTGCCGAGGCGGTGATGCGCGCACTGGCAAGGCGTCTTGGCCGGGATGAGGAGCGATGGGGGCTGGCGGGGCTCCTGCACGACATCGACATCGAACGCGTCGGCGGAGATCTGGCAATTCACGGCCTGGACGGAGAAAAAATCCTGTCCGAAAACAACTGCGATCCGGAAATTGTCGAAGCGGTGCGCATGCACAACGAAGCGGCGGCCGGCGCCGTCCGTTCGAAGGAGTTTCATCATGCCCTCGCCGCCGGCGAAACCATCACCGGCCTCATTACCGCAACGGCGCTGGTCTATCCGGACAGGAAGCTCGCCAGCGTGAAGGTGAAGTCGGTGACCAAGCGCATGAAGGAGAAGGCTTTTGCCGCCTCGGTGAACCGGGACACGGTCATGGAGTGTGAGAAGATCGGATTGCCGCTGGACGAGTTTGCGGGCATCGCGCTTTCCGCCATGCAGGGGATCAGCGACCGGCTGGGCCTGTGAAACCGCCAGCCGACGAAGAAGTCCTTCTCAGCGGCCCGCCAGTTCTCTGAGGACCCTGCGGAATACGGGCCCCAGCGGTTTTCGGACGACGATTTCCGCCAGGTCGTCTTTGGGGGTGGGTTGGAGGTTGACCACGGCGATTCGAACGCCCTTCCGCCAGGCGAGATCCGTAAAGGAGGCGACGGGGTCAACCTGCAGGCTGGTGCCGACAACGAGAAGCAGCCCTGCGCTCAGGATGCGGAAAAGGGCCTCGCCCGCCACCGCTTCGTCGAGCGGCTCTCCCATGAAGATCGTATCCGGTTTGAGCGGCTGCCGGCATGACCGGCAGAAGGGAGCGGCGATCCCCGCCCCCAGCATCGCCTCGATTTCGGCATCCGTATGAACCGTCCTGCAGCCTGTGCAGCGGGCGGTCCGTATGCTTCCATGCACTTCGATCACCCGCTCGGGCGATACCCCCGCCTTCTGAAAGAGACCATCCACGTTCTGCGTGACGACGCAGGCGAGCTTTCCCATCTCCTGCAGACGGACGGCCGTGCGGTGAATGTCGTTCGGCCGCGCCTCTTCGATCAGCCGGTGGAACTGCCGTTGCATCTCCCAGTAGCGCTCGCGCACGTCGGGCCGCGACAGGAAATTCCCGTAGGTCATCTCTTCTGCGCCGAAGCGCAGCCAGAAGGCAGGGTTGTCCCGAAAATCGGGAATTCCGGATTCCGTGCTGGTTCCGGCGCCGGAGAGGATCGCGACTGAGGGCGCGGTTCGGATGGCCTCCGCGAGTCGGGCCGCTTCCTCCGGCGTCGGTCTGCGGCCGGGCAGAAAATTCCGGAAGAAGCCGGCGGCTTGCCGGAAACCCGGCGTCTGAGGATAGGGCCCAAGCAGCGGCCGTTTGGAGCGGATGGCCTTCTCCGGCGTTGTGATCCGGTCCAGAGGGACGGGGATGAGACCCGAACGGAGGGGGCCCATGCGGACGGCCGCCGTCACGAGCAGCAGGATCGTCAGGTTGAACGGCAGGGTGAGGACGGGCAGGTTCAGGAAACCCAGGAGGCCGGAGAGAGCGAGAAACATTGCCGTGCAGACGAAGAACCCGAAAACGGTGTACAGAAGCGCCCAGCGGTTGGGTGCGAGCAGAATGCCGAACAGTCCGACGGCTGCAGGAAGAACGTTGAAGCCGAGGTAGATTCCGGCGGCCGGGGTGATCGAAGGCGGAAGAAGGAGCGTCACCGCGTATCCGCAGAGGAGAAAGAATGCAGCGGTCAGAAAACTGATCCGGGAAAAGATCAGAATTCCCGCGAGGACGGCGGCCCAGACGTGAAGCCCGTGTGTTGCGATGAAGGACCAAAGAGGACCGCCTTCGTTGGGGTTGACGCGCAGCAGGGGATCGATGACCTCCGTGGCCGGGGCGAACAGCTCCACGTAGGGAACGAGTCTGGCGCTGAAGGCGAGCCAGTACGCCGCAACCAGCGAGCCGTAGAGAAGGAGAACCGCCGGGAGGCTCGTAGCGGGCAACGCGATTTTTTCCAGCGAGAAGCTCTTCGTCAGGGCGGACTGCAGCGGACACAGGAGAAGGGCGGCGGCAAGAAACAGGCCCAGGGAGGCCGGGGAAAGGACAAAGTGCCAGCTCCAGAAGAGCCCGAAGATCACGCCGTTGAAACCGTAGATTCCATGCTCGATGTAGAAGGGATCTTTTTTCAGGAACCGGGCGGCGGCGTTTGCGGCCAGCGCGCCGATCAGGGAAAAGAAGAGCGTTTTCGCGGAGAGCATTCCCAGGGCCAGGAGCAGAAGCAGCCCGCTCAGGGGAGAATCGGCAAAGAGGACCTGGCCGTACGAGCGCAGAACGATCTCGATCCAGCGGAGCGGGGTGTGGCGGGACGCCATCTCCCGCCAGAGACCCGCGGTCAGAACGGCCGCTTCTCGGAAGTTCACGGGGATGCGCTCCTGCCGATCAGCCTCTCGGGGACCCTCTCCGGACCCTTGATGTCGTCATAGGTCTCGGCCCGGCGAAGGATTTCGGTGCCGCCTGCACCGACGAGAACGACGGCCGGCCTGGGAAAGATGAACGACATCGACTGCGAGAAATTGTAGGCGCCGACGCTGCGGATCGTCAGGGCGTCTCCCACCTGGACCCGGGGCAGCGTGGCCCCCTTGCGCACGACGTCGATCTGCATGCACAGGGGGCCGACGAGGTCGATCTGTTCGGTCGCCGCACCCTCCCGATCGGACAGGATCTGGAACTTGTAGTAATACGCCGTGGGCAGGAGGTTGACGCCCGCGTCGATGACGGCGAAACGGCCGCCGCCGTATTCCTTGACGGCGACGACCGTGGACAGGAGGGACATGCATTCGTCGACGACGCTGCGGCCGGGCTCCAGGAGCATCCGCACGGGCGCTCCCAGTTCGCCGCTCCTGCGGTTCAGGACTTCGCAGATCGTCTCCGCGTACTGCTCCGGCGTCGGCGATGTCGTTTCGGCGGGCATGAGCTGGGAATGCAGGGTATTGGCGGAAGGAAAGCCGCCGCCGATGTCGAGGTATTCCAGGCTGACGCCCAAGGTCTCGCGGATCTTCACCGCCAGCGAAAGGAGGTTCTCGATCAGGCGCCGGTAGATGCTCAGATCGATCACAAAGGTTCCGACATGACAGTGGAGGCCGGCCAGGTGCAGATGCCGGTGGCGGGCGACGATCCGGCAGGCGTCGTAGGCCTGCCCGGACTCGAGGCCGAAGCCGAACTTGTCCCAGGCCGGGTAATTGAGCTGCATGTTGACGCGGATCCCGACGCGCGCTTTACGTCCCAGCGTGTCGGCGACCTGCTCGGCCTTCTGGAGATCGTCGAAGGAATCCAGGTTGACCGCGGCGCCGTCCGCGAAGGCCCGTCCCATCTCGGCCGGGCTCTTGTGCGGCCCGTTGAAGACGATCTCGCTTCCGGGCACGGCCAGCCGTCTGGCCATCTCGTACTCCAACCCCGAAACGACCTCCGCCCATGCGCCTTCGCGGTGCAGGATCGCGCAGATGCCGGACAGGTAGTTGGTCTTGTAGGAGTAGGCAACCGTCGCCCAGGGGTAACGGCTTGCGAAGGCGTCCCGTATGCGGCGGAAGGCGCGGCGGAGGGACGCCTCCGAGACCACGTACAGGGGCGATCCGAAATCGTGCAGGAGCCTGCGCACGGGGTGGCCGTCCACGTCGGAGGAAACCCTCGCCTTGAGGTAGGACCCCTTGAATCTTTCCGTGTCCGCCAGCGAGATGCGGGTCATGGCGGGTCTGACGTAGGGTTTCTTATTTCCGGTCGTCATAGCGGATTTCTCCCGTCAAAGAGAGGGTGCCGAACCGATGCATGTCGGTTACGATATCGATCGCCGTGCGCACGAAGAGCCTGCCCGCGGGCGGCGCCTGCGGCGGGGCCGTATCGCGGCCGCCGAGGATGTCGAGAAGGATCCCCGGCAGGTTGAGTCCTTCCGCGGCGGGGAAATTGATCCAATCGGCGAAACGGGGGTGAAGCGCCGTCAGGAAGGGGGCGCCCTTCTCGTTGCGGATGAAGTCGAGCGTCAGGGGGCCCGTCCAGCGGGAATCCGCGACGAGCGCGGCGGCCGTTTCCGCCAGTTCTCCACCGTCCACGGAAAGCGCCATCCAGGTGCTGCCGCCCTTCGATGTGAGCAGTTTCTTGATGGTCGCAACAGCTGCCGCATGGTGATGGCGGTCCGCAAGAACGCAGACGGAGAACTCGTCCTCGAGGACGTTTCTCTGCCCGCTGACGCTCTGGACGGGGCTTTTCACGAGGGCCGGAAGGGAGCCCCGGAGGCGGCCTTCCGGATTCTTCCGCTCGTCGTCGGCAGCCGCGGGAAATCGGCCCTCCCGGAGATCCGCCAAGACTCGTTCGCCGGGCAGGAGCGCCCGGATGCCGAGGTCATCGAGTTCCGCGGCCATGGCGCACATCCTCCAGACGTCATTGTCAAGGGCGGGGATGACCGCGTCCAGCCCGGCTTCGGCCTTGATCTGCGCCAGTCTGTCGAGAAACGGGCCCTGCTCCTGAATCGGCGGCACGAGGTAAGCGGCATCGAGGAGGTCTTCCTGGTAGGAGCCCACCTCGAAGGCGCTGGCGGCCAAGCCGATCAGGCGCTCGACATTGGAGAGGCGCAGGGCCTTTAGGACCGCGATGCCCGCGGCGATTTCGCTGCCCGTGCTCAGGCCGGTTACGGCGACGATCATACGCGCATCTCCCCCGCAGCGGCGAGCGCCAGGAGCGGTTCCGCATCGACGATCCGGTCGGCGACGGTGCGGATGAAGAGCTTGCCGGCCGCATAACGACGCATCGGCTCGGCGGGTAACCCCGCGGCAAGCCGGACCGCCGCCAAAGGCAGGTTCTGTCCCGCAGCAGCCGACAGGTAGAGCCAGGAAGGGAAACGGCTGTTCACCTCCATGAGGTAAAGGTCGCCGGCCCGATCGCGGATAAACTCGCATTCAATCGGACCCGTCCAGCGCAGCTTGCGGAGGATCTCCGCGGTGAGGCGGAGGAGCCCGTCGTCCTCGACGGTCAGTCCCGCAAAGGCTTTTCCCTTGTCGGTAAGGCCGAATTTCTTCATGGCGACGGCGCCGACCATCTCCGCCGAGTTGTCGGCCAGCGCAATGACGTCGAATTCCTCTCCGGCGACAAAACTCTGCAGAAGGATCGGATATCCCCACAGCGCATAGAGCTCTTCATAGCATCGTTCGCCTTCCTCGACGGAGGCGCAGATGCGGGCGTCATTGAGTATGCCCTTGAGGAGAAACGGGATTCCGGCTTCCTTGACCTTCGGGCGGATCTCTTCGATATTGTTGAGCAGGAGGGTCTTGGGGACGCGGATGCCCTCTTCCAGGCCGAACTCGTAGAGAAGGTTTTTCGCCCGCAGTTTTACCTGGGAGGGCGGGGGAAGCAGCGTCCCGATCCCGAGGTCGCGCAGAGGGCCGGCGAGTTCCGCATAGAGGGAGACTTCCGAGTCGAGCGAAGGAAGGATGACATCGATCGGGCGGTGCTCGTGAATGCGGCGGATCCGCTCAAAGAGGACGTCGCAGCCCGCGGCGGGGTAGGGGACGATAAAGGCGCGGTCGATGATGCCGCCGTCGAAAACGCCGTTCGACAGCGGTTCAAATACAAAAGCGGATATCGTCCCCGTGAACTCCGGCGAGAGCCGAAGGCATCGCGCGATGCCCAGGCCGGGGTACGGGTTGTCCGTCGCAAGGAGTCCCGTGACGACAACGTGCTTGGCGACATTACTCTTCATGGCCCCTCGTCACAAGTCCCGCCTCTTGCAGCCGATCAAGAAACTCGACGGCGTCTTTTAGGCATTCCCCCGGCGACGGACCTTCGAAGGCCGATGCGGTCTCCTGAAGAATCTCAGATAGGGAGCGGCCGTCGGCGAGACGCCGGAAAATGAGCGCCGCCACGGCGTTGAGGGCGTATACCGAGCCGTCCCGCCTGGAAAGCAGAAAGGCTTCCTCGCCCCTCTCCATGAAGTCGCGCCGTGCATTCTCGGCAAGCCGGACTGCATGACGCCGATCGATCTCCTGCGCATGGGCGGCGCAGAGGGGAAAATCCCCCGTCGGCGGCAGACACGCCCGCCCCTCTTCCTCCAGGAGGCAGGACTGCGCCCGGCCTTTCTTCGGTTCCATATCGATGCCCTCCGGACTCTACGGAAGCGAATCCCCCTGCAACCCTCCCTGTCGCGGGGGAAGAGGGGGATTCGGCGTCTTTCTCGGATGCCGCCGTTCTATTTCTTCAGCTCCCGCATGCCCGCCTCGGCGCTGTAGTTGCCGGGAACGATCTTCAGCGAGGCCGCGAAAATCTTTTCCGCTTCGGCCTTGTTGCCCTTCTGCAGTTCGGACCAGGCCATGCCGTTGATCGGCGCGATATAGCGCACCTTGGGATGGTAGGTCTCAAGGCGCCTGAAGGCCTCGCGGGCCTTGTCGTAGTCCTTCAGGAGGTAGTGGCTCCAGCCGAGGTTGTCCAGCATATAGCTCCACTTGTCCCACGCATCCGCCGTCGCCGGAATTCCCGCAACGAGTCTGCCGAGCGTGGCGGCGGCGTCCTTGTATTCGCCGAGCACATAGGAAACGGTTCCCAACCCCAGCAGGGCGTCGCGGTTGGCGGGGTCGGCCTTCAGGAGGCGGTCGAAGTGAAATTTCGCGGCATTGTAGGAGTAGGTGTAGAAGTAGCTCCAGCCCATCGCGTTGTACAGCTCCCGCAGCTTGGGGTTGGAGTCGAAGACCTTGTAGAGATCCTGGCCGTCCATGTAGGCCGGATAGAGATAGATCGCCGTGGTGAAAGAC
Source organism: uncultured Syntrophaceae bacterium (assembly GCA_964506465.1). Classification (GTDB taxonomy): domain Bacteria; phylum Desulfobacterota; class Syntrophia; order Syntrophales; family UBA6109; genus UBA6109. Next base: position 31,116 of record CAZDLM010000032.1, read on the forward strand.
TCCCTCGCCTTGTCGATCTCTCCCAGTTTCGCGTAGCACATCCCGAGTCCGTAATGAGGTTCCCCGTAGTAGCGATAGATCCGGATCGACTCGTTGAACTTCGCGATCGCTTCGGCGTACTTCTGCTCGCGGTACAGCGTCCATCCCTGATTGTTGTGGATATCCAGGGCGCGGGGTTCCAGTTCCTGAATCTTCTTGTAGAGGGCGTTGGCTTCCGTGAAGTTCTTTGCGCGGAAAGCGATGGCCGCGATCGTCCGCAGGGCGTCGGTGCGCTTGGAATCCTTCGCCACGGCGGCCTTCAGGACCTCCGCCGCCTCCTGATCCTTGTTCTTGGCGAAGAGCACCCAGCCCGAGCCGATCATGGCATCGACATCGCCGGCATCCTTCTTCAGGAGATCCCGGAATCCGGCATACGCCGTATCGAGCTGCCCGACCCAGTAGTTCGACCAAGCGAGGCCGCGCTTTGCAGAGGCATCATCCGCCCGGACAGCGAGGTAATCCCTGAAGGCGGCCAGGGCGGGTTGGTACTGGCGATTGTAGTAGTAACTCCAGCCGAGCTTGAGATAAAGGTCGGACCAGCCCGGGTTCGCCTTGATCAGGGACAGGAGATCCGCCGTGTGTGCGTAATAAGGATAGATGTCGATCGCGGCAGCCAGTTCAGGCTTCGCCGCCGCAAGATTGCCTTTCTTGGCGTAGGCCATGCCCAGTCCATAATGCGCCTCGACCAAGAAGGGGTTGAGCTTCTTGGATTCGCCGAATGCCGCGATCGCTTTATCGGTCTGGCCGGCAAAATAGGCGGCCCACCCCAGGCTGTTCCATGAGGTCAGAAGCTTCTTGTCGATTTGCACGAGCTTGTCATATTCGCCAACGGCCTCGGCGAATCGCTTCTGCCCGTACAGGAGATTGCCTAGAAAAGCCTGGCAGTCGATGTAGTCCCTCTTGAGCGATACCGCCTTGCGCAGCGCTTCCTCCGCCTTCGTTTCGTCTTTCTGGTAGAGATAGAGATAGGCCATCCCGTTGTAGGTGATGGGATTGTTCGGGTTGATCTTCAGTGCCGCGTTGAAGAAGTTCAATGCCTCCGGCAGTTTTCCGTAGGCCATGTAGGTCGATCCGAGGCCTGCGAGGGCTTCATCCGCTTTTGGATCGAGTTTGATCGCCACATTGAATGTCTCCGCGGCCTTGTCCAGGGATCCCACCCAGCGGTAGCACCAGCCCGTCGCGACAAGAGCCTCGACGTCCCGGGAATTCACCTGATCGACGTATCCGGCCAGTTTGTAGAGCGCCGCGGGGAAATTCCCCAGGCGGTAATTGTAGGCCGGCTTGCCCTTGTAGGCGAGGCCGAAGTCCTTCCAGAGGCTCTTCCATTCGGGTTTCTTGTCGATGATGCCGTGGACATAGACGTTGTCGACAAAGTAGGGATTGAGGGCTATCGCCGCCGAGAAATTCTTTCGCGCGGCGTCGAACTTGTTCTGGTAGTACTGGCTCATGGCAAGGCCGTACCGCGCCTCCACGGCGCCCGCCTGAAGGCCGAGGGCTTTTTCAAAGGTCTTTTCCGCATCTCCGTAAGCCTTGCTGAAATACCGGCACCAGCCGATCTTGATCTGCAGAGAAGGATTCTTCTTGTCTTCCTTGGCCGCTCTCTCAAACGGGCGGAGCGCCTGTTTCCACTTCCCCTGCTCGTAGTAGACGTCTCCCAGCACGGCCTGGATCTCCGCCTCGGGCGTAAAGGCGTTCTGTTCCTTCAGGGCCGTTTCCAAATGTTTGAGTGCGTCGTCGTACTTCCACATCCGCTTGTACACCGTGCCGAGGCCGTAATTCGCGTCCGAGTAGATGGATTCAATGTACTTCTGATCGTCGCGTCCATAATAAACATAGATGTCGCTGTCGATGTGCGCCTTGGCCCAGGCGGCCTCCTGCTTGAAGTTCTCGATGGCCTCTTCGTTCCGTCCCAGTTCGCCGTAAATCCAGCCCAACCCCTGGAAGGCCCGGACATCATCCTTCTTGGCCGCGCGGATTTCCAGGAAGAGGGCCTCCGCTTCCGCCATGCGCCCGAACTTGATGTAATTCCAGGCGAGGAGCTGTTTCGCCGACGCCGACTTCGGGTCCTGCTTCAGGGCCTTCTGGAGATAGGCGATGGATTTTTCGTATTCCTTCTTTTCCCACATCTTGAGGCCGTCGTCGTAAGGGTCTGCCAGAACCGCGGTCGCCGTTGCAACCGTCAGCAGGACTGTTGCCGCCAGCAGCGCAATGGCGTGAACGAGAGGGGAGAATCGGCACGGTCGCTTCATAGTCGCTGTCCTTTCTTTATGGCTGAAGATGAGATCTCCGGCGAAATCCAGCAGAGGTCCGCCGGGAAATTAACCGCAAAATTCGCTCTCGAGCATCGACATCCAGACGACGTCATTGAAGGCGCCGCCGGAAAATATCGCCTCCCGGAACAGGCCTTCACGCCGAAAGCCGGCCCGCTCAAAGCAGCGGATCGCACGCTGATTGAAGGACGGCGTGGTCAGCCAGATCCGGTGAAACCCAAGCTCGCGGAAGCCGTAGGCGATCATCAGCCGCAGCGCTTCGCTGCCGAGCTTCTTACCCCACAAGTCGCGAGGCCCGATGAAGACGCCGATCTCGGCGCTTCGGTCCTGCCAGCTGATTTTGCGGAAGAAGATGTTCCCGATATAGTAGGGTTCGGATGTCGTCTCTAGGGCGTACTCCAGAAGTCCGGAGGAAGCCGTCGGCAGCATCGCGAAGCGCACCTCTTCCTCCACCTGTGCGTACGGTGTTCCGGACGGCCGTCCGAGGTATAGGCGTGTGAATTCGGGATCGTTGAACCAGGCGTTCCGAGCGGGGACATCGTCAAGGCGTGGCAGGCGCAAGGATATGTTGCTTCCCTGTAGATTCATCATCAAGTCGATTTCACGTCCGGCCCCGGCCCTGGACCGGTGAGCGGGAACGATTTCTGCCGGGTGATTGCATTTGCGTGATTACGCTGATGTTTACAATAATTTGCAACTCTTTACAATAACGAAAAAATCGGCCGTTTTCGCTGAATATTGACAAAAGGGTATCGCATGAGTAGCATTATTTTTGATGGCTTGTCCGCAGGGCGCGGGGAGACGTGAGGCCCCGAAGCCCGAAACGTCGAGAGTGAAATCCCGGAAGGAAGGAGATACGGCATGGAAAAGAGGATGAGTGCGCTGGAAGTGGCTTTGAACAACGAGATGAAGGAGCATCAGTTCTACCGGAAGAACGCCGAACGCACCTCCAATACCGTCGGCAAGGCGATGTTCGAACAGATCGCCAAGGAGGAATTGGAGCACCATGAAAGGCTTCAGCAGCTCCACGATGCGTGGGACAAGCAGAACAAGTGGCCGGAAACGGTCCCCCTGAAGGTCAGCAATACGGCGATTCAGAGCGCCTTCAAGGGCGCCCTGAAGAAGTCCCCTAAGGCGGGCAAGGGAGACGCGGACGACCTCAAGGCGATTCGGACGGCGATCGACTTTGAAGCGAAGGGCGCCGCACATTATGCGCAACTCCGTGACGCTTCCACGGATCCGAAAGAGAAGGCTTTCTTCGATCTCTTGGCGAACATCGAACACGAACACTTCGTTTCGCTGAAGGACACGGAGGAGTTCCTGACGGAACCGGCCATGTGGTACCAGAAATTCGACAAGACCGGCCTCGACGGTGCGTGAGTGACGCAGCGGCGGCCGGCGCGGTCCCTTCGCGGGCTGCGACGGCCGCCGCTCCTATCCGCTCTCTTCGGAGACGTTCAGCTCCTCTGCGAGCTCTTCCCAGCGCCGGTTGCTTTCGGCCAGTTCGGCTTCGATTCCGGACAGTTTCCTTTTCAGGGTGCGGGCGGCCTCGGCGTTGCGCAGCACTTCGGGGTCGCACAGGGACAGCTCGCAGGAAGACTTTTCCTTTTCCAGCTCCTCGATCCGCCGCTCCATGGCCGAGAATTCACGCTGCCGAGCCTGGCGCGTACGGGAGAGGCGATTTCGCTCCTCCGCTTCCCGCCGCCGCTCCTCCTTCGTCTTCCTGACGGCCTTTTCCGGAAGTTCGCCTGCTTCTGTCGTCGTTCCCGCCGCACCGGCGCCTTCGGCCTCCGCCTTTCGTTTTTCGACGAACCAGGAGTAGTTGCCCCGCCAGTCGCGGATCCGGCCATCGCGGATTTCCAGAACGCGATTCACCATGCGGTCGAGGAAGAAGCGGTCGTGCGAGACGAGGACGACCGTGCCGTTATAGGCCAGGAGCGCTTCCTGGAAGATGTCCTTGGTCTTGACATCCAGGTGGTTCGTCGGCTCGTCCAGGATGAGAAAATTGGAGTCGGTGAGGAGGATCTTCAGCAGCGCGAGACGGGATTTCTCTCCGCCGGACAGCACGGACACGGGCTTGAAGATGTCATCGCCCGAAAACAGGAAGGCGCCCAGCAGATTCCGGCGCTGCTGGTCGTCGCCGCGGATGCCGGGGGCATTCGCCTCCTGCCAGACCGTCCGGCCGTAGTCCAGGTTCTCGGCGCTCTCCTGGGAGAAGAAGGCGGTCTTCACGTTGAGACCGAAGCGTACCGAGCCCTCGGCAGGCGCCTCCGTGCCGCTCAGCAGGCGCGACAGGGTCGATTTTCCGGAGCCGTTGACGCCGACTAGGGCGATCTTCTCGCCGCGCCAGCAGGTCAGATCGATGTCCCGGAACACCGTGAAGTCGCCGTAACGCTGGGCCGCCTTGGAG
>CAZDLM010000033.1:0-14009 GCA_964506465.1 uncultured Syntrophaceae bacterium
TCCGGAACTTCTCGCGTCTTTCGGCCGCCTTGGCTACGACGTCGTGGAAATGGTTTTGGCGGACCAGGATAGTTGGGACAGATACGAGGCGGCCAAGTGGCTGACCATGCGCCGATGGCTTGAAGCCAATCCCGGCGACGAGTTCGCAAAAGAGGTTCGCGCCGAACTGACCGCGGCGCCCGAGCGCTACGCCGCTTACACACGCGAATACCTGGGCTGGGGCGTGTTCGCGCTGATGATGCGGTGATAGGGGATTGCCGGGCGACTCGGAAAGTGGGGAAAATCAATCATGCCTATAGAGACGGTACCCACTGAGCGGAACGAATGCCGGCAGTTAAATGGGCGCTCTCCCTTTTATCCGGAGGAGATGGAGGATATAAATGAAACAAGAAGCGCAATGTAAAACGCGAGAGCGCACCCTTGATGGCAAGCCCGAAGAACTGTTCGCGCAGTGCGTCGCTTGCTATGCGAGATCGATGGTACGTCTTGCAGAAGCGAGGCTCGCCAGCGCAGAAGCCAGTGTAGCATTTCTGAATTCGGTGCGGGTGATGCTACAGCCGAGCCCGCTCAAACTCGGTCTCTTGGATACGCCTGAGAAGATCTGTCGCGAGCTTGCCTCTGTTCCACCCAGAACCATAGATGCATACAGATACGTATCTCACCTTGCGCATCTCGTGTATGCCACAACCCTGTTTGACACCTTCTTGCAGGACGTTGTCGAGTTTTGTCTGTTCATGTATCCAGGTGCTATCGGCGATTCGACGCTCACATTTGACAGCGTCATCAAGGCGAGTGGTTGGGCTGACATTGTTAACCAGGCCACCAAGAAAAAGGTGAGGGATATAGGCTACCTTTCGTTCGTTGACCGCATAAACTGGCTGAAGAAGACCTTTGGTTTATCGTTTCGCGTTCCTGACAAAGTGCTGAAGCGCTTGACACACTTCTCTGACGTTCGGAACACTGTTGTTCACGACCAAGGGTTTTTCGATTTCGAACGGACGGATACGCGGTCGCTTGTGCTCACTCAGAAGACATGCCCTTTGCATCCGACCCCGGTGTCATTTGATGACGTGGGTAAATCCATGGATGCCCAAGCGGCCGTCGTTGCCTCAATCGCACGCGCTGTGTATGAACAACTGCTCAAGAAGCCAATGCCTGAGGAACTCAATCTGATGGTCAACAGCCGCGCCGGCAAGATGACCGGACGTGCGACTGGGGAAAGTTCAGAGCGAGAGAGGAAGCGCAGAAAATAGGGACAGCGCCCATTTGTTTCGCCGCGCGAATCGTCCTGCACCGTCTCTTGCAGAAGAGACCCCGCACCGCAGTTTGCAGATGCGACGCAGTTGTTGTCCTGATGAGTGGTATCAAGAGGAGAAAAAAGGCGGTTTCCTCTCGCCGATGATTCTCTTGACAAGGGTTTCCCGATTCTGATATAGGCTGCGCACCGCTTGGATCCTGAAAGGGACCGGGACGGGGAGCAAAACGAAATAAACAACGATTTTCACCAAGCCTCCCGTCCTCAAGCGGGGGGCTTTTTTGTTCTCGGAAAGAGGTTTTGCGATGAAGATCATCGAGACGGCAGCGGAGATGCAGGAATATTCGGAATCCGTCCGCTTGCAAGGCAAGCGGATCGCCTTCGTGCCCACGATGGGCTTCTTCCACGAAGGGCATCTCGATCTCATGCGCATCGGCCGGAAGCGGGCGGATGTCCTCGTCGTCAGCATCTACGTGAATCCGACGCAGTTCGGACCGACGGAAGATTTCGAACAGTACCCGCGGGACTTCCAACGCGACCGCGCCATGGCCGAGAGCGTCGGCGTCGACGTCATCTATGCGCCGTCGCACCGCGAAATGTATCCCGAGGGATACTCGACGTACGTCCTCGTCGGCGGCGTCACTGAGAATCTGTGTGGCCTGTCGCGGCCCAACTTCTTCCGCGGCGTGGCGACGGTCTGCACGAAGCTCTTCAACACGGTCAAGCCGCACGTGACGGTCTTCGGCCGGAAGGACTTTCAGCAGTTGATGACGATCCGCCGCATGGTGGCGGACCTGAATCTCGACATCGAGGTGGTGGGAATGCCCACGACGCGGGAGCCGGACGGCCTCGCGATGAGCTCCCGCAATGTCTACCTGAAGAAGGAGGAGCGGGAGTCGGCCCTTTCCCTGAGTCGCTCGCTGCTTCTGGCGGAGAGCCGGTATGCTGCGGGCGAACGGGATGCCCGGAAGATCGAGGCGGAGGTGCGGCATTTCATCGAGGGCCATCCGTTTGTGAAGATTGATTATGCCCGCATCTGTGATGTGCAGACGATGCGGGACGTGGAGCGCATCGAGCGGGAGTCGGTCCTGGCGCTCGCTGTATGGGTGGGGAAGACGAGGCTGATCGACAACCACGTACTGGGGGAGGATCTCTCCATATAGGGATCAGAAAGGCGGCCGGATGCAAAGGACAATGCTGAAATCCAAACTGCACAGGGCGACCGTGACGGACGCGGACCTGAACTACGAAGGGAGCATCTCCATCGACGAAGCCCTGCTGGAAGAGGCGGATATCCTTCCCTATGAAAGAGTGGACATCTATGATGTCTCCAACGGCGAGCGGTTTTCGACTTATGCGATCCGGGGCGAGCGGGGCGCGGGAACGATCTGCCTGAACGGCGCCGCGGCAAGGAAGGTCGCGAAAGGCGATCTTGTCATCATCGCCTCCTACGTCGCGGTCGAAGACGGGCAGGCGCATGGTTGGAAACCGAAGAATATCTTCGTCGACGAACGGAACCGGATCAAGAAGATTTCCTGACGTCCCGCCGACCAGGCGGCCGGCCGGAGACGGAGCAGCAGTTTTGAGAAGACCGATGAAGGGCGGGGCTCCCCCGCCCTTTGTTTTTGCAAAAAAACCGTTGACTATCCGGGGTCGCTATATTAGTAATATCGTTCCTCAACAGAATCGATGCGTTAGGGTGTTGAAAGGATTGAAAAAAAGACGGGTCTACGTTCGGACGTTCGGCTGCCAGATGAACGTCCACGATTCGGAGCAGATGATCGCCCTGCTCGGCGAGAAGGGATTTGCGCAGACGGAGGACCCCAGGCGGGCGGACGTCATTCTCCTCAACACGTGCAGCATACGGGAGAAGGCGGATCAGAAGGCGTTCAGCCAGCTCGGCCGTTACGTTTCGCTCAAGCGGGGAAAGCCCGGCCTGATCCTGGGAGTGACGGGCTGCATTTCCCAGCAGATGGGAGCGCGGATCTTCGACCGGATCCCGGAAGTGGATCTGGTCGTCGGGACGCACAACATCGATCAGGTGCCCGGTCTGATCGACCGGCTTGAGGACAAGAGGGGAAAGATCGCGGAGACGGCCTTCCGGGACTGCGTGGCATCGATCGGCGTCCGGGCGCGGCCGGAGAAGCGGGCTGTCGGCGCCTTCGTCACGATCATGCAGGGCTGCGACAACTATTGCGCCTATTGCGTGGTCCCCTATGTCCGCGGCAGGGAGAAGAGCCGGGACCTCGAAGACGTGGTCGGAGAAGTCCGGTTCCTTGCGGAATCGGGCGTGAAGGAGGTGACGCTTCTCGGGCAGAACGTCAATTCCTACGGGCGGACCTTCGGGAACGGCGTGAGCTTTCCGGCGCTGATCCGGGCTGTCGCCGGCGTTGAGGGAATCGAGCGGATCCGCTTCACGACCTCGCATCCCAAGGACCTCTCGGACGAACTGATCGGCTGCTTCGCGACGGTCGAGAAGCTCTGCGGCCACATTCACCTTCCCGTCCAGGCGGGTTCGGATCGGGTGCTCGAACGGATGAACCGTGGCTACACGGCCGCGGATTACCGGGAAAAGGTGCGCAGGCTCCGGCAGACAAGGCCGGATATCGCCGTGACGTCGGACATGATCGTCGGCTTTCCGGGCGAGGCGGAGGAGGACTTCCAGCAGACGCTGGCATTGATGGAGGCGGTGAAGTTTGACGGGCTCTTTTCCTTCCGCTATTCCGAACGCGAGGAAACGGCCGCCGTCTCCCTGCCCGGGAAGGTGGAGGAGGGGATGAAGAGGGACCGCCTGCGCCGTCTTCAGAAGCTCCAGGATGCGCATACGGCGGAACGGAACCGGCGCCTCGAGGGCAAGCGCGTTGCCGTGCTCGTGGAGGGGCCGAGCAAGAATTCGCGGCATGACATGACGGGCAGAACCTCATGCAACCGGATCGTGAATTTTTCCGGAAGAAGCGATCTGATCGGCAGCATCGTGACCGTAGGCATCCGGGAAGCGTATCTGCATTCGCTGCGCGGGGAGCTGGAAGGGGAGGGATAGCCGGATGATGATCGAAATGAAGGTGTCGGGGCTGACGCTTGACCCCATGACCAACACCCCGATCGTGATTCTCAAGGACCTGGAGGAGAAGAAGGCCATCCCCATCTGGATCGGGCTGTTCGAGGCGAGCGCCATCGCGACGCAGATCGAAAAGGTCACCTTTTCCCGGCCCATGACGCACGACCTGCTCCATGAGACGCTGAAAGCCCTGGAGGTAGAGATTCTGCGGATCGAGATCAACGACCTGAAGAACAACACTTTCTTCGCGCGGATCCATCTGCGGCGGGAGGGAAAGGAGCTGAACATCGATTCGCGGCCGAGTGACGCGATCGCCCTGGCCCTGCGCGCCGCGGCGCCGATCTACGTGGACGAAAAGGTGATCGAAAAATCGCGGAACGTCGATTTCGCCTCCAAGAAGGACTTGGACAAGCTCAAGGAAGAAAAACTTTCGGAATTCCTGGAGAATCTATCTCCGGAGGATTTCGGGAAGTACAAGATGTAATCGCCCGTCTTCTGCGGGTGCGGTGCCACGAGGGCGAGGGCTGCGATATGCGAAGCCGATCTTGCCGTCGTGGCCGTTGTTTTTTTCGGGAGGGCGCCGTGGCGGGGCCGTTGGACAGTCGACTGCAGGAATTCGAGCGGTATCTGACCGTGGAGAAGAATGTTTCCCCCCATACGGTCAGCGCCTACCTGGGTGATCTGAGCCAGTTTCGGGACTTCGCATCGTCGGCGGGGATGCTGGCGGCCGATGCGAAAGAGGGGTGGAGGAAGGTCGATCCCGTGCTCATCCGCTCCTTTCTGGCGTCGCTGTACCGCGCGCGGATGAAGAAGGTGACGATTTCGAGGAAGATAGCCGCCCTGCGGAGTTTTTTCCGTTTTTTGCAGCGGCGCGGCCGGATCGACGTTAACCCGGCCGAATCCGTGCAGTCGCCGAAAGGGGAGAAACACGTGCCGTCCGTCCTCTCGGTGGACGAAGTCCTGAAGCTTCTGTCCACGCCTTTCGGAGAGGGGGTGTTCGGGCTTCGGAACCGCGCGCTCGTCGAGCTGTTCTATTCGACGGGCATACGCCTGAGCGAGTTGACGGGACTGAATCTGGCGGATATCGATTTCGCGCAGGATCTGGTGAAGGTCCGGGGCAAGGGCCGCAAGGAACGGATCGTGCCCGCCGGCGCGCGGGCGCTGGCGGCCGTCCGGGAGTATCTCGATCTCCGGACGGAGCTCGTCCGGAAGCCGTCCGCCCGGAACGAAGAGCCGGTGTTCCTTTCGAAGTCGGGTGCGCGCCTCGCGCAGCGCGATGTGGACCGCGTTCTGAGGAAGGCGGTGCAGCGCAGTGGGATTGTCCGGAACGTCAGTCCGCACACCCTGCGGCATTCGTTCGCCACGCATCTTCTGGATGCGGGTGCGGATCTGAGGGCCATTCAGGAGATGCTGGGCCACAAGAGCCTCTCGACGACGCAGAAATACACATCCGTCGGCATCAGCCGCCTGATGGAAGTCTACGACCGGGCCCATCCGCGGGCAAAGGGCACGGACGGCGGGTCCGGAGAGGAAAAGGCAAGGAGCGGAAAATGAAGATGCATGGCACGACGATTGTCGCCGTAAAGCACAAGGGCAAGGTCACGGTCGCAGGGGACGGCCAGGTCACGATGGACATCACCGTGATGAAACACGGGGCCCGGAAGGTGCGGAGGCTCTACCAGAATCAGGTCATCGTCGGCTTTTCCGGGGCGACGGCGGACGCCTTCACCCTCTTCGACCGTTTCGACCAGAAGCTGGAGCAGTACAAGGGCAATCTCATCCGCGCCGCCGTCGAGTTGACCAAGGACTGGCGGACGGACCGCGTGCTCCGTCATCTGGAAGCGCTGATGATCGCGGTTAGTCGGGATTCTTTCCTCGTCATCTCCGGCAACGGCGACGTCATCGAGTCGGACGACAATGTCCTCGCGATCGGGTCGGGGGGGCCTTACGCACTGGCGGCGGCGAGGGCGATGGTGCGCTATTCGACGTTGAATGCAAAGGAAATCGCCATGGAGGCGGTCAGGATCGCCTCGGAGATCTGCATCTATACGAACGATCACATTACGGTCGAGGAGTTGGAAACCTCCCCCGAAGATGTGCCCGGCGAAAAAGCATGACCAGCGGAAGCTGGAAGAAGGAAGATGTCGTATGTCATCGGCAGAATTAACGCCCAATCGAATTGTCGAAAAGCTGGATCAGTACATCATCGGCCAGGCGGACGCCAAGCGGGCCGTCGCCATTGCGCTGCGCAGCCGCTGGCGGCGTCAGAACGTCTCGCTGGAGATGGCCGACGAGATCCTACCCAAGAACATCATCATGATCGGTCCTACGGGGGTCGGAAAGACGGAAATCGCGCGGCGGCTTTCCAAGCTGGATAACTCACCGTTTCTCAAGATCGAGGCCTCCAAGTTCACGGAGGTCGGATATGTCGGACGCGATGTGGAATCCATGATCCGCGACCTCGTGGAGCTGTCCGTGAATATGGTGAAAGCCGAGGAGCAGCAGAAGGTCCAGGAGAAAGCGACGCAGCTCGCGCAAGAGCGCATCCTCGATCTCCTCTTTCCCTCGCGGGTGGGAATCCGTAGGCCGGCGGCAGGCCCTCAGGATGCGGCCGCGCCTGCGACGGATGGCGTCATCGGCACGCCGGAGACCACGAGGGACAAGTTGCGGGCGCTCCTGCAGGCGGGAAAACTGGACAACCGGACCGTGGAGGTCGAGGTGACGGAAAGCCGGACGGGGCCGATGGTGGAGGTCCTGGCGGCGGGCGGCGCGGAAGACCTGGGTTCCAATCTGCGGGACATGCTCGGGAGCATCTTTCCGCAGAAGAAGAAGATGCAGAAGCTCACCGTGCCCGAGGCGATCGAGATCCTGACGCAGGAGGAGGCGCAGCGGCTCGTCGACATGGACAAGGTGAAGAAGACGGCCGTGGAACGCGTCGAGGATTCCGGAATCATCTTCCTCGATGAAATCGACAAGATCGTGGGCAGCGGCGCAACGCAGGGACCGGACGTCTCGCGGGAGGGGGTTCAGCGGGATCTGCTGCCGATTGTCGAGGGATCGAACGTGAACACGAAATACGGCATGGTGAAGACGGACCACATCCTGTTCATCGCCGCCGGCGCCTTCACCTCGTCGAAGCCGTCGGACCTGATCCCGGAATTGCAGGGACGCTTTCCGATCCGCGTGGAGCTGGATTCCCTGGGCAAAGAGGAATTCGTCCGGATTCTCACGGAGCCTCACAACGCCCTGGTGAAACAGTACGTGGAGATGATGGCGACGGAGGGCGTGAAGCTGGTCTTTGCCGACGATGCGATCGAGGAGATTGCGGAGGTGGCCGCCGCCGTCAACGAACGGACGGAGAATATCGGCGCCCGGCGGCTTTACACGATTATGGAGAACCTGCTGGAAGACATCTCCTTCGACGCCCCGGACATGAAGGGGCAGGAGGTTGTCATCGACGCCGATTTCGTGCGCCGCCAACTGGAGGATATCGTGGAGGACGAGGATCTGAGCCGCTACATCCTGTAGAGGCCGTCGGCGGTCGACGCGAGGAATGACGGGCAAAGATCAGGGGGTGGAAGGAGCGGAAACATGGAAGACGTGAAGAAATACGTGGAGCGCGCGGAAATCCTGCTGGAGGCCCTGCCCTACATCCGGCGATTTTACAACAAGACGCTCGTCATCAAGTACGGCGGCCATGCCATGGTCGACGAGGATCTGAAGACCAACTTTGCACGCGACGTCGTCATGCTGAAGTATATCGGGATCAATCCAGTCGTCGTCCACGGCGGCGGCCCGCAGATCGGCTCCTTCCTGAAGAAATTGGGAAAGGAATCGAAGTTCGTCCAGGGGATGCGGGTCACGGACGAGGAAACGATGAATATCGTCGAGATGGTGCTGGTGGGGAAGGTGAACAAGGAAATCGTGGGCCTCGTCAACCAGCAGGGCGGGCGGGCCGTGGGACTGAGCGGAAAGGACGGCGACCTGATCCGTGCGGAGAAATACCTGCTGACGGAGGAAAAGGCGAAGGATACGCCGCCGGAGATCATCGATCTGGGTCTCGTCGGGAAAGTGAAGGCGATCAATACCGACCTGATCACCGCGCTGACGAAGGACGGCTTCATTCCCGTCATCGCGCCGACCGGCGTGGGGGATCAAGGGGAGACCTACAACATCAACGCGGATATCGTCGCCGGCGAGGTGGCGGCAGCGCTCAAGGCGGAGAAGCTGGTTCTGCTGACGGACGTTTCCGGGGTGATGTCGAGGGACAAGAAGCTCATCCACACGATGGACAATGCCGGCGCCCTTCGCCTGATCGACGACGGGACCGTCCAGGGGGGAATGTTCCCCAAGGTGAAGTGCTGCCTGAAGGCCTTGAAAGGCGGCGTTCAGAAAGCCCATATCGTCGATGGACGGCTGAAACACACCATGCTGCTGGAGATCTTCACGGACAGCGGCATCGGTACAGAGATCGTGCTGTAGGCGGCTACCGAAAAAGCGTTTACCTTCAGAGGGAGGATAAGAAGATGCCCACGAAGACCGAAACGGAGATTGCCCGATCGGAGCAGTTCGTCATGAACACCTACAAACGCTTTCCCATCGCGCTTGTCCGCGGGGAGGGCACGCGTGTCTGGGACGTCGAGGGCCGGGAATACCTGGACTTCATCGCGGGAATTGCCGTGTGCAATCTCGGTCACTGCCACCCGGCCGTCGTCGAGGCCATCCGGGCGCAGGCCGGCATGCTGATGCATGTCTCGAACCTGTACCACATCGCCCCGCAGATCCGGATGGCGCAGTTGCTCGTGGAGAACACCTTCGCCGACAAGGTCTTCTTCTGCAACAGCGGCGCCGAGGCGAATGAAGGGGCGATCAAACTCGCCCGCAAATACGCCCATGCGAAGATGGGGCCGCACAAGCGGGAACTCATTTCGATGGAAGGATCTTTTCACGGACGGACGCTTGCCACCGTGACCGCAACGGGGCAGACGAAATTTCAGTCTGGATTCGAACCACTGCCGGATGGTTTCCGGCACGTTCCCTACAACGATCCGGCGGTCCTGGAGAAGGCGATTTCCAAGGATACCTATGCCGTCATGCTGGAGCCGATTCAGGGCGAAAAAGGCGTGCGCATCCCGGCGGAAGGCTACCTTGCCGAAGTTCGGAAAATCTGCGACCGGCACGGGATTCTTCTGATCCTGGACGAGGTGCAGACGGGCATGGGCCGGACGGGAACGTTCTGCGCCCATGAGGCCTCCGGGGTCAAGCCCGACATCATGACGCTCGCCAAGGGGTTGGCAAACGGCGTCCCGTCGGGCGCGGTTCTGGCGACGGACGAGGTGGCCTCCGCCTTCGTGCCGGGAACCCACGCATCCACGTTCGGCGGCAATCCGCTTGCCATGGCCGCCGCCGTCGCCACTTTCGAGGCGCTGCAGCGGGAGGACGTCCTCGCGAATTGCCGGCGGATCGGCGGCTACTTCCTCGAGCGTTTGGGTTCTTTCGCGGCTAAGCATGCGCGAATCGTCCGCGCCGTGCGGGGGCGGGGACTCCTCATCGGGCTGGAGCTGACGATCGAAGGCGCGGACATCGTCCAGCGCTGCCTGGAAAAGGGCCTGCTTCTCAACTGCACGGACGGCAACGTCCTGCGTTTCGCACCACCCCTCATCATCGGCGAAGCCGAGGTGGACCGGGCGGTGGACATTCTTGACGGGGTGATGGATTAGATGAAAAAGGATCTGATCGACGAGCACGATCTGACGAGCGAAGATTTTCAGTTGATTTTTCAGCGGGCTGCTCAACTGAAGAAGATCCTGCAGCAGGGGGTTTGCCACACGTCCCTGAAGGGGAAATCCCTGGGCATGATCTTTGACAAGCATTCGACGCGGACGCGGATTTCCTTCGAGGTGGGCATGTACCAGTTGGGGGGGCTTGCCCTGTTCCTCAGCAGCCGGGACACGCAGTTCAGCCGCGGGGAGAGCATCGCCGATGCTGCCCGAATCATGTCGCGGTATCTCAACGGGATCATGATCCGGACGTATGCGCAGGGCGTCGTTGAGGAACTGGCGCGCCACGCCGACATTCCCGTCATAAATGGTTTGACAGACCTGCTGCACCCGTGCCAGATATTGAGCGATCTTTTCACAATCATCGAGAAGAAGGGGACCTGCGAGGGTCTCAAGATCGCCTATATCGGCGACGGAAACAACGTCGCCAACTCCTGGGTGAACGCCGCCACGAGGCTTCCATTCCGTCTGGCGATCGCCTGTCCCGAGGGCTACGAGCCGGATGCGGACATCTTCCGGCGGGGCGTGGCCGAAGCCGCGGGCAGGATCGGTCTCCACCGTGAGCCTGCGGAGGCGGTGGAGGGGGCGGACGTGGTCTATACGGATGTTTGGGCGAGCATGGGCCAGGAAGCGGAGCGCGAGGAGCGGCTGCGGATCTTCCGCCCCTATCAGGTCAGCGAGTCCCTGATGCGGCGAGCGAAGGATGACGCGCTCGTCATGCACTGCCTTCCCGCGCATCGGGGCGAAGAAATTGCCCCGGAGGTTCTCGACGGCCGGCAGTCGGTTGTCATCGATCAAGCGGAAAATCGCCTGCACGTTCAGAAGGCGATTCTGGAATTACTACTGTAAGGAGGACACTGTGAGCGATATCAGGAAGGTCGTGCTTGCGTATTCGGGGGGACTGGATACCTCCGTCATCGTCAAGTGGCTGAAGGAAACCTACCGGTGCGAAATCGTTGCCTTTGTGGCGGACATCGGCCAGAAAGAGGAACTCGACGGCCTGGAGGAGAAGGCCATCAAGACGGGAGCCAGCAAGATCTTCATCGAGGATCTCCGGGAAGAATTCGTGCGGGACTTCATCTTCCCGGCCATGCGCGCGAACGCCATTTATGAAGGCACCTACATGATGGGGACGTCCCTGGCCCGGCCGCTCATCGCCAAACGCCAGATCGAAATCGCGCGGCAGGAGAACGCCGACGCCGTGGCGCACGGATCGACGGGAAAGGGGAACGACCAGTGCCGGTTCGAGCTGACGTACCTGGCCTTGAACCCGGAAATCCGCATCATCTCTCCATGGCGGGACGAAAAGTGGACCTTCGATTCCCGCGAGTCCATGATCGATTACGCGGAAAAGCACGGCATTCCCATCGGTCTGACGAAGAAGAAGCCCTACAGTAGCGACCGGAACATCATGCATATCTCCCACGAGGGCGGCATCCTGGAAGATCCCTGGAGCGAGGCCCCGGAGGACATCTTCGTCATCACCGTCTCCCCGGAGGCGGCGCCGGACCGGCCGACCTACGTCGAAATCGAATTTGACAAGGGCAACGCCGTCGCGCTCGACGGCAAACCCATGAGCCCCGCGGGAATCCTGGACCGCCTGAACAAGCTGGCAGGTGTGAACGGGATCGGCCGCGTCGACATGGTCGAAAACCGGTTTGTGGGCATGAAGTCGCGCGGCGTTTACGAGACGCCGGGCTGCACGGTCCTGTGGGGCGCGCATCGCGCCGTGGAATCGATCACGATGGACCGCGAGGTGATGCGGTTGCGGGATTCCCTGATTCCGAAGTATGCCCAACTGGTCTACAATGGTTTCTGGTATGCTCCAGAACGCCTCGTGCTCCAGAAGCTGATCGACGAAACCCAGGCGAACGTCTGCGGAACGGCGCGCATGAAGCTGTACAAGGGCAGCGCCGTCGTCGCGGGCCGCAAGTCCCCAAAATCGCTCTACAGCGAAGAGTTTGCCACCTTCGAAAAAGAGAAGGTCTACGACCAGAAGGATGCGACGGGTTTCATCCGGCTCAATGCGCTGCGTCTGAGAATTCAGGGTGTGCTGGCCGGGAGCGGCAAGGGAAAATGATTTTCGCTCGGTCGTCTGCGAGGTGAGGGCGGTGCGAAGAAAGACGGATACGGTAAGAACGCCGTTGCAGAAAGGGCGGAAGGCCTGGGCGGGACGCTTCCAGGAGGAGACGGACCCCCTGGTGGAGGCGTTCACCACGTCGCTGCCGGTCGACCGCCGGCTCTACCGCTGCGACATCCTCGGGAGCATCGCCCACGCGCGCATGCTGGCCCGCCGCCGCATCATCAGCCGTCAGGCGGCGGCCGCGATCGAGAAGGGACTCCTGGCGATCCGGGATGAGATCGACCGCGGTGTCTTTTCCTTCCGGCCGGAGGATGAAGACATTCACATGGCCGTCGAGCGCGCGCTGACCGAGCGGATCGGTCCGGCCGGCGGGAAACTGCATACGGGCCGCAGCCGGAACGATCAGGTCGCCCTCGACATCCGTCTGTACCTGCGGGACGAAATCGACGGCGTCCTCAAGGGGCTGCAGGTCTTCAAGAGAGTCCTGGTTTCGATCGCCAAGAAAGAAATCGGGACGGTGATTCCCGGCTATACCCATCTGCAGAGGGCGCAACCCGTGTTGCTGTCCCACTATTTCCTCGCCTTCTGGGAGATGCTGGACCGGGATGAGAGCCGTTTTCGGGATTGCCGGAAGCGGTTGAACGTGATGCCCCTGGGTTCGGCCGCACTGGCGGGGACGTCTCTTCCCCTTGACCGGGCCTATGCGGCAAGGCTGCTGAAATTCCCGGAGATCAGCGCGAACAGCATGGATGCCGTCTCCGACAGGGATTTTGTCCTGGAGTTTCTCTTTGCCGCGGCGCTTGCAGGCATGCATTGGAGCCGCCTGTGCGAGGACCTGATTCTATGGTCGACCCAGGAATTCGGCTTTGTGGAAATCCCGGATGCCTTCGCCACGGGCAGCAGTCTCATGCCGCAGAAAAAGAACCCCGACGTCGCCGAACTGGTCCGAGGGAAGACGGGGCGCTTCTATGGCAATCTCATGGCGATGCTGACGGTGATGAAGGGGCTTCCCCTGACGTATAACCGCGATCTTCAGGAAGATAAGGAGAGCCTCTTTGACAGCGTGGATACGTTGAAGGCGTGTCTCGCGATCCTCCCGCGCATGCTGAAGGGCCTGAAATTCGACCGCACGCGGATGCGGCGGGCCGCTGGCGGCTTTTCCACGGCGACGGAGGTCGCCGATTATCTGGTGAGGAAAGGCGTTCCCTTCCGGGAAGCGCACGGGATCGTCGGACGGCTGGTCGGCTCCTGCCTCAGGAACGGCAAGGCATTCGAGGACCTGACGCTGCCGGAATTGAAAGAGTTTTCGGCGGCATTTGACCAGGAGGCTCTTGGCTGTTTTGACGTGGGCCGTGCCGTGAACCGGAAAACGCTCTACGGCGGGACCGCCGAGGAGTCGGTTCGCAGGCGCATCCGCGAAATCGAGGGGACATGAGACACCTCCGAGGAGACGTCCGCCGCTGGCTCCCGGTTTTCGCGTTGCTCGCCGTCGTCGTGGCGATCGCGGCCTGCGGCAAGAAAGGGGATCCCGTCCCGGTAAAGGTCCTGCCGCCCGGACAGGTGTCCGGGCTCCGCGCGGCGTGGATCGGAGAAGAGATTGTGATCTCCTGGTCCCTCCCCGCCGACGGCAAGGGCAGGACGGAGGTCTGGAAAATCTTCCGTCACGACGAATCGCAGGCGACGGAGTGCCCGGGCTGCCCGCGGGATTTTTCGCCTTTGGCCGAGGTTCGGCGCGGCGATCCGCGCTATGCAGGGGATGAGGCGGGGATGAGATTTACGGACGGCGGCGTCCGGGAGGGGCGGGTGTACCGCTATCGGATCGTCGCCTGCACC
>CAZDLM010000033.1:14019-35309 GCA_964506465.1 uncultured Syntrophaceae bacterium
GGAGGGATTTGCAGTGCTCCGACGGAAACTGCGGGGTTGCGCAAACCCGGTCAGTAAAGAAACAGGAAGGGAAGTTCATGCACGATTTTCAATATCATGGAGACGAACTGTGGTGTGAAGAACTCTCCATCCGCGCCATCGCGGAGAAGGTGGGTACGCCCTTTTATCTCTACAGCCACAAGACCCTGAAAAGGCACTTCCGGGTCTTTGACGATGCCTTCGCGGGCCAGACCCACATTGTCTGTTTCGCGGTAAAGGCCAATTCCAACATCGCCGTCCTGCGGATCTTCGTCCGCGAGGGCGGCGGCGTCGACATCGTGTCCGGCGGCGAACTGTACAGGGCGCTTCTGGCCGGCGCGGATCCGGGAAAGGTCGTGTACTCGGGTGTCGGCAAGAGGATCGATGAGATCGACTATGCCCTGACGAGCGGCATTCTTCTCTTCAATGTCGAATCCCCGGCGGAGCTGGAGACGATCCAGATCCGCGCGAAGAAACTCGGAAAGAGGGCCGGCATCGCGCTGCGGATCAATCCCGACGTCGATCCGCAGACTCACCCGCACATCTCGACCGGCCTCAAGGAGAACAAGTTCGGGATCGATATTGCAACGGCGGTCGAGGCCTACCGCGCCGCGGCGAGGCTCCCGAATCTCGACATCATCGGTGTAAGCTGCCATATCGGCTCCCAGGTGACGAAGGTCTCTCCGTTCGTCGATGCGCTGGGTCGTCTGCAGGTCCTCGTGCGGAAGCTCCGCGAGGAGGGCATGGGTATCCGCTATCTCGACCTCGGCGGAGGCCTGGGCATCACCTACCGGGAAGAGACTCCTCCGCTTCCGGCCGAATACGCGGGGGCGCTTCTGGCGATGGCCCGCGACCTGGATTGCACGCTGATTCTCGAGCCAGGCCGCGTGATCGTCGGCAACGCCGGCATCCTGGTTACCAAGGCGCTGTACACGAAGACGACCGGCGTGAAGAATTTTGTCGTGGTGGATGCGGGCATGAACGATCTGATCCGGCCCAGCCTGTATGATTCCTACCACCGCATCCAGTCGATCGTCCGGCGCGATGGCGGGGAGATCGAAGCGGACATCGTCGGGCCCATCTGCGAGTCGGGGGACTATCTGGCCCGGAAGCGAAAGATGCCGGCCTTCCAGAGCGGAGACCTTATCGCCGTCATGAGCGCGGGCGCTTACGGATTCACCATGTCCTCCAACTACAATTCCCGGCCGCGGGTCGCGGAAGTGTTGGTGGAAGGGGATAGGTTCCACGTCATCAGGGAACGGGAGACCTATGCCGATCTCGTCCGAGGAGAGCGGATTCCGCCGTTTCTCCTGTCAGAGTGATCGGGCAATTCGAAGTACGGAAGAAGCACGGAGGGTAAGGAGGCTGTATGTTTCAAGGGGCCATCGTAGCGATCGTCACGCCGTTCAAGAACGGGCGGGTGGACGAGGAAGCGCTGCGGAAATTGATCGAATTCCAGATCGAGAATGGAACGGACGGAATCGCCCCCTGTGGGACGACAGGCGAGTCGACGACTCTTTCGCATGAAGAGCACGACCGGGTCATCGAGATTACGATTTCGGCGGTGCGGAAGCGCGTGCCCGTCATCGCGGGAACGGGTTCGAACAGTACGGAAGAGGCCCTGAGACTGACGCGGCATGCCTACGAAGCCGGTGCGGACGGGGCTCTTATGGTCTGCCCGTACTACAACCGGCCCTCCCAGGACGGCCTGTACCGGCACTTCAAAAGGATCGCCGAAGAAGTGCCGATCCCGATCGTCGTGTACAACATTCCCGGGCGAACCGGCGTCAACATGACCCCGGAGACGCTGGCGCGGCTGGCGCAGATCAAGAACATCGTGGGCGTCAAGGAAGCCTCCGGTTCCATCAAGCAGATGAACGACGTGCTCGCTCTCTGCGGGGCGGATTTCGACGTGCTGTCGGGCGACGACCTGTTCACCCTTCCCCTGCTGTCGATGGGGGGGCGGGGGGTCATCTCCGTCATCTCGAACGTAGCCCCGGCGGACATGTCGGCGATGGTGGACGCCTTCGCCGCCGGCGATCTGGGAAAGGCCCGTCAGCTCCATCGCCGGATGAGCCCCCTGATCGACGCGCTCTTCATCGAGACGAATCCGGTTCCCGTCAAGGCGGCGCTGGCGATGATGGGAAAGATCGATTACGAAGTGCGTTTGCCGTTGTCAAAACTGTCCGATGCGAATTACGAAAAGCTGCTGAAAGCGGTCACCGACTACGGCCTTTTGTGCGCCGCGGCGAAATGAAAACAGCCCGAAGAGGCGGGAAAGAGGTGCGGGGAAAACGGATATGATCAAGGCAGTGGTCACAGGAGCGGGCGGCCGGATGGGGCGGCGAATTCTCGCCCTTCTGGCGGAGCGCAGCGACATCTCGATCGGCGGGGCCGCCGAACAATCGGGCCATCCTCTGATCGGCCACGATGCCGGCGAGGGCGCAGGGATCGGGAAGACGGGAGTCGCGATCCGGGACGGGTTGGAAGCCTGCATCGGCGAAGGGGACGTGGTGATCGATTTTTCTCATCACGAGGCCTCGGTGCGCCACCTCGAAATCGCCGCGAAGGCGGGCAAGGCCATCGTGATCGGCAGTACGGGATTTACGCCGACTGAAGAGGGGAAGATTCGGGAATTGGCCGCAGGGACGAGGTGCGTCAAGGCGCCGAACATGAGCGTGGGCGTCAACGTCATGTACAAGCTCCTCGATATGGCGGCCTGTATCCTGGGCGACGAATACGACGTGGAGATCGTCGAGGCTCACCACCGGCTTAAGAAGGACGCCCCCAGCGGAACGGCCCTGAAGATGGCGGAAGTCCTGGCCCGGGCTCTGGGCAGGGATCTGGAGGTGGTCGGCACCTATGCCCGCCGGGGATTGATCGGAGAGCGGCCGAAATCCGAGATCGGTCTGCAGACGGTGCGCGCCGGGGACATCGTGGGCGAACACACGGTCATCTTCGGAGGAATGGGCGAACGGGTGGAAGTGATCCATCGGGCGCACAGCCGCGACAATTTCGCCCGAGGGGCGATTCGCGCGGCCCTGTGGATCGTGAACCAGCCGAAGGGGCTCTATGATATGCAGGACGTCCTCGGTTTGAAAGAGTCCGGGAGATGACGGGCGGGGAGGAGCAAAGGAGCGTCGTCAGTTATGTGGGGATCGGTGCCAATCTGGGCGATCCCGCCGGAAACTGCCTCAAGGCGGTGGATCTTCTCGCGGCGAGCCGCGACCTGCGCCTGGTGAGGCGGTCCTCCCTGTACCGCACCCAGCCGGTCGGCGTCGCCGATCAACCGTGGTTTGTGAATGCGGTGGCGGAAATTGCGACCCGGCGGACTGCGCGGGAACTGCTGGTGGCGCTGCTCGCGATCGAAAACGACATGGGACGCATTCGGGGGACGCGCGGCGGGCCGCGACTCATCGACCTGGACCTCCTGCTTTACGGCCAGGAGATTCTTCAGGAAGAAGGATTGATCGTCCCGCACCCAGAGCTTCACAAGAGGCGCTTCGCGCTGGCGCCCCTGGCGGAGATCGCCCCGTATGTCATCCATCCGGCCTTCGGTGTCTCCATCCGCGGACTCCTGGATAGACTGGAGGACGATGCCGTGGTAGAGGTACTGTAAATCATGTGGATCCGGCTGGTTGTTGCGGCGATTGTCCTGTATCTGCTGTACCGGGTGGTGAGAACGCTCTTCCGTCCGTCCGGACGGGAGTCCGTTCCCGGACGGCGTAATCCGGGCGGAGAGGACCTGGTGGAGGATCCGGTCTGCGGTTCCTACGTGCCGGAGGGTAGCGCCCTGAAGACGTCGGTGAACGGCCGAAACGTGTATTTCTGCAGCCGCGACTGTCTGGAAAAATACAAGATGGAAAGAATGTCATCGAAGGGGGAGTCATGAAGTTCTTTATCGATACGGCCAACATTGCGGAGATTCGTGAAGCGATCAAACTGGGAATGGTCGACGGCGTTACGACCAACCCGTCTCTGATCGCCCGTGAGGGCAGGGGATTCGATGAAGTCGTCCGCGAAATTTTGGCGGAGGTGGAAGGTCCGGTCAGCCTGGAGGTCCTCAGTCCGGAAGCCGACGGCATGGTGGCCGAGGGCAGGAAGCTGGCCGGTTTCGGAGACCATGTGGTGGTCAAGGTGCCGCTGACGACCGAGGGCTTGAAGGCGACCCGGATATTTTCCCGGGAAGGCATCCGCGTCAACGCGACGCTGGTCTTCTCCCCGATCCAGGCACTGATGGCGGCCAAGGCGGGTGCGGCATACGTGAGCCCCTTCGTGGGACGGCTGGACGATATTGCCCACGACGGCATGGAATTGGTCCAGCAGATCCTCACCATCTTCAACAACTACGGATTCGACACGGAAGTGATCGTTGCGAGCGTCCGACATCCTCGTCATGTACTGGACGCGGCCTTGATGGGGGCCCATATCGCAACCATACCTTTCAAGGTCATTTCACAGCTCGCCAAGCATCCCCTCACCGACCGGGGGATCGAATTGTTTGCCAACGATTGGAAGAAAGTCCGTTCCTGAAGAGCAAGACCTGCGGCTTCGAGGCCCGGGGGAAATGACGGGATTCATGAAACGACCGTTTAACGGACAGACCGCTGTTACGGGGCATCGCAAGGTCCTGAATCTCCCGAACACGATCACGCTGTTGCGCATTGCCGTCGTTCCGGTCCTGTTCTTTCTGCTGACCGCGCCGGGGCCGACGGGCAGCCTCATCATCGCGACACTGTTCATCCTCGCCGCTCTTACGGACCTGCTGGACGGGTATATCGCGAGAAAATATCAGATCGTTACCGTCATGGGAAAACTCCTGGATCCCATCGCCGATAAGCTGATCGTGAACACGGCGATGATTCTGATGATCCCCATCGGCCGGATTTCCGCCTGGATCGCTGCCGTCATCATTGCCCGCGACTTCGCCGTTGACGGCATCCGGAGCATGGCCGCCGCGGAGGGACACGTTATCGCGGCAAGCCCCCTAGGCAAGCGCAAGACCCTGTGCCAGATCTTCGCCCTCTCGGCGCTGATGATCCACTATCCGCTTTTCGGGGCGGATGCCCACGTTGTCGGCAGCTTCATTCTCTACATCGCCTTGTTCCTGTCCGTGTATTCCGGCGGCGAATATTTCATCGCGTTCTACCGAGGCTGGCTTCGCGAAAAACGGAGCTGATCTTCCGCTTCTTTCATTGGGCGGACCTTCTAAATCCGGATCCGGGGAAGGATTGCCCGTAGCGATCCGAGCCGGTCTGCAATGGCTTCGCCCGGAAAACGATTTTGTATTGACAAAACGTTTTACTTTGTTATAGTCGCGCATCTTGACAAGGGCGGGCGTAACTCAGCGGTAGAGTGCTACCTTGCCAAGGTAGACGTCGACGGTTCAAATCCGTTCGCCCGCTCCAGACAATGATCGGCGGCATAGCCAAGTGGCAAGGCAGCGGTCTGCAAAACCGTTATTCCCCGGTTCAAATCCGGGTGCCGCCTCCAATAGAACTAAGGACTTAGGAGTTTCTTCTAAGTCCTTTTTCTTAGGGAGGCGCGCCGGGGTTGTCTTGAGTTGCGCGCCAAGCTCGTTTCGGCAGGGCAGAGTCGCAGTCGAGGTCCCGCGGAACGGAGATTCCCCGGTTTCAAACCCCGGCGCTGCGGATACAGGGACCCTTCTCACGGCTGCGCCGGGGGGATCGATCAACGTCTTCCATGACCAAGGGACGCCAGCCCGATCAGATCATGAAGAGGCTTTGACCGTCAGAAAACCCATCGGATTCTCTCGTCCCATCTGCATGACGTTCATCAGCGGAAAGAAACGTGAAGGCGAATCATGACAAGGATTCGTGCGCGTCATAACCGACAGTGGCAACGTTAATAATCCTTGACAAGGTACGAAAGGTTCGGTAGTTAAGAAACATCAAGAAGGAAGGTTAAGACTTGGTCACAACGGAAATGCGAGGTGCTTATGATCATTGTCAAGGGCCAAACATATCACACGGTGGCGGATGCGGCCGAGAGCCTGGGGGTTTCCGCAAAGACGATCCGCGACTACATCCAACGGGGGATCATACCGGCGCCGCCCGAAGTCAAGTACGGCTTGCGCACGATGCAGTATTTCCCGGTGGAGTATCTCGATCGGGCGAGGGCGCACTTGGATAAGTATCGGGCCAAGAGGAAAGCGGATCGATAGCCTGCGATGATCTCCTCCTGCGGGAGAGAGGAAACGGCTTTCCAGGAGGAATGGGCCTTTCCGGTGTCCGGCCGGAATGCGACGCGGGATTGAAAAGGCGATTTTCCAACAGGATGTAGGCTGTGGCGAAACTGGATGAAGTGACGTCGACAGAGAGACTTCTTGATCTGATCCGCAGAAAGCGGGGGGCGGCGCCGTCCGCCGTTGACGAGAAGCCGGAGGCGGAGCGGCAGGCGCCGGCAGGTTCCCGCGGCGGGCCCGCAGAGCGCAGAACCTTCCCACGCGACGGACTCTATCGCCTGCGCAAACCGGTGACCTTGGGCGTCGACGTCGGCGCACGGTATCTGCGCATGGTCAAGGTCGTCAGACTCGGCGAAAAGAAACATCGCCTGATGGGTTTGAGGATTTTGCCCCTTCCGAAGGATTTCTCCCGCAATTCGGAAGCGTTTGCCCTTTTCTTGAAAGAGGCGGTCGATTCTTTCTGCGGACCGCAGGAGAAGGCGGAAATCTGGACGGTTATGCCCCCGGCCCCCGTCGATATCCGCCACATCCGCATCCCGAAGGTTCCCAAGAAACAGGTCTCCAATGCCGTTTACTGGACGGCGAAAAAGGATTCGCCGGTCGACGAAAAGGAGATGCTCTTCGATTTCGAAGTCCAGGAAGAGATCGTCGACCAGGGCGTCCAAAAGTATTCCGTTTTGATTCTGACGGCGCCCCGGCAGGATGTCGAGGACATCCGAAGTCTCTTTGCGAAGGCCGGCTTGCCGCTTGCGGGGGTGACGATCGCGCCCTTTGCGATGCAGAACCTGTTTCGCACGGGGTGGGTGCTGGGCACCGGTTCGTCCGTGGCCAGTCTGTACATCGGGAGGGATCAATCCCGGATCGACATCTTTTCCCGCGGCAATCTTGTGATGAACCGGGGGATCAAGGCGGGTTCGAACAGCATGGCCGAGGCGCTTATGGAAGTGTTCAACGAGCGTCAAAAGGCGTCGGCAGCGGCGGGATCGGAACGAACGATGACGCTGGAAGAGTCGCAAAGGGTCCTGACGAGCCTCCACGGCGGCACGCACGCGTTGCAGGAAGGAGATGCGGGTTACGGGCTTACGGCGGAAGAAGTATTTGAGATCGTCAAACCTTCGCTGGACCGTCTGATCCGGCAGGCGGAGAGGACTTTTGAATACTATATCAACAATATCAGCCGCGAGAGAATCGAGAAGATCTACCTTACCGGGACCATGAACCTGAGCCGGCTCGTCTCGGAATACATCGGAGGGCAGTTGGGCATTGAAAAGGACATCCTCGACCCTCTGGAGAACAACCCTTTCGTGGCCCTGTCCGGGCAATGGATTCCGGCGCCGGAGGAGAGACTTGCCCTTGCGCCGGCGCTGGGCGTCGCCCTGTCGTCGAACGACCATACCCCGAATTTCATTTTTACCTATCAGGACAAGGAAAAGCGGTCCCGCGCGCAATGGCTCAACCGGGGCACCCTTGCCATCTTCGCGACCCTCATGGCGCTGTGTTCAGGCGTTTTCCTCTACGAGGTGCAGGCCGTCGAAAATAAGAAAGGGGAGGTTGCAGGGCTGGAGCGTCAATTGTCGGCGCACGGGCCGCTTCTGAGTGAAACGAAGATCCTTCAGTTGGCCGCGAGCGCCAAGCAAATTCAGGCCGGCTTGCGCTCTTACGGAAACCGCTATCTGGGGATGGCAGTCCTCGGCGAAATAGCGGCCGTTACTCCGGAAAACGTGCGGCTGGTGAGAGTTCGCGCGAATCTCGGCCAGGACGCCGCGACAAAGCCGGCGGGTGCGGCAACACCGTCGGCGAAGGAAGGAAAAGGGGCTGCAAGGGGAATCGTAATCGAAGGATATCTGTCGGGCGATCGGAGGGATCTTGAATCGCTGCTGGCAGGTTATGTCATGAGGCTCGATGCATCGCCGCTATTCGACAAAGTCCTTATTCAGAAAAGCGGCATGACGGCGTTCAAGACGGAAGAAGTGCTTCATTTCATCCTTGCCACGGAGATCGGTTAACGGCATGGCGGCGCACTCTCGATTTCACATTTCGTTTCGCGAAGGGAGCACGGTCTACTGCATACTCTCCGTGATCGGTGTTCTGCTGTTCGTTTTTGCGGCCATCCTGCCCTATTCTCGCGCGGCGAAATCCCTGGACCAGCGGATTACGGTTGCCAAGAAACAAATCCAGGAACAGGAATCGTTGAAAGCAATTCATGACAGGCTCCAAAAAGGGCTGCAAAAACAGGAAGCGACGGTCTTGCCGCTGCCGGCCCGGACACCCCTGAAGAGGACGGATGCCGGTTCGATCCCGGGCCTGATCCGGGAAACGGCGGTTCGAAGCGGTCTCGATCTTGTTTCCGTTACCCCCGATTTGAATTTCCTTGCAGGAGGTGCGCCCCTCCTGCCCGTTGCCGTCTCGCTGCGCGGAGATTTTTTCCGGTTTCGCAATTTTCTTTCCGCTCTCGGGGCAATGCCCTATATGGATCGCATCGAGGAAATTGCGGTCAACCGGGGCCGAGACGCCATGGAATACAAGATGCGGATACTTCTTTACGTAGGTTCGTGAAGCGCCAATGGCCGATGTGCGACAAATGACAAGAAGGCAGGGCATTCTCTTGGCGGTTATGGCCGTCGTCGTTCTGTACGGACTGGCCGATTTCTTTTTCCTCGGGGCATCCGGCAAACAAGTGGGAGCGCCACAAAAGTTGACGCCGGCAACGGACGTCAAGGCCTTGATGACCGGCATCGCGTCGGTGGCGGAATCCTACCGGCCGACCGGGCTCGACGCCTATGTCGTGCGGCGAGCGGAGTCCGGATGGTCGCGCGATCCATTCATCGACGGGAAGATCTACAGCCGGTGGTTTCCCAAGGAGGCGGTCTCAGCCTCAACGGAAAAGGCCCTCTTTACCTACACGGGATATCTGGAAGTGAATGGAAAGCGGATGGCGATCATCAACGGCATGGAATACGGAGTGGGCGACCCGCTGGAGGTCGAGGGGTACGTTGTCAAAAGCATTTCACCTGTGAAGGTGGCTGTCCACCAAAAAGCCGGCGAGAGGAAAATGCTGGAAATTCCGATCCAGGAGTAAGGAAGGGGCGTTATTATGAGGAAGAATCCCTGGAATTTTATCGTCATCGGGGTGGTCCTGCTTTTCGCGGGGATCCTGGCGGCCGGTTGCTCGGGTCCCAAGAAGGCGGAAAAGGACGCTTTCTTCGATAAGTGGCATACGATGTCGCAGACCTCTACGGGGCACTCGCCGGTCTTCAAGCCGAAGTCGGTGGAACTGCCGCCGGAGGTCTCCAAGAGTCAGCTTCCCCCCGGCGTCGAGGCAAAAGAGCTGCCGAAGATGATGGTCAGCCTCAAGATGCGCCAGGCGGACGTCAAGGCCGTCGTGCGCTCGCTCGCGCGGATCGCGGACCAGAATATCCTCATCAAGAACGAAATCAAAGGCGAGATCACCGTCGATTTCCGTGGCATTTCCTGGGATCAGGCATTCAACAGCATCCTGCGTGCGCAGGGGCTGACTTACGTCTGGGAAGGGGATATTTTGCGCGTCATCAGCGCAGAGGACATGGACCGGGACATGAAAATCGAAGCGCTTACGGAGAAGCGCAGGGCCAACGAGATGGCTTCGAAGCTCATCGATCCGCTCCACATCGTGATCGTCAATGTCGATTATGCGGACGTCAAGAGCATGCAGACGAACCTCCAGGAGTTTCTGACGAAAGACAAGGACGGAAAGCCACGGGGATCCGTGAAGGTGGATGAACACAGCAACTCGCTGATCATCCACGCCATCCGGGATGATCTCACCCGCATGATCCCCATCATCGAAAAGATCGACAAACCGACGCCGCAGATCCTGATCAAGGCGCACATCGTGGAAACATCGAAGGAAACGGCCCGGCAACTGGGCATCCTGTGGGGGGGGGCCTACAAGGCTGGCGTGGGCAATCACAACCTCTATGTGACGCCGGGCGGGGGATCGGCCGGCGATGGTACGGGGAAGGCGACCTTCCCTGCCACCGGTTTCTCCGGCACGGGGATGGGCGTCTATCTTCCGTCCTTCTCGGGGGCTACAGAGGGGGCGCCTTACGGGGCCCTCGGCTTGAGCTTCGGAACGCTGGCGGGGAATATCGTCGAAGTGCAGCTCAACGCGCTGCAGACGGAGGGGGTCCTGAACATCCTCTCCAGCCCCTCCATCACAACCCTGGACAACCAGAAGGCCTACACGGAAAACGGTGAAAAGGTCCCCGTCGTGTCGACCGACAATGAGGGCAACCGCACCGTCAAATACGAGGACGCCGTCCTTCGGCTGGAGATCAAACCGCACGTGATCGATGGGACAAACCTCAAGATGGGGATCATCGTCAAGAAAGACGAAGTGGATACGACGCGCACGGTCGACAACAACCCCTTCATCATTAAGAAGCAGACGGAAACCTCTCTCATCGTCCGCGACGGGGAGACGATCGTCATCTCCGGGCTGACCAAACAGAATACGCAGAAAATTACGACCGGCATTCCTGCGCTCAAGGACGTTCCCCTCCTGGGATGGCTCTTCAAGGGTGAAGACAAGAGCGAAACCATGCAGGAAGTCCTGGTGTTCATCACGCCGAAGATTCTTCCGCCCTACGTAACCGCGGCCGCGGAAGAGCCGAACGGCAAGAAGAAGCCGCAGGAGAAGCCCGAGCAGAAGGCGACCGTTCCCGGCTCATAAGGAGGCGCGAAAGTGGATTATTTCAAGATTCTGGGCCTGATCCGTGAACCATTTTCCAACTCTCCGGAGCCCGAGTTCTTCTTCCAATCCCCCCAGCACCAGGGTTGTCTTCAGAAGGTCGAGCTCGCGATCCGACTCCGCCGCGGTCTCAATGTGGTTCTGGGCGAGGTGGGAACGGGGAAGACGACGCTCTGCCGCCAGTTGATCCTGAAATTTTCCGACAACGGAAGCGGTCGTACGGATATTGAAACGCACCTCCTTCTGGACCCCTCCTTCGGCAGCGCAACGGAATTCCTGAAAACGGTGGCCGTGACGCTGGGGATCGAGGGAAATTCGCTTCACGACAGCGACTGGCAATGGAAGGAAAGCATCAAGAACTATCTCTTTCGGAAAGGAGTGGACGAGAACAAGACGGTCGTCCTCATCATCGACGAGGGGCAGAAGCTGCCGGACTTCTGCCTGGAGATTCTCCGTGAATTCCTGAACTATGAAACGAACGAGTACAAGCTCTTGCAGATCGTCATCTTCGCCCAGAAAGAATTCGAGCAGATCCTGGAGAAGCACGCCAATTTCGCCGATCGCATCAACCTGCGCTATTCCCTCGATCCTCTGGATTTCCGGGGCACGCGGGACATGATCCGCTTCCGGCTGACGCGGGCGAGCGCCTCAGAGCAGGCGCCGCGGCTTTTCGGCATTGCCGCCCTGTGGGCCATTTACCGGGAGACGGGCGGCTATCCGCGAAAGATCATCACCCTGTGCCATCAGGTGGTCCTGAGTCTCATCATTCAGAACAAGGCCAAGGCGGGTTTTTCCCTCGTGCGATCGTGCGCCAGGCGAACGGCGCAGTCATCCCGAGTGGGCGCCTTCTGGAAGCGCGCCGCGCTCGTTTCGCTCGTTTCGATCGCCCTCATCGCCCTGGGGTTGCTTTTTTACCATTCCCTCCCGGCGATGAAGAGCCTCGCTTCGAAAACGTCCGCGGTCATGAAGTCGGATGGGACCGGAAGCGGAACCGTCGTCGCCTCGAGATCGGAGCCGACCGTTGACGGGCCACCCCCTGCACGGGGATCCGCAACGAATCCAGCCCGGGCGGAATCAGCGATGCCCGCAACCTTGGGCCGGATCACGCTGGTCGAAGGAGGCGCCGTCTGGATCCTAATGGAGCGCGTGTATGGTTTCGTCGACAATGCCCTTCTGGAGGCGGTTGCTGCGGCGAATCCCAATCTGCCGGACCTCAACCGGGTGGCGAGGGGGATGTCGATCCAATTGCCGGCCTATGCCGAAAAGGCCAATCCACTGGCCTCAGACAAGTCCTGGGTTCTTCTGGGCAAGAAGAGTTCCGTAGAAGAGGCGTATGCCTTCCTGAGAAATTATCGAGCGGAATGGCCGGCGGCCCGCATGCTTCCCTATTGGAATCCGAAGGAAGGTTTGACCTTTGCCCTGATCCTGCGGCAGGGCTACGATCGGGAAGACGCGGCCACGGAGGCCATTCGCTCACTTCCCCAACCCCTCGCGACGGAAGCGAAGCTCTTGGGCCGCCTAGGCGGCGATGCAGTGTTTTTTGCCCGCTGACGCGATTCCGGGCGAAGAGGTGAAATCCATGATCATCAAACGACGTCTCGGGGAGATGCTGATCGAAAGCAAGCTCCTGACCCGTGAACAATTGACTTCGGCTCTAACCGGGCAGAAGAAGGCGGGTCTTCGGCTGGGTCAATATCTGATCCAGCAGGGCACGGTCAGCGAAACCCAGATCGTTGACCTGCTGAGCCGTCAGTTGAAAATCCCGAAGTACCACCCGGAGCAGTATCCCCTGGAAATGGGTCTTTCCATGATGCTTCCTGCCGAAGCGGCGCAAAAATATCAGGTAGCGCCGCTGCGAAAAAAAGGCCGGCTGCTGACGCTGGCGATGACGGATCCTCTCGACATAAACGTCATGGATGCCATCGAGGTCATGACAAACGCGGAAGTGGAGCCCGTCGTCTGCACGGAGCGTGAAGTCACGCAGCTCATCACCGGCATCTACGGCTCCCAGTCCGGTCTGGGAAGCCTGATCGATAGCATCGACTTCGACTCCCAGCAGGAGACGGATAAGTCGGAAGAAGCGGCGGAAGTCCAGGTCTCTTCCCTTCAGGACCTGGCGGGAGAGGCCCCCGTCATCCGTCTGGTGAACTCGATCTTTGCGCAGGCGATCCGCGAGGGGGCCAGCGATATCCATATCAGCCCCCAGCAGAACAACGTCCAGGTGCGCTTTCGGATCGACGGGAAGCTCCATGACGTCCCTTCCCCTCCGAAGGGATTGTTTCTGCCGATCATCGCCCGGATGAAGATTCTCGCCAATATGGACATCACCATCACGCGGCTCCCGCAGGACGGCCGCTTTACCCTCAAGATGGAAAAAAAGGAGATCAATGTCCGGGTTTCATCGATTCCCACCATTTACGGCGAGAACATCGTCCTGCGGCTGCTCGACATGAGCGTGGGGGTGTATTCGCTGGACCGTCTGGGGATGGTGAAGAAGGACCGCGACAAGATCGACGCCATCATCCGCAAGCCATACGGCATGATCTTGAGCACGGGTCCGACGGGGAGCGGCAAGAGCACGAGTCTCTATGCGATCCTGAGCGAGCTGAATCGGCCCGACATCAACATCATCACCCTCGAGGATCCCGTCGAATACCGGATCGCGAACATCCGGCAGGTCCAGCTCAACCGCAAAGCCGGCATGACCTTTGCGGGGGGCCTGAGGTCGATCCTGCGGCAGGATCCGGACGTGGTCATGGTCGGTGAGATCCGGGATTCGGAAACGGCCGTGGTCGCCGTGCAGGCGGCGCAGACGGGCCACAGGCTCCTGAGCACCGTGCACACGAACGACGCGGCGGGCGCCGTGACCCGGCTTCTCGATATGGGGATCGAGCCGTTTCTGGTGTCCTCCGTGCTCCTTGTTTCCTTTGCCCAGCGCCTGGTTCGCACGATCTGTCCCTACTGCAAGGAACCCTTTACGCCCCCGGAAAAGGCGCTTCTGGAATGGGGATTGCAGGACGCCAAGGGCGCCAAGTTTCAAAGGGGAAGGGGATGCAACCAGTGCCTGCAGACGGGATACAAGGGACGAACCGGAATCTTCGAGGTGCTGGTGAACGACGAGATGATCCAGGAGATGATCCTCAAGAGGCTTCCAAGCCAGGAAATATCTCGCGCCGCGATCTCCACGAAGAGACTCCATACACTCAAGGAAGACGCGGCACGGAAAGTGCTCCTCGGTGTCACGACACTGGAGGAGGCGGCATCGGCCGTGATGGTATAACCGCAGGAAAGGTCAGGGTTCCATGTCCATTTTTTCGTACAAGGCGATCAGTGAAAACGGTTCGGCGGTTTCCGGAGTAATCGAAGCGGATTCCGCGGACGGGGCGAGGGGATTGCTGGTCGCAAAGGGGTTGATTCCCGAAGAAGTATCCGCCGGCGCCGGAGGGGCGGCTTCGTTGTGGACGCGCATCCGGGCGCGCACGGGAAAGGTCCCCATTCCGGATCTGATCCTCTTCACGAAGCAGTTCCGCTCGATGCTCCAGGCGGGCATTCCCATCGTGCGGCTCCTGCAGGTTTTGGAGGTCCAGACGCAGAACAGGAATTTGAAGGCGGTTATTTCG
The DNA here is from genome assembly GCA_964506465.1 of uncultured Syntrophaceae bacterium. Lineage (GTDB taxonomy): Bacteria > Desulfobacterota > Syntrophia > Syntrophales > UBA6109 > UBA6109. The sequence goes on from CAZDLM010000033.1 coordinate 28,592, forward strand.
CTGATGGTACAGGACATCAAGCAGGGAGCCACGCTGTTCGATGCCCTGGAGAAGCACCCGGGCGTTTTCTCGCCGCTTTACCGGAGCATGATCCGGGCTGGTGAAATCAGCGGCACCGTGCCGGATGTCCTGGATCGCCTGATCTACATTGTCGAGCACGAGGAAACCGTCCGCAACGACATCCGGTCCGCACTGCGCTACCCGGCGATCGTCGTCGTCGCACTGGGCGTGGCGTTCGTTGTCCTGTTGACCTTCGTTATTCCGAAATTCGTGACCATCTTCGCGAAGGCCGGAATCGAGCTTCCTCTTCCGACGAAGATTGCGATGCTGCTTTACGCGTTCCTGAGCAACTACTGGTTGTTCCTGATCGTCGCCATTGCGGGGGCATTTTTCGGTCTGCGCTACTATCTGAAAACGGAAGAGGGAAGGCTGGCGGGCGATGCATTCCTCCTGAGGCTGCCGCTTGCCGGGCCTCTGTTCACCAAGGCGGCCATGTCCCGCTTCGCCAGCATCTTCGCGATTCTTTATGCCAGCGGCGTCCCGGTCATGCAGGCGCTGGCGATCCTCTCCGGCACGATCGGCAATACGGCCATTTCCAAGGAATTTGATCGCGTCCGGGAGCGGATCGTGGAGGGTGAGGGCATTACGGCACCCCTGAAATCGGCCCGGTACTTTACGCCGATGGTCATCGACATGGTGGCGATCGGGGAGGAGTCGGGCAACATGGAACAGATGATGCGTGAGATCGCGCGCCATTACGACGACGAGGTGGGGTACGCGGTCAAGAGACTGTCCGACGCCCTCGGCCCCGCTCTGATTGTAGGCCTCGCAGCGGTGGTCGGATTCTTTGCCCTGGCGATCTTTCTCCCCATGTGGGATCTGACCAAGATGGTTCGCTGATGAAGAAATTCTGGAACCGGAAACGAATTCACATCAACCTCTATATCCTGATCCCTCTCATCTATTCCGGCATTTCGATCATCGCCGTTGTCGTCACCTATCAGCTCGCCTGCAATCAGGGCGAGGCGGATGCGGTCGGGTCCGTTCTGAAATGGGGCGCATTCATCGGCGCTTTCAGTTTCGTGTGCAGCCTTGTGATCCTGTGGCTGGTCATGAATCCCGTCATGAAATTCGTGCGGAGGACGGAGGGCTTGCCTCTCTTCCCGCGCGCCGGCGCCGATGAAGAGAAGTCTTCGCTGCAGAGGGACCGTCTGGAGGAAATGACGGAAGTCCTCGATCAGGTGACCGACATCCTCGGGAAGGTCGAGGCGAGAGAATTCTTTCCGAGGGTCGTTGGCCAGAGCAGGCGGATGCGGGAGATCTTTGCGCAGCTCCTGAAAATCGCCCCGGCCGTTTCGACGGTCATGATGCGCGGAGAGAGCGGGACGGGCAAGGAACTGATCGCCGACAGCATTCACGAGCACAGCCGGCGGAAGACAAAACCCTTCGTCAAGATCAACTGCGTCGCCATCCCGGAAGGGCTGCTCGAAAGCGAGTTGTTCGGGCATGAAAAGGGGGCTTTTACCGGGGCGGTATCCCAGAAGAAGGGGAAATTCGAGCAGGCCGATGGAGGGACGATATTTCTTGACGAAATAGGCGATATGCCCATCGCCACGCAGGCAAAGCTGCTGCGCGTCCTCCAGGAACGGGAATTCGAAAGGGTCGGCGGCGTCAAACCACAGAAAATAGACGTGCGTTTTATCGTTGCCACGAACAAGAATCTTCAGGAACTGATCCGAGAAGGGAAGTTCCGGGAGGACCTGTTCTACCGCCTGCACGTTTTTTCGCTCGAGTTGCCTTCCCTGAGGGAAAGGCGCGAGGACATCCCCGCTCTGACGGAATATTTCCTGGAGAGAAAAGCGGTCAACGCGCGCCTTTCCCCCGAAGCGCTTCAGTTGCTGATCGGATACAACTGGCCCGGAAACATCAGGGAGTTGCAGAATGTGATCGAGCGGTCGGCCGTCATGGCGGACGGCGGATTGATCCTCCCGGAGCACCTGTCCAAGTACATCTCAGCCATGGGCAAGCTTCCTTCGATGCAGACGGGCGGCTCGGACGCCGTATCCCTGGACGCGAAACTAGAGGAGATCGAGAAGGCCCTTATCCTTGAGGCTCTGGCGAGGGCAAACGGCGTCCAGACGAGGGCGGCGGCGCTCCTGGGCATTAATCAAAGAAGCCTCTGGCACCGCGTCAAGAAATATCGAATTGAGGTCGCATCGCTCAGAAAGGGCGGCGAGTAGATTGAGAGACGCTGCGGGATCATCCTTGAAAGAAGAACCCGTCTCCATTCGATCCGGGAGCATTTCCCTTGAGGGTCTTTATGCTCCCAACGACGGCGCGGCCGCCATGCTGTGCGCCCACCCGCATCCCCTGATGGGCGGGAGTATGCGCGATGTCGTCACCGAAGCGGTGCTCGCGGCTTTCGCTCATGCGGGATATTCGACCCTGCGCTTCAATTTCCGCGGCGTCGGGGGGAGTGAAGGAACCTACGACGACGGCGTCGGAGAGCAGAACGATATCCTGGCGGCGGCAGATTTTCTTTGCCGGGAAGGAAAGACCGATGTTGCCTTGGCGGGATATTCATTCGGAGCCTGGGTTTGCGCAAATGTCCTGGAAAAGGAGACATTTTTTTCGGAGGTCGTTTTTGTCTCACCGCCCCTCGACTTCATGGCCTTTCCTTCGTCTTCCCCAAGAGTTCATTTGATGACCTTTGGCAGCGAAGACCCCTTCTGCAGCGCCGGGGCGATAGGGCGTTATGCCAAAAATTGCGGGAGCCACCTGGAATGCATAACCGGCGCTGATCATTTTTACACCGGTAAAATCGTCCAACTGATCGACATTATAGGGGAATATCTGACATTAAAATAATAAATGACGTTATAAAAATCCGCTTGATTTTCAATTTTGGAGGTGATAGCTTACGTCAGTTTCGCCTTTATCGGAAGTGGATAGAAATATCCGGTTAGCAGTTCCTTTAAGGAACGAACGGTGTCGATCTCAGCAAAGAAACAAACCGCCACTACCCGTCAGATGACCTCTGAATCCGGTAGTGGTTTTGTTTTTTTGGGGGGGACGCCGGGGATCATCTTGAAAGGAGGAAGTTCATAGTGTCTGAAGGAAAAGTAAAGTGGTTCAACGAAAAAAAGGGATTCGGTTTCATCGAGAGCAGTGAGGGGGGAGACGTGTTTGTCCATTACACGGCGATTCAGGGAGCCGGTTTCCGGACGCTGCACGAAGGACAGGCCGTTTCATTCGACGTTGAGCAGGGAAAGAAGGGACCGGCTGCAGTGAACGTGAAGGCGGTATAGCTTTCGCCGTAGATTTCAGCGAAAAGCCCCGGTATGAGCATATCGGGGCTTTTTTTGTTTTCCCGGTCCATCCCGGTTGTTTTTCGGCGCCGAATCCTCTATAAGGGGCTGACCTCTATTGCAAGGTCGCAAGAATCCTTCATGCCGAATCTGATTGCCATCATCGGTCCCACCGCTTCGGGAAAGACGCGTCTGGCGGCGACCCTGGCCGCCGCGAGGGGTTCGGAGATCCTGTCCGCCGACTCACGGCAGGTCTATCGGGGCATGGACCTCGGGACCGGGAAGGATCTATCCGACTTTGTCGTCAACGGAAGACAGGTGCCATTTCATCTGATCGATATTGTCGATCCCGATCAGGAATTCAGCGTCTTTGAGTACCAGCAACACTTCTACAAGTCATTTGCGGAAATCGCGTCGGCCGGGGGGAGTCCTCCCTTTTTGGTGGGAGGGACCGGCCTCTACCTCGAGTCGGTTCTCCTGGGATACCGCATGACCCGTGTTCCGGCGGACCCCGAATTCGGCAGGAAACTTGCCGGATTGGATCAGGCGAAGCTGACCGAGCGCCTGCGGAAGGCGAAGCCTTCCGTTCACAACGTCACGGATCTCTGCGACCGTGAGCGTCTGATCCGGGCCATCGAAATTGCCGAGTATTCGGAGCGGAGAGAAGCAGGGCGCGTTGAGGTCAAACCGCCCGTGGTCGACGCCTTCACGATCGGCATCCGCGTCGAAAGAGCCCTGCTGCGCAAACAGATTACGCTTCGATTGAAAAGGCGTCTCGAAGCGGGAATGGTCGAGGAGGTGGAGCGCCTGCATGCTTCGGGCATCACGTGGGAGCGGCTGGACCGGTTCGGTCTCGAGTATCGTTTCGTCAGCCGATATCTTCGGGGAGAGATGAGATACGAGGAAATGTTCCACCTTCTCAATACGGCGATCGCGCAGTTCGCCAAACGCCAGGAAACGTGGTTCCGGCGCATGGAACGCCGGGGATTGGCGATTTCCTGGATCGACGGTCCGGACGCCGCCAGGGCGGAGGATCTTTTGCGCGGACTCTCTCCATGACGGCCGATTCCGGAATCGAGCGATACCTCGGACGATGGTCCCATGCTTCGGACAGGCCGCTCCTGCGGGGGGAGTCCCTGGAGGGCCTCGGTCAGGCGGTAGTCATTCCGGCCCTTGCCGAGAGAGACACGATCTTCCTCGCCCTGGCATCTCTCAGCCGCAACGATCCGAGCGAAATCCGCAAGACACTCGTCCTCATCGTCCTCAACAATCGGCGGCCGCCCCATGCGTCGAAGGAGGATATCCGGAACAACCAGGACACGCTGCACTGCCTGAGAGAACTCCAGCGGGGCCGGCTCCCGGATGCGCGCTTCGGCGGGAGGGAGGAGACGCGGGCCGCCATGGAGGAGATCCTCCGCGGCGGCCTTCGCCTGGCGATCCTCGATGCCTCATCGCCGGGAAGGGAAATGCCCGTCCGCGCTGGAGGGGTCGGATTGGCCCGGCGCATGGGGATGGACGCGGCGCTCGCCTGTCTCGGCATGGGAACCTCCGATGCGCGATGCCTCTTCTGCCTGGATGCCGATACGCTGGTAGAGGAGAACTATCTGTCTGAAGCCGCCCGTTTCTTCCGGAGCGGAAACTGGGCGGCCGCGGCTGTAGATTTTGTGCACCGGGTAACCTCGAAGGACCCCCGGGAGGAAGAGGCGATCCGGAGCTACGAGATATCCTTGCGTTACTATCAGCTCGGCCTCAGTTATGCGGGTTCGCCGTATGCCTTCTTTACGATCGGTTCGACGATGGTCTGCCGGGATCGGGCCTATGCTGCGGTCCGGGGAATGCCGATTCGCGACGCGGCGGAAGATTTCTATTTCTTCAACAAGCTCGCCAAGGTCGGGCCGATCGGCCGCATCAACCGCACGCGAGTCCATCCGTCGTCGCGGCGGTCCACCCGGGTCCCGTTCGGGACGGGCAAAAGCGTCGGGCGTTATCTGGAGGGGGACAGCAGGGTCGATCTGCTGTACGATCCGGAAGTGTTTGCGGTCTTGAAGGCCTGGCTTTCCTGGATAGAGAGGAATTTCCTCTGCGATGAAGAACATATCCTCGCCGGGGCGCAGCGCATTCACCCGGTCCTCGCACGTTTCCTGGGAGAGCGCGATTTTCCCGGGACATGGCGACGGATCCGCCGCCATACGCGGCGGGCGGACGTCATGCGGAGACACTTTCACGACTGGTTTGACGGATTTCAGACGTTGAAGCTGATCCACCTCCTGACGGGCGCCGCACTGCCGCGGATCGATGCCGCCGCCGCAGTGGGACGCCTGTGCCGCATGCACGACACTCCCCTGACCGTGCCCGCCCCGGGAATCGAGCGGTCGGCAGGCGGTCGGGAATACCTTCTCGACCATTTGCGCCGCCTTCAGATGGATCAGGATGACAGCATCCTCTCTTGACGGGAGAGGCATGGATCGGCTATGGAAGTCGCCGGATAGAGGACAAGAAAGGAAAAAACATGATGAAAAACAGCATGAAGAGGAAATTGCAGTTGCCCGTTACGCTTCTCTTGGCGATATCGCTGGGCGTATTGGGTTGCAGCTCCACCAAGGACAAGGCCGAAAAGGTGGGAACGGCGGCGAAGGAGCAGGGTGCCGCCTCCGCTCAGGCAGTTCCAGTACCGGCGGCGGCAGTCGCCGGGCAAACCGCCCCGGCAGACGGTCTGGCCGTGGAGGTGGACGGTGAAAAGATGACCAACGCGGAACTCCAGAAGGCCGTGGACCGGGGAATGACGGCGATCCGGACGCAGATCCCGGGGGAAAAACTGCCGGAGGCCGAGGCGGCGATGCGGAAGGACGTCATCGAGCAGTTCATCACCCGGACGGTCTTCGTCAAGGAAGTCGAGAGGAGAAAGGTGCAGGTTCCGGAACAGGAGGTCGAGAAGGCACTGGCGCAGCTCAAGTCAGACCTGCCGAAGGGGATGACGTTCGAGCAGGCGATGGAGGCGGAAGGCACGACCCTGGAGAAGGTGAAGAGCGAAATGCGAACAAGGCTCGGCATCCGCAAGATGATTCTGGAGGGGAAAGAGACGCAGCCGGTCAAGCCGACGGAAAAAGAGGTCGGTGACTTCTACAAGAAGAATCCCGAACAATTCAGGATGCCCGAGCGGGTCCGGGCGAGGCATATCCTGATTGCGTTGTCTCCCGGCGACGACGAAAAGGCCAAGGCGGCCAAAGCGGCCAAGGCGAAGGATCTCCGCGCCCAGCTTGCGGCAGGTGCGGATTTCGCGGAACTCGCGAAGAAATTCTCGGATTGTCCGAGCAAGGAGGGGGGTGGAGACCTGGGCGAATTCGGCAGGGGACAGATGATCAAACCCTTCGAAGACGCCGCCTTTTCGCAGAAGAAGGATGAGATCGGCC
>CAZDLM010000034.1:0-12026 GCA_964506465.1 uncultured Syntrophaceae bacterium
TGCTAAACGTGGAGACGACCCGCTTCGACAAGATGCCCCAGAATGAGGAAATCAAGGTGATGGTCACCGCGCTCGGGGCCGGCATCGGCGAAGGAGACTATGACGTCAGCAAGCTCCGCTACCACAAGGTCATCATCATGACCGATGCGGACATCGACGGGTCGCACATCCGCACGCTGCTCCTGACCTTCTTCTTCCGCCAGATGAAGGAGCTTGTCGAAAGGGGACATCTGTACATCGCCCAGCCGCCCCTCTTCCGCATCGTCGACAAGAAAACCGAAAGCTACATCCACAACGAAGAAGAGATGCAGGAATTCGTCCTCGGCAGCGGCGTCGGGAGGGTTCGCCTCCTGCCGGCCGACGGTTCGGCGCCCTTGACGGGCGCCCGCCTGAAGACCCTGATCAAGAAGATGATGCGCATCGAGGGGATACTGGATCGTTTCGAGCATGAGGAGAAGGCGCGGGAGGTCATCCGCATTCTCGCCGGCGACCCGGCGCTGAAGGAAGAGGACTTCAAGACCGAGGAAGTCCTGGCCAAGGTCGCCAAAAGGACCGCTATGGCGGTCGGAAAGAGCGTCGCGGAAGCGTCCGTCGAGCCGGATCAGGAGCACGGCCGGTTTCGGATGCTTTTCTCCATCCGTCAGAACGGCCGGAGCGGGACGACGTCCGTTGACCGCGACCTCCTGCGCGCCCCGCTCTTCGCCGAGATCCGGTCGATCCTCCAGCAGGTCGCCGCAATCGGCGAACCGCCCTACTCCGTGGCGGCAGGCGAGGGCGACGGGATGGTGCAGAAGATCGAGGGCATGCCGGAGCTCGTCGCCTTTGTCACGGCCGAGGGGAAAAAGGGGCTGACGGTGCAGCGTTACAAGGGCCTCGGCGAGATGAACCCGGAGCAGCTCTGGGAAACGACGATGAACCCTGACAAAAGAACCCTCCTGCAGGTGCGGATTGAAGACGCTGTCGAGGCCGACGAAATCTTTACGACCCTGATGGGAGACCAGGTGGAGCCGCGGCGGGATTTCATCTATCGCAACGCCTTGTACGTAAAGAATCTTGACATTTAGCGGCCGCCGGGACGGCCTGGTCCGATCTCTCCAGCCGTGCGGCTGGAGGGCGGGCATTTTCGGGAGAGAAGGATTGCATGGAACAGCAACAGCCCACCTTGAAGGGTTTTTCGATTAACATCGAAGACGAGATGAGAAAGTCCTACATGGACTACGCGATGAGCGTGATCATCGGCCGGGCCATTCCCGACGTCCGGGACGGGCTCAAGCCGGTCCACCGGCGAGCGCTTTTCGCCATGCACGAGATGGGCAACCGCTGGAACAAGGCCTACAAGAAATCGGCCAGGGTCGTGGGCGACATCATCGGCAAGTATCACCCGCATGGGGACACCGCCGCCTACGACACCATCGTGCGCATGGCCCAGGATTTTTCCCTGCGCTATCCCCTCGTCGACGGACAGGGGAATTTCGGCTCCATCGACGGAGACCCGCCGGCGGCGATGCGCTACACGGAAGTCCGCATGGCGAGGATCGCGGAAGAACTCCTCACCGACCTCGAAAAAGAGACGGTCGACTTCATGCCGACGTATGACGAGTCCATGCAGGAACCGACGGTCCTGCCCGCCGCATTGCCGCTGCTGCTGCTCAACGGCGCCTCCGGAATCGCGGTCGGCGTCGCGACGAATATTCCGCCCCACAATCTCGCCGAGGTGGTCGACGGAACCATCGCCGTCATCCGGAAACCGGAGATCAGCGTGGACCAACTGATGCGGATCGTCCGGGGCCCGGATTTTCCAACGGCCGGATTCATCAACGGCCGGGAAGGTATCGTGTCGGCCTACCGGACGGGACGCGGCATCATCCGCGTGCGCGCCCGCGCCCTGATCGAACGCAACGCCCGCAGCGACAAGGAGAGCATCGTCGTCACCGAACTGCCTTACCAGGTCAACAAGGCGACCCTGATCGAGAAGATCTCGGAGCTCGTGAAGGACAAGAAGATTTCCGGCATCTCCGACCTGCGCGACGAGTCGGACCGTGAGGGAATCCGGATCGTCATCGATCTCAAAAAAGATGAGCCCTCCGCCATCATCCTAAATCAGCTCTACAAACACACCCAGATGGAGTCCACCTTCGGCATCATCATGCTGGCCATCGAAAACGGCCAGCCCAGGCAGTACAACCTCAAGGACATGCTGGAGAGCTTCATCCGTTTCCGCCGCGAGGTGATCGTGCGCCGGACGACGTTTGAACTGGCCCGCGCCCGCGAGCGGGCACACATCCTCGAGGGGTTGGTCGTCGCCCTCAAGATGATCGACGACGTCGTCGCTGTGATCAAGAGCTCCCGAAGCGTTCCGGAGGCCTCGGCGGCATTGTGCGGCAAATTCGGCCTTTCGGAGATCCAGGCCAAGGCCATTCTGGAGATGCGGCTCCAGCGGCTCACGGGGTTGGAGCGGGAAAAGATCGACGAAGAGTACGCGGAGCTCTCCCAGACGATCTGGCGCCTGCAGGGGATTCTCGACGATCCGCAGAAGGTCCTCGATGTCATCGTCGCCGAACTGGAGGAGATCAAGGGCCGGTACGGGGACGAGCGGCGCACGGAAATCGTCGCCAGCTCCGAGGACATCGACATCGAAGACATGATCGTCGAGGAAGACGTCGTCGTCACGGTTTCCCATTCCGGGTACATCAAGCGCAACGCGGTAAGCCTGTACCGGAGCCAGCGACGCGGCGGACGGGGAAAGGTCGGCATGGGGACGAAGGAGGAAGATTTCGTCGAGAAGATCTTTATCGCCTCGACCCACAACTACATCCTGATCTTCACCAATCAGGGACGGGTCTATTGGCTCAAGGTGTATCAGATTCCTCAGGCGGGGCGGGCGGCCAAGGGAAAGGCTATCGTGAATCTGATCCAGATTTCGGCGGGCGAACGGGTTGCCGCCGTCCTCCCGGTGCGCGACTTCATGGACGGCAAGTCGGTCGTGATGGTCACCAAACGGGGCGTTATCAAGAAGACGGAGCTGGCCGCCTTTTCCAATCCGCGGTCGACGGGCATCATCGCCATCGGGATCGAAGAGGGAGACGAGCTCATCGACGTCCAGCTTGCGAACGGCCGTCAGGAGATTTTTCTCGGCACGCGCAAGGGGAAGTCCATCCGGTTCAACGAGGAAAACGTGCGGGAGATGGGAAGGACGGCCTACGGCGTCCGCGGGATCCTCATGGATGAGGACGATGTCGTCGTCGGCATGGAGGTTGCCTCGCCGGGAACTACCATCGCAACCGTTTCCGAACGCGGCTACGGCAAGCGTACGGACTTCGCGGAATACCGCGTGCAGACCCGCGGCGGCAAGGGGACGATCAATTTGAAAACCGTTCCCAAGGTCGGCATGGTTGCGGGGATCCTGCAGGTGGTCGAAGGCGAGGACATCATGCTGATCAGCAGCGCCGGAAACATCATCCGCATGAAGGTGGATGAGGTCCCGCTCATTCACCGCAGCACCCAGGGTGTGCGCCTGATCGATCTTGCGCCCGAGGAGCGGGTTGTCGGGCTGGCGCGGGCCGAGCGCGAAAGCGAAGAGAAGAACGGCGACGCCGCGTTGGAAGGCGAGACGGCGGACGGAACAGGGACCGATCTCCTTGGAGATGTCGACGGTTCGGACGACGGCGCCGGAGAGGCGTAGAGGGCGTCACCGCCGGGTCCGAGAGGGTGCCGATGATCACGTACCGGACCTTCGATCACACTGCGGACCTCGGGATCGAGGTGTACGGGCGGACGCGGGAGGAATTGTTCGTCCACGCCGCGGAAGCCCTGGCTGACCTCCTGGCGGACCGGGAGGGAAAGGCGGACCGAACCGTCCGGATCTGCGCAACGGGCGAGGACGCGCCGGATCTCCTCGTGAACTTCCTTCGCGAAATCCTCTACCAATTTCACGGGAACCGGCTGCTTCTGGGGCAAATCCGCATTACAACCCTCGAGGAGAACAGGATCTGCGCGGAGGCGCGGGGTGAGGTCCTGGACCCCGCCTCTGGACGCCTCCGCAAGGAGATCAAGGCCGTTACCTACCACCAGGCATCGTTGAGCCGGGGCAGGGCCGGGCGATGGACCGCGCGGGTGATCCTGGATGTCTGAGATCAAACTGGAAAAAATCGACGACTGCCGCTGGCGCATCCCCGCCGAAGGAGGGATGCGCGTGCCGGGTATCCTTTATTCCAGCGAGCGTCTCATGAAGGGCATGGGAAAGGACGAAAGCCCCCGGCAGGTGGCGAACGTCGCCCATCTGCCGGGGATCGTCAAGGCTTCTCTGGCCATGCCGGATATGCACTGGGGATACGGGTTTCCGATCGGCGGGGTCGCCGCGTTCTCCCTGGAGGACGGCGTCGTTTCGCCGGGAGGCGTCGGTTACGATATCAACTGCGGCTGCCGCCTGCTCACGACGAACCTTCGCGAGGAGGACGTCAGGGATCGCCTCCGCGACCTCACGGTCGGGCTCTTCCGCGATGTCCCGTCCGGCGTCGGTTCCCGGGGATCGATCAAGCTTTCCCTGAAGGAGGAAAGCCGCGTCCTGACCGATGGCGCACGCTGGGCGGTGGAGAACGGTTTCGGAACGCCGGCGGATCTGGAGACGACCGAGGACGGCGGATCCATGGAGGGTGCGGATCCGGAGGCCGTGAGCGACCGCGCGCTGGAACGGGGACGCGAGCAGCTCGGCACGCTGGGGTCGGGAAACCATTTTCTCGAGATCGAGGTGGTGGAAGAGGTGTTCGAACCGGATGCGGCGAACGCGTTCGGTCTGACGAAGGGCCGGATCGCCGTCATGATCCACAGCGGCTCCCGTGGCCTCGGCTATCAGGTCTGCGACGACTATCTGGCCCGTCTGGTCCGCCACGTGCGCACGCTCGATCTGCAGCTCCCGGATCGTCAACTTGCCTGTGCGCCCCTGTCCTCTCCAGAGGGCAGGCAATACCTTGCCGCCATGGCCTGCGCCGCCAATTATGCGTGGGCAAACCGGCAGGCGCTCATGCACTGGACGCGTGAGAGTTTTCAGCGGACGCTGGGGATGTCTCCGCGGGACCTGGGCATGCAGTTGGTCTATGACGTCTGCCACAATATCGCCAAGATCGAAACGCTTCCGCTGAATGGAAAAGAGGTCAGCCTCTGCGTTCACCGCAAGGGCGCGACGCGCGCCTTTCCGCCGGGGCACAAGGCCCTGCCGCCGCGCTACCGGTCCGCCGGCCAGCCCGTCCTGATTCCGGGGAACATGGGCGCGGGTTCCTACGTCCTGGCGGGCACGGAAAAGGCCTTCGCCGAGACCTTTGGCAGCACCTGCCACGGAGCGGGCCGCGTCATGAGCCGCACCCAGGCGATGAAGGCGAGCCGTGGACGGTCCATTCCGCAGGAGATGTCCGCGCGGGGCGTCGTCGTGATGGCGGCGGGAAAGGAGACCCTGCGGGAAGAATATCCCGAAGCCTACAAAAACCTGGACGAAGTCGTCTCCGTCGTGGACCGTGCGGGCCTCTCGCGCAAGGTGGCGAAACTCCGGTCTCTAGGATGCGTCAAGGGTTGACGGCGTGGAAGAGAATCCGGCCGCAGGGGCCGGCATCACCGCGCTTGCGGGAAGACGGTTTCAGCGCTTCCACGAGCCGAAGGCGGCCTTCACGGCTTCGAGAGCGCCGTCGACGCTGATCTTGGACATGTTGATCAGAAGGTCGTAGTGTCTGGGGTCGGTAAGATCGGCATGGAAGTAGCGCCAGATGAAGGCGCGCCGCTCCGCGTCTTTGCGGATGAGATACTTTTCCGCATCCGGCTGCGGCAGACCGTGAGCCTCCATCATGTGGCGGATCCGGCAGGAGAGGGGCGCAGAAAACCGTACGCGGAAAGTCTCTCCTGACGGGAGGATGAGATGCGCCCCCCGTCCGACGATCACCGCGTTGCCGTGCCGGCCGACCGTTCCGATGACCTTGGTGAGATGAAAGAGATAGTCGTCCGGCCAGAGATGCCGCGTTTCGAACAGGGAACTGAGCCAGTCGTCCCGTTTCGAAATCTCGCGCTCATCCAGCGATGAGACGATCTTCCGGCTCATCTGGGCGCTTTCGGCCACCTTTTCGATGATCAGTCCCCCCATGAGGTCCATCCCCAGGTCCTCGGCGAGCCGTTTGGCGACTTCGCTGGCACCGCAGCCCGGTTCCCGTGATATCGTGATCACCGGACGGGGTTTGGACCGCGGCGGCTTCCGCTCGCGGCCGGCAAGATTCCATTTCCCCAACTGCTCTTCGACCATTCGTTCGAGGGATCGGCGCGATATCTTCGTCACGGCGGATCTCCTTGCAGTGTCAAGGTCAAGGACCGGTTTCAGAGCGCGTAAAGCTTATCTCCGGACAGAACATTGATGTTGACCTTGCGCAGGACGTCGATGGCCGCATCGGGCTCTTCGAAGCGGAAGATCATCACGGCGTTCTGCCCGCTGCGTTCGACGAACGCGTACATGTACTCGACGTTGATCTCGTTTTCCGCCAGAACGGCGAGGATGCCGTGCAGGCCGCCCGGACGATCCGGCACCTCGACGGCGACGACGGTCGTACGGCTGACCGTGAAACCGTTTTCGCGGAGGACACGGGTCGCGGTCTCCACGTCGTTGACGATCATGCGCAGGATGCCGAAATCCGACGTGTCCGCCAACGACAGGGTCCGGATATTGATACCGGCGTCCTTGAGGATCCTGGTGATGTGCTCCAGCCTGCCCGGCTTGTTTTCCATGAAGACGGAGATCTGTTCTACCTTCATGAGTTGTCCCTCCCGTTCATATCTGGCGCTTGTCGATGACCCGGCTCGTTTTCCCTTCAGACCGCTGCAGAGACTTGGGATCGACCAGTTTGACCTTTGCGGAGATGCCCAGGTAGTCCTTGATGTCTTTGGTGATGCGCCGTTCGATGTTCTGCAGGACCTTCACGCTGCCCGATGCCGTGAAAATCCGGTCGCTCACCTCGACGCGAACCTCCAGCGTGTCCAGCGTGCCTTCCCGGTCCACAATCAGTTGGTACTGAGGTTCCAGGCCGTCGATGCCCACCAGGACCGCCTCGATCTGGGAGGGGAAGACGTTCACGCCGCGGATGATCAGCATGTCGTCGCTGCGGCCCATGATGCGATCCATGCGGACATGCGTCCGTCCGCAGGTGCAGGGGTCCGAGAAAAGCTGTGTGATGTCGCGTGTCCGGTAGCGGATGAGGGGGAAGGCCTCCTTCGAGAGCGTGGTGAAGACGATCTCGCCCTTCTCTCCGGCGGGCAGGACGGTTCCAGTCTCCGGATCAATGATTTCGACCAGAAAATGATCTTCGAAGATGTGCATGCCCTGGCGCCCCTCCAGACATTCCATGGCGACACCCGGCCCCATGACTTCGGAGAGGCCGTAGATGTTCAGCGCCGTCAGGTTCAACGCCGCTTCGATCTCGTCGCGCATCCTGTCGCTCCAGGGTTCGGCGCCGAAGATGCCGACGCGCAGCCGCAGTGCGCGCATATCGATGCCCATGCTCCGGCCCTGTTCAGCCAGGTTCAGCGCGTAGGACGGCGTGCAACAGATGGCCGTGGGGCCGAAGTCCTGGAGAATCATGATCTGGCGCTTCGTGTTGCCGCCGGAAATCGGGATGACGCTGGCCCCCAGCCGTTCCGCTCCGTAATGGGCGCCGAGTCCGCCCGTGAACAGGCCGTACCCGTAGGCGTTGTGCACGATGTCGTTCTTCGTGAGCCCGGCGGCGACGAAGCAGCGGGCCACCAATTCGGACCAGGTGTCGATGTCGCGCTTCGTGTATCCCACTACGGTTGCGCGTCCCGTAGTTCCGGAGGAGGCGTGAAGGCGGACGACGCTGCTCATCGGCACGGCGAACAAGCCGAATGGGTAGTTGTCCCGAAGGTCCTGTTTCGTCGTAAACGGGAGCCGCCGGAGATCGGCGAGCGTCCGGATATCGTCCGGGTGGACGCCGGCGTCGTCGAAGGCCTTCCGGTAGAAGCCGACGGTATGATACACCCGTTGCGCGACCTGCTGGAGCCTCTTGATCTGCAGGGCCTCCAGCGCTTCGCGCGGCAGGGTTTCAAAGTCTTCGTTGTAGATCATCGATTTCGCCTCCAGGTCATGATGGGTTGAATGGTTGCAGCGATGAGGGAACTTGTCGCACCGGCCGAAAGCGCCTGACCGGACATTTTCGAGGGAGCCTCTCTAAGAGACAATATAGCAGAACTCCCGGATGGGGGCAAGGAGAACCCCCCCGATGCCAGGGCGAGCCTCAGGCCGCGGATCGCGGCCGTCCGATACCCTGCCACAGACGCAGGAGCCGAACCGTGATGACCGCGACGACAAGGCGGGGCACATAGAGCCAGAAAGCGCTCAGGCCAAGCGACAGAAACAGGGCGGGATCTTCGACGATGGAATGATGGATGCCGATCGACATCTGCAGGAGCTCCAGATCCGCACCGCGAAGCGATCCGCTGCGCGCCTCTTCGACGATCATTGCACCGCCGTAGGTCAGGCCGAAGAGAACGGCCGTCAGCCACAAAAAGCCCATCTTTCGGTCCAGCCCCATCAGCCAGAGAAGCGGAGAGAGAACGCCCACCAGGGGCTCCACCCAGCCCATCGCCTTGAGAACGTCCAGCAGTATGAGGAGGGCCATGATGATCGCGAAGATTTTGACGCTTAGGAGGGCCGTCGTTTTGGCCCAGGCGAGCAGCATCTGTGGAAGCGTACCCGAAGACGCGGCTGCGGCGGGACCTCCCGCAAGCACCGGGGTGCTGCCGATCCAAGGGGCAACGATCAGAACCGTGACGACGGCCGTCCCCAGGCGACGGCCGTGGCCCGGAAGAAGGGCAGGCCGGAGCGGTCCTGGATGATTCCTTCCTGGATGAGGCTGTGGGCCGCCAAGAGAAAGACCGCGATGACGGTCATCTGCGCCTGGTCCAAGGGCAGGACGACCATCGCTGCGATGCCGCCGTAGATGCCCGTGAGCAATCCGAGAAGGAGTGGAAGGGCGGCCGCAGCCGGCAGATGGAGGAGTTCCATCACGGGTTGCAGGACGAAATCGATCCGCTCGATGAAGCCGCTCCAGGCGAGGAACGCAGTGAACAGGGAGAGGGGAACGATCAACTTCATCATCCAGAGAAACCCCCGCCAGCCGCGGATCGCGCCGGAGCGCAACCCCGCCCGCCAAGGGCCGTCCCAGGGAAAAGGGCGCATGTTTTTCGTTTTCCTTTTGCGCAATAGGCGGGCTTATGTTACTAATTTCTCAGTTCCGGCACCAGAAGGAAAAGCAAGAAAATACGCACCGCGCAGACCGCACGGGTGATGATCTCGGTCGAAGAACCCCGGCGGGGAAACCGGGAAGGCCGGTGCGGGAGTAATCCTTCGGCGGTCGGTACCCCCTCCCCATGAAATTCACGATTCGGCGCAAGATGCTGCTGAGTTACCTTGTCATGGCCGTTGTGACGGCGCTTGCGAGCGTCTACGCCATCGGCAGCCTGCAGAACCTGAACCGGACGGTCCAAGACATCCTCGATGAAGATATCGCCGTACTTGAAGTGGCCGGCACCATGCTCGATGTGCTGCTCGCTCAGGAGAACGCCGAGAAGAAGAATCTGATTCTCCGGGATCGATCCCTGGAAGAGATCTTCCGTTCCAGAGGGAGGGAGTTCCGCGCCAAACTGTCCGTGTTGCGGAAGACGCCATTGACGAGCATCCGAAAGGACGTCGAACGGCTGGGCGAGCTTCATCGCCGGTATGAGGAGACCTTCCATCAGGAGATGCTGCTGATCCAGCAGGATCGGCTCGCGGATGCGGTTGCGCTGTCGCAGTCCGAAAGCCGCAGGCTCATCGACGATCTCGCGCAGCATCTGAAGGTCGTGCAGCGGCGGGCCGAGGAGAGCCGGGATCTCCGTATGGGGGAGATCGACGAGGGAGGCAAGAAGGCGTCACGCGCGGCGGTTGTGCTCGCAGCGGCCAGTCTCCTGGTGGGACTGCTGCTGGCGTTCTTCATCACGCAGAACATTGCCGGCCCATTGCGGAAGCTGGAAAAGGCCACGGCTCTGGTCGCGGAAGGCAAGTTTGACGTCTCGCCGGACATTCGCCGCGACGACGAAATCGGGGCGCTGTCCCTGGCTTTCGGAACGATGATGACGCGCCTCAAGGAACTTGAGGCCATCAACCTCGATGCCAGCCCTCTGACAAGGCTTCCCGGAAATCTGGCGATCGAAAAAGAAATTCATGAACGGCGTGAAGCGGGCCGACTGTTTGCCCTCTGCCATATCGATCTCGACAATTTCAAGCCCTTCGCCGACAAGTATGGATATGCGTGGGGCAGTGAAGTAATCAAGGAAGTGGCGCAGATTCTTGCCGGCTCCGTGGATCCGGCCGCCGGAGATTTTGTCGGGCATATCGGCGGAGACGATTTTGTCCTCATCGCCGCCCCTGATCGGGCGGAGTTCATCGGACGGAACCTTGTTGCGGTGTTTGATAAGAGAGTCCTGCGTTTCTTCAGCGAAGAAGACCGCAAGCAGGGTTTTTGCATCGCGAAGGACCGGAAGGGGGTCGTGCAGTCGTTTCCACTTGTCACCATCACCGTGGCGATGGTGACCGATGATGGGTCGCGCTTTGAGAGTCCGCATGAAATGGCCCGCAAGGCGGCCGAACTCAAGGAGTTCGCCAAGACGCTTCCGGGAAGCAATTTCGTGAAGCAGGCCGCTGCGGAGCAGCCTCTACAGGAGTGAAGTGCGGCCGCTCTGGATCATGTGGAATCGGCGATTTCCTGAATATTGCTGCGAGAACTCAAGAAATGATTACCTTCTGCCGATATGGGATGAAGAAAGTCTATTGGCTCTTTCCGCTGCTGCTCTTCGTCGCCTGCGCTCCGTCCCTGCAGGAGAGCGCGCCCCAAAGGGAGATCCCGGTGGAGATTCCTCGAGAGGCGTCGCCCGTGGTCGAAGATGCGCTGCCGGTGGACGCGGTGCAAGTGCAGGCGGCCGCCGAAGGGGAAGAACTGCAGGCCGTAATCGCCTCGATGGGAGAGGATCCGGAGGCCGAGCGGTTTCAGTCGGGGCGGGGCGCGCTGCAGGATTTTCTTGCCCGCCACCCGGAAAGCCACTGGAGGCTGCTTTGCGTAACCCTGATCCGCCTGATCGATGAGCGGCAGGAATTCCTCCGCCGACTGCAGGCGTACCAGCAGGATATCGAAGGGCTGGAACAGGCTAAGGAGAAGGCCCTCCATGAAGGCGACTACCTGAAGAGGGACCTTCGCCAATTGCAGGAGCGTCTCCAGGAGGAGACCATCAAGGCGCAGAAGGAAAAGGAACAGTTGAAACGGGACCTCAATCTGCTCAAGGACCTGGAAATCCAACGGGAACGGCGGGAAAAAAGTCTGCGGTAGAGGGGCGGCTCAAGAGATGGGGAACGGCGAAGCCCAATTTAGAGCGATCAGGCCTAAGGACCTTCGGGTCGGCATGTATGTGCACTTGCCGCTGGCCTGGTACGAGCATCCTTTCCTGAAGAACAATTTCTTGATCACGTCCGACAATCAGATCCGAAAAATTCTCGAATGCGGCGTCAAGGAAGTGAAGGTCGATCCCGCCCAAAGCCGCATCCGGTCCTCCGACAATCCGCCCGGGCCCGTTCCGAAGGCCCCGAAACCGCCGGCCCTGCGGACGGAAGACCTGATGGAGGCCATCCAGGACAAGACTCTCCCGGTGGAAAAGAAGGCGCAGGCCGTTCATCTCCACTCCCTGAACATGATGAGAGACCTGATGGCAAACCCGACGGTCGAGAATATCCAGCAGGCGAAGGATGGGATCTCCAAGGTCGTGGATCTTATCCTGGACGATAATGCCACGAACTATCACCTCTTGCGGATTACGTCCCACGACTTCAACACCTACATCCACTCGGTGAATGTCGGCGTGCTGTCCGTATCACTGGCCAAGCTCCTCTTCAAGGGATCGGACGCACATGACATGCACGCCCTTCCTCTCCAGCAGCCTGGCGGTATAGGCGCTCG
>CAZDLM010000034.1:12036-34102 GCA_964506465.1 uncultured Syntrophaceae bacterium
TCTTTCTGCATGATCTGGGGAAGGTCCGCATCAGCTTGTCGATCATAAACAAGCCCGCGAAACTTTCCGACGAGGAAATGCAGGAAATGAAACGGCATCCGGATTACGGCTACCAGCTTCTCAAGGAGACTCATCAGCTCAACAAGGAATGCCAGATGATCATTCTGCAACATCATGAACGGGAGAATGGGGCCGGTTATCCGCGGGGACTGAAAGGGGATGACATCCACATCTACGGCCGCATCTGCTCCATCGCGGATGTCTTTGAGGCCCTGACGTCGGTACGCCCGTACAAGAAGGCCATGAAGCCTTTCGACGCCCTCCGGGTGATGCGCGATGAAATGATCACGCATTTCCATCGCGAACTCTTCGAGAAGTTCGTTCTGCTTTTTGCCTAGCAAAATCCCATCCGATACGTCCCGTGCGGGGTTCCGTTCAGGACCTCAGCAGGGGCTCTCTGCGCAGCGGGTCTTCGGCCAGACGGATTGCGAGCGCCGTTTTACAGTCGCGGATCCGCCCGTCGACTACCATCGCCGACGCTTCGGCGAAATCCACCTCTACCGTCTCGATGTACTCGTCCTCGTCGCCGGGCAGCGGCGCCCGATAGAGCCCGCCGGCCATGAAAAAGTGCATGTACTCGTTGCAGTACCCCGGGACGACATAGCCCTCGAACAGCCGGACGAGCTTCCTTGCCCGGAAGCCGGTTTCCTCCGCCATTTCTCTCTGGACGCACTCCTCCACGGACTCTTCGCCCTTGTCCATGGTCCCCGCAGGCGCCTCCAGCAGGGTCGCGCCGATGGCGGGTCGGTACTGATTGAGAAGGACGATCTTCCCCTCGCTTGTGATGGGCAAAACGACGATTACGGGTTGATGCGTCAGCCAGCTGAAAAAACCGATCCGCCCGTCCGGGAACATGACGTCGCCTTCATACACCTCGAAGACGCGTCCTTTGTAGATGAGGTTCGGAGGTCCGGGAGTTTTCGATGTATTTTTCATGGGTGTCCTTTCTGGATGGATTCATGAAGTCCGGATATGGCGGGAAGAACGGTGACACCGTCTTTCTTGCAGGATGCGATGGGCGGAATTTCAATTTTCTCCACGAAACGTGCCGGAATGAAGACGGGGTCAGTTCGTTTTCATCGTAGCCAGCAGGTGGCGCTCGATTTCTTCCTTGGGCAACGCCCCGACGAGACGATTCACGAGCTTCCCGTTTTTGAACAGAAGCATCGTCGGGATGCTTCGAATCCCATACTGGGAAGCGATAAGAGGATTTTCATCGATGTTGATTTTGGCGATCTTGACCCCGCCGGCATACTTGGAAGACAGTTCGTTCAGGATCGGGGCCACGGTCTTGCATGGGCCGCACCACGGCGCCCAACAGTCAACCAGCACGGGCATGGCGCTGGAAATGACCTCGTCGGCAAAGGAGGCATCGGATATTTCAACGGGCTGATCCGAACTGCTGCTGACGACCAGGGGCTCCCGGCACTTGCCGCACAGGGGCCGATTGTGGATTCGCTCTTCGGGCATGCGATTCTTCGTTCCGCAGGAAAGGCAGCGGATGATCATCTCGTCCAAGGCCGCCCGGCATCGGCCGCAGGTGGGCCGATCCTGCAGCCTCGTTCGCAGGATCCGATTCTTCGTCCCGCAGTTCAGGCATCTCAATATGATGCATTCCTCGGTCATAGGGTTCTCACCTCAAAACGTCGATCCGGCCGCGGGATCTGCGGCCGTATGAGAAGCGACTCTAATATGGCGACAGGCCCGGAAAATGTCAACCGCCGGAAGACGGGCTGATGGCAACCGATACCATCCGGGGATGGAGAATGCGGACCAGATCCGCCGGCGCCATCTCCGCCAGAAGGCCTCGCGCGCCGGCGTTGATGAAGATTTCCGGCAGGGCGGCGATGGTTTCTTCCATGTAAATCGGCAGGGACTTGCGCGTCCCGAAAGGGGAGGTTCCGCCCACGCGGTAGCCGGTATGACGTTCGGCCGTCTGAGGCGTGCAGGGTTGGACGGACTTGACGCCGAGCGTCCGCGCCAGGGCTTTCGTCGAGACCGCCCGGTCGCCGTGCATCAGGATCACGAAGGGAAGCTTGCGGTCATCCTCCATGACGAGAGTCTTGATCGTCCGGTGTTCATCAACCCCCAAGTCGCGGGCGGCGACCCTGGTGCCGCCGTGTTCCACATAGGGGTAGGGGCGCAGGGAAAAGGGGACCCCCCTTTCTTTCAGGAGCAGGACGGCGGGCGTGACGGGGATGCGGGTTTTTGCCATGGGCGGCGTATCTCCTCGTCTTCTTTTCCCATCTTCGCATCGTTTTATCAAGCCCGGCCGAAAGGGAAGATTCCAGAGATCAGGATCCTCCGGATTGAAAAACCGGACCGCAATCGCTACAATAAAAAAAAGAGCAGCACGACTGATTTCCTGAAGGTTCTCCTGCCGCGTGCGATGAATGGTGGACGGGGAAAGTGTTCGGACGGAAATGGCATTGATGCTGAAAGGAGGCGCCTCCCATGTATCAAAAAGTACTGGTTCCTCTCGACGGATCGCCGTTGGCCGAGTGCGCACTGTCGGAGGTGATCCACCTGGCGAAGGGGGGCTTTATCGGAGAAGTCCTCTTGGTCAACGTGACCGAAACCTATTCGGCGGTCTTCGCGGAAAACATTGATTTCTCTCATATGAAGAAGATCCAGCGCGAAAACTCGCAGGCCTACCTGGACCGAACCAGGAAGAAACTTGTTGCGGAAGGCATCCAGGCGAAAGCGGCCTCCTTGGAAGGGAGTCCCGCGCAGGCAATCGTCTCGTACGCCCGGGAAAAAGGCGCCGATCTGATTATCATCGCTACCCATGGGTACACCGGGATGAAGCAGTTGATGTTCGGCAGTGTGGCGCTCCGCGTTCTGCACGACGCTCGCGCGCCTGTGCTCCTGATCCGTCCGGAAGCCTGCCGCTGAAGGAACCGGAAATTCCAGGGACGCCGCCGCTTTCAGGGGTTGCGCCAGGGCATCCCTGAGAGGCTCACGACCAGGCGGTCCACCTTGGAGAAGGCCAAGGACGCCAGATCTTCCGGGGCGGACCAACGCGTCTCCCCGCAGAGGAGCGGCCGGGGTTTTCCACAGGTGATGCGGCTGGCAAAGACGTGGAGAACCATGCGGAAGTGCGTATAGGAATGGCGGACGGCGCCGAGCGGCCGCTGCGGTTCGCTTTCGACACCGACTTCCTCCCGGACGGTGCGGATCAGTCCTTCTTCGGGGGCTTCTCCTTCACGCAGAAATCCTCCGGGAAGCTTCCAGAGTGAGGAAAGAAGACCCTTTCCCGGCCGCTGCGCAACGAGCAGGCGGCCTTTTCGATCCTGAATAAGCGCGGCAACAGCCTGTCTCTCCGGTATCTTCCTCCTTTTGGGTCTTCGCGGGATCGCTTCCTGGTTTCCTTCCCGCCGGGCCCGGCAGTGTCTCCCCAGCGGGCAGCGGCTGCAGGCCGGTTTCCGGGACGTGCAGAGGGAGTTTGCCAGGTCCATCAGGGCTTGATTGAAGTCCCCCGGCGCCGATTCCGGGACGAGTTTCTCCGCCAGAGCCTGCACCTGCCTGACGGTGGACGGCCGGTCAATCGCCGCTGTGACGTCGAAAAGACGCATGAGGACGCGTCGGGCGTTCCCGTCCACGGCCGGAACAATTTCTCCGAAGGCAATGCTGGCGATCGCCCCGGCGGTGTAGCCGCCCACGCCGGGAAGTTTTCGCAAGTCCTCCTCCTTCCCGGGAAGCCTGCTTCCGAATCGCTCTACAACGATTTGCGCCGCCTTGTGAAGGTGTCTCGCCCGGCTGTAGTAGCCGAGGTTTTCCCACGTCTTGAGAACCCCGTCTTGCGGCGCCTTCGCCAGCGCCTGCACCGTAGGAAAGCGTTTCAGGAAGGTTTTGTAGTACGGGAGAACGGTTTCTACGCGGGTTTGCTGAAGCATCACTTCGGAAATCCATATCCGATAAGGATCGGCGGTCTTGCGCCAGGGCAGATCGCGACCGTTTTCCCTGTACCAGCGGAGGAGCTTCCGACGGATCGATGGGACGGAA
Source organism: uncultured Syntrophaceae bacterium (assembly GCA_964506465.1). Classification (GTDB taxonomy): domain Bacteria; phylum Desulfobacterota; class Syntrophia; order Syntrophales; family UBA6109; genus UBA6109. The sequence continues at coordinate 16,102 of CAZDLM010000034.1, forward strand.
GACTCGTCAAACGCCGCGGTCTTCCCGGTGCGTGGTCGCTTGGCCGCCGTCGCGCGCCTGGACGGAAGAGTCTCAGAGGGGTTTTTCATCATGCCTGGAGGTTATGTCCTCCGTCCCTACGGCGGAAGAAGGCGGATCCTCGCGTTTCTTCAGCCAAAGCAGGATCCGGTCCCGGTAGATATAGGCCAGGAGCAGCGCAAGGCCGCTCAGGACGAAGACAACGAAGAGGACTTCCGTCTGCCGGTTGCGGGCGAGACTTCCCCCCACAGACAGGAGGATTGTGCCGAAAAGACGCCCGATGGTCGACAGGAGCAGAAACGTGGTTGTGGGCATGTGGCTTAAGCCCATGATGTAGCACAGAGAGTCCTTCGGGAATCCCGGAATCAGAAAAAGAACGAACGATACCAATACCCCCTGGTGTTTCATGAAGGCGTCATATTTTCGGAGGGTCCCGGTGGAGACGATTTTTTCGACGAGCGGAAGCCCGTAGATCCTGGCCAGCGTGAAGGCTATCCAGGAGCCGATCGTGAGTCCGATCGTGGAGTACAGAGTGCCCAATATCGTGCCGTAGATATACCCGCCGATAAAACCCGTCACTTCACCGGGGAAAGGGGCCATGATGACCTGGAGGATCTGCAGCGGAATGAAGACGAGAAACGACCATGGCCCGAAAGACTTCAACAGACGGATCGACTTCTGGCGGTCTGTGAGATAGACGGAAAGGTCGTAATAAAAAAAGAAGAAAGCGCCGACGGCGAGAAGAGCGAGCAAAATGGACAGCAGGACATAGCGCTTCTTCATGGTATCGGAGGCACTGCGGGGAAGAGTTTCCGCCGGTGGTGTCCGAAAAACCTCCTGAGATGGGTTGCGGCGCGATTTTCTCTCATATTCGGTGGTTTGGGTCAAGAGAGGAAAGGGCCTCGACCGATTCTCACAGACGCATGGAGAGCCCCAGCAGCGACCACCAGGGAAGCGCAACGGCCACGACGACGAGGGTCGTCAGGACCCACATTCCCACCCCTACCTTGAGCACATCCTTGCCGTCCATGAGACCTGTTTCGTAAGCGACCAGGTTGGTTGCGGTCTGAACGGGATAGAGGATCACGGCGTCTACGGAGATGCCGACGATGAGACCGAAGACGAGGGGGTTCATGTGGAGGCCCTGTGCAAGCAGCGTCGTTATGGGGATGAGGAGCGCGATGCAGGCGGACATATTGGCGATGCCCAGATGAATGACGACCGTCATGGCGACGACAAGCGCCGCCACTACGGAAGGAGAGGTGCGAAACTGCAACGTAATCCCGGAAAAGATGTCGGCAAGCCAGGCGGCGGCGCCCGTTGCGATGAGCGCCTGGGCCAGGGAAAACGATGCTCCCAGAACCAGGAACGTCGACCAGGGGACCGCCTGTTCCATTTCCTTCCAGGAAAGGACCCCGGAAATCTGATCGCAGAGCAGGACGGCTGCGATCAGCGCCGGAATGGCCGGGTGCCAACCATGCCAGAAATCGGTGAGCCAGAGGACCGAAGTCAGGAAGAGAACGGCGACGACGCGAAGCTCGCGAGGCGACAATGCAGAGCAGGCTGCGATCGGTTTCGGCGGAAATTCATGAGCCGGGAAGGGATTGACGGCGGCGGTCCACAATCCGCCCAGTACGAGAAGCACATAGTAGGGAACGCTCATCAGGAAAAACCATTTCCACCAGTTGAAGCCGCCCAGCATCGTTGCGGTGGTCATGGGGGCGAGCCCGCCGGTCATGAAGGCGGAGGATGCCAGTGGGTTCAGAAGGCCGAGCGTCAGAACGACGGATTTCAAGAGACCGTCTTCGCGGCTGAGGCGAAGTTCGCGGAAGGTCTCCTGATAGGCCGGCAGGAGGAAGGCATTGCGCGTGATCGCTGACGGTAAGATCAGCGCGAGTGGCGGCAGGCTGATCAGGCAATGGAAGAAGAGGCGCTTCGAGCTGCCGCGTGCTCCATGGAGGAAGAAGCGCGCCGCCCGTGAGGCGAGTCCGGACTTCACGATCGCGCCTCCCATGATCATCACGCCGACCATGAAGTACAAAATGGGGGAACGAAACCCGGAGAACAGTTCCGCAGGAGGCAGACCGCCCATCACTCCGAGCAGGGCGAGGACGACGATCGAGCTGATTCCGACGGGCAGGGCTTCCGTTGACCACAGTAGAATCGCCAGGACCACGATCCCCGCGACGCGCTGGGCCGCCGGCGGCAATCCGGCAAGCGGCGGCAGGAGGAGGAACAGTGCAAGTGCAGCAAAGGGGACGGCAATTCTTACGATGCCATTCATCGGATCTTCCTTTCATCCAGCGTACAATTTCCTACTAGCATATCTGCGATGCGGAGAGAAAGAGCTTTGCGGCCCTTGACAGGGAGATTGTGTTTGACGGGGAGATCGATTAGAATGGCGCCGTTTTTCAGGGCGAAAGGGTCTTCTCCGCGGCTGCGGGGGGGGGAATCGGACGAAGGAAAGAGGAGGGAGGCCAATGAAAAGAAAAGGGTACGGCATATGGGGGCGGACTCTGCTTGCGCTGATTCTGGCAATGATGTGGGTTGCGTCGGCGTCTGCAGACGACAAGGCGCTGCTTGCGGCGATCGACGATCAGGCGGCGAACTGCAAGATCGTTTCGCAGAAGATCTTTGATTTCAAGGAAAAGGGGCAGCAGGAATTCAAGAGTTCGCAGTTGCTGATGGAAGAACTCCGCAAGCTCGGCTTCAAGGTCACGGGCGATCTCAAGGTCCCCGATGATCTCGTCAAGGGCGGCATCGCCAAGACGGCATTCCGTGCGGAAATGAACGGCAAGGGGCCGGGGCCCACGGTTACGATCATGCTGGAATACGATGCCCTGGCCAATGGACACTCCTGCGGGCACAATCTGCTCGCCACGTCCGGGCTTCTGGCCGCGGCCGGCTTGTCCAAGCTCATGAAGGAGACGCCGGGACGCGTGATCGTCGTCGGCACGCCCGATGAGGAACGCGGCTCTCTCGGCGGCGGCAAGATCGCCCTCCTGGAAGGAAACCACTTCGAAGGGACCGACGTCGTTCTCATCACCCATCCGGGCGACCTCTGGAGCGTGGACAAGGAACTTCTGGCCATGAAACGCGCCACCTTTATCTTCAAGGGAAAGGCATCTCACGCTGCCGCCGCGCCGCACAAGGGGGTCAACGCCCTGCGGGCGGCGATCCTGACCTTCAATGGCGTCGACATGCTGCGGGAGCATCTGCGGCAGGACGTCCGCATCCACGGCATCATCAAGAAAGGCGGCGAGGCGGTCAATGTTGTGGTGCCTCTGGCCGAGGCGGAATTCGCCGCGCGGGCTCTCGATACGGGCACGATGCTGGACGCTTATGAAAAAATCATCAATTGCGCCAAGGCCGGTGCGCTGGTGACGGGTGCGACGATGGAATATAAGCCTCCGCGCACGGCCCTGCTGGCGCCCATCATGGTGCCGGAATATCTGTCTCTCATGGTGAAGAACATCAAGGCGGCCGGCGTCAGTGAAGATGAGATCCGGAAAAGCGATCCGATGGGCTCATCGGATCTGGGAAACGTCGGGCACGCCTACCCCACGGTCAATCTCATGTTTAAAATGGCCCCGAAAGGTACGGCGCTGCACTCGGACGCCATGCGGGAGGCGGCGGCCACGGATCAAGCCTGGACGGAGACGGTGAAGGCGGCCAAGGCGGTGGCGCTTACGGCCTATCAGCTCCTCAACGATCCGGCGAAGGTCAAATCGATCCAGAATACGTTCAAGGAAATGAAGGCGAAGGAAGGGAAATAACGAACCAGGGGGTTTTGAAGAAGAATGTTTGTTGAAGGGGCGGCGCCTCATGGCGCCGCCCCTTTTTTCATGAAACAGAAGGAGCCATGGCGGGCGCCTCCAGCAGGGCCTTGATTTCGGCTCCCTCGATCTTTTCTCGTTCGAGAAGGATCTGCGCGCCCCGGACCAGGATATCCTTCCGCGCCTTGAGGATCTCGATCGCCCGGCCGTACTCGGCGGTGATGAGCGACTGGATCTCCCGGTCGATCTCCTGGGCGGTGGCCTCGCTGTAATCCCCTCCCTCCCGGAGCCCGACGTCCAGAAACTGCGGCCTCTTTTCTCGGGCGAGATAGACCTGTCCGAGTTGACCGCTCATCCCGTATTCCTTGATCATGCTCTTGGCGATGTCCGTCGCGCGGGCGAGGTCGTTGTGGGCGCCCGTAGAGATGTCCCCGAAGACGATCTCCTCGGCGGCCCTGCCGCCCAGAAGGGTTGCAACCTTGTTCAGGAGTTCCGTTTTCTTCATCAGGAACCGGTCCTCCGTCGGGACCTGCATCGTATAGCCCAGGGCCGCGATTCCGCGCGGAATGATTGAAATCTTTTGGACGGGGTCTGTCCCCGGAAGGGAAATCGCCACCAGGGCATGCCCCATCTCGTGATAGGCGACGATCTCGCGCTCCTGGACGTTGATGAGGCGATTCTTTTTTTCCAGGCCCGCGATGATCCGCTCCACGGCCTCTTCGAATTCCGGCATGGCGACTTCCTGTTTGCCGCGGCGGACCGCCAGGAGAGCCGCTTCGTTGACAAGGTTGGCGAGGTCTGCGCCCACCATGCCCGGCGTCATGGCGGCGAGTTTCTGGACGTCGAGGTCGGCGACGGCCTTGATCTTCTTCAGGTGCACGCGCAGGATCGCTTCCCGGCCGACCTTGTCGGGACGGTCCACCAGGACATGGCGGTCGAAGCGGCCCGGGCGCAGGAGCGCCGGATCGAGGATTTCGGGTCGGTTTGTCGCGGCCATGAGGATGACGCCTACCTTGGGGTCAAAGCCGTCCATTTCCACGAGGAGCTGGTTCAAGGTCTGTTCGCGCTCGTCATGGCCGCCCATGGCGCCGAAACCGCGGGCCTTGCCCAGGGCGTCAAGCTCGTCGATGAAGATGATGCAGGGCGCCTTCTCCTTGGCCTGCACGAAGAGATCCCGGACGCGGGCCGCCCCGAGGCCGACGAACATCTCCACGAATTCTGATCCGCTGAGGCTGAAAAAGGGTACTCCACTCTCACCCGCGACGGCCTTGGCCAGGAGGGTCTTTCCGGAGCCCGGCGGACCCACCAGGAGTATTCCCTTGGGAATCCTTCCCCCCATGTCGGTGAATTTGCCGGGGAACTTCAGGAACTCGATGACCTCCACCAACTCCTGCTTGGCCTCATCCACACCGGCGACGTCGTCAAAGCGTACGTTCAATTCGTTTTCCATGTAGATCTTCGCCTTGTTCTTGCCGAGGGTCATGAAGCCCGCCTGCTGGCCTCCCATCCGTTTCATGAGGAAATACCAGACGCCAAAAAAGAGCAGCAGAGGGAAAACCCACGAGAACAGATCGCGCAGGAATGTGGATTCGATCTCTCCCTTGAAACTGACATTGTACTGATCCAGGGTCTTGGAGATCTCGGGATCGACGCGGATGGTCTTGAAGGGTTTCATCTCTCCGCCGTCGGCCTTCATCTTCCCCTGGATCTGATTTGCCGTGATGGCGACTTCCGTGACCTTGCCCGTTTTCACCAAATTGAGAAACTGGCTGTAGGGGATGGTCGGGATTGCGTACATGGAGGCGATGTAGTTCTGGACGATGAAAACGATCCAGATGCCCAGAAGCACGTACCAGAAGGAAAACTTATGCTGTTTTTCGATGGCCATGAGGTGTCTCCGTACGCCGTTAGGTCCTTTGCAGGACTGCTTTCTTGAGGGAATCCTTTAGGAAGAATCTCCGGATGCGCTTCAAATAGTTGCGGAAAAACTCTTCGATCAGTTTAACAGATCAAGCCGGTGAGCTCAATAGGGAATGAGGGTCGATCTCCCTTCGCGTTCAACGCCGCAGCCGGGCAACGGTTGGACGCTCGTCCGGCCCTGCGACCATAAAGGTCCGGTGGTTGCAGACTGTCTCCGAGTTCGTTCTTCCTCAGGTCGAGCGGATCTCTTGGCGCATGAAAGCGATGTACGACAGCGCGAAGCAGATGCAGGTGACGGCCAGGAGCGAGATCAGCTGTGGGAGAACAATCAACAGACTCTGCGCGAGGGGAAGCGGATTCTGAAACCGCGAGATCGACAGCTGTTCCATCGGCCCCATCAGCATGACCGAGGATGTCGTTTTCCGCAGGGGATCCAGAATGGTGGTGGTGCCCTCCGTGTACAGGGAGATCGGCGACAGCATCGAGAGCGACTTTCGAACCGTCTCGTGGCGGATGACCGTCTCCGGGTCCACGGATGACGCGGAATTCATGTTCACCGGTACGATGGCATCGGCGATGATCGAAGAGCCGAGGGGGAGGAAGAATGACAGAAAGATCCAAAACGCTATGGCGGCCAGTGCCGAGGTCGCCATGGAGCGGAAGAGGACCGAAAAGAGAATGGACAGACCCAGCCAGAAAGAGATGTAGAAGATGCTGATGACAAAATAGAGCACCAGTCGCAGGATCTCTTCCGGTCCGGGCACGACGCCGACAAGGATCAGGCCCAATCCCGAGATCAAGAGGACGATCGAAAGCAGCATGACGGCGATCGTGATCAACCCCGCCAGGAACTTTCCATTGATGATGGCATCGCGGTAGATCGGCTGGGAAACGAGCTTGCTCAGCGTCCGCGAGCTTCTCTCCCGGTTGACGGCGTCGAATCCGAGAATAATTCCCAGGAGCGGGCCAAAGATCGCGATGAACTGGATGAGAGAAAAAAACTTCCCCGGCGAAGTGAAGAGCAGGAGGAACACGAAGGTCGGTTTCGCTATGCCCTGCAATTCATCCTTCAGTCCTGCGCCGACCATGGACGCGATGACGACGCTGACCATGAGGATCAGGGCGTACAGGAGGATGAATCGCGACTTGCCGAATTGATCGGCCAGCTCTTTCCTGCAGATCGTAAGCAAGCCGTTCATGCCTGGCCCTCCTTGAAATACTTCATATAGAGCTCCTCGAGGCTGTAACGTTCCTGCCCCAGCCCCAGCTTCTCTCTGCCAAGATCGTCGATCCGGCCTTCGGCGACCAGATTCGCCTTGATCATGATGCCGATGCGGCTGCTGATGCGCTGCACTTGGTCCAGGAGATGCGAAGAGAAGAAGACGGTGATCTTCTTTTCCTCACTGAGCAGGCGGATGATCTCTAACATCGCCTTCGTGCCGTCGGGATCGAGGCCCAAAGTCGGTTCGTCGAGAAAGACGATGCGGGGATTCTTGACGAGCACCTCCGCTATGCCCAGACGCTGCCTCATCCCGCGGGAGTAGTGCCCGACACGCTTCCTCTCTTCGCCTGCCAAATCCACCATGCGGATCAATTCCGTGATTCGGGGCAGCGCCTGCTCATCGGGTATGCCGTTGAGGCGGCTGATGAATTTCAGGTTCTCGATGGCCGTCAGGTCATCGTAGAAGCCGACGTTTTCAGGAAGATAGCCCACGAGCTTCTTGACCTGGAGGGGTTCGCGGTTCGGGTGAAAGCCGCAGACCGTCGCCTCACCGGAGGTCGGTTCACTCAGGCCCAGCAACATGAGCATGGTGGTTGTTTTGCCGGCCCCGTTCGGACCGAGAAATCCGAAGATCTCCCCTTCCCGGACCTGAAGGTTGAGACGATTGACGGCGACCTGTCCGTTGTAGACCTTGGTCAAGTCGCGCGTCGCGATGACGGCTCCTTCTCCCATTACCGCCTCCCCAGCCACAAGAACATTCCGGCCAGGCCGGCGATGACGCCCAGGATGATGAAAATTCCGATCCATCCCCAGGCGGAAGAGGTTTTCACTCCAACACGGATTTCCACGGCCTTGCTGCTGTTGCGCTCTCCATCAACCGAAAGGGCCACGGAGTAATCTCCGACCAGCGCCTGTGCCGCCGGTGTGATCGTCACCTCGACCTGCTTGAGTTCTCCTGGCGCGAGGGCCTCGATTTTTTCCGGTTTGAATTCCACCTTCCAGTTTTCCGGTTTATAGGAGTTCAGGGAGATATTGCGGTTGACGGCCGACCCGGTGTTCTTCACGAACAGAGACAGGTTGGAGGGTTTCCCCGTATAGGATTCCAGGGACAGGAGGCCGCTGGCGGTTCCCGCATCGAGCTTGTATGTGCCCGTCAGGACGACGTTGAGCTTCACCTCGGCCCGCTTTTCTCGGGCGCCGATGAGGACCAGGACAGGGTATGTGCCGGCGACTGCGTTCTTGGCCGGTGTCACCTCGACGGCGACTGACTGATTCGAGCCCCCCTTAACTCGGAGCGATGAAATCTGCTTGTTTTCGTAAGGAGGCTTGAAGTTGATTTCCCATCTTTCCGGCGCCTGGGCGGCCAGCGTGTACTGTTTGTCGGTTTCGGTCTTGTTTGCAACGTCAAGGGTGAATTCGAACTTGGCGTCTGAATCGCCGCGCAGGATGGGGTAGGAGGTCGTAACGACGATCTCTTCCGACAGGGGGGCTTTTTCGCGCACCGTGACGGCGACTTTCTGGGTGTAGGTGAATTTGCTGTCCTCGGTCGCGGCATCAATCTGGAAATGGTATACGCCCGGCTTCACCCCTTTTTCCGGCTCGGCGGCAAAGGTCAGGATGCGGTTTTTCCCTGAGGGGACCGGAACCTCGTTGACCGTGTAGGTAGGGCCTTTAATGGTGGCCTTCCATCCTTTGGGCACCAGGGAAAGCTTCAGGGAGACATTCTCATCCGTCCTGCCTTTGTTGTCCACCGTGAGGTCCATGCGGACCGCCTCGCCGACGGAGACGAAGATGCCCGAGAATTCCGTGTAGGCGGCGATCCCTCTTTCCGGCCGCAGGTCTTTTTCCTGTGCTGCAAATAGCGGGGATCCGATCAAGAGCCCCAGCAGGATTGTCCACGTTAATATCCCCACGAGGAAACCAGTCGACTTTACCCGGTGCATGCTTACCTCCTCCAAACGCCTTTTTTGCCCGACAATACAGGCGGGATATTCGAATGCCCTTGGCGAGCTTGCGGAAACTATTCCGGGCGACAAGATAAGGATTGTTCAAGGCTTTGTCAAGACAAAGGGCGGGGATTGAGGGAAGGCTTCCCCCTCAGGGCAAAGGGGGAAGCCAACGGAAGGGAGGGGATGTGTAATCTCCTACCTAGTGTAGAGAACTGTTCGCACGGCCAGTTGCCGTGGGAAAGGGGTGCGCGGTCGGTCTATGCGTAGCGGAAGCAGCCCGCACCGGCGTACACCCGATTTACGGGAAACCGACCTGAAATGGGCCGTCCCGGACGGTTGAAGTCCTTTACAGCAGGCGAAGCGATGGTCAGCGCCATGCTGCCCGAGAAAAGGTTGTCGACGCTGAAGCGAATCGAGCCGGACTCACCGTCCGCCTCTTCGGAGACGCCACTGCGCCAGAACCAGATTCCATCCATACGGATGTCCTTCTCGCGAAGAAAACTCTCCAACAGTTCACCGCATGCGGTGGGCGTCGTTTCGACGGAGAGATCCGCCGCAAGGACCTCCGGTTTTGCCCTGCGTGCAGTCGTCTTGGCCATAGAATACCTCCTGAGTATGGGCATGTCAGGCTACCGGGGGAGTCGTCCAAAAGCGTCCCCGCCTGCATTCCAATTTCAGGAGAATCACGATGCGTGCCAGGATGTGCGTGCCGCTGAAGAAAAGTCGTATGCCACGGAATTTCCGTGAAAATCATTGCAGCTCTCCGCCGGGGGAAAAGTTGATGAATGGTACGCACCTGATCCTGTTGCATAAGGCGCTTCGCAGGGGGCTGCATCCGCGGACGGCATCCCTCTTCGGGGGCGCTGAAAGGGGGTGCCGTCGTCGGCGTGCGTCCCCGATTCGACTGTGTTATGCTTGGCTGAAGGAGATAAGATGGAACACACAAGAGGAAGCGGCATCCTTCTTTCCATCTCTTCCCTGCCGTCCTGTTGCGGCATCGGAGACCTCGGGCCCTGGGCGATCCGATTCGCCGATTTTCTCCGGGACGCCGGGCAGAAATACTGGCAGTTTCTTCCCATACACCCCGTTGACGCCGCACAGAACTACAGCCCCTACAGCAGCCCGTCGGCCTTTGCCGGTAATCCTCTGTTCGTCAGTCCCGAGGAGCTTTTCCGTGCAGGTCTTCTCCGGCGCGCCGACATGAATAGCATAGGGGCGTCGCCGAAGAACCGGGTCGATTTCGGCGGCGCATTCCGCTGGAAACAGCGCCTGTTCGAGGCCGCCGCACGGAGTCCTCTGAGGGGCCGCATGGCGGAGGATTTCGGACGCTTCTGCCTCCGGGAGGCGCACTGGCTTGATGACTACGCGCTTTTTGCCGTCCTTAAGCGGCGGTTCGGCGGCCGTCCCTGGCATCTGTGGCCGGCGGAATTCCGAAACCGGGCGCCCGCGTCGATGACGGAGCTGCGGAAATCCGCGGAAAGGGAAATCGGGGACGAAAAATTTCTGCAGTTCAGCTTCTTCCGCCAATGGGATGTGTTGAAGACCTATTGTGGAAAGGCGGGAATCCTGCTGATAGGAGATATGCCCCTCTATCTGGCCCATGACAGCGCCGACGTCTGGTCGCACCCCGATTTCTTCCGCCTTGATCGTCTCGGCCATCCAACGGTGCTCTCTGGCGTGCCGCCCGATTTCTTCAGCAGGACGGGCCAGATTTGGGGGACGCCCCTGTACCGCTGGAAGATTCTTAAGAAGGACGGGTTTCGCTGGTGGGTTCAGCGGTTTGAGCACATGCTCAAACTATTCGACATCGTTCGCCTGGATCATGTCCGTGGATACGTCGCTTTCTGGGCCGTGCCGGCGGGTGAAAAGACGGCCGAACGCGGGCGTTGGGTCAAAGCACCGGCGGAGGATCTCTTCAAGACCCTTGAACGGCGCTTCGGAGGACTGCCCGTTATCGCGGAAGATCTTGGTTTCCTTACGGAAAACGTGCGGGAGATCCTCCGTCGTTTTGCCATGACCGGAACCCGGCCGCTGCTGTTCGCTTTCGGTGCGGATGATCTGCCCCGCCACTTCTGCGCCCCGCATAACCTCCAAGAGAACACAGCCGTGTACACGAGCACGCATGACCTCAACACCGTCCGAGGATGGTTCGAAGGAGCGCCGCGGGAAGCCCGCGATCGTTTCTGCAGATACGTGGGACATCGGATCTCCGTTTCCGAGGTGTCATGGGAGATGATACGGATTGCCATGAGTACGGTTGCGGATCTCGCCATTTTCCCGATGCAGGACCTTCTCGGCTTGGGTGCGCCTGCACGCATGAACCGTCCCGGCACGACGACGGGAAACTGGCGCTGGCGGCTTTCTCCGGCCGCCGTCGGTGACAGGCTCGCGGCGAGGCTTGGTGAAATGACGGAGCTTTACGGAAGGCGCTGAAATCCGCAGTTCCTGAAGTGGTCTTCGCAGACGAGTTCAGGCCGGCAACGGGCGCGGCCCTGGCCCGTCGATGCCTCCCGCAGGCGGCCTGAATTCAGGCCCTCTCCGGAGGCGAAAGGCTTTTCCCCCGAGAAGGCGTGGGCGGTGAAGCGTCCGTCATGACTCATGCTGAGGTCAATCGACGTGCGCCGATCACCGAGATAGACCGAAGGCGCCCCCGTGGCGCCGGCCGCACGGATGTGGATCTCTTCCGGTGCTTCGCGGAAATGGCAAGCCAGATGACGCTTCACTTTTTCGCGGACCTGTTGTGATTCGTCCGATCCCGCTGGAATCTCATTCACCTGCCATCGGATGGCGTCCATGGCCGACCAGGGGGCGTCGGTCCCGATGCAGTGAATATAACCTGCTGTGAACTGCAGCCGGATCTGAACGGCTCCGCGCGGCGTCGTAACGACGCCGGATACGAGAGCAGACTCTTTCCTGTCATCGGTATTTCCCGGAGCGGAAAAGAAAAGAACCCGGTACTGACGGGGACGCGCGGAGACCCCCGGATCGCGTTTCTGGATGACCTTGAAGGCGGTTTCTTTTGCAGCCCACAGAGCCCACAGAGCGCGATCCGCCTGCCGGGACAGGATGACCTTCAGACATTCGGCCGGCGTGAGGATCCGCTTAAGGAAGCGCGCATCCCGGCTTTTCCCCCGATTGCCGGGTTCCTGCAGATCCACGATATCGTTGCCGATATAGGGCAAAGTATTGTTCCTCCATTCGCACAAGTCGGCGAATAATCTGTGCGGCGTATTCCCGCTGGGCACGCAGTCCCTCTGCGGCTGTCCGCTCAGGAGCGAACGCCTCCATCGCGATCGTAAACCGCTCTCCGAATTTTGGCGCCGTGCTGTACGAGGTCTGCCCATCGCCCCGCAGGTACAGGCACATAACCCGGCAGCCGGGGAAGTCCTTGATGAAGCGGCCAATGCCGTAGGAAAAAGTCTCCGCATTGACGTGCCCGGTGCGCGAACGGCCGCCCTCCGGAAAGACCAGGAGATTCCGCTCCGTCTCCATCAGGTAGGCGCATTTGTCCAGGGTCCGTTTCATCTCGCTCCGATCCCCCCCCCGCGTGATGGCAATGCACTTGGCCAGATAACACAGGACGGCCAGCAGGGGATTTTTTTGGAAATTGTTCCGTTCCGGCAGGTTCCAGGGGATCTGCCGGAAGCGCCGGAAGTGGTCGGGGAGCGAGAACATCGCGTAGATCAGGATCAGCGAGTCGATCATGGTCAGGTGATTGGCGCACACCAGCCAGGGGCCGCGGTGGCGGTCCAATTCCTCCGCGACGGCCCTTCGGACCGCCCGAAGTCCGCGGAGGCGATAGCCCAGCAGCAGCAGCAAGGCAATATAGGCCGGGCCAACGATCCAGACGAAGGCCCGGCCCAGCAAATCCTGCCGTTCCACAGAGCGGTGGATGGCGCGCATGCCGGTCATCATCCGAGCTTCTTGGCGATCAGCGTCATGGCGTCGCCGATCGTGCCGATCTTGTCCGCCTCTTCGTCGTCGATCGTGATGCCGAAGATGTCTTCGCACTTGATGATGACATCCACAAGGCGGGCGGAGTTTACCTTCAGGTCCTTCAGGATATGCGTCTCTTTCGTCGCCTTTTCCAGCAGCGAGGGATCCTTTGTGTAGGCCCTGAGGATGTTCTTGAATTCTTCGAAAATCTTCTGTTCTTCCATTCCAATCCAATCTCCTTTATCGTTAATCTTCGGGAAGAGAACCTTCTTCCCACTTCTTAAAAATGATGCAGCTGTTGACGTCGCCAAATCCGAAACCCGCTTTTGCGATGATTCGCAATTGCGGGACTTCGAGGCAGCGCTGCGGAATCTTGGCCGCGAACGCAGCGATTTCCGGGTGAACGTCTTCGCTGTTTGCCGAAGGGTGGAGGAAGCCCCTGTAAAGTTGCAGAACGACGGCAACACTCTCGATGGCCCCGGCGGCGCCAAGACAATGGCCGATCAGCGATTTCGTCGCATTGATGTACGGAAAGGACTCCGGTCCGCGTTCCAGCGCCTTCGACCAGTTCCAGACCTCGTACGGATCGGCGAAGGTCGCGGTCAGGTGTCCGTTGATGGCGTCGATTTGCCCGGAGTCGATCCCCGCGTTGCGGACGGCATCGCGGATGCAGCGCCGGACCCCTTCCGGATTCGGGGCCGTCATCGATCCGCCCATCCTGTGTCCGCCGCAGTTGACGGCGCCTCCAAGGACTTCTGCGTAGATCCGCGCACCCCTCGACCGGGCGGCGGCAAGGTCTTCCAGCACCAGGATCGCTGCACCGGAACCGGGAACGAATCCGGCGGCGGTTGCGCTCATCGGACGCGAGGCCTGTTCCGGCCGGTCGTTGTACTTGCGGCAAATCACGCGCATGGCGTCGAATCCTCCCCAGATATGAGGCGAGGAACCTTCCGCGCCGCCGGCCAGCATCCTTGTCGCCAGTCCCGCGCGGATCCGCGTCGCGGCCTCCACGATGGCCTCGTTGCCGGTGCTGCAGGCGGAGGAATTGGAAGTCACCTGGTTGCCAAGCGCCAGGAGCCCTGCAATCCGCGCGCTGGTCCCGCTGTTCATGACCTGTTCGACGATCCGGCTGCCCATCCGGCGTACGTTGCCGGCATTGACCATGGGAACAACGGAAGACGCGATGGTGTCCATCCCACCGATGCCCGAGCCGCAAATTGCTCCCGTCTCCCAATCGACGCTTTCATCGCGGGGACCGGGCACGGTCAAGCCGGCATCCCGCCAGGCGTCGATCGCCGCAACGCAGGCGTAGCCGATATTTTCGTTGATCGAGGGCAGTTCCTCATGATCGAAATAACCCCGACGGGCGGTCTCGAAATCCTGGGGAATGCCGCCGACCTGGCAGGCGAAATTCAGTCGCTGCATTTCCGGGATGAAGCGGATCCCCGAAGCGCCCTCGCGGAGGGCGCGCTCATAGGCCTCCAGTCCGTGTCCGTTGGGTGCAACAACTCCCATGCCTGTGATGACTACCCTCTTTCTCACGCCGTCAAACCCTCCCGATCGCCGTTTCCGGTCCTTTTGATATGGCGTCTCCGGCGGGAACCCTCATGCCGGCGAGGATCCCGACGCAAACCGTATCGCCGTTTTCCCGCTCCATGCGGACCCGGCATTTGAGGGCGCCGCGGCGGAAGTAGACCTTCTCGCCACGGACGATCACCCGTTCTCCGGGGCGGACGATGCCGCTGAATTCCACCTCGTCGGCGGTGGTGAAGAGCGTCAGCAAGCCGGCCGCCGTCTCGCCGCTGCGTTTCATCAGATAGAGGCCGAAGGCCACGACGCCGGTCTGCGCCATCGTTTCGATGAGGATGACGCCCGGCGTAACGGGATTTCCCGGGAAATGACCCGAGTAGAAGGCCTCGTCCTGCCGGAACCGGTACACACCGACGACGTGGCGCTCGTCGAGTTCGAGGATGTCGTCGATGAAGCGAAAAGGCCGCTGCTGCGGAACGGCGGCGAGCAGTTCCACAACCGTCTGCCGGTCAACCCCCATAGAGGCCTCCATTGACGTGGATGATGCTGCCGGTGATATAGGAACCTTTCGCAGCCAGAAAAGCCACCACTTCCGCGACCTCCTCCGGCTGTCCCATCCGGCCCAGGGGCACGTCCGCTAGAATGCGGGCGCGGACCTCTCCGGGAAGGGTCCCGGTCATCTCCGTATCGATGAAACCCGGCGCCACGGAATTGACGAGGATATTACGTCCCGCCAGTTCGCGGCAGAGCGATTTGGTCATTGCGTCCAAAGCCGCCTTTTCCATCGTATAGGGGATCTGTCCCGCATTACCGGTGGAACCGACGACGCTCGATATGTTGATGATCCGTCCTTCGCCCTGCCGGAGCATGAAGAGGCGGAGGGCGCGTTTGGTGAGATACCACACGCCGCGCAGGATCGACCGCTGGTGGTCGAAATCGTCGATCTTCATCGACTGCATGTCTGCATTGATGCTCGTCCCCGCATTGTTCACGAGGACGTCGAGACGACCCGCTTCGGTCTTGACCTGCTGGAGCACCTTCTCCGCATCCTCGACGTTCGCCAGGTCGCCGCAGAGAAGGAAACTGTCCGGAATCGCGCCGAGCAAGGCCTCCGCGCCGGCCCGGCTCGACCGGTAGTGGATGCCCACCCGGAAGCCCGCTGCAGAAAGCGCCCGCACGCAGGCGGCGCCGATCCCCGTACCGCCGCCTGTAACGACGGCGACAGACTTTTCCGTCATGATCCCTCTCCTTCCCGGATCGTCCCTCCGACGGAATTTGCGGAGGGATTGGGATAGTCGCCGTAGACGATTCCCCGGAAGATCCCCGTCCGCGCCATCGAGATCCGGGCGATGAGTTCCCCGTCCACGAACACCCGGCCGTCACCGGCGGCAATCGCCGCGCCCGAGACCTTCAGTTCCGCGTAGCGCTTGATGTCCACTTCATAGCGGATCACCCGGTTACGGGGACGCACCTGGCCGGAAAATTCCACCTCTCCGCAGCCGAGCGCGCGCCCCGCTCCCCGGGCCCCGCGCCAGACGCAGTAGAATCCCATCATCTGCCAGATGGCGTCGAGGCTCAGGCAGCCCGGCTGCACGGGATCGCCCGGCATATGGCACTGAAAAAACCAGGCGTCGAGGCGGACGTCCTGTTCCGCTACGATCGAACCTCTCTTCCCGTCACTCTTCACTGAGAGGATCCGGTCGATCATGAGGAAAGGCGGCGCCGGCAGGCGGGCGTCAAAATGTTCCGGAGGGTCCTTCACCAGAGATCCGTAGGCGAAGGCAAGCAGGTCCTCCAGAGCGAAACGGTCTCTTTCAAGGAATTCCCTATACGTCATCATGGCTGTCCACCAGAAGCATCATGCTTGCCCATGTAAGTCCCGCTCCGACGATGGCGATGCCGACGCGGTCGCCGTCGAGAAGATCGTCCCAGTGCTGGCTAAGTACGGAGGGGACTCCCGCGCAGGCGGTATTGCCGTAGTCGGCGACGTTGTGCCAGTGGCACTCGGCGGGAATGCCCGTCCGTTCGCAGACCGTCGCGAGCATGCCGAGATTAGCCTGGTGCCCGACGAAAAGAAAACGGTTGCCGTTTCCGGAATGCGCAGCATGGAGGCGGCGGAGCATGTCGGTCGTCTTCCGGATCGCGAAGCCCTGCACGGCATGGCCGTCCTGGCGAAAATAACCCATTCGCGGAATGACGATCTTGTCCCAGTTGGAAGGGTCGGAGCTGACCTCCGAGGACACAAACCGCAGTCGGGATGGCTCAACGGCGGATACGACGGCCGCCGTGGTGGCATCGCCGAAGAGGACGGCGGATGTGCGGTCGGAATAGTCGATGCTGCGCGTCACGTTTTCCGGGTTGACGACGAGCACAAACTTCGGCAGGGCCTCCGGGCGCAGGGAACGCAGAAAATGGATCTGGACGCCGAAGGTCGTGCAGGCCGAGGTCAGGTCGAAGCAGGGGGCGCTGATGCCCAACTCTGCGGCGACCATGGTCGCTTCGGACGGGCTTACGTAGACGGGCGAGGAATTTCCGCCAACCACGAGACCGATATCCGCCGGCGAGAGGTGAGCCCGTTCAAGGGCCATGCGCGCCGCCGCAGCGCCCATCTGAGCGTTGCTGTACATGCTCGCTTCGAATGCCGCCCGGGGATCGCTGTTCTTTGTTGCGGCGATATACTCCAGGGGCAGAACCGTCCGCCTCGTGCGGATACCGACCCGTTCGAGGATCCATTCTTCCGAGGTGCCGATGTCCAGATCTTCCAGGAATCGGTTTGTAATCACGTTTTCGGGGTGGAAGTGACCCAGGCCGTGGAGATGAAGCGTCATACGATCTCCCGGCCCATGATCATGTGCTGAACTTCGCGGACGCCCTCGTAAATGTCGATGATATGGGCATCGCGGGCGAGTTTGGATATCTCATATTCGTTCATGAATCCGTACCCGCCGTGCAGATGCAGCCCTTCATTGGCGCAGAAGAGTGCCGCCTCCGCCGCCAGGTTCTTGGCCAGGGAAGCGTACAACCCCTTGTCGGGCGCATGATCGAGAATCTTGCAGGCCGCTTTCGCCAATGCGATCTCCGCCAGTTCCACTTTTTTCCACATGGCGACGAGCGTTTCCCGCGCCACCGGCAGATCGCAGATGCGCTGGCCGAATTGCACGCGCTGCCTCGTATAGGCGAGCGTCACGTCGAAGGCGCGCCGGGCCAGGCCGAGGCCGATGGCGGCGACCATCGGGCGGGCATAATCCAAGACATCGACGATGTACTGGAATCCAAGACGCCGGTCGCCGATGATCTGCTCCGGCCCGATGACCACATCCTCGAAGGTGACGGCGGCGGTATTCGACATCCGCTGTCCCAGCTTGTCTTCCGGCTTGCCGACGACGATCCGCCCTCCAGCGGGGAGTACGTATTCCCGCCCTTCTGCCTGCTGGCTGAAATCGGGCGGTTTATCCGTGGAGACCGGCACGATCACGCAGGCCATGAAGTTGCCCGTCGGTTTGCCCACCTTGCAGAAGACGGTGAATTGCGAGGCGTACGAGGCATTCGTGATGAAACACTTCGAACCGTTGAGGACGTAACGGCCGTCATCGCGTTTCTTGATGAAGGTGGTCATCGCGGAGTTGTCCGATCCGGCGCCGGGCTCCGTC
>CAZDLM010000035.1:0-28487 GCA_964506465.1 uncultured Syntrophaceae bacterium
TTTTTCGTCAACGGCGAGGAATCAACCGACGACGGAGGCCATCTGGAAGATCGGAAGGTACATGGCGATGATCATGCCGCCGACGACCCCGCCCAGAAAGACCATCATGAAGGGCTCCAGAAGAGCGGTCATGGCTTCGACGGCCGCATCGACCTCTTCGTCATAGAAGTCGGCAATCTTCGCAAGCATCTGGTCCAATGCACCCGTTGCCTCTCCGACGGCAATCATCTGCACAACCATCGACGGGAAGATATCCGTTTCCTGGAGCGGCTCTGCGATCGTCTTTCCCTCGCTGATGCTTTGCCGGACCTTGATCAGCGCCGCTTCGACGACCTTGTTGCCGGCTGTCTTGCTGACGATGTTGAGTCCTTCCAGGATCGGCACGCCGCTGCTCATCATCGTGGAAAGGGTGCGGGTGAACTTGGCGACGGCGACTTTTTTCAGCAGGGGTCCGAAGACGGGCGCCTTGAGCGCCGTTCTGTCGATCATCCAGGTCCCCTTCTCGGTTGCCGCGAAGCGCTTGAAGGCGAAGATCGCGCCGGCGAGGGCGACCCCCATGATGATGTAGTAGTCCTGCATGAACTGGCTGGCGTTGACCAGGATCTGGGTCGGAGCAGGAAGCGTACCCCCCATGCTCGAAAACATCTTCTGGAAAACGGGAATGACCTTCAGCAGAAGCAGCGTGACGACGCCGACGGAAATGACGAGAACGCTGATCGGATAGGTCATGGCGCCCTTCACCTTGGACTTCAGTTTCATGGCCTTTTCCATATAGGCGGAGAGCCGGTTCAGGATCGTGTCGAGGATACCGCCCGCCTCGCCAGCGGCGACGAGGTTTACAAAGAGATCGTCGAAGATGTCCGGATATTTTTTCAGGGCTTCAAACAGGGAGGAGCCGCCCTCAATATCCTCCTTGATCTTGGTGATGACTTTCGCGAAGGTTTTGTTCTGCTCCTGACTGGCCAGAAGCTGCAGGCACTGGATGAGCGGCAGGCCTGCATTGATCATGGTCGCAAAAATGCGGCAGAAAACGACGACGTCCTTTTCTTTGACTCCCGGCTGGAGGAAGGGGAGGTATTCCGCAAGGTCCTTGGGTTTACCCTTGACCTTGATCTCTCTGTAGCCCTGACGGCGAAGCTGTGTGCGCACGGCATTTGCGTCGGGGGCATCGATTTCACCCTTCTTGACATCGCCTTTCCTGGTTGTTGCCTCCCACAGAAAAATCGGCATAATCAGCTCCTCGTCGGATTCAGATGTGCCTTCGCTTGCTGATCTCGAACAACAAAATCCCCGTGGCGACCGAAACATTCAGCGAATCGATTTTCCCCATCATCGGGATCGAAACGAGAACGTCGCATTGGCTGCGCAACAAAGGCCTGATCCCCTTGCCTTCCGCTCCGACAACCAGGGCAATGCGCCCGCTGAGTTCCGTCGCCCCGATCCTCGCGGACGCGGAAGCATCCGCTCCGTATACCCAGAAACCTCGGCTCTTGAGCATCTCGACCGTCCGGACGAGATTCTCTTCGACGGCAACCGGCGTGTGCAGGGCCGCTCCCGCGGATGCCTTCACGGCGGCCGCCGTTACCGGGGAAGCCCGCCTCGCGGGGATCACGATTCCATTGGCGCCGAAACAGTGCGCCGTGCGAATCAGCGCGCCGAGGTTCTGCGGGTCCAGAATTCCATCCAGGATCAGGACCAGGTCCCCCGCGGCGGCCGGATGGCGATTGGCCAGCACCGCTTCGATTCCCGAATAGGCAAACGGCCTGACGGCGGCGGCAACGCCCTGGTGGCGGCCATGACCGCACAGCCTGTCAAGGAACCTCCGATCCACGGTTTCGACGCGAGTTCCCCGCTTGGCTGCGAGTCTCTTCAGTTCTACAGCGCCCGCGCCTCCCCTTCCTTCAGCCAGCAGGATCCTGGTCAGTTCGAGGCCGGCGCTGAGCGCCTCCCGTACGGGATTGATTCCGTACAGGATCTCTTCCATCCCGTCTCCTTCTGTGCCTCTGCGCTCCGGCAAATGATCATCCCAGTCCGCGGGCGGACAGCCCTCCGGCGATCTCGGCCGTGATCGCATCCGCCTCCGTAGCGGGATCGGCTGCCGTGCGAATCGGCCGGCCCACGACGATGTAATCGGCACCCATCCGGACCGCGTCCCGCGGCGAAAGGGTCCTCTTCTGGTCATCCGCCGGTTTGACCGCGCCGCGAATGCCGGGTGTCACAATGAGAAAATCTTTCCCGCAGTGTTCCCGGATCGCCACGGCGTCCCGTGCCGAGGCCACCACTCCGGAAACTCCGGCCGCCTTCGCCATTTCCGCCAGGTGAAGCGCCAGCTCCCCGGCGCCGAGGCGAAATCCGAGCCGCTGCAGATCCCCATCGTCGAGGCTCGTCAACACCGTCACGGCCAGAACCACGGGTGCCGGTCCACCCAGTTCTTCGGCCGTGCGACGGGCGGCATCGGCCGCCTCCTTCAACATCGCTTCCCCCCCCAGGGCATGGACATTGAACATGGAGACGCCGAGTCTCACCGCAGCAGAGGCGGCCCCCCCCACCGTGTTGGGGATATCGTGGAATTTCAGATCCAGGAATACCTTCCCGCCGCGTTTAAGGATGCCGGTCACAAGGTCCGGACCGCAGGCGGTGAAGGACTCCTTCCCCACCTTGAACAGGCCGACGTGGCCCTGCAGGCGGTCCACCCATTCAAAAGCGGGAGCCGTCCCTCCGCCGACGTCGAGGGCGAAGATCAGACGGCTTCTCGCATCATCATTCGCTGTATTCTTCATCGCCGATAAACTCGATATCGTCGGAAACCGGCCGATATTCTTCCTTGACGCCCTTGAGGTACTCGGGGTGGGCGTAGACCACCTTACTGGCGGCAATCTCGCGCAATGCCGCCACGATTTCCCGGTTGTTGCGGATATCCGCCAGGGGGCGGGATCCCTTCAGCAACTGGCGCGCGCGCTGCGCCGTCAGAATGACCAGAGCAAACCGATTCCTCGCCACCTGCAAGGAATCCTCTACCGTGATTCGTGCCATTTCTTGTCAACCTCCTGACTTTCATCGAAAAAAGGGCCTGGCGGAGAAGCAACGCCGCTCAGCCGGCTACCCGGCGGCCCTGAACACTCCCGGCGACGGACATTTTATCCGCGCCCGGGTTCCTGCACAAACTGACGAACCTTCCGGCCCTGGCGGTCCCGTCTCGACTTTTCCGCCAGATAAATCGACTTCAGCCGCTCCACTGCCTCATCAAGACGGTCGTTGAAAATTACGTAATCATACCACAGAACTTCACGGATCTCATCCAAAGCTTTTTCGAGGCGCCGGGCGATGATCTCCTCGCTCTCGCACCCTCTGCCACGGAGCCTTTTCTTCAGTTCCTCGATGGAAGGAGGAAGGATGAATACATAGGAACCCTCGCCGTACTGCGCCTTGAGCGCCTTGGCCCCGCGAGGTTCGACATCGACCACAAGGTCGAATCCCTCCTTTCGGAATTCTTCCATCGTCTTTCTGGACGTCCCATAGTAATGGCCGTAATTCTCCGCCCATTCCACGAATTCCCCTTCGGCGATTCCCCGCCGGAATCTCTCCGCTGTGACAAAGTGATAGTCCCTTCCGTCGGTTTCACCCGGCCGCGGCGGACGCGTCGTATAGGAAACGGAGAAACGCAAGTTCGGATACAGCCGGAGCAACTCCCGGCAGATCGATGTCTTGCCCGTACCCGAAGGGGCGGAAACGACGATAAATATCCCCTCATTCTGATCGCCGGTTCTGTTATTCAAGATTCTGCACCTGTTCGCGGAGCTTCGCGAGTTCGCTTTTCATCTCGATGACGGACCGCGAAATTTCGACGTCAGTGCTCTTCGAGCCGATCGTGTTCACTTCGCGGTTCATCTCCTGCAGAAGAAAATCCACCTTGCGCCCTACCGGCTCGTCGCCCACGACCATCTCGCGAAATTGGATGATATGGCTCTTCAGCCGCGTGATTTCTTCCGTGATGTCGGATTTTTCGGCCATAATCGCGATTTCCTGACTGAGCCGCGCCTCGTCGACGACAATGCCGTCCGCCAACTCGCGGATTCTCTCCGCCAGGCGCCGCTGGTATTCGGCGAGAACCTGCGGGCAGCGCGTCGATATCGCTTCCAGATGGCAATCCACCAGCGCCAGGCGCGCCAGAAGGTCCCGGCAAAGCGCTTCCCCCTCCTTCTTCTTCATTTCCGTCAGGGCCAAAACCGCGCGCTCGAAGAGCTGATTCAGGAAGACCTTCATGCCCTCCTGATCTTCGGCCGGCTCCACGGAAATAAAGATGTCGCGCATCCCGGCGAAGACATCGAGGCCGACATCTTCCTTCAGGCCGAATTCTTCTTTCAGGCGCCGGAACAATTCCCAATAATTTCTTGCCAGAGGGAGGTTCAGGGCGACGCTCGTCTGCTGTGACGATTCACCCGCATCGATTCTCACGGAGACATCGAGGCGGCCGCGCGAGAAGTGCTCCCCCAGCTTTTTGCGAATGTCCAGGTCGAAGGCGGACAGGGCATTGGGCAGGCGGACGCTCACCTCCAGGTATCTGTGATTCAGGGACTTGATCTCCACGGCGATCTTCTTGCCGCCGAATTCCGATTCCACCCTTCCGTATCCCGTCATACTTCTGATCATGAATTCCCGTCCTCCCTGTGGCGCAGCCGTTTCATCTGCAGAAGGTACTTGCGCCGAATCCCGTTAAAGAGACGAATCGTCTCAGGCGCCGCGTAATCCGGATAGGTCCACGGCAGCGCCTCGAAGGAGCCCTGGCGAAAAATCAGCGTCAGGTCGGCATAGATCCCCTCGCGCAGATAAGGGCGGTGCGCGTATCCCTTGCCGGTCGCCAAAATGAGGTGCGCCTGCGAAAGGTAACCGGGGTCGATGTTCATGTCCCGGCGTTTTCCCTCCCCTTTGGACGCCTCTTCCAGTCGATTGGTGAAGCGTTTCACATCCGGCAGCAACTCCGGCCGGAAAAGTGATTCGAAAGACAGGAATCTCCTCCGCAGAGGAGCGCCCATCTCGACGGCGTAGTAGTCCGTATATTCGAAGGACAGAGGCACGCTGATGAAGTCGGCCCGGCCGAATTCCGCCGAAAGCGCCTTTACCGCCGCTCTGATTGCATCGTCTTTTGCCGAAAAGACGCTCGCGACAAGCTTGACCGCCTGGGCGGGCCTGGGATCGCTCATAAGGTCTTCCGCAGTTCCTCCGGCGTCACGGTCGCTGTGCCGACCTTGCCCACGACGATGCCGGCGGCGGCATTGGCCAGCGCTGCCGCCTCGCGAAAACTGGCCCCGGAGGCCATGCAGAGCGCGAAAGTGCCGATGACGGTATCGCCGGCCCCCGTGACATCAAATACCTCTTTGGCCAGCGTCGGGAACGGCGTATGGACGATTCGGCCGTCCTTTTCGAACAGGCTCATTCCGTCTTCGCCCCGGGTAATCAGGAGCGCCCGGAAACCGTGCCGATCGAGAATTTCGTTTCCGATCCCCACCAGGTCCGACCCGACGGCCATCACGTCGCCGACGGCGCGCTGGGCCTCATGGTGATTTGGGGTGATGACGTCAAAACCCCGGTACAGGGAAAAATCATTCTGTTTGGGGTCCACGCAGACAACCGACTCAGATCCCGCAAGAATGTTTCGCACTCCGGTGAGAAGGTCCCTGCCGATCAGTCCCTTGTTGTAGTCGGAAATCACGACCGCGCCGACCCTTCCTCGAAGGGAGCGAATATGCCGAAGGACCTTTCCGGCGCTGGCGGAAGAAACGGGCCGGCGGCTTTCCCGGTCGAAGCGCACCACCTGCTGGCCGTGCGCCACGATGCGCGTCTTCATGGTGGTCGGCCGCGCACGTTCGCGGACGATCCCTCCCGTATCAATCCCCCGGCATCGGCATTCCTTGAGAATGCGGTCTCCCATGGCATCGGCGCCGATGACGCCGGTAATGAAGACCCGCCCTCCCAGACTGCAGATGTTGTTGGCTACGTTGGCCGAACCTCCAAGAAGGAGATTCTCCTTGTCGACTTCCACCACGGGGACAGGCGCCTCCGGAGAGATCCTCGATACCCGGCCCCAGATGAAGTGGTCCACCATGACATCGCCGATGACAAGAACTCTTGCCCGGGAAAAGCGGTCGATGATTTCGTTCCCTCTTTTCCTGCCAAGGACCTTCTTCATGTCTGCATCCGCAAATATATTACTTTCCGCCCGCAGCCCTCGCGTCGCGTCGAACTGAGACGAAAAAACGGGTAATGCTATGCTGCAGTGCTTTTTTTGTCAATTCTTTTCTGGGTTAACGCCCGCTGATCCCCCGTCTGCCCCAGCCCGCCGTATCTTCGCCGTTGACTTCATCCATCCGTTCAAGTACAAGAAAAATCTGTCAAGACTCTCCGGCGCGCCACGCTTCGGGGACGGGCCCCATCAGGAAGGCGATCGCTCCTGCACTCGCCTTTGTCTCGCGGCACATCGCGGGGAATGCGTCCACTGCCCGGTTTGCTCCATCGGGATTTCCCCTTCGGGAGGAGAGGCATGATTCGTTCCGCCATGCTGGTTACGCTGGGTATCTTCGTCACGTGGTTCATGGCGACCTTTATCCTCGTCTTGTCCTTTCTGGCCCCGAACGAAAACCGGATGCACAAACTGGCCAGCCTATGGGCAAAGATCCTGCTCTTCCTGACCAACACCAAGGTGGACGTCAAGGGCGCCGAGAACATCCCTTTCGGAAAACCAGCAGTATTCATGGCCAACCACCAGAGCGACTTCGATATCTTTATCGTGCTGGCCCATGTCCCGGTGCAGTTCCGCTGGCTGGCGAAGAAGGAGCTCTTCCATATCCCCATCTTCGGACCGGCCATGCGTACCGCAGGCTACATCGAAATCGACCGGCAAAACCGCGAAAGGGCCTTCAAGAGCCTCGACGAGGCGGCCGAAAAGATCGGCCAGGGCAAAAGCGTGATGACCTTTCCCGAAGGGACGAGAAGCCGCGACGGAAGGATGAAGCCTTTTAAGCAGGGAACCTTCTACCTGGCGATCAAATCGGGCGCTCCCATCATCCCCGTCTCCATCATCGGCTCGGGCGAGATCATGCCCAAACGATCGCTTCACGTCAATCCGGGCAGGGTCATCATGGCCATCGACAAACCGATCCCCGTGACCGGCTACACGATCGACACAAGGGCCGAACTGATTGAGCGCGTTCAGAGTATGATTCTGAAGAACTACAATTACTGGAAGGCCGTGCGGCAAGACGATGCGACCGACGCCGGGAAGGCGGCGGCGTGAGCCTCTGGATCGGTATCCTGCTGGGCGTCGTTCAGGGTCTGACGGAATTCTTCCCCGTCAGCAGTTCCGGACATTTGGTTCTGATTCAGGTTCTGATCCCCTCTTTTGTACAGCCGGGCGTCTTTTTCGACGCCGTTCTGCACCTGGGAACGGTGTTTTCCGTTCTCTATTTTCTGCGCCGCGAGATCGCGGCGCTGTTCCTGTCGCTTCTGCCGCCGCAGGATCGGCATCTTCCCGGCGGGGACACGGACGGCTTTCGGGAATCGGGGCGCAGGATCATTTTGCTCCTCCTCGTCGGAACCGCAATCACGGCGGCCGTCGGCCTGACCTTCAAGGACTCGATCCATGACCTCTTCCGCTCGGTGGAAACGACGGCCGCAGCCCTCCTCGTAACGGGAATGCTGCTGCTGCTCGCCGACCGGATCAAGACCCCCGGTCGGACGGAACGGGACCTGTCCTTCACGGACGCCGTCATCATCGGGATCGCCCAGTCCGTGGCGCTGGTCCCCGGCATATCGCGTTCCGGCTCCACGATCGCCTTCGGAATCTTCCGGAAACTCTCCCGCGAAACAGCGGCCCGCTTTTCCTTCCTGCTTTCCATTCCGGCCGTCCTCGGTGCGGCAATCCTAGAGGCCCGCTACGCCGCCTCCATACCGGTTGCCGACTGGCCCGTTTACGCCGCCGGTTTTCTCGCCGCTGCCGCGTCCGGCTTCGTGGCGCTCAGGGTCCTGTTCTCCGTGTTGAACCGCCGCGGACTTTCCTTCTTTGCCTATTACTGCTGGGCCGTCGGTGTCCTGACCCTCATTCTCCGCTCCCTTTGAGGCGTCGGGGCCGTTTTCTCCGCCCGCCGGCCAAGTCGTTTGACGATTTGAACGAGATCGTCTACAATTGCGCGAATTTTGGAACCGCTTACAGCGGAGAGGACCCTTCCCACGGCGGAATTGACTCTCGCCAAGGGATGATCCGAAGAGACGCGAAAACAACTCGCGTGAAAGACCTGTCGACCGATGCCGATCAAAACGACTCCACAACGCCGGGCGAGAGAGATCTCCGGCGTAATCTGTCTGGCCTTCGCCGTCTTTCTCCTGCTCGCGCTGGCCTCGTACCATCCGGAGGACCCTTCCTTCACCCGCTACGTGCCGGAGGGAACCCGGACGCTCAACTGGGTGGGATCCGCCGGATCCTACACGGCCGATTCCGCGGTACGGCTCCTGGGACTCGCCTCGTTCCTCCTGCCGGTCATCCTCATTGCTGTTGCCTTCAAATATTTTCTTCAGGAAGTCTTTGAGATCCGGCCACTGGGGGTCCTCGGCGTCGTCGGTCTGATCTTCTCCATTTCCGGACTGCTGTCGCTTGCCGTCGAGCAGATCCCCCTCTACGGGACCTCCCTTCGCACCGGCGGCCTCCTCGGCTGGGGCTCCGTGCGTCTGCTGTCCCCCTCCTTCAACTATACGGGCAGCTACATCGTATTTCTTGCCGTCCTGATGCTTTCGCTCATCGTGATCGGCAACATCTCCGTCGTCGCCCTCGCCGCAGGAGCCAGACGAACCTTCTTCGCCGCCTCCCGGTGGATCGCAGCGAAGGGATCGGCCGCGGCGTTCCGGCTCCACAAGATGAAAAGGAGGAGGCAAGCGGAGAAGGAGCCCTGGGTCCCGCCCGCCGTGCAGGTGGTTGAAGAACCGCCGCCCCCCGCGGAGAAACCGAAAACCAAGCCCGCCGAACAGACACGCTTTGAATTCGCGGAAGGAGGCGGGTCTTTTACGCTGCCGCCGCTCAAACTCCTCGACGAGGTGGACCGGCGCGACACCCGCCTCAAACGCGACAGCCTCCTGGCCAATTCCCGCATTCTCGAAAAGAAACTCGCCGATTTCGGCGTCGAGGCGAAGGTCATCGAGGTCAAGGCCGGACCCGTCATCACGATGTATGAACTGGAACCGGCGCCGGGAGTGAAGATCAACCGGATCACCAACCTCGCGGACGACCTCGCGCTGGCCCTGAAGGCGCCCAGCGTCAGGATCATCGCGCCGATTCCGGGCAAGGCGGCGATCGGCATCGAGATCCCCAACTTCGAGCGTGAATCGGTGCATTTGCGTGACGTCCTGGACAATGAGGACTTCGCCTCATCGAGCTTCCGCCTCCCCATCGCCCTGGGCGAGGACATCGTGGGCGCTCCAGTCCTCGCCGATCTCGTCAAGATGCCGCACCTCCTGATCGCCGGCACCACCGGCTCGGGAAAAAGCGTTTCTCTCAACGCCATGATCTGCAGCATCCTCTTCAAGGCCGCGCCCGATGCAGCAAAGTTCCTCATGATCGATCCCAAGCGGCTCGAACTTTCCGCATACGAGGGCATTCCGCACCTTCTCCACCCCGTCGTCGTCAATCCGAAAAAGGCGTCCCAGGTCCTCAAGTGGGCCGTCGAAGAGATGGAAAGGCGATATCAGGTCATCGGAGAGGTGGGCGCCAAGAGCGTCGACGGATACAACAAACAGATCGCCAAGAGTTCCGGCAAGGGCAGAGTTGCAGTCGTGGAAGATGAGGGGACGACCGACGAAGAGGCCGCAGCGGATCCGGCGGCTGAAGCGCTCCCCGCAACGCCCGCAAAGCGGCAGATCGAGGTGCGGCCGGCAACTCGCCTTCCCTACATCGTCATCATAATCGACGAACTGGCCGATCTCATGATGGTGGCCCCCCGCGACGTCGAGGAATCGCTTGCGAGGCTCGCCCAGATGGCCAGGGCCGCCGGCATCCATCTGATCCTGGC
The DNA here is from genome assembly GCA_964506465.1 of uncultured Syntrophaceae bacterium. Lineage (GTDB taxonomy): Bacteria > Desulfobacterota > Syntrophia > Syntrophales > UBA6109 > UBA6109. The sequence continues at coordinate 10,053 of CAZDLM010000035.1, forward strand.
GACCCAGCGGCCTTCCGTAGACGTCATCACCGGCGTGATCAAGGCCAATTTCCCGACGCGCATCTCCTTCCAGGTCTCCTCCAAGGTGGACTCCCGCACCATCCTGGACCAATTGGGCGCCGAGAAGCTCCTGGGTGCCGGAGATATGCTGTTCCAGCCGCCCGGCACGACCAAGCTCACACGCATCCACGGCCCCTACGTCTCGGACAAGGAGATCGAACGGATCGTCGAATTCGTCCGCAAACAGGCCAAGCCCGCCTTCGACGAAACGATCGACCGCTTCGAGACGGCTTCCTCGGATGCGGAGCGGAGCGACGGGGATTTCGACGAAAAATACGATGAGGCGGTGGCCCTGGTCACCGATCTCGGGCAGGCATCCGTTTCCCTCGTGCAGCGCTACATGAAGATCGGTTACAACCGCGCCGCCCGCATGGTCGAGAAGATGGAGACCGAAGGGATCGTCGGTCCCGCCGACGGCGTCAAGCCCAGGAAAGTCCTTGTCAGGAAGATGCCCAAGTGAGCCCCTCCCACAGGTCCTTCCATGTCGTCAGCCTCGGTTGCCCGAAGAACGCCGTCGATGCGGAGGTTCTGGGAGGAATTCTCGTCCGCGAAGGGTTCCGCATGTCGCGGCATCCGGAGACCGCCGACATCGTCATCGTCAACACCTGCGCCTTCATCCTGCCCGCCAAGGAAGAGTCTATCGAGGCCGTTCTCGCGGCCGCCGAACTGAAACGGAAGGGGCGTGTGCGCAGGCTCGTCGTTACCGGATGCCTCTCCCAACGCTACGGGAAATTCCTGCACCGCGAAATCCCGGAAATCGACCTCTGCCTGGGAGTCGACGACATCCCGGAGATCGCCTCCCGCCTGGCCGGCCTGGAAACATCGAAACCTCATCCCCTTCCCTATCCGGCAAGACCTCCCCGGTTTCTCATGGACGCCGGTCTTCCCCGCCGCAGAGAGGCGCCGACCTTCACGGCCTGCCTGAAGATCGCCGACGGCTGCTCGAACCGCTGCTCCTATTGCGTCATCCCCTCCATCCGCGGCCGGGCCCGCAGCCGGCCTCTCGACGATATCTTCGCCGAGGCGGAGGCCCTCGTCGCCAGTGGCGCAAGAGAAATTCTCCTCGTCGCACAGGACACGACCGCCTACGGACGCGACTTGAAGGGAAAACCCCACCTTGCGGAGTTGCTGGCGGGACTCTGCGCGATCGGCGGTCTGCGTTGGATCCGCCTCCTGTACGCATATCCGCACCGGATCGATGACAGACTCCTGTCCGTCATGGCCGCAAATCCGAAAATCTGCCGGTACCTCGACATCCCCATCCAGCACATCCACGACGGGATCCTCCGGGCGATGCACCGGAAAGGCGGAAGCCGTGCCATCCACCGGGCCGTCCGCCGGGCGCGGGAGGCCATGTCGGATATCGCCCTCCGCACCTCGCTCATTGTGGGGTTTCCCGGCGAGACGAAGAAGGCCTTTCAAGAGCTGTCGGACTTCGTGCGCGACGCGCGCTTCGATCACCTGGGCGTTTTTTCCTATTCTCCCGAGGAAGGGACCAGGGCGGCGAAGCTGGCCCCCCGTGTGGGACGGAAGGAAACGGAGCGGCGGCGGGAGAGAATTCTCGAGGAGCAGGCGGGGATCTCGCTCGTGATCAACAGGACGCTTGTCGGTTCAAGGCAGGAGGCCCTGATCGAGGGAAGAAGCGACGATCCGGACTACGATTACGTCGGCAGGCTCAGGCGTCAGGCGCCGGAGATCGACGGTGTCACGTACATCCGCGGCCGATCGTTGAAACCGGGCGATATCGTCACCGTGTGCGTCACGGATGCGGCGGAATACGACCTCTATGCCGAGGTCGTCGCTGCTTCCGCTCTGAACCGGAAGAGGAAGTGACTCTTCTTGAAGTCCGCGGCGGACGCCGAAGCCGCCGGGAACAGATTCTCTGCCTTTACAGGCCCAGGACCTCTTCGGCGATCCGGCAGGCCTCGACGACCGCACGGGGGCAGACCGTCGTCAGAAGCCCCTTCTCCTTGGCCATCGCCCTCCCCTCGGGCGTCCCCATATCGCAGCCCAAGATATCGCGGCAGTCGATCTCTCCAAAGCTGCCGCGGAAACGGTCTATAACATCCTTCGCAACTTCATAGCAGCGGGCCTTCGATTCCTTGTCCCCCTCGCGGACCTGACCGAACTTCATTCCCACGAGCAGCAGTGCGCCGCACAGCGCCCCGCAGGGCCCCCCGGAGCGCCCCACGCCCCCGCCCATGGCCCCCGCAACCCGCAGTGCCGTCTCCCGGTCCATGCCGAAGAGATCCGCATAATTCGTGAAGACGGCCTGGGCGCAACTGAATCCGCCTCCGAACATCGCCTCAGCTTTCGTCGAACGTTCACTCATGAGACACCTCCTCCCATCTGACAGTATCCATACCCGAGGAGGCGCGGCGCCGTCAATCGCCGCGGAAGGATCGATTTGACATTTTCTTTCCCCTCTCCTATAGTCGCGCCATGCAGATCCAGGACGTCTTCACCCGCTACGGCGACGACCTTCGCCAGGCGGAAGAGCACATGGACCGATACCTTCGCTCCGAGGTAAACCTCATCCCCGAAGTCATCCGCCACCTGATCGGCAGCGGAGGGAAACGCTTTCGGCCGTTGCTGCTGCTCCTGTCCGCCGATCTCTGCGGGTACCGCGGCGATCGCCGCCATCCCCTCTCCGCGGTGATCGAGTTTATCCACACGGCGACGCTCCTGCACGACGACGTCATCGACAACGCCAAGACCCGGCGTGGCAAAACCTCGGCGAACCGGATCTGGGGAAACGCCGCGTCCGTGCTCGTGGGCGACTTCCTCTACTCCAAATCCTTCAAGCTGATGACCGACTACGGGAACCTCGATATCATCAAGCTGATTTCCGCGACGACCAACGTCATGTCCGAGGGAGAGGTTTTCCAACTCGTCAAGTGCGGCGACGTCAGCATCACCGAGCAGGAGTACCTCACCATCGTGGAGAAGAAGACGGCGGTGCTGATCGCGGCCGCCTGCGCCGTCGGCGGAATGCTGGGCGATGCGGAGACTTCGCGCGTCGATGAACTGTCCCGTTACGGGAAAGGCGTCGGCATGGCGTTCCAGATCACAGACGACACCTTGGATTACACCGCCGAGGAAGCGGCGTTCGGCAAGGCGATCGGGAAGGATCTCGAGGAGGGGAAACTCACACTGCCCCTGATTTTCGCGCTGGCGAACTGTACGCCGGACGAAAAGGATGCAGCGCAGAAGGCCATCTCACGCCGCGCCCTCGACGAAGCGGCGATCCGCGGGATCTTCACGATCATCCGCAACCACGACGGAATCGGCTATGCCCTCCAGCGCGCGCGGAGCTACGTGGACGATGCGAAGAAATCCCTCGAAGCCTTTCCGGACTGCGAGGCCAGAGAGGCGTTGCTCGCCGTGGCGGAGTTCGTCATCGAGCGGAAGACCTGAACAACGTCGCCCAAAATCCAGCCTCGAGACTGCTCAGGAATTGCGCCCGCAGCCGGGCGCTTTCAGGCCGCCGCTAGGGGTGCACCTGGGCAGGCCCGTAACATCGCCCCCACCGCTCTTCATCCAGGCCCTCCCGATCGACCTTCACCGACTCCGGCAGGAAGCCCAGAATATCCTGCGCCGTGATCCCGTCTTCACCGATCTTCTCGGCCGCGAGGTCCCCAGCCAGACCGTGCAGGAAGACCCCCTTCCGGGCGGCATCCAGCGGCGGCAGTCCCAATCCAGCCATTGCCGCAATCGTCCCCGCCAGCACGTCGCCGGATCCGGCCGTCGCCATTCCCGCGTTGCCGCTCAAATTCACGTACACCCGGCCGTCGGGGTCGCCGACTAGCGAGTGCGCGCCCTTGAGAATCACGACGGCGCCGAATTCCGCCGTCGCCTTTCGGACGGCGTCGATCCGGTTCCGCTCGATCTCCTTCGCCGTCCCCTTGATCAGCCGCGCCATTTCACCCGGATGGGGCGTGAGGATCGTCGGTGCCTTGCGCCCCTTCAGGATGCGGGGCTTTTCCGCCGCCGCCGTGAGCCCGTCGCCGTCGAGGACGACCGGACGATCGATCTTGTGGACCAGTTCCTGGATCAAAGCCTGGGTCTCCGGGTCAAGCGAAAGGCCCGGTCCCACGACGACGACGTCCATCTTCGCCGCCAGTTCCAGAAGCTCCGGCAGGTTCGCCGCGGCCAGACTGCCGGAAGCCGTCTCTTTCTGCGGGGCGAACACGATCTCCGCTCCGCGCGCCGCAACGACGGGAACAACCGCAGCGGGCGCCGCGAGCCGCGCATACCCTCCGCCCGCCCTCAGGAAGGAAAGAGCGGCAAAGGCGGGGGCGCCGTAGTAGGCGGCCGCTCCGGCAACGAAAAGCCCTTCCCCCATGCTCCCCTTGTGGGCATTCGGGTCGCGGTCCGGCAGTTCGACCGGCCCATTGATCTCGATCTGCAGGGCATCCTGCTCCTGCAGCGACAGGGGAAAAGAGATCGGGCATACGAAGAGTTTGCCGCAGCGCTCGTAACCCGGATACAGGATATTCCCGATTTTGGGCAAGCCGAACGCCACGGTCCAATCCGCCCAAACGGCCTCTCCGAGTACTTCGCCCGTATTCCCGCCGATGCCCGAGGGGATGTCGAGGCTGAGCACGGCCTGGGCGTATTCGTTCACGATATCGATGGCCTCGCGATGCGTCCCGCTGACCTCGCGGTCGAGTCCGGTGCCGAAGATCGCGTCCACTACGGCATCGGCGTGACGTACATCGCTGCGGATCTCCGCCGCCGTTTCGATGCCCTTGATCTCCAGCGGGTACCGGGAGAGGATCTCGTAATTGGTCTTCGCGGCGCCGCGGAATTTCTTCGGTTCTCCGATGAGGTAGACCTTCACGATCCCCCCGGCTGCATGGATGTGGCGCGCCACCACCAGGCCGTCGCCGCCGTTGTTTCCGGCGCCGCAGACGACGATAAAACTGCCGCCCGCGAGGCCGATGTTCCGCGAAAGGATCGCTGCGGCCGCCTGTCCCGCATTTTCCATCAGGATCTCCTCGGCTACGCCCAGCTTTTCGACGGCACGGCGGTCCATCGCCCGCATCTGCTCCACGGAAGCGATCTTCATATTCTTTTCACCTCCAGCCTTCGTCCCCTTTTTAACACCCGCTCGATGGAAAGTCGATTTCGCCGCTTCCGGCGAAAGTCGTTCAACGGGCCTTCCACCCCGCGAAAAGCCTTCTCGCCAAGTGCGATATCCTGCTCCCGATCGGCAGCGCCCGGTGAATTTCTTTCAGGGCCTCCCGGGCCGCAATCTCGCCCTCACGGATCAGGTCGCCCGCCCGGCTGAAATCCATCCAGTGGAGATCACCCACCCGGGGCCGTATGACAACATCGGCTTCCCGCAATTCGGCGGCCTCCAGCTTGTCCGCCGTGATTTCCCCGGCCCGGTAGATGATCTCCGGGGCCGTATCCAGGTCTCCCGCCGTGCCGATGCTCCTGTCGACGACAACGGCGATCACCACGTCCGCGCCCGCCTCCCTCGCCGCCTGGACCGGCACGAGGCTCGTGACGCCGCCGTCCGTCAGCAGCCAGTCGCCGTGGCGCACCGGTTCCATCGCGCCGGGCACGGCGCAACTGGCCATGACGGCCTTCCGCATGGGTCCCTCCCGGAAGACGATTCGCTGGCCGGAGAGAAGATCCGTCGCGACGGCCACAAACGGGATGCGCGTCTCTTCGATGCGGATATCGGCAATGAAGTAGTCGACGAGGGACTGCAGGTCCGACACGGGCAGGATAGCCGGATGGAAAAAGGCCCGAATCTGGTAATAGCGGCTCTTGACGAAATGGGCAACCTTCTCGAAGCGGTTCTTCTTGACGGGACTGACGGCCATGCCGAGGGATTTCAGCGTCGAGTCGTTGAACGCGGGGCTGCTGACGTAGGTCTCGATGCGCCGCTGGATCTCGCGGGAGTTGAGACCGCTCGCGTAGGCGCCTCCGATGATGGCGCCGGCGCTCGTCCCCGCGATGAGGTCGATCCGGATATCCTCCTGTTCGAGGACCCTGAGCACGCCGACGTGCGAAAAACCGCGCACACCGCCGCCTCCCAGCGCCAGTCCCACGTGTCTGCCCTTCCAGAGACTCGCCATACCCGTCGTCATTCCTCCTCGCTTTCCCGGGGCGGCGGACGGCATCTTCCGCCGTCTCTTTTTCAGTCCTTGCTTTCAGTCCCCGCTTCACGCGAACGTCGGAGAACGCCGGCGCTCCGTCCGCCGGGGCGGCGACAAGCCGCCGGAGAACAGGACGACCCGCTTTCGTGAACATAAACGGTGTGGCGCATCCTGTCAACGGCCGCCTGACGACGATGGGGGAAACCCGGTCAGTCTCGGCGGGACCTGCTGCGCTTGTTGGCGTACATCACTTGGTCCGCTGCAGTGAGGAGGGCATCCACCGTGGCGGCGCTCTGCGGATGATAGGGCGCCGTGCCTCCGCTGAGGGAAATCCGATAGGCCCTCCCGGGGCGGCGGTTGTGGGCTTCGATCTGGCTTTCCAGGCGTTCCTGGATCGTCTCCGGTGTAAGAACCGCGGCATTGATGACCAGCACGGCGAATTCGTCTCCCCCGACGCGGGCAATGACGTCCGAACCGCGGAAAGTCTCCCGCAGAATCTCCGCCGCCTCTTTGATCGCGCGGTCTCCTTCCTCGTGGCCGTAACGGTCGTTGATGTCCTTGAGGCGGTCCATGTCGGCGAAGAACAGCAGCATCGGATGGTTCGTCCGCGCGGCCATGCGGAATTGCTGTTCCGTGAGGATGACGAAACCGCGGCGATTGTAGAGACCGGTCAAGGGGTCGGTAATGGCGAGGTACAGGAGTTCCGCCTCCAGAATTTTCCGTTCCGTTACATCCCGGTTGATGCCCCGGTAGCCTGCAGGAATCGACTGCCCGTCGAGGATGGGCGCGCCGCTCATCTCGATCACAACGGACCGTCCGTCTTTACGCGGGATTTTGAATTCGACGCGCCGGATGGGTTCCCGGCGCGCAGCGCCATCCCGCAGCGTCTTGCCGACGCGTTCCGCATCCGACGGTTCCAGAAATGACAAAAACGGTTTCCCGATGATCTCGCCGAGGGGAAGACCGGTCAGCTCCGCCGCCGGAGGGTTGCTGTAGGTGAAATGCCCCTCGGCATCCGTTTCCCAGACCCAGTCACTCGTGTTTTCCGTAAGATTGCGGAACTTCAGCTCCGATTCGCGGAGCGCATGCTCCATCCTGTCCCGTTCCTGTTTCGCTCCTTCCAGTTCGGCCACGCGCAGTCGCAGATGTTCGTTTTCCTGCTGCAGACGTTCGATCCGCGATGATTCTCCCATCGTTCCCTCCGCTTGGACGATCAGGTTTGAGTCCGCGTCTTTCCGGGAGCTAGTCCGGGGTTTCTTTATTCTTCCAGGAAGATTCCGCTTCATATCCCAAGAGGCTGGAGAAAGCAAATGCCCTCCGCCTGCGGACTTTGACCGCGTCCGGCGATCCTGCTACAATTCAAGGAAGAGAACGCGAAAAGGAGGGGAAACCCCATGCTGCTGCGCCATGCCGACGCTGTCCCCGTCACGGTGATGCCGGGGCTGATCCGCCGAACGCTCGCCGAAGGGAAGGCCATGATGATCTGTGAATTTTCGCTGAAAAAGGACGTTGAAATCCCCATGCACAGCCATCCGCACGAGCAGGTGGGATACGTCGTATCGGGCTCGATCCGGATGACGATCGGTGGGAAGACATTCACGATGGAGACGGGCGACAGTTACTTCGCCCCCGCCGGCGTTGCCCACGGCGTCCTTGTCCTGAAGAGGGCCGTCGTCGTCGACACCTTCAGCCCGCCGCGGGAGGACTACCGGGTCTCCTGAAGGACGCTTGCCCCGGCGATCTCCCTATTTCTTCGCCGCCGCCTCTTCGGCCCGGTCGCAAGCCGTCTTGGGATTCTCCTTCCAGATTCCCTCGAGAAAATCGGCCCACTCCGCGGAGACTCGCCCTGGGGCCTCCAGGGATTGCAGCCACTCGGCTTCGAGCTCGGGGAGAGCCCGGCCGAAGACCTCCCTCCACGGCCGCTTTTTGTCCTTTGCGGCGCGGAAGAATGCCTTGACCTTCGCGACGCCGTAGCGGCCCAGGAGGAAGGCCCCGAAAGAACCGGCCTCGGCATAGGAAGCGTGCTGGCGTTGCCGGTCCGAGACCGTCGGTGTCTTGCCTTTGAACGTCATCCCCCAGTCCTCGTGGTTTTCCCCCAGTTCGTCGAGCGGGATATAAGAACCGGCGCGCCGGATCGCCGCAGTCCAGGCATCGACGTCGTAGCCGCACATGGGAAAGGACCGGGGGTTCCCGAAGCGCGCCTCGGTCGGAATGCCGATCATATTGCGGATGAGCTTGTCTTCGGTGGGAAAGAGTGCATGCGTCAGTTTGTGCACCATTTCCTTGGGATTCCGGATGCCGTAAAGCCGCACGAAACTGCGTTTCCCCTCTTTGGTCTTCTCCATCTGGAAAACGGCGAACGCACGCCCCGCGTGTTCCTGGTGCAACTCGAGGATGATTTTTCCGCCCTTCCTTTCGGGAACGAACCAGAAGGCGGCGGTCTTCGTGAAGGCCGTCTCGGCGTCGGCGGCGAATTTCTCCAACTCGACGGCTGAAAGCTGCTTCTGGACGTCATCCACGATCAGGTGCGGCGTTTCAACCCTCGGGCCGCACAGGCCCGCTCCGGCCGACAAGAACTCCAGCAGAAGAACGACGCAACCGATCCGAAACCCCATCGCATGGTTCATAGGAGCCTCCTTTTGCAGGCTGTCCGTCAATCCTCGATTCCGGCGATTTCTTTCGCGAGCCGCTTCTTCTCCTCCAGATTGCCTTGGCGCGCGATCATGACCCGCTGCGCCTGGGGCGGTCCGGCGCCGTGCATGGATTCGGTCCGGTATCCGACCGCTGCGGTTCCGAGGGTGATGTTTTCAATGAGGCGCAGGATCCGGCAGCGGTGCTCCGCCGGCACCGCTGCGACGCCCTTGAGATACTTTTCCAGCACCTTCCCGATCTCCGGGTGGCGGAGGTCCTTTTCCGAGGCCATCGTCACCATCAGCCCTCCGGCGATGTCTTCCGCGAGGCGCGCAATCTCGTACGGAAGGCGCGTCACGTTCTGTTTGCAGACATTGGCCAGGAGCAGGTCGATCAGATAGGTTCCCGAAGGCGTCCTGCGGCCCTCCGCCGAACAGGCAATGCCGCAGGCGTAAAGTGTTTCATTGAGGTGGGTCATCTCGATCAGTTTGTCCCGGATGTGCGAGGCCTTGGCGATGCCGTTGTAATCGGCCGCCAGCGCCGCTGCGCCGATGAGGACGTCGCCGACGCCGACCTTGCAGCCGCCGTAGCTCTGGCGGTGGTATCCGGCGAAGCGCTCCACCAGGGCGCCGCTGAATTCGTGCTCGCCGCACAGAAAGACATTTTCCCACGGCACGAAGAGATCGTCGAACACCATCAGGGCCTCGTGGCCGCCGAAGCGCGCGTTCCCGACGTCGATCTGACTTCCCTCGAGACGCCGCGTATCGCAGGATTGGCGGCCGTAGACGTAGAAGATTCCCTCGGCGTCGGCGGGCGCCGCAAAGCAGAGGGCATAATCGGCGTCTTCGGCGCTCATCGTCATCGTCGGCAGGACGAGGATCCAGTGGGAATTCAGCGCACCCGTCTGGTGGGCCTTCGCACCGCGGACGACGATGCCCTCCTTCGACTTCTTCACGACGTGCGTGTAGAGGTCGGGATCGGCCTGTTTCCCGGGCGGAAGGCTGCGGTCCCCCTTGGGATCGGTCATGGCGCCGTCCACCGTCCAGTCCTCCTCCTGCATTTTCCCGAGAAACCGCTCGAACCGTTCGTGGCAGTTCGTGCCGCGCTTTGCGTCCATCTCGAAGGTCACGCTGTCGACGGCGTTGATCGCGTCCATGCCGACGCAGCGCTGGAAGCAGGAACCCGTCTTCTGCCCCAGGAGCCGCTGCATCTTCACCTTCTTCACCAGATCTTCGGCGCTGCGGTGCAGGTGGCAGAAGCGGTTGATCCGCCGCCCCGTCAGGTGGGAAGTCGCCGTCATCAGGTCCTCGTAACGGGGGTCCTGTGCCAGTGTGTAGGTCATCTTCACGGAATTCATCGAAGGGCGGATGATCGGATGGTCGACGGGATTTTCCACCCGCTCACCCAGAAGGTAGACCTTCAGCTTCAGTTTGCGCAGACTCTCCTCATACTGCTCAGGGGTCTTCAAGGCCACGGCTCCCTCCTTTCGCGGCGCATCGTCCGCCCGATCACGCTGGCGCCTGGCGTGCGGTTGATGTTATGACACTCGCGGGAAAGGAGTCAACCATGGCGTATCGTCTCCTGGCCGATCTCGTCTTGGTCGTCCACTTCGCGTTCATCGTCTTCGTCGTCGCGGGAGGATGGCTCGTCCTGCGGCGGCCGATGCTGGCCTGGCTGCACCTGCCGGCCGTCGTCTGGGGCGCGCTGGTCGAGTTTTCCGGCTGGATCTGCCCGCTGACGCCGCTGGAAGTCTTCTTTCTCCGGCGAAGCGGTGCGGCGGGCTATTCAGGCGGCTTCATCGAGCATTACCTCTCCCCGGTGATCTACCCGTACGGTCTCACGCCGGCAATGCAGATTCTGCTGGGGGCGGCCGTCGTCGTCATCAACGGCCTGGTCTACGCACAACTCTGGCGGCGCCGCCGGCTCAATCCATGAGCGCACCGCCGTTGACGTCGAGGACCTCGCCCGTGATGATCTCAGAAAAAGGTTCAGGAGAAATGCCAGAAGCCGGTACAGGGGATCTATCGCACCGAGCCGTACGGTGTGAGATTCGTTGCGGCCGCTCTACTTCGTGCGGCCGTCGATGACCATGTTCTGGAGCATCTTCCAGGCCTTGTCCGTCTTTTCCTTCTCCTCCCGGTCCTTGTCCGAGGAAGTTCCGCGGCCCGTGGAGTAGATGATGATGGTGTCTCCCCTGCCGTCCTTGATCTCTTTGCGGCCGAGGGTGTCATAAGGGTTCGCCTGCTGCGCTTCGCGCTCCTGCTGAATCATGAGGTGGATCGTCTCTTCGCCGACTCCCGCCTTCTTCAGGGCGATGACCTGTTCCGGCGTGAGGGCGGTTGCAGGCGAAGAGAGAACGGCCATCAGCAGGACCGCAAACGCTGCGGATGCGAGAGCGAGGATTCTCATGCGTCATTCCTTTCCTGAAAACGGAGAGTTCTATGGCACAGGGAAAGATACCCAGCGATTTTATGTCCGGTCGGGCGGTTAATGCAAGCATATTCACCGGAACCACCCGATCCCGTTGACAAACCATGTCAGAGTCTGTTAAGGTGCTATTGCATAGGTCATTTGCGGACGGAATCAACCCGGAAGCGCTACGGGACCTCTTCATTTCGAATCACTCCATCCGCAACGGCGCGGTAAGATGTCCCCCCCTGTTGTAACTCTGATGCAACTCTTATGTAACTCTGTTTCACTCTGATGTTCCGGCGCGGCACACGTTAACTCGGCATCGAAAACATTGTTTCTCACACCGTAGAGCGGGCGGCAAGGCACTCCGCAAATGCACGGTTGCTTTGCGGACGTCCTGCATTGCCCGCTCGGAAAGCCGCAGCGGAGCGGGTGGCGTACGCCTGTTGAAGGCCCTCCCGTCCGATCGGTTTGGCTGCTGCAGAACCGCGTACCGACGCACGCAGCCGGCGGAAATTCGTACGCCGTCATGCCGGTGTTTTATGGCGGCACTCCGTGCCCACGAATCACAGCGAAGGGAGGAACCACCGATGTCAATGACAAAAACAGGTTTTGGATGTTCGGCATTCGTAGCGGCCGTTGCCGCCTTTTTCGCCATATCGGCGATCAACCCCGCTTATGCAGCGGAGCGCAAGTCGATCCGCTGGGCCACATCCAGCACGGGCTCCTATGGCTACAAGGTGGCAGCCCAGATGACCGGCGTGCTGGAGAATGCCCTCGGCGGCGAGTACACCGTCACGGTCAATCCCTATCCCTCGACGACCGGCGCCATGAAGGCGACGATGGACGGAAACGGCGAGATCGGTTACACGGCCGATGTCGGGATGACCGATGTTTACGCCAAGACCGGCGCCTTCAAGGACTATACTGCCGGCAAGTCGAGGCTCGTCCACACCTGGTACGCCTATCCGATGGAATCGTTCATGGCCGTTTACGCGCCCAACGCAGGAAAATACAAATCCTGGGGCGACTTCAGCGGCAAGCCGGTGTTCTTCACACCGGCGGGCTTCATGAACTGGCTGAATTTCCAGCGGATCTACAAGGCGCTCGGCTACCAGTTCAAACATGTTCAGATCGGAGAAGCGGCTCAGGGTGATGCGCTCCAGGCCGGTACCATTATCGGCGCCGTCGCCTACACGACCGCCGGCCGATCCCTTGCGTCCTACTGGCGCGAAACGGAATTGCGCGTGGATATCAAGATCATCAACCCGAGCCCGGACGAAGTCAAGAGACTGACGGCGGCAAACCTGGCTCCCGTGGAGATCGATCCCAAGAAAGTCTTCAGCAAGGACGTCGGGGTGAAAACAATCCTGGGGGTACCGCTCCTGTTCGCGTACAACGTGCGGGAGGATATGCCGGCGGAGGTCGTCTACAAGATGCTGAGCCGGTTCTATGTCGACCGTGAAAAACTCGCCAAGGCCGATCCGGGCTTCATACCGATGGCCCGCGATTTCGTCGGCATGCAGGTGCAGGGCATCAAAGCCAATCCGGACGTACCCGTTCACGCCGGTATGGCGAAGTTCCTCAAGGAGAAGGGGGCCTGGAACGACGCGTGGAAGATCGTCGGCAAGTGACCGCGAGAGAGAGTTGCCGGGGCTGAAACGGCTGCGCCGCGGCCGCGCCTGCAATCGTCCACCCCGGCGCCGGCGTCCATTTCGTGAAGGACATCATTGGAAGGAGGCATTTTTGACGCTGACCGTATGACTTTTCGCCGGGCACCGCCATCCGTCCCATCGGTGCCCCGGCACGGGGGAGGGGCAACTATGCAAGGCAATCGGTTTACGCGCCACGTCAATCTCGGCAACCTCATCTTCCTCTTGTCGATCGTGATGTTCGTCTGGCTGTGCTGGTATTTCTACACCGGCTATGGCGGCCCGATGGAACTGGTGGCGAATCTCGTGCCGATCGCGCTGATGATTCGCATCCTGCACATGCACAAGAATGGTTTCATCTACAAACGGTTGCCGCCGACTGCAAACTCCATCCTCGTGATTCTCTATCTCGGAATCTGCTGTTACGCCTTCTACCATTTCCACGTGGAATACGAACAGATTTCGATCTACCGGCAGGGCTCCTATACCCGAGAGGATTTCATCATGGGCCTCCTGGTCTTCCTGCTGGTGATGGAACTGTCCCGGGTCGCCCATCCGGAATTGTTCTGGATGAACGTTATCCTCGTCGCCTACACGCTCTGGGGATATTGGAGCCCGATCGATTTCTTCTGGCACCCCGGAACGTCCTTTTACCGGGTGGTGACCTCGAGCACCGTCGAACTCTGTACCGGGATCTACGGCCTCTACGCGCAAATCGCCCTGGCGACAATCGGGGCGTTCCTGCTCCTGGCCGCGGCGGCAAGCGGCTTCGACGCCCAGAGCGCCATGGTCAGCTTCATGCGGCGCATCGCCGGAAAGTCGCGGCACACGATCCCTCAGACCGCCGTCCTCGCTTCCTCCGCCGTCGGCATGATCAGCGGCAGCGGCGCGGCCAACGCCACGGTGGTCGGCGCCTTCACGATTCCGCTCATGAAGCGCTACGGCGTGCCGGGGGAATTCGCCGGGGCCGTGGAGTCGGCGGCGTCCATGGGCGGGCTCATGATGCCGCCGGTGATGGCCGTCGCCGGCTTCATCATGGCCGAATTTCTCGGCGTGCCATACTGGGACGTGGTTCTCCGCGGCTTTGCCATCTCCTTCATTTATTATTCCACGCTGTCTCTGTCCGTCTATCTGATGAGCGTCAGCAAGATGCCCGGCACGCCGATCGAGGGGGCGACTCTGCCGGGCTACGAACAGCTCAAGACGGCGATCTTCTTCCTTGGGATCATCTATCTGACCGTCCTGATGGGAGCCCTCAAGTACGGCGAACAGCTTTCGGGCCTCTATACCGGGGCCTTCATGTTCGGCCTCCTGATCCTGCTGTACTTCTATTTCAAGTACGTTCGGAAAGACCCGGCGACGAAAAAGGACGCTCTCTTGAAGAACATCCGCGTCATGATCGAAACGCATGCCGAGATGACTTCCTACCTCCTCCTGCTGCTGGCGACGCTAGGCATCATGATCGGCCTGTTCACCGTGACGGGCTTCATCAACCGCATGGGAGCAATGCTCCTGCGACTCGGCGAATGGCACGTCGCCGCCCTGGTCCTGATGGCCTGGTGCTTCGGCTGGCTCGTCGGCACGGGCCTGCCGCCGACGGCGACCTATATCATCCTGGCGGTCGTCATCGTCGATCCCATGCGCAAGATCGGAATCGATCCGTGGATCGCGCACTTCTTCGCCTTCCTGATCGCCGTCTGGGGCGAGTTGTCGCCGCCGACATCGCTGACCGCGGCGGTCTCGGCGCGGATCGCTGAGGCGTCCTTCATGCGAACCATGTGGGAGGCACTGAAACTGTGCCTGCCCATCACGATCATGACGTTTGCCATCTTCGTCCGCTCCAACATCGTCGTGAATCCGGGATGGAACCAGATCGCCGATGTCATGCTCGTGGCAATCGCCTGCTGCGGCATCTCCTTTTCCATCTTCGGAAAGTTTGCCCGCAGCGGAGGCCTGAACGGAATGCTGCGCGCGTTGCTCGCCCTCGCCTCCTTCGCAATCCTGTTCCATCCGGACGAGCATATGGCCCTGATGTTTGCCGCGATGGTGCTGCCGGCGACGATCTGCGGCGTTGCGCGCCACCGGAGGATCGCGCCGCCAGTAGATGAGCCGCCGTCGGCGTGAACGATGCCGATGGGCGGAAGATCCCGGTATATCCTGCGCCGGGACACGTGGAAGGGCATCCGGCGTCTTCCCGGCGCAAGAGAGAAAGAATTGCAGCGAGACAAAATAGAGTGGAAGGGTTTCTGGTCAACGGTTCATCTCTAACGCGTTCAGGGGACAGGCAATCGTAGAAAGTCCATTGGAGGAACTCTCAAAAAGGAAAGGAGGTGTTTTCCATGTATCAAAAGGTCCTGGTTCCCCTTGACGGTTCGCCGTTGGCCGAGTGCGCGTTGCCCGAAGTAAAGCACCTGGCAAAAGGGGGGTTTGTCGGGGAGGTGTTCCTGGTCAATGTGGTCGAAACCTACTCTATCGCCTTTGCGGAAAGCATCGATGCCTCCGCTCTGTTCGCCGCCCATCGCGACGCGGCGCAGGACTATCTGGAGCGCATCATGAAACAGTTGATCTCGGAAGGCATCCGGACCAAGATGGAGCTGCTGGAAGGGAGTCCGGCCCAGGCCATCGTGTCCTATGCAAAAGAAAACAAGGTCAATCTGATCGTCATCGCCACCCACGGCCACACCGGCATGGCGCGGCTGATGTTCGGCAGCGTGGCCCTCCGCGTCCTGCACGACGCCCACACGCCGGTACTCCTAATCCGTCCGGAGGAGTGCCGCTGAGGGAAGCTCCGGGAATCCGGGGATGCCATCGCCGCTTTCGGGACATCCGGCACGGCATCCCCGATACCTCCCCTCTTCAAACCGGGCTTGGTGGGAGATCATAAGGCGTCTCTTCAGGAGGCGGGCAGGAGCCCCGACTCCTGGAGGCGGTCGCGCAGGCCGCCGATCCCGACGGCCGGCTCCCGGCAGGCAAAGCCGCTGCAGACGTAGGCCGTCGCGCGGCCGCGGAGGGGCGCCATGCCGGCCGTAAACGGCGCGATCTCCGCCAGCGCCTTTCCGTCCGGGGGACGCAGGAGAACGACGGCGTGGGGGAGATAGAGGTGTCCGAATTCCGCGATCATTTCCCGCGTGTCCGCCGCTGCCGGATCGCCGGCAATCACGACCTCGAAAGACGGTCCGAGAAGAAAATCGACGGCAACAAGAAAGAAGGCATGGGAGGAGGACGACCGGCCCGCCGGGCCCGCCAGGGCGCGCGCCGCCTTCAACGCGGTTTCTTCGAGCGGGGCGTCTCCCGTCATCCTGGCGAGGCGGAGGAGATTCAGCACGGCGACGGCGTTTCCCGATGGAATCGCGCCGTCGTAGAGTTCTTTTTTGCGGACGAGGAGATCAGCGGCATCGGCGGGCGCGAAGAAGAAACCACCCTCCTTGTCCCCGAAGAGCTCCGAGAGATTCTTCTGAAGAGCAAGCGCTGCCTCCAGGCGGCGCACATCGAAACCCGCGCCGTAGAGTTCCAGAAGTCCCCAGATCAGGAAGGCGTAGTCGTCGAGATTTCCCGCGAAGCCCACCTCACCGTCACGCCAGCGGTGGAGGAGGCGGCCGTCGGGCACGCGCATCTTCGACCAGACGAAATCGGCGGCCCTTTCGGCGGCCTCCAGATAGGATTGGTCGCCCAGAATCTGCGCGCCGCGGGCGAGGGCGGCGATCATGAGGCCGTTCCAGTCCGCGAGGACCTTGTCGTCCCTGAGCGGTGGAACGCGTTTTATCCGGGCATCGAAAAGAATCTCCCGCGCATGCGCCCACCTCCCGGCCGCTTCTTCCGGCGGTACCTTCAGGGCCTCGGCGGCCTCCTCAAAAGGCTCGGCAAGATGCAGGATGTTCGTTCCGAGTCTTTTCCCCGTCGCCTCTTCGGTGAAATTCCCTTCGGGCCGGATCCCGAAGAGGCGCGAAACGAATTCCCCTTCACCTTTCCCAAGCAGTTTCAAGATCTCTTCTTTTCGCCAGAGATAGAACTTCCCCTCTTCGCCCTCGCTGTCGGCATCCTCGGAGGCGTAGAAGGCCCCCTCCGGGGACGTCATATCGCGGAGGACATAGGCGAAGATCTCACGCGCCGTCTGCGCATAGAGCGGCTCTCGGCTCGCCTGGAAGGCCTCCAGGTACGCCATCGCCAGGAGGGCCTGGTCGTAGAGCATCTTCTCAAAATGGGGGACGAGCCAGTGGTCATCGGTGCTGTAGCGGTGGAACCCGAAGCCGACGTGATCGTAGATGCCGCCCATGCGCATTGCCTTGAGCGTCCTTTCGGCCATCGTCAGCGCCCTGTAGTCGCCTTTCCGGCGGGCGTAACGCAAGAGAAAGAGGAGTTGGTGGGGCACGGGAAACTTCGGCCTCGTGCCGAAGCCGCCGTTTTCGGGATCGAAGGAGGCCTCCATGTCGGCCTTCGCCTCATCCAGAAGGTCGGCGGAGATCTCTCCTTCCGCGCCTGCCTTCGTGGCATCCCGGAGGGCCTGTGCGATCTGACCCGCCGCCGCGATGAGGTCGGCCCGACGCGTTTTCCACATCTCGCGGACGCGGGGGATCAGGTCCATCATGCCGATCCGGCCGGCGCGGCTCGTTTTCGGGTAATAGGTGCCGGCGAAGAACGGCGTGCGGTCGGGCGTCAGAATCGCCGTAAGGGGCCAGCCTCCGGCGCCGGTCAGCATCTGGCAGGCCGTCATGTAGATGTGGTCGATGTCCGGCCGCTCTTCGCGGTCCACCTTGACATTGACGAACGTCTCGTTCAGCAGCGCCGCGACTTCTTCGTCCTCGAAGGATTCATGCGCCATGACGTGGCACCAGTGGCAGGAGGAATAGCCGATCGAGAGAAAGACGGGCTTGTCTTCGCGACGCGCCTTTGCGAAGGCCTCCTCACCCCAGGGATACCAGTCCACAGGGTTCCCGGCGTGCTGGAGGAGGTAGGGGCTCTTTTCCGCCGCGAGGCGGTTGGCGGGACGTGCGGTTTTCTTCATGGGGACCCTTATCACGTGCTGTCGAAGAAGTCGTTCGGAATAGGCTGTTCAAAAATGCCCGGATGCAAGGCCCCCGAAGTCCCGAGCCGCGAGTCGTACTGGAGGTACGTCGAACGGCGAGGGACGAGGGAAACGCCGCAGACGGGCGGTTTTCAACAGCCGTCTACACTCCGGCGGCGATTTCCCGGATGGCTCCGGCTGGATCGCCCCCCAGGTGAAAACGGAGAACGGGCCGTCCGGCCGCCGCCAGCGCGCGCCGGTCGCCCAGGGCCTGTGCGGTCTTCAGAATGCCGAAGGTCACGGCCGATTCCTTCACCCCCAGATCGTCGGGGATCGGGGCGTCGCGGTCGTCGTCTGCCGTAAGCTGGATAAAGAAGCCCCTGCCTCCGTCCCCCTTGTGGAGTTGTCCCGTCGAATGGAGGAAGCGAGGCCCGTAGCCCGCCGTCGCTGCGATGCGGCGGCGGTCGCGGATGCGGTCGCGGATGCGCGCGCGCAACGCCGACAGCGCCTCATCGACGGCGGTCGAGGGCTGGACATAGGCCATGATCGCCGCGTAGGAGCCTCC
>CAZDLM010000035.1:28497-33789 GCA_964506465.1 uncultured Syntrophaceae bacterium
GGAAAGACGAGAGCGCCGCACCGGGGGACTTCGCCCCTGCGGCGCCGTAGACCGCGATATCTCCGAATACCGCGTCCGGCTGCTCCGGGGGAAAGACCCCCTCTTTCCGGTAGACCGCCATCATCTCGCGTGCGGCCTTCTTGGCCGCTTCCACGTTCGGCTGGTCGAAGGGGTTTACGGAAAGGACCTGACAGGCGACGGCGGTCGCGATTTCCCACTGGAAGTACTGGGCGCCGAGGTCGAGCCGGTCCTTGAGAGCGATCTCGACCACCGGGTGGCCGGCCCGGGCCAGGGCGTCCGCGCGCGGCTTTTCGTACGCGCCGCCGAGCCCGATGAAGACGAAGAGGCGGTCGCCGCCGTAGGCATCCGGAGGCGCGGGACCCTCGCCGACGACGGGGAGAATTCCCTTGCCTTCCTTGCCCGTGCTCTCGGCGATCAACTGTTCGACCCAGTCCCCGAAGCTGGCGATCTCCGGGGGAAGGAAGAATTGGACCTTGTCGCGGCCGAGGCTGGCAAGCGTCCCCAGGATCGCACCGAGGCGGGCGCCGGACAACTGGTCCGCTCCGGCGGGTTCGTTTCTTTCCGCCGATGCCGCTGCCTTGGCCCTTGCAAGGACGGTCCCGACGTCGACGCCCAGGAGCGCGGCGGGGACGAGGCCGAAATAGGACAGGGCCGAATACCGGCCCCCGATGTCCGGATCGTTGAGGAAGGCCGCGCGGAAGTGCCGGTCCGCCGCGATCTGCGCGATGGCGCTGCCCGGATCCGTGATGGCGGCAAAATGCCGGCCCGCCTCGGCTTCGCCCAGGCGGCCGCAGGCGAGGCCGTAGAAGTACTTCAGAAAGGAAAAGGTCTCGACCGTGCCGCCGGATTTCGTCGAGACGATATAGACAGTCCGTTTCGGATCGAGCCCTTCGGCGAAGGAGAGGACAGCGCCGGGGTCGGTGCTGTCGAGGACGTGGAGATCGAGAAAGCCCTTCGCCACGCCGAAGACCTTGCGGAAGACCTCGGGTGCGAGGCTGGAGCCGCCCATGCCCAAGAGGAGGCAGTCCGTAAAGCCGTCCTTCTTCAGCCCTTCGGCAAAAGAGCGGATCGCCGGAAGATTCGCCTCCATGACCTCCGGCGAATCCAGCCAGCCCAGACGATTGGCGATCTCCGCCGGTTCGGGTTTCCAGACGGTGAAATCCCTCTTCCAGATGCGCTTCACGATGCGCTCCGCCCGCAGCCGCGCAAAGGCTTCATCCACCGCGGCACTGCAGGAACTGAGCCTCGCCGATCCGACCATGCCTGCCATCGTCGCACCTCCTGCCTGGAATCGAGAGAAGAATGCCTGTCCCGGTCCGCCGCCGTCCGGGATCTACCGCATCAGCAGTTCCTTCACTTTTGCCACGGCCGCGTCCACGGTAAACCCGAATTTCTCGAACAGGATCTTTGCCGGCGCGCTCGCGCCGAAGCCCTTCATGCCGATCACGGCCCCGTCGAGGCCGACGTAATGCTCCCATGCCAGCCCGATCCCCGCTTCAACAGCCACGCGAAGCCTGATATTCGGCGGCAGGACCGCTTGCCGGTACGCCTGCGGCTGTTCGTCGAAGATCTCCCAGCTCGGCATCGATACGACGCGCGCTCCGATCCCTTCGTCCGCGAGCCGCTGCGCCGCCTGCAGCGCCGGCGCCACCTCGGAACCCGTCGCAAGGAGGATCGCCTGCGGCGTCCCCGTCGACTGCTCCCAAAGGATATAGCCCCCCTGCCGCAAGCCGGATGCCGGGGCGAGCCCGGGTGCCTTAAGCAGGGGAACGTTCTGGCGCGTGAAGATGAGCGCCGT
This sequence comes from uncultured Syntrophaceae bacterium, assembly GCA_964506465.1. Taxonomy (GTDB): domain Bacteria; phylum Desulfobacterota; class Syntrophia; order Syntrophales; family UBA6109; genus UBA6109. The sequence continues at coordinate 30,317 of CAZDLM010000035.1, forward strand.
CGGCCCCTTGCGGTTCGCGACGGCGAACCGCCATGCCTCGACGGTCTCGCAGGCGTCCGCCGGCCGCAGCACCGTGAGGTTCGGCAGCATGCGCAATTGCATGAGTTGCTCGACGGGCTGGTGCGTCGGGCCGTCCTCGCCGACCCCGATGCTGTCGTGCGTGAAGACGTAGACCACGCGGAGCTTCATGAGCGCCGCGAGACGGATGGAAGGCCGCATGTAGTCGCTGAAGGTGAAGAACGTTCCCGTGAAGGGGAGAATCCCGCCGTGGATGGCCATGCCGGAGGCCGCGGCGGCCATGGCGTGCTCGCGGACGCCGAAATGGACGTTCCTCCCGGCATAGTTCCAGCCGCCGCCGACGGCGCCGGGTACGCCCGGCGCTTCCGCCGCCGGGCGCTCGAAGTCGCCCCCGCCCTTGACCCAGGTGAAGCAGGAAGGGTTGAGATCGGCGGAGCCGCCCATCAGCTCGGGCAGAACGGGGGCCAGCGCCTGGAGGATCGTCTCGGACGTCTTGCGCGTCGCCTGATCCTTCGCATCCGGCGGAATGACCGGGAGGGCCGCCTCCCAGCCTTCTTTCAATTCGCCCGCCATGACGCGGCGGAATTCGGCGGCCTCTTCGGGATGCTCCTTCTTATAGCGACGGAGGGATTTCTCCCACGAGTCCTGCAGGGCGCGGCCCTTCTCGACGGAGGCGCGGAAAAAGGCCAGGACATCCTCCGGAATGAGGAACGCGGGCTCTTCCGGCCAGCCGAGGGCCGCCTTTGCCGCCTTCGTCTCCTCGGGCCCCAGAGGCGAGCCGTGGGACTCGAAGGTGCCGCCTTTCTTCGGCGCCCCGTAGCCGATGGTCGTCCGGACGGCGATCAACGAAGGCCGGGCCTTTTCGGCCTTGGCTGCGGCGATCGCTCGGTCCACGGCGTCCACGTCATTTCCGTCGCCGACGGCCTGGACGTGCCACTCGCAGGCGGAAAAACGCGCCCCCACGTCCTCGGTGAAGGCCAGGGCCGTGGAGCCGGCCAGCGACACCTTGTTGTCGTCGTACAGAACGATGAGCTTTCCCAATCCCAGGTGCCCGGCAAGCGAACAGGCCTCCGCCGCCACGCCTTCCATGAGGTCGCCGTCGCTCGCCAGCACGTAGGTGCAGTGATCGACGATGTCGAAGCCGGGCCGGTTGTAGCGGGCGGCCAGATGCGCCTCGGCGATCGCCATCCCCACCGCCGTAGCGAATCCCTGCCCGAGCGGCCCCGTCGTTACTTCCACGCCGCGGATGCAGCCGTATTCGGGATGGCCGGGCGTGCAGCTCTCCCATTGCCGGAAGGCGCCGATGTCCTCCAGCTTCAGCCCGTAGCCCGTCAGGTGCAGCATGGCGTACAGGAGCATCGAGGCGTGCCCGGCGGAAAGGACAAAGCGGTCGCGGTCCGGCCAGCGCGGATCGGCGGGGCTGTGCCGGAGGTGGCGCATCCAGAGGGCGTACGTGGCTGCCGCCACACCCATGGGCATTCCCGGATGCCCGGACTTGGCCTTCTCCACGGCATCCACGGCCAGAAACCGGATCGTATTGATACACTTCTGATCGAAACTCTGCGAGTCGCTCATCTGCCTCTCCTCGGTTCGTCTGCGGGGTTTATCCTGCCTTCCGGAGATCCCTGCGGAGACCCGTTTTTTTCAAACATCTGTATGCGGAAACACGCGGACTGTCAAGCGGATCGGATCCGTACGACCCCCTTGTAGGCTTTGGCGGATTCGCCTTCCGGGACGGAAGATATTGACAACCGCGGACGGATTTCCTATACCTGCGGCCGAAGCAAGCCCTATGAAACCGACATCCTCTCCTCCCCCGAACGACCAGCCTTGGCAGATGACCCTGTACGTCATGTTTGCGGCGCAACTGTTTTCCATCATCGGTTTCGCCTTTTCCCTGCCCTTCCTGCCCTTCTACATCCGGGAATTGGGAGTGACTGAAGAGCGGCTGGTGCCGTACTGGGCGGGAATCCTCGCCGCTTCCGCCAGTCTGGTCATGGTTTTCTTTTCTCCCCTCTGGGGATGGATTGCGGACCGGTACGGCCGCAAACCCATGGTGACACGCGCCATGTTCGCCGGAGCCGTCATCACCTTCGCCATGGGCCTGGTCGAAAACATCTGGCAACTGCTGGGCCTGCGGATGCTCTCGGGAGCCCTGACCGGCACCATTTCCGCATCCATCGCCCTCGTTTCCACCGCCGTCCCGAGGGCGAATTTGGGCTTTGCTCTGGGCCTTATGCAGGTTGCGGTTTTTCTGGGCATGACCCTGGGACCCTGGATCGGGGGACTCCTGGCCGACGCCGCCGGTTACCGCACCACCTTCATGGTCGGAGGGGGGATTCTCCTCGTGGGAGGGGCGCTCGTCCTTTTCGGCGCCCGCGAACGGTTCTGCCGGCCCTCGGAAACGGCGCTGCGAAAAAGCGACAGCATGGTGTCGCTCCTCAAGTACAGCGGATTCCCCGCCATGCTGGCCCTGTTCTTCTTTTTCAATTGTTCCGTTCACTTCGTAATGCCCATCCTGCCTTTGTTCATCGAGACGTTGTGCGGGCCGGCCCGCGCAGATGTGGCTTCCACCACCGGCATGCTGCTTGCCGTCAGCGGCGGGGCATCCGCTGTGGGTGCCGCCGGCATCGGCTACCTGAGCGACCGCATCGGCCACAAGCAGGTCCTGACCGCAAGTCTCGTCCTGGCCACAGTCTGCCTTGTTTTCCATGGGCTGGCGCAGAGCATCACCCATCTTGTCTGGCTGCGGATCTTCTACGGCCTGGCGGTTGGCGGAATCCTCCCGACCATGAACGCCCTCGTCGGGCAGTTGGTGCCGCCGGCAAGCTACGGGAAGGCCTACGGCCTCGTTTCTTCCATGATCTGCCTGGGCATGGCGGCGGGTCCGTATTTCGGCGGGATCATGGCCTCCGCCTGGGGCTACCGCTGGCCCTTCGCGGCCGTCGGCGCGATCGTCGCCCTTTCCCTTCCAATCCTCACCCGCGTGCCCCGACCTGCCGGGCATACCTCATCACTGTAAGAAAAGAGCAGGCCGCGATCCGATAACGGCCTTGTAAATTGCCGCGCAGTATGGCACGTTTCAGTGTGCCGGGTCTTGATTCCATGGGCGACGCCGCTTGGAGGGATTTCCTGGATACTTTTTTTACAGTTGAATACTCATCCTGTATACATACTGCCCATGCCGACTCTGAAGAGATTTTTCATGGCCTTCCGTGAATTGAAAATATCCCTATGGATTCCATCTGTTATGCGCGAAGCCGGGGATTGGCATGCCCTTTGCGATCCCATGCGCATTCATTTCACGGGACACGGCGGAGAACAATGAAACGTCTGCATCTGTCTCTGATCATCTGGCTGGGTCTCTGGGCTGCAGCGCCGGGAAGCGGGTGGACCTTGACGCTCGAGGAGTCGATCGAGCTTGCCAAGAAGAATCTTCCCTCCTACCAGGCGGC
>CAZDLM010000036.1:0-32938 GCA_964506465.1 uncultured Syntrophaceae bacterium
GTTGCAGGCGGCTTCGTGGGAGGACTGCACCAGGGACCACAGGATGTCTTCGTCCATGACGAGGAGCCGGCAGGGCGTATCGGCGATCACGAATGCGGATGCCGGCTGCTGGTCGAGGACCGACATCTCGCCGATGCTTTCGCCGGGGCCGAGCATCGCCACCGGCTTTTTTCCCGGACCGTCGAGGTGGACGCTGAGTCGCCCGTCGAGAACGAAATACGTCGCGTGGTTCGCCTGACCGGCCTTGATGAGTACGTCTTCCGGCTGAAGCTCGAGCACGGTGCAGGCGTCGATCAGGCCCTTGATCGATTCCAGGGGGACCTGGCGGAAGAGTTCGATTCCGCCAAGCTCATTTTCGTCCAGATAAGGAAAGGATCCGTTCATTCCGTGCCTCTGCCAGCCGGCCTTCGGGAGGCGCCGGGCCTCGTCCGCTCCGGGAGAGTTCATCCCCCGGAAACGCAAATGGAGCGTCCGGCGGACGACGTACCATGCTATAAAGAAAAGGGTTCAGCCTGTCAAGGACGTCGCGAAAGAACCCCTCCATCCATCTGTTCCGCAATGACGCTTCGGACATGGGCATTGAGGGCCTCGATGGAAGCGAAGCCCCGCGGATCGACGGGCTCGCCGACCACCACGCTGCCCTTCACCTTCGAGAAGAAGCGGGGAAGGACTTTTCCCCGCGGGAAGATCGAATAGGTCCCCCGGATCGTCACGGGGAGGATCTCCTTGCCCAGATAGTGGGCAAGATAGGCCGCGCCGGTCTTGAACTTCCCGAGGGAGCCGTCGCGGGTTCGCGTCCCCTCGGGGAAAATGATGAGCGACGCTCCGCTCCGCAGGATGTCAGCCGCCGCCTTCAGGGAAGGCAGGATGTTCCCCGCCCGGTCGACAAAGACGACCGGCGAGCCGAAGAAGGGGTAGCGCAGGAAGGAAAGCTCCCGTTTCCCCGTGATGAAGAGGCGTCTCCTCAGGCGGTAGGGGAGCGCGCCGAGGAGCCAAAGGACGTCCAGGATGGACTGGTGGTTGGCGACGATGATCCGGTTGTCGGGGACCAGGCGCTCTCCGTGCACGATCCTGAGGTCCCAGAAAAGGCGGGAACAGATCCGGACGGCGAGCAGGATCAGTTCGCTCAGTGGATTCCAGAAGGTCGTCATGCGGGTGGTGATTTCCCCCCGGAGGATCCGCTCGTCCTGGTTGGCGCCCGCACCCTGTTCGCAGGCCGCGAGAACCCGGACGAACTCCTCGAGGCCTTGCTGGGGATTGACCTTCTCCATGTCCACCGAAATCCCCAGGGCCTCCTCGAGATGGACAATCAGCTCGATCAGGCCGAGAGAATCGATCCCGTGGTCGGCGAGGGTTTCATTGGCATGGAGGACATCCGCCCGCAGTTTCCGGCGGAGGCAGGCGATGATTTCCTCCTCCCGGACGCCGGCCGGCGCAAGGACATTCCGGGGGATCGCCGCGCCCTCCTCGACGGTCTGGTAGATCCCCGCTTCCAGCAGACGGACCACTTCGTCGACCAGGACCTTCCGCGTGGAGTTCCGGGGCAGCGGATCGGCCGACAGGGCGAACCGCGTCAGGGTGCGATAGGCGGGGAGTCCCCGGTTGAGACGGGCAATCTCCTCCCGGATCGCCGCATAGCGGTTCGGACCCTTGACGGCGGGAACAATGACGGCGTAGACCGTCTCCCTGCCGTCGATCTTCCTGCCGAAGACCGCGATCTCGGCAATCGCTGGCGATGTGCGGAAATGCAGTTCGAGCTCTTCCGGGTAGACGTTCTTCCCCGAATCCAGGACGATGACGTTCTTCTTGCGGCCCGTGATGTGAATGTGGCCCCTCTTGTCCACATAACCCAGATCCTGGGTGTTGAAGAAACCCTCCGCGTCGAAGGCCCGGCGATTGGCTTCCTCGTTCCGATAGTACCCGGCCATCACTGCTTGGCCCCGCAGCCAGATCTCCCCGATTCCGTCAGCGTTGACCTCCTTGACCCGCACTTCGTTGCCGGGAATGGGAGGCCCGACGGCCCCGGCAACGGCGTCCTTGTAGTAGGGGATGGCGATGGGTCCCGTCGTTTCCGTGAGGCCGTAACCCTCCATGATGTCAAAGCCCATCCGCTGGTACCATCGGAAGTACTCCTGCTTGAGCGGCGCGCCGCCGCTGATGAAGAATCTCATCCGGCGTCCGAAAATATCGTGGACCGGTTGGAACACCTTTTTCAGGACAAAGCCGAGTCCGAGGGCTTTCAGGACCGGCGCGGCCTTGAGGAAGAACATGAAGAGGCGGTACTTGTTCAGGGACTGCGCCCGAATCTTTCCCGCCATGGCGTCGAAGAACAACTCCCACATCTGGGGGGCGGCGGGAAAGATCGTGATCGGGTTATCCGCCAGGGCGCGGATGATGTCCGGTCCTTTCAGGGAATTCTGCAGGACAATGGAGCCCCCCGTGACCAGCGGCGCCATGAAGGTCGATTCGAAGGCGTAGACATGGTAGAGCGGAAGCATCGCCAGCGTTACGTCATCTTCGGTGTACTCCTCGAGCTTCGTGCAGACCTGGGCGACATGAATGATGTTGGCATGGGTAAGCGAGACGATCTTGGGCCTCCCCGTCGTCCCGGAGGTGAAGAGGAGCGACGCGATATCGCCCCCCGTCAGCGTCGTCTCGGGGAGGCGGTCATCGCCGCCGGAAGGTTCTTCTTCGATCGCATAGGCCGTAAGCCCCTCGAAGACCGTTCGAAAAGGGGCGGAAACAAAAGCGGCCCGGGCACCCGCTTCCCGAACCATGGCCCGGTACTGTTCCGGGTTGAGGTTCGTATCGAGCGGCAGCGCCGCCGCCCCGATCGCCGTGATCGCCATGTAGGCGATGCACCACTCGGGGGAGTTACCCGCGAGAATCGCGATCACATCCCCTTTGCCGTATCCATCTCTCTTGAGGGCGGACGCGCGGAGCCGGGCCCTCCGCCAGGCATCGGCGAAGGTGATGTTCTGATTCCTGAAGAGTATCCGATCCGCATGGCGTCGGCAAACCGCCATATAGGTCATGCAGAGATTCTCGTATTCCATGGGCACCCACTCCCGATTTGTTTGCACCCCCGGCGCGGGGAGCCATGTATCACGACCGGCGGAGATTGAGAAGGCGGGAATTTCCCGGCGTCGACGGGTCAGCACATTCGTGCGATGAACGGGGAGGCTGGAAAGACGAAGCAACGGGGCGTCCGCCATCCGTGCGTCAACCGAAATTCTTCTTGACATCACCGCCGAAGGTGAGATAGATCCTCCCGGCAGGAATGAACGTTCACTCATTTTCTGGGGTGCTGAAATGACGAGAACGCCCGACAAACGATCCGACATCCTGAAAGCGGCCCTGGAGCTCATCGCCGAACGGGGGTTTCACGGCTCTCCGATAGCCGAGATCGCCAAGAAGGCGGATGTGGCGGCCGGGACGATCTACCGCTACTTCGAGAGCAAGGATGCACTTATCAACGGGCTGCACCGGCAACTGGAGGGAGAGATCCTGCTCTTTCTTCAGGACGGCTACCCGGCCGGGGAACCGATCCGGGAGAAGTTCCTTCACTTGACGGGACGGCTGCTGCGTTATCTGGTCCGGCACCCGCTCCATTTCCGCTACCTGGAACAGTACTTCAATTCCCCTTACGGCATCTCCCTGCACAGGGACAGGCTCATGGCCGAGCCCGAGAGTCAGAACCTGCCGATGGAGATTTTTCGACGGGGAATCGAACAGCGGGTTCTCAAGGATCTCCCGAAGTCCGTCCTGTTTTCCCTGGCCTTCGGCCCCCTGACCTCTCTGGTGCGCGATCACGTCTCCGGATTCGTCGTCCTCGACGAGGCCATGATCCGGCGGGTCACGGAGGCCTGCTGGGACGCCATCAAGAGGTGACGCATGGCCCCGCGAGAGGAGATTATTTTCCTTCGATAGACAACGTAAGAAAGGTGCCGCATGCAGATGAAAAACAAGACCGAGCGAATCGCCGCTGGAATCGTTTTGACGGGGATACTGATACTGGGCGGTTGCGGGCAGCAGGCCGGCGCGCCGCCGCAGGGCGGTCCCCCGGAAGTGGCCGTCGTCACGATCCAGCCGAAGCGGGTGGTGATCACAACCGACCTGGTCGGCAGGACCTCCGCGAACCGGGTTGCCGAGGTGCGTCCCCAGGTTGGCGGCATCATCCAGAAGCGCTTCTTTACGGAGGGAACCGACGTCAAGGCCGGCCAGGAGCTCTACCAGATCGATCCGGCGACCTACCAGGCGGCGCTGGACAATGCCAGGGCCGCTCTCGCGCGGTCCGAGGCCAACCTTCAGGCGATCCGCGCGAAGGCCGGGCGCCTGCGGGAATTGCTGGCCGACAAGGCGGTCAGCCAGCAGGATTACGACGATGCGGCCGCAGGGCTGAAACAGACGGAGGCGGATATCCAGTATTGGAAGGCCATGGTCGAAACGGCAAGCATCAATCGGAAATACACCTCGATCACGGCGCCCATCTCCGGCCGCATCGGGAGATCGAACGTTACGGAGGGGGCCCTGGTGACCGCCCATCAGCCCGTCGCCCTGGCCGTCATCCAGCAATTGGACCCCATGTACGTCGACGTTCCCCAATCGACGGCCGAGTTGCTGCGCCTGCGGAAACGCCTGGCGGAAGGGGATCTGCAGCAGGACGGAACGATCCAAAACAGGGTCCACCTCGTTCTTGAAGACGCCTCTCGATACCCTCTGGAGGGGTCGCTTCAGTTCCGCGACGTGACGGTCGATCCGACGACAGGATCCGTCATTCTGAGAATTGTCTTTCCCAATCCGAAGGGGGTTCTGCTGCCGGGCATGTTTGTCCGGGCCGTGGTGGACGAAGGGGTCAATCCCAAGGCACTCCTGGTTCCCCAGCAGGCGGTGTCGCGCGATCCGAAGGGAAACCCCGTGACGCTGATCGTGGATGCCGAAAACAAGGTCCAGCAGCGCACGCTCACGCTCGACCGCGCGATCGGCGACGCCTGGCTCGTTACCGCGGGCCTCGCGGCGGGCGAACGGGTGATCGTCGAAGGGTTGCAGAGGGTCCGGCCCGGCGCCGCCGTGAGGGCGGTGCCTTTCGAAACGCGGCCTGAAAAGAACGGCGCAGATCAGGAGAAGGCGAAACCCCCGGCAGCCAAGGCGAACGGGCGGAGGTAAGAGATGCTGTCGAAATTCTTCCTGAAGCGTCCCGTTTTCGCCTGGGTGGTCGCGATCATCATCATGGCCGTGGGAGGACTGGCGATCTACAACCTGCCGATCTCGCAGTATCCCCCGATCGCCCCGCCCTCCATCGCCATCTTTTCCAGCTATCCCGGGGCATCGGCCGAAACCGTGGAAAACAGCGTGACGCAGATCATCGAGCAGAAGATGACCGGCTTCGACAATCTGCTCTACATGTCCGCCACCAGCGATTCCGCGGGGGGGTCCCGCATCGAGATGACCTTCAAGCCGGGGACCGATCCGGATCTCGCCTGGTCCCAGGTTCAGAACAAGCTCCAGCTCGCCATGGCAAGCCTGCCGGATGTGGTCAAGAACACCGGCGTCACCGTCAGCAAATCCACCCGGAACTACCTGATGGTCGTCGGGCTGGTTTCGGAAGACGGCAGCATGGACGTGAAGGACTTGATCGACTACGCCCAGACCAATCTGGAGAGCGTCCTGGCGCGTGTGCCCGGCGTCGGCGAGACGGAGATTTTCGGCCGCGGGTACTCCATGAGGATCTGGCTCAATCCCAACAAGCTCACCGCGTACCAGCTCACGGTGGCGGACGTGGTTGCGGCGCTCAGGGCCTATAACGCGGAGGTCTCCGCCGGCCAGTTCGGCGGCATGCCGGCGGTCAAGGGGCAGCGCCTGAACGCCTCGATCGTCGTCCAGAACATGCTGAGGACCCCCGAAGAATTCGCCGCCATCCCCATCCGCACCGGCGCGGACGGTTCCGTCGTCCGGGTCGGGGACGTGGGCCGGACCGAGTTGGGGAGCGAGCTGTACGATATCGAATCCTCCTACAACGGCATGCCGACCGGCGGCATCGCAATCCGCCAGGCCGCCGGCGCCAACGCATTGGACGCAGCCGACGCCGTCAGGGCGAAGATGGCGGAGTTGAGCCGTTTCTTCCCGCCCGGGCTCAAGGTCGTCTATCCCCACGACACCACTCCCTTCATCCGGGTGGCCATCGATGAAGTCGTCAAGACGCTTCTCGAGGCGATCCTCCTGGTCTTCCTGGTCATGTGGCTCTTCCTGGGCAACCTGCGGGCGACGCTGATCCCGACGATCGCCGTGCCCGTCGTCATTCTCGGCACCTTCGCCGTTCTCGAGTTCTTCGGCTTCTCGATCAACATGCTGACCATGTTTGCCATGGTGCTGGCCATCGGTCTTCTCGTGGACGACGCCATCGTGGTCGTGGAGAACGTGGAGCGGATCATGGTCGAGGAGGGGCTGCCGCCCCGCGAAGCCACGGCGAAGTCGATGGAGCAGATCACGAGCGCCCTCATCGGCATCGGCCTGGTCCTTTCGGCGGTGTTCGGTCCCATGGCGTTCTTCCCCGGCTCCACGGGCGTCATCTACCGACAATTCTCCATCACCATCATCTCCGCGATGCTCCTGTCGGTGGTCGTGGCCCTCATCCTGACGCCGGTCCTCTGCGCGTCGCTCCTCAAACCGGTGCCGGCGGGTGGACACGAGGCGGACAATGTCGTCTTCTTCCTGCGGCCGTTCTTCGCCGCGTTCAACCGCATTTTTTTCCGCTTCCGTCGCCGGTACGTGGGCCTCGTCCGTCATTCCCTTTCCCGGAAGCTCCGCTACCTGGTCGTCTTCATTCTGATCGTCTCGCTCATGGGATTTTTGTACCTGCGCATGCCCACGGCCTACCTGCCGGACGAAGACCAGGGCGTTCTGCTCGCCCAGGTGATCCTGCCCACCGGCTCGACCTTCGAACAGACCAAGGAGGTCAGCAAGCAGATCGAACGGTATTTCAGCGAGCATGAAAAAGAGGCGGTCGCCTCCACGATGGTTATCACGGGCATCGGGTTTTCCGGGCGGGCACAGAACAACGGCATGGTGTTCATCAAGCTGAAGGACTGGAAGCTCAGAGACCGGGCGGACCTGAAGGCGAAGGCCATCGCGGGAAGGGCCATGGGGGCCTTTTCGAGTCTCCGCAACGCTCTGGTCTTTGCCTTTCCGCCACCCGCCGTCACGGAACTGGGCATGGCCAAGGGTTTCGACTACATGCTCTTGGACCGCGGCGGCCTCGGACATCAGGCCCTGACGGAGGCCCAGAATCAACTGCTGGGCATCGTGGCCAAGGATCCGCGCGTGACCGCCGTCCGGCCCAACAGCATGGCGGACGTGCCCGAATACCGGATCGACGTGGACTGGGACAAGGCGGGTGCATTGGGGGTTCCCATCACCTCCATCCACCAGACGATCTCGGCGGCCTTCGGCAGCTCCTACGTGAACGACTTCATCAAGGGCAACCGGGTCAAGAGGGTCTATGTCCAGGCCGATGCCCCCTACCGCATGCTGCCCAAAGACCTGGACAAGATCTACATCCGCAATACGGCGGGGAAGATGGTCCCCTTCTCCTCTTTCGCCGCCGGACGCTGGACCTTCGGCCCCCCGAGACTGGCGCGCTTCAACAGCTTCCCGGCCATCAACATCTGGGGGGAACCGGCGCCGGGAAGGAGTTCGGGCGAAGCGATGCAGGCCATGGAAGACGCGGTCGAGAAACTGCCCAAGGGGTTCGGCTTCGACTGGACGGGGCTCTCCTACCAGGAGAGGATGTCCAGTTCCCAGGCGCCCCTCCTGTATGCGTTCTCCGTCTTCGTGATTTTCCTTTGCCTGGCGGCGCTCTATGAAAGCTGGACGATTCCCATTTCTATCCTGCTGGTCCTCCCGCTGGGGGTGATCGGGGGCGTCATCGCCTCGAGCATGCGGGGACTGGCGAACGACGTCTACTTTCAGATCGGCCTTCTGACGACCCTGGGATTGGCCACCAAGAACGCCATTCTGATCGTCCAGTTTGCCAAGGACGGGCTGGAACGGGGGATGAGCCTGATCGACGCCACCATCGAAGGCGCGAAGCTGCGCTTCCGGCCGATCGTCATGACCTCTCTGGCTTTCGGCTTCGGCGTCCTGCCGCTTGCCGTGACCACCGGTGCGGGCGCCGGAGCCCAGAACGCCATCGGCACCGGCGTCCTGGGGGGCATGGTGACCGCCACGGTCCTGGTGGTCATTTTCGCACCGCTCTTCTATGTGCTGATCGAAAGGATCTTCGGCAAGCGCGGAAAACGCGAATCGGCCAAGACGACGGATGAAGCTCCAGCAGAGGGTCGATGATATGAAAAGAAACCGGCTTTTTCTCATAGGCATGATCGCCGCCTTCCTCGGCGGCTGTACGCTGGCCCCGGAATATTCCCGGCCGCCGGCTCCCGTTCCCGCGGCCTGGCCGACCGGCGCGGCCTACGGCGAAACGCAGACGGCGGCGTCCGTTCCGGCCGCACCGGCGATCCCTTGGAGGGAATTCTTCACGGATGAACGCCTGCAAAAGGCGGTCGAGGCCGCCCTGAAGAACAACCGCGACCTTCGCCTTGCCGCCTTGAACGTCGAAAGGGCGCGGGCGCTGTACGGCGTTCAACGGGCCGAGCTCTTCCCGGCGCTCCAGGCCGTCGGAAGCGGAGCGATCGAGCGCGTTCCTGCGGATCTCTCTTCCAGCGGAAGCGCGCGGACGTCGGAGAAGTACAGCGTCAATCTCGGCATCAGTTCCTGGGAAATCGATTTCTTCGGCCGCATCCGCGGCTTGAAGGACAGGGCGCTGGAGGAATACCTCGCCACCGACGAGGCCCGCCGCAGTACTGAGATCCTGCTGGTCTCCGCCGTCGCCAATGCATACCTTGCCCTTGCAGCCGATCGGGAAAACCTCCAACTGGCAGAATCCACATTGAAGACGCAGGAAGACGCCTATCAGTTGATCCGGAAACGCTACGACGTCGGTCTCGCAACCGAGCTGGACTTGCGCCGGGCGCAAAGTCAGGTGGATGCGGTTCGAGGGGACCTGGCCCGCTTCGTGCAAATCATGGCGCAGGACGAAAATGCCCTGAATCTCCTCGTGGGCTCGCCGCTGCCGGGAGAAGCCCTGCCGTCGGTATTGGCGGACGTCCGCCCGCCGAAGGAGATTTCCGCCGGCCTGTCTTCCGAGATCCTGCTCCAGCGGCCGGACGTGCTGGCGGCCGAGCATCGCCTCAAGGCAGCAAACGCCAATATCGGCGCCGCGCGTGCGGCCCTTTTCCCCCGCATTGCGCTCACCACCGCCATCGGGACCGCCAGCGCCGACCTCTCGGGGCTCTTCCAGTCCGGCTCGGGAACGTGGATGTTCGCGCCCCAGGTCGCGATCCCGATCTTCGACGCCCGCACCTGGTCGGCCTACGACGTCACGAAGGTGGAAAGGGAGATCTCCGTGGCGCAATACGAAAAGGCGATCCAGACAGCGTTCCGGGAAGTCGCCGATGCCCTGGCCGTGCGGGGCACCGTGAACCGGAGGATTTCGGCGCAGGAATCGCTCGTCGAGGCCGTCGCGGAAACCTATCGTCTCGCCGGTCTGAGGTACAGCAGGGGAATCGACAGTTACCTGAGCGTCCTGGACGCGCAGCGGACGCTCTTCAGCGCGCAGCAGGGGTTGATCGCCCTGCGCCTCATCCAGATAACGAATCGCATCGCCCTGTATCAGGTGCTGGGAGGCGGGGCATGATCCCTGCTCCCGTGGAACCGGAAGAAACCGGGCGTGCCGTGAGGAATACCCGCAAGGGGAAACCGTTGCCTGCCCCGCAGCGAACCGGCGGCAACGGACGGTAGAGAACGGGATTCGCCATGAGTCCATCGGACAAGCGATCGCGGCCGCCCTGGAAAACCCGCCTCCGGTATTTCCTCCTGCGGCGTCTCATTTTCCTGGCCTACGACGTCGCCCGTCTCTACTTCCTCACCATCCGGACCGAGTCCGTCGGCGAGGATCGAATCCTGCGGCATCTTGAAAACGGCGGGAAGGTGATCGCCGCCCTCTGGCACCAGCGGATCGTCTCCGTGGTCGGATATGCGAAAAAGTTCGGCGGGCAGTTCCAGCCTTCGGTCATGATCAGCAAGAGCCGCGACGGGGACCTGGCGGCCGACGTCTTCAGCCGCATGGGCTTCCGCCCCGTGCGGGGCTCGTCATCGCGGGACGGCAAGGCGGCGCTGACCGCCCTCCTGGAGGACCTGAAGGTCCACTCCTTCGCCGTCCACGTCCTGGACGGGCCGAGGGGACCCCGGGGCGTCGCGAAGGCAGGGATGGTCGTCCTCGCGCAGAAATCCGGCGTTCCCATCGTGCCTGTCTACGCCTCGGTTAGCCAGGCGTGGGTTCTCCGCAGCTGGGACCGATGTCTCGTCCCCAAGCCCTTCAGCAGGGTCGTGATCCGCTTCGACAGGCCGATGCTTGTGGGGCCGAGCGGGGACGAGGGGACCTTCGAAGAGATCCGCCGGGGGATCGAGAAGCACATGCTGGAGAACCAGCGGCTCGACGACGCGCGTTTCGGGTGGAAAGAGATTCTCTGAGCGGATTGCGGAGGGCCGTCGGAGAAGATCGGCGCCGCCGCCCGGATCCGTCCGGGAAAACCGGATAAGGAGCGAAACATGCTCGCACGCACGACCGGTTGTCTGGTCTTTGTTCTCTTTCTTTTCTCGGTACTCTTCGCTCCAGGCGCCGCTGCCCAGGAGATTCACCTGCTCGGAGGAGCCGTTCAGGAGCGGGCCTCGCGGGACCGATCCTATTCATGGGCCGTCCAGTACCTGGAAGGCCTGGGAGAAAACTGGGCCGTGAGCTTCTCGTGGCTCAATGAAGGCCATTTCGAGCATCATCACCGCGACGGCCACACCCTGCAGATCTGGGCGCGCACCAAACCCCTGTGGAAACGGTTCGTCCTCGCGGCGGGAATCGGTCCTTACCGTTACTATGACACGCAACTGGCCAAGGAGGGGGCTTCCTACGTGGACTCCCACGGCTGGGGCATCGTCACCAGTTTCTCGGCAAGCTGGCATCTGGACAACCGATGGATTTTCTCCCTGCAGTCAAACTTCGTCGAGACGAGCCGAAGCATCGATTCCCGTTCGCTGCTTGCGGGAATCGGATACCAGTTGGATGCTTTCGCGCCGCCGGACGAAAAGCCGGCCGCAGCGGCCGGAACGGAAAATGCCGCCAGGAATGAGATCACCGTTTTCGGGGGCCAGACGGTCGTCAACAGCCGCGATTCGGAAAATGCCGTGGCCCTGATGCTGGAGTACAGGCGAAACCTCGGACGCCATTTCGACTGGACGGTCGGATGGCTCTACGAGGGCGATCCGGGACCGGTGGACCGTCACGGGATGCTCAGCCAACTGTGGCTCGTCCGTCGCTTTTTCGACGATCGCCTTGCGCTGAGCGCGGGCGGCGGGGTCTACATTCCCGTCGACAGGCATCGCAAGCCGGGAGAGGGAAGGGATGACGATCCGACGCTTGCAGGGATCGCCACGATGGCGGCCGGTTACGAGTTCCGGCCGCCCTGGATGATCCGCATTTCCTGGAATCGCGTCGTCACGGACTACAATCGGGATACGGACGTGTTCCTGGCCGGCATCGGATTGCGCTTCTGAGGCAGGCTCGAAAAAAATACCCCGGCAGGAAAGAATGCCGGGGTATGCGTTGTGGAGTTTGCCGGGATCTTCGTTATGTCGGCTTTACCGAGGAAAGCTCCTTCTGGAACGAGTAGAAGTATACCGCCCCGATGAAGAGAAACCCGCCCACGATGTTCCCCAACGTCACGGGGATCAGGTTCCACTGGATGAACTGGGCCCAGGTGACCTTGGCGCCCAGCATGATGCCCGCCGGGATGAAATACATGTTGGCGACGCAGTGCTCGAAGCCCGATGACACGAACGCCATGATGGGGAACCAGATGCCGAAGAACTTTCCGATCATGGCCTTCGACGAAAAGGCCAGCAGGATGGCGAGGTTTACGAGCAGGTTGCAGCCGATGCCCTTCATGAAGGCGGACCAGAGACCCATGGAGCCTCCGGCGATGTAGGGAAGGGTCTTCGCCTCCGCGATGCCGATGGCATTCTGTCCGAAGGGCGTCAGGTCAGGTCCGCCGCCGACGCTCAAGGGGCCGACGACCATGAGGTACGCCCAGAACAGAGATCCGACGAAGTTTCCGATGTAGACCCAGAACCAGGCCTTGAACACCTTGTTCCACGTGCTCTTCTTCTGAAAGACCGCCATGGGAATGAGCATCGTGTCGCCTGTGAAGAGCGACATGCCCGTGAGCACGATGGCGATGAGGCCGACGGGGAAGACCGCGCCTCCGATCAGGGACTTGAAACCAGGACCCAGGGTCTTGTCCAGACCCGTTCCGCAGACGGTGCAGAGCGCGGCGCCCACGGCGATCAGAAGACCCGCCATGAAACTTCTCACCAGAAAGTTGGGCGTGCCGAGATTCCCCTTGTAACACCCTGCAGTTCCAGCCAGATCAACGACTTCTACCGGTTTGTACGACATGAAATACCCTCCTGAAATAAGATTTTCGGTGCTTCCTATCGAAAGGCTTCGCGGCAAGACCCCGCTTCGCCTTTACGGCTTCTCCATGTGCGCGCCGGCTTCGGGCATCGCACCCGGCGCTTCCCTCCTGCGCCATGTGGTGTGATCGACCAGTCCGAACCTCCGGAGGTCGCCGGCCATCCGCTGCCCCGGTTCGCTGCCGTAGGGCGGCGGCGCGCCCTTGTCCCACAGGAGGTGGATGGCGAGATCGGTGCCGGCCGGCAGTCCCGTGTAGATTTCGACCCTCTTGAGCCCCGGGATCGCGGCAAGCGTTTCCCCGGCGGCCGTCAGATAGGAGAGGACGCTTTCGGACTCGTAGAGCGTCCTGACCCGAATGACCTCCAGCCAGCTCATACTCCTGGTCTCCCTTTCAACCCGTTGCCCGAATAAGCGAAAGTTGTGCCGGAAATAAAACCCTATGTTTCCGTAAGGTTGAAAATCGCTGATGGTAAAACTGCAACATCCGACAGTTTTTGCTGTACTATTTTGCAGATCTGTGGTTTCCTGCCGCATATTGCAGTTGCATCTGGAGGAGCAAAGGATGGATGTGGACAAGGAGAATTTCTTCCGGGAGTTTTCCATCAGGATATGCGGCAGCCTCGAGATCGATAAGGCGCTCGGGGACGCTTTCCAATACGTCGGCAGGATCATGCCCCTCGACGAGTTAATGGTCGGCCACACGAATATCGAGAACGGGATCATGGAGTTCGTCGCGGCCGCCGATCGCAACGGCGGATCGAGAAGATCGGCCCGGGTTACCCTCGACGAATCCGTCAGGAAGAAGCTTGCGAATGGCGGCTATCATCCAAGCCTGTTGCTCATCGGCGACCACGCCGGGGAGCCGCTCACGGTCCCGGCCGGCGAGGCCTTCGGATGGCCGTCCTCTTCGCTGCTGGTCAACCGGCTCGTCGTGGGCGGCAGGCGCGTCGGATTCCTCATTGCGCGCGCCGAAGGCGTCGGGCGATACACGTCCGCGCACGGCGCGCTCTGGGCCTCCGTTACCGAGCCGGCGGCGATCGCCCTGTCAAACTATCTCATCCACCGGGAGCTGTTCGAGCTCAAGGAGCGTCTGGCTGACGACAACCGGTTCCTCAAGGACGAGCTGCGGATGATCTCGGGAACGGAGATCATCGGTTCGGACTTCGGACTGAAGGAGGTCATGTTCAGGGTCCAGCACGTGGCACCGCTCACCTCACCGGTGCTCCTGCAGGGGGAAACGGGCACCGGCAAGGAGGTCATCGCCAACGCCATTCACAACCTGTCGCCGCGCAGCGGCGGTCCCTTCATCCGGGTCAACTGCGGCGCCATTCCCGACACCCTCATCGACAGCGAACTGTTCGGACACGAGAAGGGGGCCTTTACGGGGGCGGTCAGCCGGAAGATGGGAAGGTTCGAGCGGGCGAGCGGCGGCACCATCTTCCTGGACGAGATCGGGGAACTGCCGCAGCAGGCCCAGGTCCGGCTTCTACGCGTCCTCCAGGAGAGCGAAATCGAACGCGTCGGCGGCACGGAGACCGTCAAGGTGGACATCCGGGTCATATCGGGGACGCATCGGGACATCGAGCGGATGGTGCACGAGGGGAGCTTCCGTGAAGACCTTTACTTCCGCATCAAGGTCTTCCCCATCGTCCTGCCTCCGTTGCGCGAGAGGAAGGCCGACATCCCCGTGCTGGTGCAGCACATTCTGAAGAAGAAGGCGCAGGCACTGGGACTGCACCGGCCGCCCGTCCTTTCGCCGGGGGTCATGGACCGGTTGCTCGCCTATCCGTGGCCGGGCAATATCCGGGAACTTGAGAACGTTATTGAGCGCGGGATCATCCTCTCGGACGGAAAGCCTCTTGAATTCTCCGACGGGCTCGGAGGCGGGACGATTCCATCCGACAGGGCAGAGTCAGGGGGGGACCGCGCCCGTCTGCGCACGCTGGACAGCGTCGTGAGGGATCACATCGAGGAAGTCCTGCGGGCCTGCAGCGGACACGTGGAGGGCGCCGCCGGCGCGGCGAAGATGCTGGGTCTCAACCCGTCCACGCTCCGTTTTCGGATGCGGCGGCTCGGCATCCCCTACGGCCGGAAGGCGAAGGGCGGATCGTAACGCCGTGTGCGGTTTCGGCGTCGGAACGGACCGCGCCGCTCCGTCGTCAGTCCGGGAAGATCTTGCCGGGATTCAGTATCCCCCGCGGATCGAAGAGGCGTTTTATGCCGCGCTGCAGGCGGAGGCTCGCAGGGGAGATCTCCATTCCGATGTAGGGCTTCTTCAGGAGGCCGATGCCGTGCTCGCCGGATATCGTCCCGCCCATGGCAAGTACCCGTTCCAGGACCGCATGGATTCCCTCTTCGATGCGCCCCGGCTCCGGTGTCCCTGCGGCGGTGATATTGAGGTGCAGGTTTCCGTCTCCGGCGTGGCCGAAGGTATAGATCAGCATCCCGTAGCTCTCTTCCAGGGCCGGCAGGCCGCCGGCGAACTCCGCGATGCGTCCGATCGGGACGGCGATGTCTTCGTGAATGTCGAGCGCCGCGTGGCGCTCCTCGATGCGCTTGGAGATCTCGCGGCGCACCTCCCATATCCGCTCCCGGACGTTTCCTTCCGGGGCGCTCAGGACATCCTTCGCCCCGCCTTCCCGGCAGATCCGGGCGATGGCGCCAACCTCCCCGGCGACGACTTCCGGATTCCCGTCGGTCTCGACGAGCAGGAACGCACCGGACTCCGAAATGCCGGGAAAGGGAAGCAGATCGGAGACGAGCGAGAGGCATCGCCGGTCCAGAAACTCCACGGCGGACGGAAGGTGTCCGGACGTCAGGAGAGCCGTCACCGCCTGCAGGGCTTCCGGCAGCCTGTCGAAAACCGCGGCGATCGTGGCGACTGAGGCGGGAGCGGCAAGGAGCTTCAGAACGAGTTTCGTGATGACGCCCAGCGTTCCCTCGGAACCGACGATGAGGCGGGCGAGATCGTAGCCGACGACGCCCTTGCGCGTCCGAACGCCCGCGGAGATGAGCTCTCCCGTGGGCAGGACGACGTCCAGTCCCATGACGTAGTCCCGCGTCGTTCCGTATTTCACGCAGGCCGGCCCGCCGGCGTTGGTCGAGGCATTGCCGCCAACGGAACACTTGTCGAGGCTCGCGGGGTCGGGCGGGTAGAAGAGGCCCTGCTTTTGCGACGCTCCGCGGAGATCGGCGGTCCGGACGCCGGGTTCGACCTCGGCGAGGAGATTCTCTCCATCGATCAGGAGGATCCGGTTCATCCGCGCCATGGAGAGGACGACGCCGCCGCAGAAAGGAACCGCGCCTCCCGCCAGACCGGTTCCAAGGCCCCGCGGCGTCACGGGAAAGCGACGGAGGTTCGCGAGCCGCAGCAGCGCCTGGATCTGGGCGACCTCGGCCGGCTCGACGACCAATTCCGGCGTCCGTGCAAGGCCGACGGTTTCGTCCTTCGCGAAGGGCGCGATCCGTTCCGGCTCGGCGATGACGGCCTCGTCTCCAACGGTATCCCGGATAGCCCTCTTTATCTCTTCGCCGATCGGCAGAAAAATCGACATTATCCCATCCTGTGGTGTTCGAAGCCGGGGATCAGAAGCCGGTCTTCGATGCGGTTCAGGAGAAAGCCGGCGGCGGACGTCAGCAGCAGATAGCACGCCCCCACCAGAAGGAAGATCTCCGTGTATTTGAAGGAATTGGAGGCCAGGATCTTTCCCTCTCCCGTGAGTTCGATGCAGGTGATCATGTAGGCCAGCGAGGAATACTTGATGAGGTAGATGAACTCGTTTCCGCAGCCGGGGAGCGCGAGGCGCATCGCCTGGGGGAGGACGACGGAGAAGACCATCTGGAGCTTGGAAAAGCCCAGCGACAGGGCCGCAAGCATCTGGCCCCGCCGGATGGAGAGCAGCGCCCCCCGGATATACTCGGAGTGGTAGGCGCCGTTGCACAGGGAGAAGCCGACCACGGCGGCGACGAACGGCGACAGATAGACGTTGAGATAGGGGAGCCCGAAGTACCAGATGAAGAGCTGCACCACCAGCGGGATCCCACGGAACAGCATCACGTAGAGGTCCGCCAGCGCCCGCAGCGGCCTGCTCCCGTAGACCCGCACCACGCCGACGAGGATGCCGATGACCATGCCGCAGACCGCCGACGGCACGATGAGCTGCAGGCTCACGATCAGGCCGCGCCAGAGGGCCGGCGCCACTTCAGCCTGGATGTACAGCAGCTCCTCCATCGTCAGCGGGCCTCTCCGTACAGTTCAGTGATCTTGGCGCAAAACTCCCGCGTCCGCGCGCATTCGGCCCGCATCAGGATCTTTTCCGGCGGGCCCGTCTCGACGATCCGCCCGTCTTCCATGAAGACGATCTCGCTGGCGAATGAGCTGGCGAAGGAGAGCTGGTGCGTCGCCATGATCATCGTCATGCCGTTCCTTCCCAGGTCGCGGATCGCGGTCTGGACCTCGCCCACCAGCTCCGGATCGAGCGCGGAAGGGGGTTCGTCGAGAAGCATGACCTTCGGGTCCATCGCCAGCGCCCGGGCGATCGACACACGCTGTTTCTGACCCCCGGAAAGCTGCGCGGGGTACTTGGCGGTGTGGTCCCGGAGGCCGACGCGCTCCAGTTCCAATTGGGCCCTTGCCTGCGCCGCCTCCCTGGACATGCCCTTGACCTTGACGAGGCCGATCATGACGTTTTCCATGGCGCTCAGGTGGTCGAAGAGATTGAAGTCCTGGAAGATCATGCCCACTTTCTGGCGATAGGCGTAGAGGTCCTTCTTGTGGGAGTGTTTCACCTCTTCCCCCTCGAGCCAGACGCGGCCTTCATCAGGCTTCACGAGGAAATTGATGCACTGCAGAAGCGTGCTCTTGCCGGCGCCGGAGGGACCGATGAGGATCTTGAGGTCGCCCTTTCGGACGGACAGGGAGACGCCCCGGAGGACTTCCCGCTTCCCGTAGCGCTTGGAGACGTTTTCGATGCGGAGGATGGGTGTTTCTTCTTGCATGATCAGCCTCCGTGCACGGCATAGCCGGGAATACGGGTCTTCTCTTCCAGCAGGCGGAGACCCTTGACGCCCAGGTAGGTCAGAACGAGAAACAGGATCCCCGCCGCCAGGTACAGCGGGAGCTGCTGGTAGGTCCTTGTCGCGACGAAATGGGCGCGGGCCATGATCTCCGCAACCCCCAGGGCATAGGTGACGGCCGAGTCCTTGAGGAGAATCGAGTATTCATTCGACCAGCCGGGAATCGACAGCCGCAGGGCCTGCGGCAGGATGACGTTTGTGAGCGCCTGGCGGTCGCTCATCCCCAGCGCGCGGGCGGCCTTGAACTGCCCCTCCGGCAGCGAGAGAATGGCGCCCCGGAAGATCTGCGACTGATAGGCCGAGCTGATGAGCCCCAGGACGGCAATCGCCACGACGAATGCCGACAGGTTGATGTCGAGCAGCGCGCAGAGTCCGAAATAGAAAAGGAAGAGAAGAACCAGAAGGGGGATGCCGCGGAAGAACCACACGTAGACTGAAACGGCCCGCTTCAGCGCCGGGCTTCCGTAGACCTGGCCCACCGCCAGCGGGACGCCGAGCAGAAAACCGAAGCCCATGGCGCCCAGGACGACGACGATCGTGACGAAAGAGCCCTCCAGCAGGTAGGGCAGGGCGTCGATGACGGCGGTCAGACTTTCCGGCATAGAAAAAGCACTCTCCGGGTGTCGGCAGGGGACTCGTCCTCGGCAAAAAAATGGAAGGCGCCGTGCCGTGACGGGGCCTTCCATCCGTACGGAAAAGCATCCATGGAGCCTATTTGGCTTCGAGATATTTCTTCTTCAGCTCGCCCCAGTAGGGGGTCGCCATCAGTTTCTTCAGGCCCTCGTTGATCTTGCCGAGCAGCTCCTTGTCTTCCTGGCGCACGGCGTAACCGAACTGTTCGTCCGCCATCCCGAAGCCGCCGATGATCTTGACGGGCTTCTTCTTCGTAGCGTCCATCGCGGGGGCGTCATCCATGGCCGCCGCAACGATCCGTCCGTTCAGCACGTCCTCGACCGCCAGCGGCGCGGAATCGTACTGAACGAGAGAAAATTTCTTCCCGGCCTTCTTGATCAGGTTCTCGTCCATCCACTTCGCTTCGGATGTGCCGCGCTGGACGCCGATCTTGTTGCCGCCGGAAAGCGCCTTTTCGGGGGTGATCTTCGCATCCTTCTTGGCCACCAGGACCTGTTTGATCGTCCAATAGGGGATGGAGTAGGCGACCTGTTTCCTGCGTTCGTCGGTGATGCTCAGGCCCGAGGCGATGATGTCGATCTTCTTGGCCTTGAGGCTGGGAACGATGCCGTCCCAGTCCATCGGCTGATGCTTGACTTTGAAGCCCATTTCCTTGGCGATCCAATCCAGGGCCTTCACATCGAAACCGTCCGGGGCGCCTGTCTTGTCCACGTAGGCGAAGGGGGGGAAGTTGGCGTCGATGCCGTTGATGAGAACCTTTTCCTGGGCAAGACCCGACGAAGCGGCGATCAGGAGGACCGACAGCGCAACCCCTAAGACGAATAACCGTTTCTTCATACCGAAAATCTCCTTTCCTGTCCTGATGACTGCAAAATGCGATTCGCTGCGGCGACCGTCCCCGCCGGCAGGAGAATGCCCGTCCCCGCCACGCAGCTTTTGCAGGCGCGCTGGGACTTTTGAGGTTGCCCAACATAATCAAATTCGCCGCCCCTGTCAAGAAGCCGCCTGTTCCCGCGAAAGGTCTTGATCGCAGCCGGGCAGCAAGGGCGACTGAACTGTATCGGTCGCGGTGCAAGGATGTCAGCCTGGTGATCCTGGATATGATCATGCCGGGCATGAGCGGCGGCGAGGCCTTCGATCGGCTCCGGCTCATCTGCCCGGACGCCAAGGTCCTCCTGGCCAGCGGCTACAGCGTCAACGGGCAGGCGCGGGAAATCATGGAACGCGGCTGTCTCGGCTTCATTCAGAAGCCCTTTTCCGTTCGGGAGCTTTCGCTCAAAGTCCGGGACGCACTCGCGGACAGAGAAACGGGGCGGGCCGCACCATGATCGCTGATGCCCTGCCTTAAGGCTTGCCGGAAGCGCAGGCGGTCCCGTCGATGTCGCCTCCCGGAGGCTCAGGATCCTCCCCTGCAAAAGATCTTTCTTTCTCGCTCTACTTTTGTTAAGGAAGTGCAGCCCATTCTTCTTCCCGTCACGGAACGAGAAACAACCCATGAAGGAGTGTTGACCCGGGTTTCGGGAGCTTCGGCCAATCCTGCTGTAGCACCGGCTTTGTGCGGTAGTGACCGCAAAACGAACCGTCGGGACTGGCGTGGATGGCGGGTCCGGGAGGACGGCCATGAATTCCGAAGAATGCAAAACCTGCAGCATCCTGATCATCGACAATGTTTCCCCCGACCTCCATGTCCTCGGACCCCTGCTAGGCCGGGAAGGATATACGCTGTCCTTTGCGATGAGCGGCGAGCAGGCTCTGGAGATGGCGGCTGCGGAGTCGTATGATCTCATCCTGCTGGATTTCCGGCTGCCGGGGATGGACAGTTGTGAAGTCTGCCGATGCCTCAAGAACGATCCCCGGACCGCAGGCATCCCCGTGATCTTCCTGGCGGCGAAAAGCGAAACCAACGAAGTCCTGGCCGGTTTCCATCAGGGGGCGGTGGATTACATCATCAAGCCCTTCCATATTGGAGAGCTCCTGGCGCGCGTCCGGACCTATCTGGAACTGAAGAAATCGCGCGACGCCCTCGACAGCCGAAACCGTGAGCTGGAAAAAGCCCTTCTGGAAGTCCGGACGTTGCGGGGAATTCTCCCCATCTGTTCGAGTTGCAAACGGATCCGCAAGACTTCCGAGGAAGGAGCCGATACCTGGGTCAGCCTTTCGAATTACCTCTCGGAGAACACGGAAGCCGATCTGACCCACACCATCTGCCCGATCTGCGCGAAGAAACTTTATCCGCAGCTGTTCTGACTGCAAACCCCAGACTATGTCCGCAAAACCGCTGATCCATCTGCAAAACATCGCCGTCCGCATCCGGAGCAGGCGCCTCCTTCAGGATACGTCCTGGGAAATCCGGGACGGCCAGCAGTGGGCCGTGATCGGTCCGAACGGGGCGGGGAAGTCCTCCCTGGTCGGAGTCCTTACCGGTGACGTTCCCTGCGTGCAGGGCCGCGTCGTCCGACGCGGCGGCGGAAACGGGGGTCCGCAGGGGGATGTCGCCGCCGTTTCCCTGGAACTTCAGGACCGTTTCCTCTTCCGCGAGGAGCTGCTCGATGACGCCCGCGCCTTTTCGGGAAAAGAAGGGCGGTGCCCTACGGTGCGGGAAACGATCGTCGATGGTTTGGGAGATCCGGCGCCCGGCCGCATGGCGGAGATTGCGGAAATCCTGGGACTGACGGAACTGCTGGAGCGCGAGGTCCGTTTTCTTTCCACGGGGGAAATGCGGAAAGTCCTGATCGCCAAGGCTCTGCTGGGCTCTCCGGGACTGCTCGTGCTGGACGAGCCTTTCGCCGGACTGGACGAAGCCGCCAGACAGGATGCGGCGAAAGGCATCGACCGCCTGATGTCGTCGGGGGCGCAGATCGTTCTGGTGGCGAACCGCCTGGAGGAACTTTCCCCCGGCATCACCCATGTGCTGTGCGTCAAGGACGGCAGGGTGGTACGTCAGGGACCCCGGAGTGAAGTCCTCACACCCGGGCTCCTCGCGGAGCTCTACGGCCGCGAAGACGAGGATGAGGCGCCGAAGGGGCGGCAAGAGACCGCTGCTTTCGGCGGCGAAATTCCGGAGACGCTCGTCGAGATCGTCGATGCGTCGGTGCGCTTCGGCGAGATCGTCGTATTCGACGGCTTCTCCTGGGTCATGAAACGCGGCGAACACTGGGCCGTCGTGGGACCGAACGGGAGCGGAAAGTCGACGTTGCTGCATCTCATCACCGGAGATAACCTCCAGGGGTATGCCAACGACGTGTATCTGTTCGGGCGCCGCAAGGGGTCCGGGGAGAGCCTCTGGGAGATCCGGGAGAAGATCGGGTTTGTTTCGCCGAAGCTGCAGAGCCTCTACCGGAAGGGATTTTCCGTTCGTGACGTGGTGGCATCCGGGCTGTTCGACTCCGTGGGACTCTACCGGCTCCTGTCGGCGGAAGGGCGTGATCTCGTCGCGCAGGCAGTCGCCGGGCTGGGGATCGAGCCGCTGGCGGACGCGCCTTTCGATCACTTGTCCTATGGCGAGAGGCGCATGGTCCTCATCGCTCGCGCGATCGTCAAGTCCCCGCTGCTCCTTATTCTGGACGAGCCCTGCAGCGGACTGGACCGGGCAAACCGGCGCCGGGTTCTGGAACGAATCGAGGCGATCGGCTGCGGAGGGCGGACTCAGCTTCTTTTCGTCACACACCACCCTGAGGATCTCCCCCGCTGCATCAACCGGGTCCTGCGGCTGGGATGAGCGCCTCCGCTCCGGCGTGAGAATCGCGGTGCGGACTTCCAGCCGCCGTCTACAGACGCGCGGTTGTCACCGGATGTCCCGCCCTGTCCGCGTCCTGTCCTCCGACCGCAGGATATACAGGGGACGGCCCTTGAAACGGGAACCCTCGATGCACTGAAAATGGCGGCTGTCATAGCTGCGATCACGATTGTCGCCCATCACGAAAAAACAGGCGGGAGGAATCGTCAACGGACCCAGATTGTCGCGCTGGCTGACGGCGGCCGGCAGCGAGAAACCGTCCTCATGGCGGACGTAGGGTTCATTCAAGCGGGTTCCGTTGAGGAAGACCGTCTTGTTCCGGATCTCGATCCGATCGCCCGGAAGGGCGATGACGCGTTTCAGATAATCCTCCGCGGGACCTCCCGGGAAGGCGAGGATGACCAGTTCTCCCCGCCGGGGCCGATTTTGCGGCCCGAAGGCGCGCATCACGACCGTCTCATTTTCCGCCAGCGTCGGAAACATGGAGAGGCCATCGATGCGATAGGCCCGGTAGGACAAAGGGTTCGTGAAGATCCCCGTGGAAGGCAGAAAATCGGGTGAAAGCTGGAGGGCAAAGATGGCGGCATAGACGTACCACCGCTGGTACCGGCGCAGCCGGCAGGGGAGGGGATAGCGGGTGTCCCAGAGAGCGTCGGCGGCGGCGGACAGGTAGATCGTTCCCGTGACGAGCAGTTCGGCCATGGCGCCCGCGAATGTGGAGATTAGGTCGGTAAGTCCCGAGGCGATGAAGAAGGCCGTCCAGCACAAATTGACAGCGATCGCCTTGGCGGGGCGACCGTTGTAAAGCTGCCCGAGCCCGATTCCCGCCAACGACAGGAGCAGGGCGGCAACCGGCCGTCTTTTCTTCCAGAGCGCCATCAAGGTCTTTTCCCGAACAACACCTGCCTGTCTGCTGCATATCACAAGAAGCGACAAGACCCTACAGGAGATTCAGAGGAGAGAATTGGAGACGGGAGGGTTTCCGGGCCCCGGTCTTTCAAAATGCCGCAGAAAGGGGATGCATTTCCATGGCGTTCTTCACGGCCAATCCGATCCGTTCGATCTGATAAGGTTTCCTCACGTATTCCCCGGCTCCGAGACGTTGGGCTTCCTTCACGCGTTCGGTTTCCGAGTAGCCGCTGACGATGATCGCCTTTTGACCGGGATGTAGATCGAGGACGCGGCGGTAGGTTTCCAGGCCGTCGATGCCGGGATCCATGACCATGTCCAGGATCAGCAGATCGGCCCTATGGGTCTTCAGATATTCCAGCGCCTCTTCGCCGCTGGTTGCCGCGGCCACGCGATAGCCGAGCCGACGCATCAGGATGGACGCGACTTCCCTCTGTTCTTCCACGTCATCCACGATCAGAATCGATTGCCCCGCGCCCTGATACTCCTCGATCTTGAAGGTGGAAAAGTGCCGGGGCACTTCCCGGCGCGTGGCGGGGAGGTAGATGGAAAAGACGGTTCCGCCGCCCGCCCGGCCCGCGACTTCGATGTATCCCTTGTGGTCCTTGACGGTTCCCCAGACGACGGCGAGGCCCAATCCCGTGCCGCTGCGGCCCATCACCTTTTTCGTATAGAAAGGTTCGAAGATCCGTTCCAAATCGTCTTCGGATATTCCGATGCCCTCGTCGGAAACCGACAGAACGACGTAGTCCCCTTCCTTCACCTCGTCGTAGCCGCGGATCGGCCGGTCGATGTAAGCGTTGCGGGTTTCGACGGTGACCGTGCCGGCCTGCTTCATGGCCTCGGCCGCATTGGACAGGAGGTTCATCACCGTCTTGGACAGGTGGACGGAAGAGCCCGCGACGTTCAGAAGATCCGCCCCCAGGCTCACCTCGAACTTCACGTGCGGATGGAAGCTCTTGAGCTTGTCATGCTCAGGCGTCTGGAGGTGCTCGGCGATGATCGTGTTGAGATTGCAGACCTCGTCGGGTATGGCGCCGCGCCGCGCCAGCGTCAGGAGGTCCTGGACGATCGCCGCCGCCTTCTCGCCCGACTTCTGGATCGTCAAGATCGGTTTTCGCAGGAGACTGTCCTGGGGAAGCTGCATGAGCAGGAGTTCGGGATAACTGACGAGCCCGCCGAGGATGTTGTTCAGGTCGTGTGCCACGCCGCCGGCAAGCGTCCCCAGCGCCTCCATCTTCTGCGACCGCTGCAGGCGCGCTTCGAGGAGTTTCTTTTCTTCCTCCGTCTGCTTGCGGATCGACAGGTCCCGATTGTAGACGACGCAGCCGATGAAGCTGCCCTCGCCGTCATACATGGCTTTTTCCTTGCGCCAGACCGGCAGAACCGATCCACTCTTGCAGAGGAGTTCAACCTCGCCCTCCACGTATCCATTCACCTTGAGCTGGTTGAACTTGCGTTCGAAGACGGAGCGGCTTGCCTCGGCGAAGGTTTCCTTTGTGTGGCGGCCGATCAGATCCTCCCGGCGGTAGCCGAGCAGAGTGAGTTGCGTCCGGTTGCAGTCGAGAAGGTATCCCCGTCCGTCCAGAACTTCCACGCCGTCCGGAGCGGCCTCGAAGAGCAGTTTGTAATTGTCCTTCTTGTCGAGGTTCCGGCTGATGTCGCGGATCATGCGGTACAGCTCGAAGCTTTCCAGGGCGTTCGCGCTGGAAAGAAGGATGATCGACAGCAGCGACAGGAAAATATCCGGGATATGCGGGGTTTCCCCGCCGATCAGGCCCACGAACATCCCCCGGGTGCGCGAAGAGGTGGTCATCACGTGCAGAATGATCTGTTTCCGATGGTTCCGGGTGGACACGATGACCGGCCGTTTCTCGCGGAGCGCCCAGGCGAAAATCTCGTTCTCGACGAGGGCGTCTACCTCTCCGGCCATGTAGGGGCCGAAGGATTCGGGGTTCGTATGAACAGCCGTGAATTCCTGATTCTGTTCGTTGACGAGGAAGAAGGAAATGGACTCGAACTCCATCAGCGTCTGGATGCGGTTGCGGGTTTCCTGCAGGATCACCTCGGCGCTGTGGAGCTTGTTGATGCTGGACTGAAAATCCCCCAACGAGGCGGCCATCTCCAACGCGTCCAGCGTGTAGCGATTCGCCTTTTCGAGGAAGCGGACCCGCTTCTCCAGATAGGGGATGCTCTTGACGGAATCAGTTTTTGCTCTTGTCGCCATAAAAAAACCCGAAGATTTCGTCCGATTGACGGTCGGCCTGCTTGACGATCAGAGGCAGGGTGTTTTCCGACAGGTTGATCGCTTTCCAGACGGCCTCGTGCAACCTGGGGATTAAACGCTGGCTGCTGCAGTCGCCGGCGACTACGTTGGTCATGATATCCGCCACATTCAGGATCGACGGCTCCAGCGGGTTTCGCGACGCCAGCGGATCATGGTGATGCGTCACAACATTCTCCAGCGAGAAGGGCAGCTTCCACTGTTCCAGAAGCCTTCCGCCGATGGTCGCGTGATCGAAACCGAGGCGCTCCCTTTCGAGCTCGTACAGGACGTGGCCGTTTCGCCTTGCGGCCCGGAGAAGTTCACAGGAGATTTCCGGTGCATGCTGGAGCAGCAGGAGCCGACCGATGTCGTGGAACAGGCCGGCGACGAAGAGACGCTCAGTGTTCTGGATGTTCTTGTATCCGGCGAGGATGCGCCCGACCGTCCCGCAGACGATGCTGTGGCGCCAGAACATCTTCATGTCCATGTAATGGGAAGGAATCTTGCGGAAAGCGTCGATGAGACTGACGCCGGTGGCGAGCGTGCTGAGTTGATTCGTGCCGACAATGGAGACGGCGCGGAAGAGGTTGTCGATCTTTGAAGGGAATCCGTAGAAAGCGCTGTTGACGATTTTCAGCAGCCGGGCGGAGAGACTGGTGTCCTTGCTGATGAGATTGGCGATGTCGAAGGCCGAGCTGTTGGGACGGGTGATGGTTTCGTTGATCTTCAGAAAAATGCCGGGCAGCGTCGGAAGCTTGATCTCATGGTTCAGGAACGCTGCAGGGCCTGGAGGCGCGGCGTCTGCACGGTGCGCCGGCTCCGGACGTCCGGCGCCGTTGCCGCCGTTCACGGGGGCGGTTTCCTCTCCCCGCAGGATTTCACGGGCTCTGCGCTCGACGCACAAGCGATAGAGCTCCCGCACGGCGGGGTGCTCGATGTCGTTGAGCGCGAAACGATCTTGCGTCAGCTTCTCGGCGGCCTCCATGGTCGCCGAGTCGATATCCTCGATCAGTTGCTGCTCGACCTCTTCCTTGGTCACTCCTTGGATATTCGCCTCGACAACCCCCCACATCTTGAGGATACGGATATGCTTGCCCGTAAGCGCCGTAGCGCCGGCGGCGAGGAAGCGGCCGTTGCGGTCGCGCACGTCCTCGGCAAGCACCATGCCTTCCTTCAATGCGGTGATGTTGATGAGTCCCATAATCCGATGCCCCGTAGGAGAGCCGCCGCTGGCCTCTACCGTGCTATATCGTCGCATTGCCGGGAATTCTTTAACCCTTTTTCAATAAGATTTGCCATTTGGCGAATCGATGGCTAATATAAGCGCAATTTTTCCTTGAAATACCTTCTTTGGACCAACTGCGAAAAGGAAATCATGCTCCCGTCGCCCGGGTGCTGACGGGGATCGGGGGGAGACGGAAAACCGATGGCAGGGTTTGTTCGTTGCATCATCAGAAGACCTTTCAGAAGTCCCCGACCCGGGATTTCGGCTGCCTCTCTCCTTTTCTTCCAGCGCCGCGGGACGCGGGTCCGCCTGCTGCTCGCAGGTCTGATCTTCTTGGTTTCAGCGGCGGCCGGGACCGCCGGATCGCCTGAAACCTCTCCGCAACCGGTCGGCGCCGTGAACGATTTTGCCGGAATTGCATCCCCGGAAATGCGGGCGAAGATGGAGGACTTGAGCAGGGAGGTTCTTCAGAAGACCGGCGTTGCCGTTGTCGTAGCCGTTCTGGAGACGATCGGGGGCGTCGATGTGAACGATTATGCGAACCGCCTCTACGCCGCGTGGGGGATCGGGAAGAAGGGAGAGGACAGGGGCGTTCTCATCCTGCTCGCGGTCCGGGAGCGCCGGATCCGCATCGAGACGGGCTACGGTGTGGAAGGCATTCTTCCCGACGGACTGGCCGGCGAGATTCTCGACCGTTACGCCATCCCGTATCTGAAGAAGAACGATTTCAGCTCTGGTCTTTACAACGCCCTGGCGGCGGTTTCGGCGGTTGTCGCGAAGGATGCGGGCGTCGAACTGACGGGTCTGCCCAGCCGGGAAGCCCGCGGCTCAGGCAAACGCGCCCGGGAAGGGAACTGGCTGACGCCGGTTCTCCTGATCCTGGCCGCGGCGGCGATCCTGGGAACCAGGAGGGGCCGGGAGGATGTCCTGCCGTTGCTGCTGTTGCTGCTTGCCAGCGGCGGACGCGGGCGAGGCGGCGGCGGTTTCGGCGGTTTCGGCGGCGGCGGTTTCGGCGGGTTCGGTGGCGGCAGCAGCGGTGGTGGCGGCGCCAGCCGGGGCTTCTGACGGGTTTGCGGAAATCGTCCCGGACAGACGGCGAAAAGCCTGTTGAAAAAGATGCGGAACCGGGGCAGAATCCACTCTACGTGGGAGCTTCCGCAAGTACGGGTGCGGAACGGACCGCCGGAGCGAGTTGGTCGGGAGGAAAGCATGACGAAGAAGCCCGGGAATCCGGGAGAGATCTTTCCGGAATTTCGCGAGGATTTCCAGAAGCTGTTCGGAGACGAACTCGTCGCGATCATCCTGTACGGAAGCGGCGCGGCGGGCCGATATGTCCCCGGCCGGTCCGACATCAACTTCCTCATCGTCTTGACGGAAGCGGGTGTGGAGCAGATCGATCGTGTCGTCGACGCCGTGAAACGATGGCGGAAGCGCGGGGTCGCGACACCGCTCTTCATGACGCCGTCCTATGTGCGGGAATCCCTGGATGCCTATCCGATCGAGTTTCTGAACATGAAGCGCGAGCACGTTCTCGTCTGTGGACAGGATGTCCTCAAAGACCTGACCTTCGAACCTGCGCACCTGCGGCTCCAGATCGAACGGGAGCTGAAGGGAAAGATCCTTCACCTCCGCACCGGCTTCCTCGAGGCCGAGGGGGACGCCAGGAAATTGCGGGAACTGATCCGAGTGTCCCTGGTTGCCTTCCTTTCACTTTTCACGGCTCTCCTGTATTTGAAAGGCGGCGCCGTTCCCTCCGACCGCAGGGAGATCGTGCGCGAGGTGTCGCGCATCCTGCCGGTGGACGAGGCGGTCTTCCTGCGCTGCCTCGATATCCGCGAGGGTACGGATGGGCTGTCCTCTGCGGGCGTAAAAGAGGCTTTTCAGGCCTACATGCGAGAGATCGAACGGCTCTCTGGAAGGATCGACCGGGCTGCGCTTTAAGACGTGAAAAGACGGATACGGGACAAAGGAGGCAAACATGAGCAAGACAAAGATGATCCTGATTGCAGTGGCGGCCGTCATCGTTCTCGGCGGCCTGTCGCTGTATGGATTTTTCAAGGGGACGTACAACACATTCGTTGCGAAGGACGAGGCGGTGAAATCTTCGTGGGCGCAGGTGGAAAATCAGCTCCAGCGCCGCTACGACCTGATCCCCAATCTGGTGGAAACCGTCAAGGGATATGCCAAACAGGAGCGGGATGTCCTCGTCGAGGTGACGAATGCGCGGGCCAGAGTGGGAAGCGCATCGACGGTTTCCGACAAGATCAGCGCCAACAACGAACTGTCATCGGCTCTGAGCCGGCTTCTGGTCGTAGTCGAGCGCTACCCGGATCTGAAATCCAACGTGAACTTCCTCCGCCTGCAGGACGAACTGGCGGGGACGGAAAATCGGATTTCCGTCGAACGCCGGCGTTACAACGAAGCCGTACAGGCTTACAACGTCGCTATCCGCAGTTTCCCGGCGAATCTGCTGGCAGGCATGTTTTCCTTCGAAAAGGCCGCTTTTTTTGAGGCGCCGGCCGCTGCGAAGGCCACCCCGCAGGTGAAGTTCTAGCCTGCGGATTCCCCCGCGGCGCACCGCCGCGGCACCCCCCCGCGGAAAGCGGGGCAGGAAGACGAAAGGAGGAATTCGAACATGTTGCCTTTCCGAAAGATCCTTCATCCGACGGATTTCAGCAATCCGTCCGTGGTGGCGTTGGAGGCCGCCAAAGAGCTGGCTGTGCAGTTCTCGGCCGAACTATCCGTCGTCCATGTCGTTTCGGCCGTGCCGCTTCTTCCCGTCATGGAGGGGACGTCGTCCTTCGACGTCGAAACGTACCAGGCGGAACTGGTCGCCTGTTCGCGCCAGGCCCTCGACGACCTGATCCGGAAGCACTTTCCGAATGGAGGGGTCCGCTCTGAGCTGTTGCACGGCAATCCCGCCGATCAAGTCGTGCGGATCGCGGAGAAAGAAGGCGTCGATCTGATCGTATTGGCTACCCATGGCCAGACGGGCTGGCGTCACCTCGTTTTCGGATCGGTCGCGGCTCGCGTGGTCCGGCTGGCGCCTTGCCCGGTTCTGACCGTTCGTGCGCCCTATGCCGAGAGGCCGTGAGGAGGTTTCTCAGACAGGCAGGAATCCGGGGGGACGGGATGAATCGAAGAAGCCGTGGGCCAAGATGGGTGCAGGAGCTCTCCGAGAGCGCGGGGAAGGCTCTTCGGTTTGTCCGCGATGTCCTGTACGGCTACACCACGCACGAACTGAACCTTGAATTGAGGAAAGAGCGGGCCCAGGTGGAGCGGCTTTTCATGCTCGCCGTCTTCGGCGACCTCATCGGCCTGCCCATCCTCCCCCCTTACTACGCCATGAGGATCCTGCCGTTCATCGTCCCGTCGCTGCGGTCGTGGAAACGGAGCCTGCTGAGGGAGAGGGATTTGACGGACTTGGCCACAGCAGACCTGTAGCGGAGCAGGCTGTTGAATCCGACAGCGAGCGCCACCCCGCAGGGGCGGACGAGCGAGTGAAGAACAATCCCCGTCCTTGGGGATCGCAGGCGGTCCGGA
This sequence comes from uncultured Syntrophaceae bacterium, assembly GCA_964506465.1. GTDB lineage: Bacteria > Desulfobacterota > Syntrophia > Syntrophales > UBA6109 > UBA6109. Next base: position 29,969 of record CAZDLM010000036.1, read on the forward strand.
AGAGTGTTCGGACTGCCTGCAAAAAGACCCGTCTGCTGCGTTTCCTCATCCCTCGTCGCTGCGGTGTACATCCCAGTACGCCTCGCTCCTCGGGATTTCGGGGCCTTGCATCCGGATCTTTTTGAACAGCCTGCGAATGGACAGAGTAGGCTGTTGAAGAAGGCCCGTTTGCTGCGTCCTGAGCTTATCGAAGGGCATCATCCCTCCCTTCGACAAGCTCAGGGCAGGCTGAGGGAATGGTCACGGTGAGCCTGTCGAACCGTCGGGGGCCTTGCACCCAGACACTTCTGAACAGCCTGGAAGGAAACAACGATCTCGACGCCTCGTCCGGCCTTCGACGCCGGATCCCTGGCGATTAGAGTCCTTGCTCCGTGTCGCCCGGCGCCGGCCGGGACTTCCAGATGCCGTCTTCCATGACGATCCGCGACGCTGTGCCGGGCGCCGCAGACGGCCGGTGGCCGGATAAAGAATACTTCGGATCGTTCGGCAGGAGAACGCCGTAGGTCTCCCCTTCGACGAATCCCTCCGGGAGGATCGGCTCGATCCGGCGGTGCGAAGCGGCGGAAAAAACCGCATCCGCCATCGTAAAGGCGGCGAGTTCCTCCACGGTCCGGAGCGTCGGCGGCATGAGAACGATCATCCCTTCCCCGTGCAGGGACAGGGCCTCCGCGGGCGTCAGCCACTGGCATTCCGTCATTTCCGAATGATCCTGAAGAGCCGTCTGTCCCGCCGGCAGGCGCGCCAGAAAGAAGCGTGTGTCGAAACGGCGCGGTTCCACCGTGGGCGTAATCCAGCGGGAGTAGGGAACCAGCCGGTCGAGGGCATAGTGGAGTTTCTCATAGCGGGCGATCTCCGCCAGGCTCAGCGAATGATTGCGCAGCCCGCCGCGGCAGGCCGCGCGGCGGACCGACGCCGGACTTGAAGAATCGAGCGGAAGGCCGTTGAGCGCATTGGCGAGCAGGATTCCCGACTCCTCGAAGGTCTCCCGGATGGCTGCGACAAAAAGACCGCGCGCCCTTGCGACGGGCAGGGACGGTTCCTGCAGGAGGACATTGACGCCGGGGGGCGGGGCGTCCAAGTAGGGGAGAAGCTCGTCCGCCATGTCGGCATCGTCCAGGCGGCCGCCCGGAAATACAAAGGCCCCTCCCATGAAGTTCTGGCGCGCGTTACGGCGCATCAGGAGCACCTCGAAAGGCCTTCCTGGGTTTTCGCGCACGATGATGACCGTTGCCGCGTCGAGGGGTTCGACCGGTTCCGGCGGGGGCGATTTCAGGAATTCATTCGGCATGATCGGAATCGGATCCTTCCCGAAAAGACTTCTCCCGCCCCCCCTGGGACGGAAATCCATTCGTTTTGTGTTCATCGGGCCAGCATGCCGCCGTCGGCGACAAGCACGTGTCCCGTCAGGTAGGCGGAGGCATCGGAGGCAAGGAACACCGCCACGGCCTTGATATCGTCCGCCTCACCGATCCGCCGCATCGGGATCATCCCCAGGATCCGGTCGCGGGCCGCCTGAAATTCCGGGTTTTCGATGTAGGCCATCATATCCGTGCGGAAGAAGCCGGGGGCGATGGCATTGACCCGGATCTTGAACGGGGCAAGCTTCACCGCCAGGTTCATGGTGAGCAGGTTGATCGCCGCCTTCGTCGAGTTGTACGGAACGGCCGGGTGCACGGCCTCGTCCGTGCCCCGGAATCCCATCACGGACGAGATGTTGATGATGTTGCCGCCGCCCCGGTCTTTCATGACGGCCGCCACCTTCTGGGAGAGGATCCAGACGCCGCGGACATTGACGTTGAACAACTGGTCCCAACGCTCCAGAGGGAATTCCAGCGTCGGCGCCCCCCAACTGGCCCCGGCGTTGTTGACGAGGATGTCGATTCTGGAGAACTTCTCCAGGACCGCGCCGAGCAGGGCATCGATCTCCTCCGGCTTTCCCATATCGCAGGAAACGGGGAGGACGCGCACGCCGAAATCCCGCCGGATCCCCTCCGCAGCCGCTTCGAGATTCTTCATCTTGCGCGACGCGAGGATGAGGTCGGCCCCCGCCTCCGCGAGTCCCTCCGCGATGAACTTTCCGATCCCGCGCCCGCCGCCCGTGACGAGCGCCACTTTCCCATCCAGCTTGAACAAGTCCTGCAGTTTCATGGCGACCTCTTGTAGCGCATGGGGCCTTGCCGGCGGCCAAAGCGGCGAACCGGAAGGCCGTGCATTGTAGCGGTGTCGACTTCGTCTTGTCAAATGCTTCCGTCGCCGGAACGCCCGTGGCCTCACCGTTGCCGTTATCGGCGGATAACGATACGATATCATTGAAATTCTTGTGAAGACGGTCTGCAGGGAGAAAATGAGGCATCTCTGTTGACACCCGGGAAACAATGATGACATTGGGGCATATTCCTGTGAAAATAGGGAAAACATGGGAAAAGCGACAGAAGAATCCTTCGTTTTCATTGGAGTTTGTTCCTGTATCCGGACGCGCGTCGGTGCGCACTCCCCTGGCCGGACCCATGACCCATTTGCAGTTCCTGCATTTGCCGCCATCGGAAGGCGCGGCAAATGATCCAACGAGTTCGAGGAGGTGGAAGTATGAAGATAAGACCTTTGCAGGATCGAGTGCTGGTGTTGAGAACGGAAAAAGACGAAAAGACGGCGGGCGGTATCATCATTCCCGACACGGCGAAAGAAAAGCCCCAGGAAGGCAAGGTCGTCGCCGCCGGACCCGGGAAGAGGGACAAAGACGGCACGTTGGTTCCCCTGGACGTGAAAAAGGGCGATCGAATCCTTTTCACCCGCTATGCGGGCAACGAGGTCAAGATCGACGGCGTGGAGCATCTCATCATGCGTGAAGACGACATACTCGGCGTTATCGAATCGTAGCGAAAAGGAGGACGGGAAGAGATGGCAGCAAAAGATATCAAGTACAGCGGGATTGCCCGCGAGAGGATCATGACGGGGGTCGATACCCTGGCC
>CAZDLM010000037.1:0-16153 GCA_964506465.1 uncultured Syntrophaceae bacterium
GGTTCGATATGAGACTGCTGGTGGTCGATGATGACCCCGCCATTCTGGAGCTCTTGTCTTCTGCCATGAGGCTCTCCGGCCATGCGGTGGACACGGCGCGCGACGGCCTCGATGCCGTCAATCGGCAATTAAACCATCGGTATGATGCGATCATCACCGATGCAGATATGCCCAGGATGGACGGCTTCAGACTCTGCAGATTCGCAAAAGCGCAATTCCCGGGCATCCGCGTCATCGGCATGAGCGGTTCCTGGGCCGAGAAGGCGTTCAGAAAGGCCGGTGCAGATCTGTGTCTCTCGAAGCCTTTCGATCTTGACGAATTGCGGAAAGCGGTTGAGAAGCTTCCTCCCGCACTCGTGGAATCGAATCGAAATGGACTGCGAGGGAATGCGACCTGCATGGAAACCTAAACAATCCACAAGGATGAAAGACGGATGAGGACGAGGCCGAGAACGGGCAGTATCCGTCGAATCTGAGCAGCTCCCCAACGCGCCATCCCGCCGCTGCAATTCCGGGCGGTGGGATGGCGCCCCCCCCTGTGTCTGCTCATTGTCAGATTTTTCTCAAGAAGACATCCGATAGGGCGACATAGCATCGAGAAGCGTCCGCGGCCTCTCAAGCCGGCCGGGAGGAAAAAGACAACGCTGCCTCGCACCAGGTCGCCAGCGCCAGGAGCTTCTTGTCTTGATAGGGCGCCGTTCCGATCTCGAGGGCTAGGGGCAGATTCTGATGATCGAGCCCCGACGGAATCGTGATCGACGGAAACCCGGACATGCTCCAGGGCACGCACAAAACCGGCGATCCCGTCGACGACAGTCCCCGCGGCGCCGAAGTGGGAGTCGTGGGAAGCAGCACCGCGTCCAAATTCGACAGGACCGCCGACAGCTCCCCCTGGAATGCCGTCCGCTGCCGGACGGCCTCGATATACTCATAGGCGGGGGTTGCCAGGCCTTTGACAATGCGCCCCTTGACGTTGGGAGGGTACGCCGCGCCGCGGGCGCCAAACAGGTCGCGATGATAGGAAGCCAATTCCGTATCCATGATGATGGCGTGAGCTTTGGCCGCGCGCGTCAGGGCGTCCAGGAATTCGACGTCCAGGAGAAGGGCGCCCGCCTCCCGAAGCCTGCCCAAGACGGACTCAAAGTGCCCGCGGACGGAGGCGTCGGCTTCCTTCTCGATGAAACTCCGAAAATATCCGAAGCGAAACGGCGCCTGCGTCCGGTCTTCTTTATCGCCGGGATCCGCCGGCATGCGCGCAAAGGGTTGCGGCCGTGCTTCCCGGAGGGCGGAGTACAATAGCGCCGCGTTCTCGACGCCTCGGCAGAGCATTCCCAGGTGATCCAGGGTCCAGGACACGGGAATCACGCCGTCCAGGCTGATGGACGCGTAGGTCGGCTTGAAGCCGGTGATGCCGTTGTACGCGGCGGGCCGCAACACGGATCCTGCCGTCTGCGTCCCCAGCGCAGCCAGGCACATCCGGTCCGCGACGGCGGCTCCGGAACCGCTGCTGGAGCCGCCGGGCGTGTGTTCCGTGTTCCAGGGATTCCGGGTGATCGTCGGATCGTTGGTGGCAAAAGCGGTGGTTTCCGTTTTTCCCAGGATGACGGCGCCGGCGTCCCGCAGTTTCCGCACCGCCGGCGCGTCCGCATCCGCCACGCGGGCGGGATAGGCGGAGCAGCCGGCGCGGGTCCACAGTCCCTGGACGTCGATAATGTCCTTCACGCCGACGGGGATGCCGTGCAGTTCCCCCTTCCATCTCCCGGCGCGGAACGCGTCGTCGCACTCCCGGGCCTCGATCAGCGCCTTCTCCTCGGCGACCTCCGCCCAGGCGTGCACCGATGGCTCACGCGACCGGATCCGCTCCAGGCATGACAAGACCAACGCTTCCGCTTTCAACTCTCCGTTTCGCATCAGGCGGAGCGCATCCCGAATCGACAAGTCTCTTGGCTCCATGAATTTCGTTCCTTTCCGGCTTGCGAGGCCGTTGAAAAATGCTTTATCCCCGACTTGGCAACAAGTTTGTTTCAATAGCCGGGTCATAGTACGACACAGATGGACTGTCAACCGGTCTTATCCGCGCAGTCGCCTTTATGTCCAGAAATGCCGGGAATCCCACGGCCTATTTCGGCATCCCGGCCAATCGGGTTGTCGAACTCGGCACTCAGGTAGAACTCTAGAAACTCGTGTAAAATGTCGATTTCCCCGTCTTCTGCAAGGCAGTGGCGATTCCGGTAGGTTCCTCCCTCGATTTTGCTCATATCTTTCTACGATTACAATCAGGATCTATTTTCAGTAAGGTAGTCTGGAACCTCGCCGTGCAAGTGACATCTCTCCACTGCGCAGCGGAACATCTGTAAGAGACGATCAGCCAAAAAGGAGGCATGGCCATGAGATTTATGATCTTGGTGAAAGCAACCAAAGATTCCGAAGCGGGCGTAATGCCAAGCCAGGAGCTTCTCGCCGCAATGGGACGATATAATGAGGAACTGGTGAACGCGGGAATTATGCTGGCCGCGGAAGGACTTCATCCTTCCTCGAGGGGCGTACGCGTGCGTTTCTCGGGGAATGAGCGGACGGTGATCGAAGGGCCGTTTGCCAATGCCAATGAATTGGTGGCGGGGTTCTGGCTCTGGCAGGTAAAGTCCCGAGAAGAAGCCATTGAGTGGGTGAAACGTTGTCCAAATCCCATGCCTCAGGATTCAGAAATCGAAATCCGGCAGGTGTTTGAAGCAGAGGACTTCGGCGCCGAGTTCACGCCGGAACTGCGCGAGCAGGAGGAACGCCTGCGCGCGAAGATTGCCGCCAAGACCTGAGGTTGCCTGCGCTGGAGTGTCAGGCAAGGGCCTTCAGCGGAAAGGCTTTAGGGCAACCATGCCTCCCAATCACGGGGCAAGTCAGATGGCGCCTGCTCCATGCCGGATGGCCAGCCAGGCCATTTCGGCGATTGTCAATATCGCAATGATGCCGGCGAAGGTGCACACGGCGGCATATAAGCCGAGGTGTGTTGCAGCGAAGCCCAGGACAATGGTCGGAACGGAGAAGAACAGATAAACCATTACGAAGTAGAGGGAGTTCACCCGCCCTCTCTCATCCGGCGCAGCCAGACGATTGATCTCGGAGATGGAGCCCAGGTAGGCCATGCCGATGGAGGCGCCGCAAACGACCGAACCGATGATCATCAGCGTCAGTGAAGAAAGATGCCAGGCCGCAACGACTGCGGCCATGCCGAGGACGGCTCCTCCCATTCCGAAAACCTGGAGACGGAAATTGGACAGATTACCGAAGATCAGCTGTACGACAATGCTGGATCCCAACATCAGGGCGACAAGTGCGCCTCCGGCGGCGAGATTGCGCACGTGGAGCAGATTGGAAACATAGCTTGGCACCAAAGCAAGGAAGAGCCCGGCTACAGACCATGCCAGCCCGCCTGCCAGGCTGGCCGCCATGAACCCGGCGGCAATGCCTCGCGGAAGATCGGGACGATGGAAGCCCGCAAAAGAGAGGGCCGGGCTTGCCGCCTCTTGAATGTTCGCGACCAGAGCCAGCGCGAACCCCAGCAATCCGAGCTCCAGAATATAGGAAAGCAGAAGCGGATCGGGCAAGTATTCGGCCAAGAGGCCGCTGACAAGGGTGCCTGCGGCGGCCCCGCCTACCGTGCTCGTGGTTGTCATCCTCCCGGCGCGCCGCCGATCCCCCTGGGGCTGCATCTCGACGAGAGCGGCACTGGCATTGCCCTGCGACGCGCCAACGGCCACGCCGACCAGCAACCGTCCAGCGAGCAACCAGAACACTCCCCGCGCTGCCATCAGGACGACGATTCCTGCAGCGGCTGTGCATAAGGCAAGCATCAGGACGCGTCGGCGGCAGATGGCGTCACCCAGGGGACCGAAAACGAGGAGAGCGGGAATGACGCCGAAGGAATAGATCCCGAAGATGACGGTCAGGACAAAGTCTGAGAAGTGGAACGCTTCCCGATAAAGCTGATAGAGAGGCGTCGGGATCGTGGCTGAGGCAAGCAGCACGAAACAAGCCAAGGCTACCGCTTTGTAAGACTTCGGCCGGGCATATTCATTGCGCACTCGGCACAACTGAATGCCTTGAGCCTCGCTGAGCCGGTCTTGATCTTCGCCCATACGATTTCCTGATGGGTCCGGGAAAGACAGCGTCAATCTTTGCCCTTCACCTTCATCTCAATAGTCTTTCCCTGAAGATTAAGCATTCAAACGCCTCGCACCCATCGGGAACGCTCTGAATTGACCTTTCGGGATGGCGCATTAGAGATGAACCCAGGGAGCACGGAGCCCGATCCATCCTCCCGTTCACTGCGCCGGGGAACTCTGATGCAACTCCACGCGCAGGGACGAAAAGGGCGGGATTGTCGGACCGGCGCAATGTTGCGAAGATTGTCACCGATTCCGTTTACGGTTGTCACCGAATTAGTTTTCCCCGGCATGAAATGAGCGGGCGGGCCTTTAGGCAACGGCAGGCAATTTTAACAAAACAAAAGGGGCTACGCATTGCGTAACCCCCTGTATCTGGTGGGCCGTACGAGATTCGAACTCGTGACCAACGGATTAAAAGTCTGTTTCATGCGTCTTTTCATCCACTTTCACAGCATTTCACTTGACTTCAAAAAATCTATAAAATAAAATACTTACAATGATGAATATACGGTGTCTATTCTCACTGCATTTCACCATATTTAATTATCGAGGGTATCTATAGGGTAGCAGCAACTGATTGACGGATTTCCAAGAAGTTCCATAAAGGGGGTCAAGATGGAGCGCAGAAGGACAAAGTATCGGGGAGTCTACGAGCGTGATTCCGTCGATCGAATGTTTAAAGGTAAGCCAGATGTCTGCTTCGACATTACCTTCAAAGTCGATCGAAGGAAGATATGGGAGAAGGTAGGTTGGATTTCGGAAGGCTATTCTGCGAAACTCGCCGCCGATATCAGAGGGGAACGCTTGAGGGGACTCCGTCACGGGAATGACTTACCGAATAAGACGAAGGCGCCTTTCATGAAAGACGTGTGGGAACGTTACAAAACGTGGGTGGAAAACAACAAGGCTCGCCACGGGCGCGACGATGTCGGTCGATATCAGGTTCATTTGAAGGATCGTTTTGAAAACCGACGTCTGAACGAAATTTCCTCCTTCGATTTGGAACGGACGAAGATAGAGCTAATCAAAGAAGGCCTTTCTCCAGCCTCAGTGCGTCACTGCCTTGTACTGGTCCGTCAGATTTACAACAAGGCCATCACTTGGGGCATGTATCAAGGAACCAATCCCATTAAAGGTGTCAAACTACCTATCCTCCAGAACCAACGAACCCGATTCCTAAGTCGCGGGGAAGCGGCTCTGCTACTTCAAAAGCTTTCTGAGATGAAGACCGACACATTACATGATATGTCTCTCGTGAGCCTTCATACGGGCATGCGGGCTGGCGAGATATTTGCCCTCAAAGTTAACGATATAGATTTCGATAACGAGATAATTACAGTCCGAGAGCCGAAAAATAAGAAGACTCGACACGCCTATATGACAAGAGCCGTCAAAGAGGTGTTACGGAAGCGCATGTCATCGGAGCCGGAAGCACTTATCTTCCCTGATAGAAACGGCGCCCAGACACAAAGTATTTCGAAGAACTTCAAACGAGTCGTGAAAGCATTAAAGTTCAATGAAGGGGTGACGGATCCGAGAGAATGTGTGACTTTTCATACACTGCGGCATACTTTCGCGAGTTGGCTGGCCATCCAAGGCGAGGCTCTGTATACGATCAAGGAACTATTGGGGCATAAATCCATGGGCATGACTGAGCGTTACAGTCACCTCAGCCCTGACCACAAGAAGAAAGCTATCGCCAATCTCGAAAATTTTAGCGAACAGAATAGGCCTGTAGAGGGAGAGACTCAGCATGGATAAGGAAGCGAGCGGGAAGAGCAGTACAAAGGACAGTAAGCCAAAATGGATCATCACACCCCACCTGCATAGCAGTGTTAAACAATTTTTTGCCGTCTACAAGGCGTTCTCCTCTAGGAGGAAACTACCCATAATGATCATCGGTCCTCCAGGCGTTGGAAAATCCCTCTTTGTGGACCTGTACACGACTCTTTACCGGGAGAGTAATCCGAAGTTGGGGCACGAGGATATCGTCAGACTCAATGTGGCTGCTATTCCTGAAACCATAATCGAGTCCGAATTATTCGGACATGTAAAGGGGGCATTCACCGGTGCCGTGAACGATACGCCGGGCTTAGTGGAAAGAGCTCGGTTGTTGATTCTTGAAGAAATAGGTGAGCTGCCGAAGAGTGTGCAAGCAAAGCTCCTGACTTTCATTGAGGACGGATATTATTATCAAGTGGGAGGCAGAAAGGAAAGGCGAGCAAAAGGCATTCAAATAATTTCGACGACGAACAAAGAGCCCAAGGACTTTCGTCCTGACTTTTTTGCCCGTTTCTTCAAATTTGCCGTTCCGGCGCTGCACGAGCGACGATTGGACGTCCTCTATTATCTGGAAGAAAGGATCCCAGGGATCATTGCCCGTATGAGGTGCAACGACGTCCTGACTTTGCTGGCGTATCACTGGCCCGGCAACATGAGGGAGATCGATCTTCTCATAAGACAGGCGGAATGGCAGCGGCAATATGAATTGTCCTTGTTCCGTAGGCCCCCCAAAGATACTAAATTCGTAAATAGACCGCCGACCATTACGATCTCGAATCTCAATTTCCCTCATTCATCGATAAGCTGGGTGAAAAGTGCCGTATTATACGGCAGGCTGGATGCGGCGAAAATTAATGTGAAAGCCTTGGAAGAAATGCTCAACAAATACGGAGTAGGACTGAGTTCGGATAATAATCGCAAGAGTTTCAATATCAGAAGATACTTGAGGAAGCTCTCCAGCGAAGAAGGGGAGTTCGATCAGAAATTCGACGCAAGGTCTCTGCTGGTGGAGAATCCCTATGATGTTCCGCAGATGACAGGGTTTATGGAATACTGCGGTCTCTTTGCAAGGTCTTACGAGGAGAATGCAAATTTACTGGATGTTGCAGATGAGATATCTGTAGCCACGGTATCAAAGAAGGAAAACGATGCCAGAAGGCCGCCCAGAGGTTACGTACAATATGTCAGAATTCGTCAACAGATCCGCAGCGTGACCTGCGCTCGTAAGGAGACGAGTTCGACTAAGGATGTCTTTCAAATGACGGAGAAGGAGTTATTGGAATTTTATTTAAGAGGAATGATCGATCGGTGCGGCGGGAACAAAGCGGAAGCTGCCAGGCGAACAGGAATGAACGACAGTACCTTTCGAAGTAGATTAAGAAAACATGATATATAGCGACTAGGCCACGATATATAACGAATTATACGGAAAGACACCTCTTCATTCTTCATTCCAGATAGGTCACTCCCAATAATTTACATTCATTAATTACAGGCAGTTAGATCATTATCTAATTGCCTTTTCCTTTTATGGTACGCCTCTTGATCTTACATAAGCAAAACTTACTGGAGGTGTCGTCATGGAAAAGCAGAAAAGGTTTGTTACCCCGCGGGAAGCGGCAACGATCTATGGTTTTGCAGAGGGAACGCTTGCCAACTTGCGGTCAAGTAAGCGTGGCTGCCGTTACTACAAGGCAGGCCGGAAAATCCTATACGATCTGCACGATTTCGAGGATTGGATCACTTCGCATCCGGTCCTCACGATCGATTCGATTTCCTGAGAGGTGTCGCGATGACAGAACAAGGATGCTTAAGTGACCCGAAAGAAATCGCCCGGATGTGTGAAGCAGCTTTAAAAAATGAAGATGCCATGTGCGATCCTGATCCGAAGACCGATGATGACCCGAATTCACCAGCCGGTCGGTTCAGCAGTGCCGAAGTCTGGGAATCGCTGAATAGGAGCGAGGATGGTGATGCAGCCATTTTCATCCGGCGGCACCGTGGCCTATTCCTGTACGATACGGCGGCAGCGCGATGGTATGCCTGGAACGGCAATCAGTGGGTTGAGGATTACCTCAACGACGCCTTGAGGTGCATTGGCAACGTCGTCGACATTTATATCCATGAGATGAAGCGCATCTTTTGGCGGCAGCGAAAGGAGTTAAGTGATGATGCACGAAAGAATTGACGATAGCGAAAAAAAGCGTGCCATTGTTTTGAAGAGAATCCTGTCATTGCACACTTTGAAAAGGAAGGAATCAGTCCTCAAACTCGCCCGCACAGGAGAAAATTCCTTGGCCATCCGCGGCGACGAATGGGATCAAAACCCGAGAGTTCTTGGGGTTCGGAATGGCGTGATCGATCTTGTGACCGGCAAGCTGCGGCCCGGCATGCCGGAGGACTACATCAAGACGGTCGCGCCGGTCGAGTACCAGGAGCTCGACACGCCGGCGCCCCGGTGGGAGAAGTTCCTGCTGGAAATTTTCAATGACGACGTCGATCTCATCAATTATCTTCAGCGGCTCCTGGGTTATGGGATCACAGGGCTATCCAGTGAAGATGCCTTTCCGATTTTCTATGGTCCGCGCGGTCGGAACGGAAAGACCACCTTGCTTGAGGTCGTGAAGTTTGTGATCGGCGACTATGCGCATAAAACGCGGAGCGAGACATTGCTCGAATCACGATATGCGCCAGGTCGCGGGGCCGCTGATGCCGACACCATGGCCTTTCGCGGTAAGCGAATCATCTGGGCCAGCGAAACCGGCGACGGACGTTCCTTGAGCGTTGCTCGGATTAAGGAACTTGCGGGAGGTGACACTCTCAACGCCCGGGTGCCATACGGGAAGCGAGTCGTCGAGTTTACTCCCACACATCTGCTGATCTTGCTGACGAACATGCTGCCGAATGTACCGGCGAATGACGAGGCCTTCTGGCATCGAATTCACGCTGTTCCTTTTCAAATGACTTTTGTGGAGAATCCGCGAAAGCCGAACGAAAAAACAGTCGATCGCAATCTATTCGAAAGGCTGAAAGAGGAAGCTCCCGGGATTCTTGCCTGGCTGGTGCGAGGTTGCATCGCTTGGCAACGCGAGGGTTTGAACCCGCCGTCAAGTGTCATCTGTGCGACGGCCTCCTATCGGCAGGATATGGACGATCTTGCTCAGTTCATCGCGGAGTGCTGCGTCGTCCTCCAAACGGCAGTGGTCCAAGTGGGGTCATTCTACACAGCGTACTCTGAGTGGTGCCGCCTGAATTCTGTCAATCCGGCAACTCTGAAGAAAGTCAGCAGGAGGATGGTGGACCTCGGGTATCGACGCGATGATTCGGGTCGCCACGTCTTCTTTGCCGGCATCGGGCTAAGGGCGAGCGACACATGATTCCACAGGACTGCAGGGATGCAGGGATTGCAGGGGTTTTCTGTAAACTTTCTTAAGTACGATTTTACATTTTCTATAGAAGAGAATTTACCGGAAATGGGTGCAATCCCTGCGATCGCTGCAAGAGGAAAAAATCTCAAAGGAGGTTCCACATGCAAATTCTTGATATTGTCCAAGCAGAAGCCCCTGTGGAGAAGGTGAGCGACAGACTGCACGGCGAATACATCGGCCGGTGTCCGTCTTGTGGCGGGGCGCGATTCACAGTGTGGCCTGAGTACAAACAAGGCAGTTACCGGTGCCTGGACTGTAAGGTGACCGGCGACACGGTCAAGTACTTGGTCGAGTTCCGCGGCTTCTCCTATTCCGAGGCGTGGAAGTACTGTGGACGTCGGCCGCAATCACGCTGGCAGAAGATGGCGGACGCCCGTCAAAATTATTGGATGAACCACCTGCTTTCCGATGGCGCTCAAGAGGCGCGATCATTTTTGCGCGGGATAGGGTTGAAAGATGGCACCATCCAGATTTGTGGCCTCGGGTGGAATCCGAAAGATCTCTATCTGAGTCGGGAGCAGTGGGGATTGGAACCGAGGAAGAGGGATGACGGCACGTTCGAGAAGCTGTGGATTCCCAGAGGCCTGGTCATCCCATGTGAGGACAAGTACACCGAGCGTCTGACGATCCGGCGCCCGGAGTCCGACTGCGTGGATCGATATGCCGTTGTGCAGGGAAGCTCATCAGTGCCGGCGACTTGGTCACTCCGAGGGAATGACTTCATCATCGTCGTGGAGTCGGAGCTCGACGGCATGCTTGTCTGGCAGGAAGCAGATGATCATCATGTGGGTGTTATAGCGTTGGGCACGGTGAAGGCGAGGCCCGATCCCGAAACTAACCGGATGCTGAGAAACGCCTACACGATTCTTCTCTGCCTCGATTCTGAACAAGCCGGCGCAAGAGAGGCGACGCAATTCTGGGTTCGGCAATATGGAGCGAAGGTTCAGCGCTGGCCGGTTCCTTTCGGGACGAATCCGTCCAGCGCATATCAGCAGGGCCTGGACATCCATGCCTGGGTATGGACCGGCCTTCGCACGGCTTGGTCAAAATCATGAAATTTGAAAAAAATTGCTCCGTTTTGAGACCGCGGTGACTACCCCTCCCTCAAAAAGTGTGGATATTAGGCCCCCGGGGGGCAGGATGTGTTCTGGGGTGGGGGAGGCCCCCAATTTCCGAGGCGAGCACCAAAGGCCATTTGTCATTCCCGGCTCTATTCATTATGCTCATGAACAAATCACTATCCGGTAGATTTTTAACGTAACCTGTGATAAGCATTTCCGATCTTTAGGGCAGTTGTCTAGGTTCCGTCCCGTATATTCATACTGGAGGAAGATATGGACTGACTTGCAAAGCCCCATTCTGAATAAATGAATGGGGCTTTTTTTGTTTCAAATTAGCGGGTCTCTGGAGATCTTATGCCAATTCGTTGGAAAGAAAGGGGGCCACATGGCCACAAAGCAAAGAGTCTTTATTAGCTTTGACGTGGATCATGATGCAGACACGAAAATCATGCTTGCCGGACAAGCAAAATTAACTGACAGTCCTTTCTCATTTACAGATGCCTCGGTGAAGGAGCCTTTATCCGGTGACTGGAAGAGCAAAGTTGGGCGTCGAATGGATAACGTCGACTTAGTGATTGTTCTTTGTGGCGAACATACAGATAACGCAAGCGGAGTGGCTGCAGAAGTGGTGATTGCTCAGGAAAAAGGCAAACCATATTTCCTCTTGGCGGCGTACGCGGATAAGACTTGTAGAAAACCCACATCTGCAAAGTCAAGCGATAAGCTCTACAGATGGACGTGGGACAACCTCAAGAGGTTGATCAATGGGGAGCGATGAATCTCAACAAGGCGACATGCTCTTCAATGTTCCCCCCGGTACGCTGAAACTTGGTGAACACACAGGGCTGTACTTTGAACAGTATAAACTCTATTTGGAGCATCTCGACAGACTCGCAGATAGAAGACAATCATCAAACTCTTTCTTTTTAACACTCAATACAGGCCTCTGTGCAGCACTCGCTTTTCTGTGTTCGAAAGATGCAGCACAGGAATTACGTCCTCTGTTGTTAATCATTCCATTCGCTGGAATTGTATTGTCGGTTTTTTGGCATCGTCTCGTGGCGTCATACCGCCAATTGAGCACGGGCAAGTTCGATATTGTTCATCGCATGGAGACACATCTCCCGATGGCCCCATACAGAGCTGAATGGGAGGTTTTGGGTGGTGGCAATGATTCTTCGAAGTACATCCCCCTCACTCACGTAGAGGTATGGGTTCCGCGGCTGTTCATAACTATGTATGCAATATTACTTCTTTATCTTGTTCCATGGATGAAGATTATCTCATTGATGAAATGTGCTCAACAATGAGCACTCGGTAATTTGGAAGGTTCAAGAATAATGATTTCTATCCAAGTTTTCTTAATTCGGCCAACTTGGATCGCTCCGGAATTCGAGCCCGGTGTAACAACATTCCTCACGAAGCTCGATAATTTGGGTTTGACACCGCGAACACTCGGGGTAGGCGATTGTTCAAATAAAGCCCCACTAGACGAAGTCGTTGAGCTTCTGGCGTCCTGCCAGGAAGCGATTGTTCTGGGTGTTCCGTAGATTGAAGTAAAATCTGGTCTGTTGAAAGGAAAGCGCATTAACTCCCCTATTACACTCGGGTCCGAATGGAACCATCATGAGGCGGGCCTTGCCTACGCAGCAGGCATTCCGTTATTCGTAATCCACCATATCAACGTGTCGCGAGGACTCTTTGACCGCGGGGTACTGAACGCTTTTTTTTGTAGTGTCGATTTGTCGGCGAACAGTTGGTCAATGCAGCCGGCTCTTAATGGAGCGCTGAAGCATTGGAGAGATAATTGTTCCCGCGGTGGTCGGAATTTGGGCACCCGAGGAATGCCACTGCATAATCCTGTGTAGAGACGGCTCTGTCCCCATTGCTTGACGACATAGCGCCTATTGATATGGGGTCCGGACGTGCGCAATTCTCGGAACCTGCCGGATGCGAGTGAAGGTGCCGCACTGCAAGAATTTTGAAAGACCTCCAATAGATCCGTCAACAAAGGCCGCTAGGACTATGTCGCGTCCCGTAAAGCTGACATGAACTGCAAGGGAGGTATTGAACTGCATGAGCGAAATCCAGATTCGACGAATATTCCTTCCGAAAGACGCCGAGGGAATACGGCAACTGCAGCAGGATGCGCCCGAATTCAAGAGACACTACCCTAAACACGATAAATGGCTGATGATGGCTATCAGTGAGGTCATCGCGGGGAAAAGACACGCCTTCGGAGTCTATAAGACAACGTTCAATGGGCAAGGCGAGCCTGCCATTTCATTAATCGGTTCAATTATCCTCAAGAAGGAAACATACACTCACATTATACAGCTTAAGAACCTCTACATTAAGCCGGAGGAGAGAGGTCGTCATTTCGGGAAAGCTTTATTCCAAGCTGTCGAGCAGTTTTGCATTAAATTGGGTTGCACGACAATAGAGACAGAAGTGCCATTCGAGGAAAGTGGGACAGTCAACTTCTTGAACGTGATAGGGTTTTATGTTCAGAACCTTATAGAGTCGCCATATCGCAAAGGCGATAGAACATATAGAATGCAGAAACACTTACCAAGCAAGTATACTGGTGATCCATTTGATTTGTTCAATCTCAGTTGTTGGCTTTTTGAGAACCTTTACAATTTCAGAATAGTTTCCTCGCAAGAGCCACAGGTTAATTTTGTCTCAGATTTCCGATTCGATTTCCAGACGACAAACAGCACTGAGGCTACGCTAATTCAGGGGAGCGCATGTGTATTTGATGACTGTACTCCGGTTTCAATCGAAGCGCTTGGCCGATTTCATAAGAGCAACAAGAAGCATCTGTTGTCGGTGATAGCGCGTGAAATCCGACCAGAGGCAAAGAAATTCTGTAAGAATCATCGGATCCTTGATCTGGATGCAACGACTATTCAAAAAGAACTAAGGAGTGTATTTGCAGTAGAACTTCCTTCTTTTACCAAGGACTCAGTCCGTGGCATGATAGTTCCCGTCAATTCAAAGTACTTTACGGGGCTTACTGCGCACGCAGGAACAATTACTTATTTTAAGGGAGGACCTATTGGGAAGTATCTGAAGAAGGGCGATCTGATATTGTTCTACGTTGAGGAATCAGCTCATTTTTCAGAAGGTGGTATAAGAGCCTATGCTGAAATTGCATCTTGTGAAACCGACACGCCTCAACAGATTTGGGATAAATACGCGGATAACAATCCGATATTTCCAAGGGAGGAATATCTTGCGTGGTGTGTAGATAAGGCGGAAGTCGTTGCACTGACTTTTTCGCACGCGAATCTTATAGAAGCGATCCCTTACGGAAACATCAATGGACAAATTACCAGCGGACCATTTGATAGCGAACGCCTCGGGAATTCTTATCTCAGCAGAGATGAGATAGGCAGCTTCCTCCGCCATAAAAGGGATTACTCTGGTTTGGTCAATCTCGATAAGTCACTATCGCCAAAAATATTCCTCAGTTCCACAATCTTGAATTTGCAGGAAGAAAGAGACTTCGTGATTCGTCTTATTAGAGAGACTCTTAACTATAATATCTATGCTTCAGAAGCATCTGGTGCCGACCAAGCTGTCAGAGCATCAGTAATGGAAGAACTCAGACAATCGCACATATACATATGTCTGGTCGGAGAGAGATACGGTTCTGAAATCGAGGTTGAAGGAAAGAAAATCTCCGCAACACACGACGAATTCATGCAAGCTAAGAAATTTAATAAATTTATTTTGGTCTATGTTAAAAAAGTACACAATCGAGATCAGCGGGTCGTTGCTTTTCTAAATGAAATAGGCTCTTACACAGCTGGTGTTAAGTATCAGGAGTTTACTACAATAAAAGAATTAGGCCAACATATTACTTCAGATATTGCAAGGATCGTTAGTGAAATACTCTCAAAACGAATATCGTAATCAAATAAAAAAATAATCGAGCCCGGGAGAGACAACATGACTCGCGCGCGGTTGTAACAGGCTTTTGTTTTTTTACCCGGACGACATAAGGATTGTCGAAGCCGTCAGTTTAAGAATAGTCGGCTCAGGTTCATCTTTAGTGAAGTTCCTTCTTCCCATATTCTTTGTCTCCTTAAGGGCACGTAAGGCCCTTTTTTTCAGACGAAGCTCTGGATAGCTGAGCCACTCGATGGGTGCCCTGGTTGCCGATCGCTGGCCGCCCGGTGCGTTCATCCTTCTTCCGTGAGTCTCGTCGCCCGGCTCGCAGCCCTTCGCACGGCTTCGCTCGCGCTCGCCGGCTCGTTCTGCTTCGCCAGGCTGTTCCGGTTCGTAGCGTCGCCGTCGACGATTTCGTGCTTCTTGAGATCCGTGCCTGGTTCAGTGATAAAAGGTGGCTCCGCTCCGTCATGGGCCATGCAGGGTAGGGCGGGGCACGGCCCCTGCCGTCGTTCCGCGCTGCCGTATCCCGCGTAGCGCATGCGGCCTTCACGAATTCGCTGTGCTTGGGATTCGCGTCCCGCAGGCGCTGCCCTCATGCGTTCAGGCCGCGTCTCAAAGGTGCTCAGAATTCGCGGCCGCCACAGGCGGCTGTCGCTCATGCTTCGCCGGGCGCGAAGGACAAGAGGTGACAAAGATCGCGCCTTTCTGTTTCCTGCATGTCCTCCGCTGCGCTGCGGACCGCTTCATGGATTCCGTGGTAGGCGACGCCCGGTTTGTCGATCACGCCCGCTACGCTTCCCTTCGGGGGTAACGGTTTTCCCTTTTTCCTCCCCGCAAGCACCCCACCTTTTTTCTTTTCCCTATGCCGCTCTCCTTGCTTCAGGACCCTGCGCTGCGCTCCGGGCACTTCCGCACCGAGCGACAATAAGGAAAGGGGTCTGTTCTCTTTGCGGGGAGGACAAAGGGCAAACCTTCTGCACTCGATTCACCCCGTTCCCCTCTCTCGCTGGCCTCCCTCGGGGAAGCTACGCGGGCTAAACCTTGACGATCACGTGGCTATTTACAGGCGTTTCCATCCCCGCCGCCCACGCTGTCACAGCCGGCAAGTCGGAAGGTTGGGCTTATCATGATCGCCGCTGCGACGCTCCCGTCCGCCCCAAGGCTCCCCGGACCAGCCACCCCGGTCAAGGACATGATATCGCCGCTATCTCACGATGCTGCTGCATTGTCCGTCTGGCTCGTAAAAATGCGTTGCTACGCATTTTGTGCAGGGGGTGCTGGCGTTGGGGGGGATGACGTTGCTGCCGCTGCCGCTGTTACTGATGTTGTTGATGCTGGTGCTGGTGCTGGTGCTGGGGGTGATGCTGTTGATGATGATCATCACGATCACGATGACGATGGTGGTCGTGACGAAATCCACAAAACGATATTGATCGTAGAAGACAAAGAAGTGGTGACAGATGCGCCCAAAATGTGATAAGCACACCGCACGTTGATTTGAGGGTTGCCGACGAAGAGAGCGCTCGTTCACGTCGTGACCGAACCCAGTGAAGCTCTTTCAACCCAAGGACTTCGTGTGGCATGAAGAAAACCCTCTCTGAACGCGACATCTGCACCAAGTTCATCACACCCGCCATCCGCAAAGCCGGTTGGGACGACCTGTCCCAGATCCGCGAGGAAGTCTCCTTCACGAAGGGGCGGATCATCGTTCGCGGGAAGCTCGTCACCCGCGGGAAGGCCAAGCGGGCCGACTACATCCTCTACTACAAGCCCAACATCCCCATCGCCCTCATCGAGGCCAAGGACAACAATCACCCCG
>CAZDLM010000037.1:16163-32868 GCA_964506465.1 uncultured Syntrophaceae bacterium
TACGCTCGACATACCCTTTGTCTTCTCCTCGAACGGCGACGCGTTTCTCTTTCACGACCGGACCGGCCAGGGTGCCGCCCCGGAGACGGAGCTGTCCCTCGACGCCTTCCCGTCACCGGAGACCCTCTGGGCAAAATACCGGGGATGGAAGGGCCTGATGCCCGAGCAGGAGGAACTCTATCTCCGAGACTACTTCGAAGACAGCGGCGGCAAGGTGCCCCGCTATTATCAGCGCATCGCCGTCAACCGGACCATCGAGGCCATCTCCAGGGGACAGAACCGCATCCTCCTGGTCATGGCAACCGGCACCGGCAAAACCTACACGGCCTTCCAGATCATCTGGCGCCTGTGGAAGGCCGGCCGCAAGAAGCGCATCCTCTTCCTGACCGACCGCAATTTCCTGGCGGATCAGGCGATGGTGAACGACTTCCGCCCCTTCGGCGCCGCCATGGCAAAACTCAGTACGAATGCAAAGACCATCGAACGGGAAGATGGCACCGATGTTTATCTGCCGGCCGCAGTGGATAAAAAACACCGGCGCATCGACACCTCTTACGAAATCTATATAGCCCTATACCAGGCCATTACCGGTCCCGAGGAAAGCCAGAAGCTCTTCCGGGAGCTCTCGCCGGATTTCTTCGATCTGGTCGTGATCGACGAGTGCCACCGGGGCAGCGCGGCTGCCGATTCGGCATGGAGGGAGATCCTCGACCATTTCTCATCGGCCACGCAGATCGGCCTCACAGCCACGCCGAAAGAGACCGAGTACGTTTCCAACATTCACTACTTCGGTCCGCCCGTCTACACCTACTCGCTCAAGGAGGGGATCCGCGACGGGTTCCTCGCCCCGTACAAAGTCGTCAAGGTCCATCTCGACGTGGATATCGAGGGATACCGCCCGGAGAAGGGAGAAGTTGACAAGTACGGTTTCGAGATCGAGGACCGCCTCTTCAATCAGAAGGACTTCGACCGGGAGCTCATCATCGACGAGCGGACCAAGCGCGTCGCCGCCCGGGTGTCCGACTTCCTGAAGGAGAGCGGCGATCGCTTCCAGAAGACCATCGTTTTTTGCGTGGATACGGAACACGCCGCGCGGATGCGCCAGGCCCTGATCAATGAAAATCCGGATCTGGTTGCCCAGTGCGACCGCTACGTCATGCGCATCACCGGCGACGATGCAGACGGCTGCGCCCAGATCGGCAATTTCACCGACCCCGAGGCGAAGTATCCGGTCGTCGTGACGACGTCGAGGCTTCTTTCCACCGGCGTGGACGCCCAGACCTGCCGCGTGATCGTTCTGGAGCGGAATGTCGGCTCCATGACCGAGTTCAAGCAGATCGTCGGCCGAGGCACTCGCATCCATGAGGAGGAGAAAAAATATTATTTCACCCTGATCGATTTTCGTAAGGCGACGAACCATTTCGCCGACCCGGCTTTCGACGGCGAGCCGGTGCAGATCTACGAAGCGGGCGAGGATGGGCCCGTCGTTCCGCCTGATGGCGTTCCTCCAGCCGATGACGGAGAAGATCCCATTCCTCCGAAACCCGGCGACGATGAAGAGGTGATCGTCGATCCCGAGCCGCCTGACATCGGCATCCCTCCGGGCGGTAACGAACACTATAAATTTCACATCGAAGGGAAAGCCGTCTCCATCGTTGCCGAGCGTATTGAATACCTCGACGAGAACGGAAAGCTCATCACCGAGAGCCTTCGCGACTACTCCAAGAAGACGCTCCGCCGTCGCTTTGCCAGCCTCGATCAGTTCCTCACGCACTGGCGGGATGCGGAGCGCCGGCAGGCGATCATCGACGAACTCGAGCAGGAAGGGCTGCTTCTCGGGCCCTTGGCCGAGGAAGTCGGCAGGGACCTCGATCCCTTCGATCTGATCTGCCACGTCGCGTTCGACCGGCCGCCGCTCACCCGGCGCGAGCGCGCCGACAACGTCCGCAAGCGCGACGTCTTCAGCCGCTACGGGGAGAAAGCCCGTGCCGTTCTCGAAGCCCTGCTCGCCAAGTACCAGGACGAGGGAGTCACAGGACTCGACGATCCGCGTATCCTGAAGGTCACGCCGTTCGACGCCATGGGCACGCCGATGGAGCTCCTCAAGACCTTCGGCGGGCGCACTGGCTTTGAAAAGGCCGTCCACGAACTCCAGATCGCACTCTACGAAAAGGTAGCCTGATAGAAGATGAATGTACGAACCACCGTCAAATCCATACAAGACATCATGCGCCAGGACGTCGGCGTCGACGGCGACGCGCAGCGCATCTCCCAGCTCTGCTGGATGTTCTTCCTGAAGATCATCGACGACCAGGACCAGGAGCTGGAGATCATGCAGAAAGGCTATCGCCCGCCCATCCCCGAGAAGTTCCGCTGGAGGGCCTGGGCAGCCGATCCCGAAGGGATGACCGGCGATGCCCTGACGGCGTTCGTCAACGACGAGCTCTTCCCCGCGCTCAAGGAACTGCCCGGCGCCTCCGAAGACGGCCGTCGTCGCGTCGTGCGCGAAGTCTTCGGGGATGCCTACAACTACATGAAGTCCGGGCAGCTCATGCGTCAGGTGATCAACAAGATCAACGCGATCGATTTCAACAACCTCGCCGAGCGCCAGCACTTCGGCGACATCTACGAGCAGATCCTCAACGACCTCCAGAGCGCGGGGAACGCCGGCGAATACTACACACCCCGCGCCGTCACCGCCTTCATGGCCGACCGGATCGATCCCAGGCCCGGCGAGACCCTCTACGATCCCGCCTGCGGCACCGGCGGATTTCTCACCTGCTCCATCCGCCACATACGCGGGCGCTATGTGAAGACCCCGGCAGACGAGCGGAGGATGCAACAGGGGCTCCGCGCCACGGAGAAGAAGCAACTTCCCCACATGCTCTGCGTCACTAACATGCTCCTCCACGGCATCGACGATCCCTCCTTCGTCCGCCACGACAACACCCTAGCCCGGCCCTACGTCAGCTACAGCAAGGCCGATCGGGTGGACATCGTCCTCACCAACCCGCCTTTCGGCGGCCGCGAAGAGGACGGCATCGAAACCAACTTCCCCAAGCACTTCCAGACCCGCGAGACGGCCGATCTCTTTTTGTCCCTTATCGTGCGCCTTCTCAAGCCCGAGGGGCGCGCCGCCGTGGTCCTGCCTGACGGCACCCTCTTCGGCGAGGGTGTCAAGACACGTCTCAAGGAGCATCTGCTTTCGGAGTGCAATCTCCACACGATCGTCCGCCTGCCCAACAGCGTCTTCAAACCCTATGCCTCCATCGGCACGAATCTCCTCTTCTTCGAAAAGGGGACGCCGACCCAGGAGGTCTGGTTCTACGAGCATCGCGTCCCCGATGGGCAGAAGGCCTACTCCATGACCCGGCCCATACGCTTCGAACACCTCCAGCCCTGCATCGACTGGTGGGGCGGCCGGCGCCGGGAAGGGCGCAAGGACAATGACGTTGCATGGAAGGTTACGATCGCCGAAATCAAGGCACGAAATTACAACCTCGATTTCAAGAACCCCCATACCGTCGAGGAGGACCACGGCGATCCCGCGGCCTTGCTGGCGAAGTTGGAGGAAAGCGAGAAGGAGACATCGAAGCTGCGTGACCGGCTGAAGGCCATCTTGGAAGAGGCGCTGCTCAAATGAATCCCGATTGGCTCCTCAAGCACTTCAATCAGATCAGCGAAGCGCCGGACGCTGTGCCGCGCCTGCGGCGGTTCATCTTGGATCTGGCGGTGAGGGGGAGGCTTGTCGAGCAGGACCCGAGTGATGAGCCGGCGGTGAAACTGTTGAAGAAAATTGAGACAGAGAAGAGAAGATTGCTGCAAGCGGAGGTTATCAGAAAACCTCGCCCTGTAGTCGCACTGGCAAACAATGACCAGTTATACGATTTGCCGACATCTTGGGCATGGACTCGCTTGGGGATGGTCGGATCGATCGTCGGAGGAGGAACCCCACCCAGCAAGGATGGTTCCTGCTTTACAGAAGGAGGTGCCGGGATCGCATGGCTTACTCCCGCGGATTTGGGGGGGTGCAATAGCCTTTTTGTTGCCCATGGAGCTCGCGATCTGACTGAAAGGGGCTTATTGAATAGCTCCGCGCAGTTAATGCCAAAGGGCTCAGTTTTATTCACCAGTCGTGCGCCAATCGGTTACACAGCCATAGCTGCAAACAAAATATCCACAAATCAGGGTTTTAAGTCTATTGTCCCTTTCATCCTTGAGTCGAATCGATATATTGCAGTTTACTTTAAGGCATTTGCCAGTTGGATCGATGGCAAAGCGCCAGGAACGACATTCAAAGAGGTATCAGGCAAAATTGTTTCGAATTTACCTTTTCCCCTCCCACCTCTCACCGAACAGCACAGGATTGTAGCGAAAGTCGACGAACTGATGACGCTGTGCGACGAACTGGAAGCGGCGCAGAGCAAACGGGAGAAGCGGCGGGATCGGCTGGTGGTGTCGACACTGCACGGCCTGAATAATGGCGACGCCGGCGCGGAAGCCGATCGCGGTGCCACCTTTAAAGAGAGCGTCTGTTTCTATTTTAATCACCTGCCGCGCCTCACCACCCGCCCCGAACATATCAAGCAGCTCCGGCAGACCATTCTCAACCTTGCGGTTCGAGGTAAACTTGTCCCGCAGGACCCTAATGATGAAGCGGTGTCAGAATGGTCGAATCGTATTAATGGCGAGAATGTGAAACTTACCGGAAAAGGCGGGGCCAAGAAGGAAAATTTATGGTCGCCTTTAAGTAAGGGCGAAATGCCCTTTCCTATCCCCGCATCATGGCGGCGGGTAAGAGTTTCAGATGTGGCTGATAGCCGCCTTGGGAAGATGCTCGATAAGGCCAAGAATCAAGGCATCCCGAAACGCTATCTTCGCAATATAAACGTGCGTTGGTTCGGGTTCGATTTATCAAACCTTCTGGAGATGAAATTCGAAGAGTCCGAACTGGACGAGTTTTCGTTGAAACCAGGTGATGTGCTAATTTGTGAAGGAGGCGAACCCGGGCGTGCAGCCATATGGTTTGAACACGATAGTGACATTTATTTTCAAAAGGCTCTTCATAGAGTTCGGTTTCTCAGCAAGGTCGTGCCTATGTATTTTGTTCTTGCTTTGCGACATGATACTATTAACGGGTATTTAGAGAGATTTTTCACGGGGGTAGGCATCAAACATTTAACAGGCAGAGGGCTTGCCCGTTACACATTTCCCCTCCCGCCTCTCGCTGAACAACACCGGATTGTAGCAAAGGTCGATCAACTCATGGCCCTGTGCGACGACCTGGAAACCCGGGTCACCGACACTATTGCCACTCGCCGAAAACTCCTTGAGGCGTCACTGCAAGAAGCACTTTCTGCGTGAGTCATTCGTCTTGTCCAACAAAAAGTTCCCAATATGGGAACAAATTGTCTTGACATACTTCGGGAGCAGAGGTATAGAAAATGCGCGTGCTGGCTAGAAAGGCGTTGAGAATCTTTTGGGAGAGGTGCCCCGATGCCGAGGGGATGTTGAGGGCTTGGTTTGCCGAAGCGGAGAAGGCAGCCTGGGAAACGCCCGCACAGATCAAAGTTCAATACCGAAATGCCAGCATCCTGGGTGACAACCGGGTTGTCTTCAACATCTGTGGCAATAAATACCGGTTGGTGGTGAAGATCCACTACAAGATCGGCATCGTGCTGATCAGGTTCATCGGAACACACAGGGAATACGATGCCATCGATGCCGAAGAAATTTAGCGAGGAAGTATCATGATCCCCAAGATCATCAAGAACGACAAGGACTACCAAGAGGCGCTGGCCCGGATCAACGACCTGATGGATGCCGATCCGGGCACGCTCGAAGGAAACGAGCTGGAGTTGCTCGCCACCCTGGTGGATCTATACGAAAAGGCGATGTGCCCCATTGGGTTGCCCGATCCCGTGGATGCCATCTGTTTCCGCATGGAGCAGCTTGGGCTGAAACAGAAGGACTTAATCCGATACTTCGGCAGTCGCAGTAAAGTATCTGAGGTGCTGTCGAGGCAAAGGTCCTTGAGCATTGCCATGATTCGGAAGCTCCATGAGGGGTTGGGCATTCCGGCCGAGGCCCTTTTGCGAGAACCCGGCATAACCCCCACTCAAGCCCCTGAAGGGATCGACTGGGGGCGCTTTCCGCTTGTGGAGATGCTCAAGCGGAGATGGCTGGATTTCCGGGGGGCAACCGCGGAAGCGAAGAAACAGGCCGGGGGGCTGATCAGCGCCTGGGCTGCGCCGGTTGGCTCTGAGGCACTGCAGCCCGCCCTCTTGCGTCAGCATGTTCGCACGGGAAGCGAATCAGACCCTTATGCACTGGCAGCGTGGAAGATCAGGGTCTTGCTCCTGGTGATGGAACAATCGGTGCCGGCATATCGGCCGGGCACGGTGACCAGCCATTTTGTACGCGATCTTGTTCGCTTGAGCTATCTGGACAATGGCCCGCTTCTGGCTCGGGAATATCTCCTCAAAAACGGCATTCAATTCGTCGTGGAGCGCCATCTCCCTCATACGCATCTTGATGGAGCGGCCATCAGAAGACCTGATGGGCATCCGGTCATTGCCCTCACGTTGCGCTATGATCGTCTGGACCATTTCTGGTTCACGCTTTGCCATGAACTCGCACACGTGGCCCTGCATTTTGATGGAGAAGATTCGCGGGATTTCTTCGACGACCTCGATCAGGCAGAAGTCGATGCGTGTGAAAGGGACGCTGATCGTTTGGCAATGGAAAGTATGATTTCCGATGATGACTGGGTCGCCAACCATATGGAAACGGTCTCATCGAGACGAAAAATATTGGATTTTGCTTCACACCTAAGGATCCATCCAGCGATCCCCGCTGGCCGCATACGCAGGGCAAGGGGAAACTACAAAATATTCAATGATCTCGTTGGTCATAAGATGGTGCGACGACTATTTGTTTGATAGCGGATTAAGGTTGAGATGTGAGCTGGCGTGATGGGCACCACGGTTCGTTGATATATTCCATCGTAGGTCTGAAACCCTGTAAGTCATAGACATCGAAAAATTTTCAGAAAACTGCCGCCATCCACGTCCGTCCAGGCGCCATTCCCACAGCCCCCCAGGCACAACACACAGAGATCATTTCCTCATCGCCCGCTGTTCCATGCTTCCTCGCCCGGCGAATCGATGGTGACGACCGCGAAACACTATTCCCGTTACCTTCGGAAAGGTAAGGGATGTCTTCGGCAATGGTACTACGCCAGGTGAACATTCAGATAAATCAAGAAAAATCGAAATTTCCCGGCATCTACGTCCATGAAGTCAGCATTTCCACAGCCGCCCCGCCCCACGCTCGTGGCCGTAACACAATAAAATCATTTCATTTCCATTCTGTTTCTTGTGCCGACGAGGACGTGATCTTCGCGCCGATGGGGTGTGGCCATGTTCCCATAGTATTGGGAGGGTAATGAGAACCGGAGAAGGCATACACTGTAATGTAATTGTAATAATTAGGGAAAACAAGAAATTGCAGCCTTATAGATCGGAAATGGCACTCCAATCTTTTCACAAAATACTGTTGTTCATGCCCACACAATCAGCCTTTTCCCTCATTCCTCTCGGCGCTGTTCATATAGCAAGGCGATAATATCATTGCTCTTTACTGAATATCTCTATGTCGCCGAGGCCCTGACCTCTATGAGGTGGCCGTGATACGCAACAGTTATAGTGCTGGGAAGATAATGAGAAACATCTTCAAGTTGCGTTGGGAACGTAAGAAGAGTAGGCAGAAAATGAGATTGATTGACGCGACTGAAGGGGTATCAATAGGGTATCAAGAACGATTCAAGGGGTTAGGATAATTGTCCTAACCCCTTGATTTCTTTGGTGGGCCGTACGAGATTCGAACTCGTGACCAACGGATTAAAAGTCCGCTGCTCTACCACATGAGCTAACGGCCCACTGTATTTTCAAAGGGATGCCCTCTTAACAACAGGGCCCCGAATTGTCAAGGAAGAACTGCCTTCCGTGCCGCGCATCGCGGCCGCTGCGCTACTTACTGGCAAAGGGATTCTTGACCTTGATCGTTTCCTCACGGCCCGCGCCGACGGACACCAGGGCCAGCTTCGTTCCCGACAGGACCTCCAAGCGCTGTACGTACTTCTTGGCGTTCTTGGGCAGATCATCGATCTGGCGTGCCTGGCGGATGTCGTCGACCCAGCCATCCATTTCCTCATAGATCGGTTGGCATGAGGCCAGAACCCTCGGGTTGGAAGGGACGGACTCAGTATATTCGTTCTCCTCTGACGGCGTGCGGTAACCGACGCAGATCTTGATCGTCTTCAGGCCCGTCAGGACATCCAGCTTCGTGAGGGCCAAGCCCGAAAGACCGTTGATGCGCGCCGTCTGGCGGATGAGGACCATGTCGAGCCAGCCGCAGCGGCGCTTCCTGCCCGTTGTGGCGCCGAATTCCCGCCCCACCTCCTGGATGCGGGAGCCGATCTCGTCCTTCAGCTCCGTCGGGAATGCGCCTTCGCCGACGCGCGTCGTGTAGGCCTTGCAGATGCCGATGACGGTCTTCAGTCCGCCGGGACCTATGCCGCTTCCGCAGGCGGCATTGCCGGCGACGGTGTTGGAGGAGGTGACGTAGGGGTAGGTGCCGTGGTCGATGTCGAGATGACTTCCCTGTGCGCCCTCGAAGAGGATCTTCTTGCCCTTGCGCATTTCGCCTGCGACGATCAGGGACGCATCGGCCGCGTATTCGCCAAGCCGCTCCGCATATCCCATGTATTCCTCAAAGACCGCGTCTTCCTGGATCGGTTTTTTCTCTTTGAAGAACTTCGTCAGATAGAAGTTCTTCTCTTCGAGATTCCGGGACAGTTTTTCCCGGAAGACCTCCGGGTCAAGGAGATCACCGAAGCGGATGCCGATCCGGGCCGCCTTATCCTCATAGGCCGGGCCGATTCCGCGTCCCGTCGTTCCGATCTTCTTGCTGCCCTGCCGGGTTTCGCGCGCCACATCGATCCGGCGGTGGTAGGGCATGATCAAGTGGGCGCACTCACTGACGTAGAGCTTCGTATGGGAAGGAAAGACCCCCCGCGCCTTGAGTCCGTCGATTTCCTGCAGAAGAACGCCCGGATCGACGACGACGCCGTTGCCGATTACGCAGATCTTGTGATCGTGCAGGATGCCCGAGGGAATGAGGTGGAGGATCGTCTGCTCGCCCTTCACGACGACCGTGTGGCCGGCATTGTTGCCTCCCTGATAGCGGACGATGACGTCTGCATCTTCCGCATACAGATCGACGACTTTTCCCTTGCCTTCGTCACCCCACTGGGTGCCGACGATAACGACACTGGACATATTGCTGCTCCTCTATCCGCTTCAAAGGATCCCGGCGAATGTCCGGCGGAAGACCCGCAGGAACTGCGCCCACGCACACAAATCCGACCCGGGGACCCCAATACGATCTCCGCGGGTCGGATCCGCGCCATGACTAAGCCCCGCAAGAGGGGCCGCTTCCCTCCATTGCGCTACATCTCTAGGTCGGTCACGGAGATCATGTTCGGAAGAGCCCGCAGTTTCTTCAGGACGTCTCCGGACACGACGCCGTCGGTGCTGATTGCGACCATGGCCTTGCCGTCGACCTTGTCGCGGCTCAGATGCAGGCGGGCGATGTTCACGCCGCTTGCGCCCAGCGTGGTCCCGATATTGCCCAGGACGCCCGGCTTGTCGACGTTGTAGAGCACGAGCATGTGCCCTTCGGGAATCACGTCGAGGATGAATTCGTTGATTCTCACGATCCTCGGCTCCTGCCGCCCGTAGATGGTGCCCGCCGTGCAGCTCTGCTCCTGAGGCGTCTTGACGCACAGCTTGATGAGGCTGGTGTAGTCCTTTACCTCGCTGCTCCTGGACTCCACGACCCGGATGCCGCGTTCCTTAGCGATAAAGGGCGCGCTGATATAGTTGACGCCCTCCCTGAGAATCGGATCGAGGATGCCCTTCAGAACGGACAGCGTGATGGGGGCTAGGTTGTACTTGAGAATTTCACCGCTGTACTCGATGGAGATTTCCTGGATGGCGCCCTTGACCAACTGGGTCTGAAACTTTCCCAGCTTCTCCGCCAGAATGAGGTAAGGCTGGATGATGCCCAGGACTTCTGCGCTGACCGACGGGAAGTTCACGGCATTCTGGATTTCTCCGCGGGTGAAATAGGCCACCATCTGCTCGGCGATCGCGATCGCGACGTTGACCTGCGCCTCATCCGTGGCGGCGCCCAGGTGTGGTGTGCAGATCACGTTGTCGAGGCCGACGAGCGCCGTGTTCTTGGTCGGTTCCTCTTCGAAGACGTCAAGGGCCGCGCCGGCGACCTTGCCGGAGACGAGCGCATCGTAGAGGTCCTTTTCCACGACGAGCCCGCCGCGCGCGCAATTGATGATGAAAACGCCTTTCTTCATCTTGGCGAAGGCCTCGGCGTTGATGATGCCCTTGGTTTCCTTCGTCATGGGGGTGTGGATGGTGATGAAATCGGCGTTGCGGTAAATCTCGTCGAGGGACGCGATCTTCACGCCGAGCTGTTCCGCCGCCTCGGGCGAGATGAAGGGATCGTAGGCAAGCACGTTCATCCGCAGGCCCTGGGCGCGGGTCGCCACGATGCTGCCGACGCGTCCGATCCCGACGATGCCGAGGGTTTTGTTGCAGACCTCGTGCCCCGTGAACTTGCTCTTTTCCCATTTGCCGGCCTTCACGGAGGCGGTCGCCTGGGGGATTTTGCGGGCGAGGGCGAGCATCATCGCAATCGCATGTTCTCCGGTCGTCACGCTGTTGCCGCCGGGAGTGTTCATCACCACGATTCCCCGTTTGCTTGCGGCGTTCGCGTCGATCGTGTCGACGCCGGCGCCGGCCCGTCCGATGACGGCCAGCTTGTCGGCGGCGGCGATGATCTCCGCCGTGACCTTCGTTGCACTGCGCACGACAAGGCCGTCGTAGTTCTTGATGATCGCCTTGAGTTCCTCGGGTTTCAGCTTCGTTTGGACATCGACCTCAATGCCCGGGGCTTTCTTCAATATATCGATGCATTCAGCGGCCACGGAATCGCTGACGAGTACTTTCTTCATTGCTTAGCCTCCTATGGGATGTTCGTCTTACGGGAAGCGTGCGCTGCACGCGTGGCCCGTTAAAGTGTCTGCAATCTCACGCGGTAGAGCTTGTCCAGTTCATCGAGAACGGTTTTCACGTCGGAAGTCTCGAGCGTGGGACCGCACCAAAAACGCAGACCCGGAGGCGCGTCACGGTAGGCGGCGACGTCGTGGGCGATGTTCTTCTTGCTCAGCTCCGAGGCGATCCCCTTGAGAAATTTCGCCTGGTCGTCTTTCGACAGGGCCTTCACCTTGCTGTCCGTAACGATGAGACAGACGGACGTGTTGGAGCGGATTTCTGGAGAAACCGCAAGGAAATCGATCCAGTCCCGCTTGGCGACCCAGTCTTCGACGGCCTTGAGATTGGCCTTGCTCCTCGCGATGAGGCCCGGAAGGCCGATCCCGTCCGCCCACTTCAGGGCGTCCAGATAATCCTCGACGCACAGCATGGAGGGGGTGTTGATCGTGTCTCCCTCGAAAATCGCCAGGTTGACCTTGCCGCTCTTCTTGAGGCGGAAGATTTTGGGCATCGGCCAGGGGGGATCGTAGGACTCGATTCTCGCGACGGCGCGGGGACTTAAGACGAGCATCCCGTGGGCCGCCTCACCACCGAGGCATTTTTGCCAGGAAAAGGTGACTACGTCGATCTTGGACCAGTCGATCTCCATCGCGAAGGCGGCGCTGGTGGCGTCGCACAGGGACAGCCCCTGGCGGTCGGCGGGGATCCAGTTCCAGTGGGGGACCTTGACGCCGCTCGTTGTGCCGTTGGCCACGAAGACGACGTCGTTGGACCAGTCCACCTTGGAGAGATCGGGGATCTTCCCGTAGTCGGACTTGAGGACGGTGGGATTCAGCTTCAACTGCTTGGCGGCATCCGTCGCCCAGCCTTCGGAGAAGCTCTCCCAGACCAGGACCGTTACGGGGCGGGGTCCGAGAAGGGACCACATGGCCGCTTCAAAGGCACCCGTATCGGAAGCAGGCATGATGGCGACGAGATAGTTGTCCGGGATCTGCAGGATCCGCCGGGTTTCGCCGATCGCCCGTTTGAGACGTTCTTTGCCCAGCGCAGAGCGGTGGGACCGGCCGACAGGGGCGTCCTTCAGGGCGTCAAGACTCCAATTGGGCCTCTTGCTGCAGGGGCCCGATCCAAAATTGGGATTATGCATAGGATCATCCTTTCCAAAAGAGGAGATAAATAATGAAGGTTCCCTATATCAATATTGCCCTTTCAAGACAAGACCGGGTTTTGGATGACGGCCGGATCTTTTCTTTCGGTTGACTCCGGGCGGCAAAGTGCATAATAGTCGCCCGGAAGAGGGTTCGCCATGAAAAAGGGAAAGACGGAATTCTTCTGCCAGAACTGCGGATACGCGTCGCCCAAGTGGCTGGGACGCTGCCCCTCCTGCGGCGAGTGGAACCGTTTCGTCGAAGAGGAGGTGCGCGACGACGGCGCCCCGTCCCTGGCCGCCGAACTGCATTTCAGCGAGCAGCCGCTTCCGGTGAACGACATCCCGGCCCAGGAGAAGGAGCGCCTGGCGACGGGGATGGAGGAGATAGACCGCGTTCTGGGCGGCGGAATCGTCGGAGGCGCGGCCGTCCTCGTCGGGGGAGATCCGGGCATCGGAAAGTCCACCCTCCTGATGCAGGTGATGAACGCCCTCTCCGCCGGGGGATTGAAGACACTCTACATCTCCGGAGAGGAGTCGGCACGCCAGATCAAGCTCCGGGCGGGACGGATCGGAGCCCTGGCCAAGGAACTGTACGTCCTCGTGGAAATCGACCTGGACACAATGATCCGCCGTATCCAGGAGATCAACCCCGCCGCCGTCGTGATCGATTCCATCCAGACGGCCTATTCTTCTGCGCTCGGCTCCGCGCCGGGCAGCGTCGGCCAGGTCCGCGAAACGGCAGCCCGCCTGATCATGCTCGCCAAGAAGACGGGCATTCCGGTGTTCTTTGTCGGCCACGTGACCAAGGAGGGCGCCATCGCCGGGCCCAAGGTTCTGGAGCACATGGTGGATACAGTGCTCTACTTCGAGGGGGATTCTTCCCATGCCTATCGCGTTCTGCGGAGCATGAAGAACCGTTTCGGCCCCGCCAATGAAATCGCCGTTTTCGAGATGGGGGACGGCGGTCTGCGCGAGGTCCGCAATCCCTCGGCCTTCTTCCTCGCGGAGCGTCCGGAGGACGTCTGCGGGTCCGTTGTCGTGCCGAGCATGGAGGGGACGAGACCGATCCTGATCGAAATCCAGGCGCTGGTCCATCCCACGAACTTCGGTATGCCCCGGCGCACGGCGATCGGGGTCGATCCGAACCGCGTATCGCTCCTGGTTGCCGTCATGGACAAGATCTGCGGCCTGCACCTTTCCAACCACGATATCTTCCTCAACGTGGCGGGAGGCATCCGGGTGAGCGAACCTGCCGTGGACCTGGGGATCGTCTCCGCCATGGCATCGAGCTTCCTGGACCGGTCGATCGAGGCGGGGACCGTCGTCTTTGGCGAGGTCGGGCTTGCCGGAGAGATCCGCGCAACCGCGCACGCCGAACTGCGCATCCGCGAGGCGGCCCGAATGGGTTTCCGGCGTTGCATCCTGCCGCGAACGGGACGCCGGAAGGACGAAGGCGGCGGGACCATGAAAGAGATCCCGATCGGCCGATTGAAAGACCTCGTGGAGCATCTTTTCTAGAGCATTTTTCAGCGCCTTCTCGCACCTTTTCCCTAGGGAATGCTTTTTTTCCGGAAACGCTTGACAGGCGGCGTTTAGTGCTTATATATAGCCAGGTTTTCAAGGAACCTACTTTCGTTGCACCTTTACAGAACAACATCGAGAAAGGAGAGATGTGAGCATGAAGATTCGGCCGTTACAGGATAGAGTGATCGTGAAGCGTCTGGAAGAAGAACAGAAGACAAAGGGAGGCATCATCATCCCCGATACCGCCAAGGAAAAACCCATCGAGGGTCAGGTTGTTGCGGTCGGCAAGGGCAAAGTGGGAGAAGATGGGAAGCTGGTAAAGCCGGACGTGAAGGTGGGCGACCGAATCCTCTTCGGCAAATACGCAGGTACGGAAGTCAAGATCGACGGCGTGGAGCACCTGATCATGAGGGAAGACGACATTCTCGGTGTGATCGAGAAATAAGGAATATCGGATAACAAGGAGGAGAATATTCATGTCAGCGAAAATACTTCAGTATGATGAAGATGCAAGAAAGTCGATCCTCAAAGGCGTGAACGCCCTTGCGGATGCCGTGAAGGTTACTCTGGGGCCCAAGGGCCGCAACGTAATCATTGACAAGAGTTATGGTTCGCCGACGGTCACCAAAGACGGCGTAACGGTTGCTAAAGAAATCGAACTGGCGGACAAGTTCGAGAACATGGGCGCCCAGATGGTCCGGGAAGTCGCCAGCAAGACAAGCGACGTGGCCGGCGACGGAACGACGACGGCGACGATTCTCGCTCAGGCGATCTATCGCGAAGGCGTGAAGGCCGTTGCGGCGGGCAGCAATCCCATGGACATCAAGCGCGGCATCGACAAGGCCGTTGAAGCGGTCGTCAAGGAGCTGGGCAAGCTCAGCAAACCGACCAAGGATCAGAAGGAAGTGGCCCAGGTCGGAACGATTTCGGCCAACAACGACGAGTCGATCGGCAACATCATCGCCGAGGCGATGGGCAAGGTCGGCAAGGAAGGCGTCATCACCGTCGAAGAGGCGAAGAGCCTGGAGACGGAGCTGGACATCGTCGAAGGCATGCAGTTTGACCGGGGCTACATCTCTCCCTACTTCGTAACCAACGCCGAGAAGATGGTGACGGAACTGGAGGACTGCTACATCCTCATCCATGACAAGAAGATCAGCGGCATGAAAGACCTTCTGCCGGTTCTCGAGCAGATCGCAAAGATCGGCCGGCCGATGCTGATCATCGCCGAGGATATCGAGGGCGAAGCCCTCGCGACGCTGGTCGTCAACAAGATTCGCGGCACGCTGCACGTTGCGGCCGTGAAGGCTCCGGGCTTCGGCGACCGCCGCAAGGCCATGCTGGAAGACATCGCGATCCTGACGGGCGGCAAGGTCATTTCCGAGGAGATGGGCGCCAAACTCGAAAACACGCGGATCGAGGATCTCGGACGGGCCAAACGGATTTCGATCGACAAGGACAACACCACCATCATCGACGGCGCCGGTTCACGCGCGGCCCTTGAAGGCCGGGTGAAGCAGATCCGCGCCCAGATCGAGGAGACGACGTCCGATTACGATCGCGAGAAGCTACAGGAACGCATGGCGAAGCTGGTCGGAGGCGTGGCCGTGATCAAGGTCGGCGCGGCGACGGAAGTCGAGATGAAGGAAAAGAAGGCCCGCGTTGAAGATGCCCTCAACGCAACCCGCGCAGCCGTCGAAGAGGGGATCGTGCCCGGCGGCGGTGTCGCCTATCTCCGAACCCTCGGCGCTCTGGATAAGCTGAAGTTCGAAGGCGACCAGGCGATCGGCTTGAACATCATCAAGAAATCCCTGGAAGAGCCACTCCGCATGATAGCAGCGAACGCCGGTTGGGAAGGCAGCGTCGTTGTCGAGAAGGTAAAGGAAAAGAAGGGCGCCTTCGGGTTCAACGCGGCGAACGAGACGTTCGAGGACGTGATCGCGGCGGGCGTCATTGATCCCACGAAGGTCACCCGGTTCGCCCTGCAGAATGCGGCGAGCGTTGCTTCCATGATGCTGACGACCCAGTGTATGGTGGCCGAGAAGCCCAAGGAAGAAACCGCGCCGGCCATGCCTCCCGGTGGCGGCGGCGGATATCCCGGCATGGGCATGTGATTCGCGTTCCGGTCCGATCCCGATAGAGGACCTCATCTGAAACCTTATCCCCCCCGGCCGCAAGACGGCCGGGGGGTTTTTTGTCTTTTCCCCGGTTCCCCTTGAAAGCCACTGCCTTCTGTGGTACGTAGCTCAACTATTTCCGATAATTGAAAGGGCATCCCCATGGATTACAAAGACACCTTGAATCTCCCGAAGACGGATTTCCCGATGAAGGCCAACCTCGCTCAGCGCGAACCGGAGGTCCTCCGCCGCTGGGCCGAGATGAAAATCTATGAACGGATCCGGCAGACGCTGAAGGGGAAGACTCCTTATATCCTGCATGACGGCCCTCCCTACGCCAACGGCAACATCCACCTGGGGCACGCCCTCAACAAGATCATCAAGGACATGGTGATCAAGTCCAGGAATATGGTCGGGTTCGACAGCGTCTATGTGCCGGGCTGGGACTGCCACGGTCTTCCGATAGAGCATCAGGTGGACAAGGAGCTGGGCGACAAGAAGATGTCGATGTCTCAGGCGGAGAAGCGCCGGTTCTGCCGTCGGTACGCCGAGAGATTCGTCGACGTCCAGCGCGACCAGTTCAAGCGTCTCGGTGTCTTCGGGGAATGGGAGGATCCCTACCTCACGATGGCGTATGCCTATGAGGCGACAACCGTTGCGGAGTTCGGGAAGCTCTGGCTGAACGGAAGCGTGTACAAGGGCAAGAAACCCGTCTACTGGTGCGCTTCCTGCCATACGGCGCTGGCGGAGGCCGAAGTGGAGTATGCCGAACATACGAC
>CAZDLM010000038.1:0-32494 GCA_964506465.1 uncultured Syntrophaceae bacterium
GGCCGCTGCCCGCTGCGCTCGTGAAGAGCCGCCTGGCCGCCGCCGGGAAGGTGCTCTTCGTCGAGGAGATCCTGCCCTTCCTGGAAGAAAACGTGAAGGTGATCGCCGCCGAATCCGCCGGGCAGATCGGCGTCAAGACCTTTTACGGCAAGAACGAAGGTACGCTGCCGATGAACGGCGAGCTCAACCCCGACCGGGTCGCCGCCGCCATGGCTGGGATTCTCGGAATCGCCTGCGGGGACGCGGCGGCGGATTACCGCCGGAAGGCGGAAGCCGCCGCGCAGGCGATG
Organism: uncultured Syntrophaceae bacterium; assembly: GCA_964506465.1. Taxonomy (GTDB): domain Bacteria; phylum Desulfobacterota; class Syntrophia; order Syntrophales; family UBA6109; genus UBA6109. The sequence goes on from CAZDLM010000038.1 coordinate 291, forward strand.
GCGCCGCCGCGGGGCCAGACCTTCTGCCCCGGCTGCCCGCACCGCGCCTCCTTCTGGCTTCTCCAGGAAGCGCTCCGCCTCGACAACCGGAAGGGTTTCATCTGCGGCGACATCGGATGCTATTCGCTGGCGCTCCTTCCCTGTGGCTTCAACTCCCTCAAGACCCTGCACTCGATGGGGTCGGGCATGGGGATCGCGAGCGGGTTCGGCAAGCTCGGGGCCTTCGGCATGGACCAGCCCGTCGTCACCGTCTGCGGCGATTCGACGTTCTATCACGCGGTCCTGCCGGCCCTCATCAACGCTGTCCACCACCGGGCGGATGTCTTGATGGCGATTCTGGACAACAGCGGCACGGCGATGACGGGATTCCAGCCCCATCCGGGGAGCGCCGTCAACGCGGTGGGGGAGCCGTCCCCACGCGTCGACATCGAGGCGCTCTGCCGCTCCCTCGGCGTCGGCGTGGAGGTGCGGGACCCCTTCGACCTCGCGGAGACGCGCCGCGCCGTCAACCGCCTGCTGGAGCAGGGGGGCGTGCGCGTGCTGGTGCTGCGCCAGAGCTGCGCGCTGAGCCCGGAGAAGCGGGCGAAGAAGGCGTTCCGGGTGCGCGTCAACGAAAAGATCTGTCTCGGCGAGGCCTGCGGCTGCGGGCGCTTCTGCACGCGGGTCTTCCGGTGTCCCGGTCTTCTGTGGGATAAGGCGGCGGGAAAGGCGCGGATCGACGAGGTGATCTGCGCTGGCTGCGGCGTCTGCTCCTTTATCTGCCCGCAAGGGGCGATCGCGAAGGAGGTGGCCTGAGATGGCACGGGAACGTCTCGCGAAGGACCCCTTCAACATCGTCATCACGGGCGTGGGCGGCCAGGGCAACGTCATGGCTTCCCGCGTGCTGGCGAACATGCTCGCCGCGGCGGGTTACCGCATCACGATCGGAGAAACCTTCGGCGCTTCGCAGCGCGGCGGCTCCGTCATGAGCCACATCCGGGTGTCGCGGACCTCCGTCTGGAGCCCCCAGATTCCCTGCGGCGGCGCCGACATCGTCGTCTCGCTCGAACCGATCGAGGCGCTCCGCGTGCTGCCGGCCTACGGGAATCCGCAGGTCCGGGTCCTGACCAACACGCGTCCGATCTATCCCGTCGGCGTCATCGCCGGCGAACAGGAGTATCCGGACGCGGCGGCGCTCGAAGCGGCGATTGCGGGCCTGTGCTCGGGGCTGTGGCTGGTGGACGCGACGGAACGGGCGGTGGCCATGGGGAACCCAATTCTCGCCAATATCGTCATGATCGGCGCCCTCGCAGCGATCGGTGAACTGCCCATCGGGCGGGACGCCTTCCGCGAAGTCGTCGCCCGGACCCTTCCTCCGGAGAAACTGGACGTCAATCTGCAGGCCTACGACGAGGGAGGCCGGATTCTTCGCCGGCGCGGTTGACAGCGCCGAAAAACGCATTATCTTGAGTTTGATTTCCTCTCGAGGTGAACCTATGTCCGACGAATTCAAGGCCGTGAAACTGACCGATCGCGTCTGGTGGGTGGGGGCGATCGATTGGAATATCCGCGACTTTCACGGCTACACGACCAAGCGCGGCAGTACCTACAACGCCTATCTGATCCTCGCCGACAAGGTTACGCTTGTCGACACGGTCAAGGCGCGCTTCATGGACGAGATGATGGCGAGGATCGCCTCGGTCATCGATCCCGCGAAAATCGACTACGTGATTTCCAATCACTCCGAACTGGACCACTCCGGCAGCCTGCCCAAGGTGTTCGCGGCCGTCAAACCCGAAAAGGTCTTTGCTTCCTCCGCCGGTGCGAAGACGCTGGGCGAGATCTTCCACGCCGGTCCCGCCATCACGCCCGTCAAAGACGGGGAAACCCTCAGCCTTGGGAACCTGACACTGCAGTTCCTGGAGACGCGCATGCTGCACTGGCCGGACAGCATGTTCGCGTACCTCGTCGAGGAGAAGCTCCTCTTCTCGCAGGATGCCTTCGGGATGCACCTGGCGACGAGCGAGCGCTTCGCCGACGAGATCGACCCATCCATCCTGCGCTATGAAGCGGCCACCTACTATGCGAACATCCTTCTGCCCTATTCGCCCCTGGTCTCAAAGCTGGTCGACCGGGTGGAGAAACTGGGGCTCGCCTTTGCGATGATCGCGCCGGACCACGGCCCCATCTGGAGGAAAGACGTCGCGACGATCGTCGACCGCTATGTTCGGTGGGCGGCGCGGACGCCGTCGAAGAAGGCCGTCGTCTGCTACGCCACCATGTGGCACAGCACGGAAATGATGGCCCGGGCGATTGCGGAAGGACTGGCGGCGAGCGGCGTCTCCGTGCAGTTCATGGGGATGGACGTCCATCATCGGAGCGACGTCGCGTACGAGCTCCTAGACGCTGCGGCCTTTATCGTGGGATCGTCGACGCTCAACAACAACATGCTCCCGCAGATGGCGGACGTCATGTCTTACGCCAAAGGGCTTCGGCCCGCCCATCTGATCGGCGCCGCCTTCGGGTCCTACGGATGGAGCGGCGAGTCCGTCCGGCAGCTTCAGGACATCCTGTCCGAAATGAAGGTGGAACTGGTCACGGACGGGATTCGTGCGAAGCACGTGCCGGACGCATCGATGCTCCAGACGTGCTATTCCCTCGGAAAACTCACCGCGGAGAAGATGCAGGAAAAGATGAGATTCTAGCGGCCGGTTGAATTCTTCAAGAAAATACGGGAGGACATCATGGAAAAATACGTGTGCGGCATTTGCGGATATGTGTACGACCCGGCGGTCGGCGATCCCGATAACGGCGTCGCCGCGGGGACGCCCTTTGCCAAGCTGCCGGACGGATGGGTCTGTCCCCTCTGCGGAGCGGGCAAAGAGGAATTCTCCCCGGAATAGGCCGAGGACTGCGCCCCATGGACAAGGTGAAGGAAGCCCTGCATCAGGCCTACACGGGTGAAGCGAAGGCGGTCCTGCGGCTCAAGGCGTACGCGGAGAAGGCGGAGGCGGAGGGTTTCAAGCAGATCGCGAAGCTCTTCCGCGTCATCGCCTTCTCGGAAGAGATCCACGGATTGCGGGCGCTGCGAGTGCTCCGGGAAGTCGGTAAGACCGAAGAAAATCTCGCCGCGAGCTTCGAATCGGAACAGAAGGTCGCAGGCGTCGCCTACGATACCTTCGTCCGGGAGGCGGAAGCAGCGGGGGACCGGGCGGCGGCGCTGCACTTCAGCCAGAGCAGGGACGTCGAAGACGGACACGCCAAGCTCTACAAGGAGGCGATGAACCACCTCCTGGAGGAGCGGGAGACGAGCTATTTCGTCTGCGAGGTCTGCGGATACGTGTCCGACGGCGATCTCCCCGATACCTGTCCCGTCTGCGGGGCCTCGAAGGAGCAATTCGCGCCCTTCACGTAGAGGGAAGGGCTCCTGCAGGACATCACGAACGGCGGCCGCGGCAGTATTTCTGCCGCGGCTTTTTTTGCCGATCCTTGATCTCGGTCAAGGAAAAAAGGCCGCGGCGTGCATATCCTTGGGTCAAAAGAACCGAGGAACCAAGGAGGCCATCATGAAGACCGTAAGAAAGATCGTGGAAATCGACGAGAACAAGTGCGACGGCTGCGGGCTGTGCGTCCCGTCCTGCGCGGAAGGCGCGATCCGGATCGTCGGCGGCAAGGCGAAGATCAAGTCCGAGAACTTCTGCGACGGGCTCGGCGCCTGCCTGGGGGAGTGCCCGCGCGGAGCCCTGAGAATTGTGGAACGCGAGGCCGAGGCCTTCGACGAAGAGGCCGTGAAAAAGGAACTGTCCGCCCCGCACGTTCACCGGCATGCCGGACCGGAGCTGCCCTGCGGCTGTCCGTCGACGCATCTGAAGACCTGGGCGCCCTCCGGTTCCTGCGAAGAGGCGAACCGGCCCGCGGTCCAGGCGCCGGCCTCATCGGAGCTTCGCCATTGGCCGGTCCAGATCCGTCTCGTGCCGCCAACGGCGCCGTTCCTGAAGGGGGCGCATCTGCTTGTGGCCGCCGATTGCACGCCGGTCGCGTATCCGAGCTTTCACGAAGATTTCCTGAAGGGTAAGGTGGTCCTGATCGGCTGTCCGAAGTTCGACGACGCCGAGATGTACACGCAGAAGTTCACGCAGATCTTCGAAAAGGCCGACCTGCGCAGTGTGACGGTTGTCGTGATGGAGGTTCCGTGCTGCCAGGGACTGCCGGCGATAGTCCGGAAGGGGATGGAGACGGCGGGAAAGAAAGTCCGCCTGGAGAAGGTCGTGGTGGCGGCCGACGGCGAGATCCTCAGCCGGGAACTGCTGTCGCGGGGATAGGACCCTGCCGTCCCGTCAGTAAGCGCAGGCTGTTCAAAAATGTCCGGATGCAAGGCTTCTGATGCTTCGACAGGCTCAGCATGACAAATCGTGAAGCCTGTCCTGAGCTTGCCGAAGGATCGAATGGCGAAGGATGAAGAAAACGCCGCAGACGGGCGTTTTGGCAGACATCCGAATTCACGATTCGGATGTCTACGATCCCCGGGGAGGAGCCTGGGCCGTCATTCGCTCCCTCGCCCTGCGGTGCGAGGCGCGCTCGCTGCCGGATTGACGATTCTCCGAAAAAAATCGAAGAATCGCGATCCCCAAGGAGGTGGATGGGCTGTCATTCGCTCGTCCATCCCGCAGCATGGCTGCAGGATGGCGCTCGCTGCCGGATTCAAGAGTCTGCGAGGACGCGGCGAAGCTTTTGGGAGAGCTCGGGGATGTTGAACGGCTTCTGGATGAATTCCCGGCATCCGCAATCCATCGCCAGCCGGACCTGGTTGTTCTCGGCATAGCCGCTTGCAAGCAGGATGCGCACATCGGGATTGTACTGCCTGAGAGCGGTGACGACGTCGGTGCATTTCATGCCGGGCATGATCATGTCCAGCACGACAATCCGGATTTCGTTCATCTTCTGCCGGTAGATCTCGATGGCTGCCGCTCCGCCGCGGGCCGTGATGACGCGGTAGCCCAGCGCCATGAGGATTTCCCGGCCGACTTCGAGAATCACTTCCTCGTCATCCGCGAACAGGACCGTCTCGGATCCTTTCACGACCGTCGAGGATTCTTCCGGCTGCTTCTGGGCGGCGGTCCTTTCCGACGCCGGCAGGTAGATACTGAATGTGGTGCCGGCCCCCTTTTCACTGTAGACGTTGAAGATGCCGCGGTGCTTCTTGATGATGCCGTAGCTTGTCGCAAGGCCGAGCCCGACGCCTTTGCCGTCGACGCGCGTGGTGAAAAAGGGATCGAAAATACGGCTCTGCGTATCGCTGTCCATGCCGGCGCCCGTATCCGTCACGGATATCTTGAGATAGCGTCCGGCCGGCGCACGGTAGGGTTTTACATAATCATCGTCGAGGACCGTGTTGCTCGTGCTGACATAGAGGTTTCCACCTTCGGGCATCGCCTGCCACGCGTTGACGAAGAGATTCAGGAGCACCTGTTCGATTTGGCCGGAATCGGCCTCGATGATCGATGGATGGCGGTCGCAGCGGGTGTGGACTTGGATGTCTTTCTTTGTCCTCTTGAAAATTTCGAGCGTCTTCTTCACGATTTCGTTGATATCACAGGCGACCATTTCGCATTTTTCTCCCCGCGCAAAGCTCAAGAGCTGTTTCGTGAGGGCGGCGCCGCTTGCGACCATCTGTTCAATGCCCTGCAGACGTTCGTAGTTCGGATGGCTGGCGTCGATGCCCATCATCATGAGGGAGGCATGGCCCTGGATGACCATGAGGAGGTTGTTGAAGTCGTGGACGATCCCGCCGGCCATCGTCCCCAATGCGTCCATCTTCTGAGCCAGATGAAACTGGCTCTCCAATCGCTTGCGTTCTGCGACGTCGCGGCAGAAGGCGACGGCGTATTCCCGGTCTCCGATGCGGGAGAAGCTGGCCTTGACCTCGAAGGGGAGGGTCTTGCCGCCTCTGCGGATGAAATAGGACTCATAGATCAGCGCCCCGCGTGCCCGGAGGTCGTTCCATGTGGCCTCCCAGCCTCGGGCGGCGATCCGTGAATCGATCTCCGCGACGTTTTTGGCGAGCAGTTCTTCGCGGCTATATTCGAAGGAAAAACAGGCGGATTCGTTGACCTTCAGAATTTTTCCGGCGGAATCAAGCCAGAGAATGGCGTCCGAAGCCCGGTCGATCGACAGTTGCGTAAAACGCAGGGTCTCTTCCGCCCTCTTGAGTTCGGAGATGTCCTTGGAGACGACGGCGACACCGAGGATGTGTCCGTCACCGTCGCGCTTCTTCATGGGGCTGAAGGTTCTGAGGAAGTGGCATCCGTCCCGGCTGCTGCGGTGCTGACGCTTGATCGAACGGCCGGTCTCGTAGATGGTGCGAACGGCCTTTTCGAAATCCGCCGTGGAACCCTCAGGGTGCAGCTCCGCATAGGTCTTCCCGAGGATCTGATCGCCCGGAAGGCCCATGCGGCGGAAATGGACCTCGTTGAGGAAGAGATAGCGGCACTGGCGGTCGACGATGTAGATGGAATCCGTCGTAGAGTCTACCAGCGAATGGCAGATGTCGGATATCCACCGGTAGTCGTCCTCTTGCTTCAGCTCTTCAAACTGCTTCCGAAGCTGCTCGTAGCCCGCCTTGGCCCCCATGGGCGTTCTTGTTCCTCCTGTTCACGGCCTATCGGCCTGAAAGTCGGAAATAAGCACATCATACCGGCACGGGAAGACGCTGCAAAACATCCTCGATGATATTTCGTTCAGTCCGCCCCGTGAGACGGGCTTCCGTTTTGAGAAGCAGCCGGTGCGCCAGGACCGGCTGCGCAAGAGCCTGTACGTCGTCGGGCAGCACGTAACCCCGGCCGCGGGATGCGGCGAGTGCCTGGGACGCGGCCTGCAGGGCGAGGGCGGCGCGCGGCGAGACGCCCAGACGGACATCCTCGTGCTGTCGCGTCATGCGGCACAGGGCGATGATATATTTCCGGATCGACGGCTCGACGAAGATCTCCCGGCAATTCCGCTGCAGGCATGCGATCTTCTGAGGATCAATCAGCCGCTGCAGGCCCTCTTCCGGATCGTCCTGCTGCAGATCGTGGAGAATCGTCTCTTCCTCTTCCTCTGACGGATAGCCGAGGCGGATGCTCATGAGGAATCGATCGAGCTGGGCCTCCGGCAGGGGAAAGGTCCCCTCCAGTTCGATGGGATTCTGCGTCGCCAGAAGGAGGAAGGGCCGGGGCAGGGGAATGCTTTCCCGATCGACGGTAACCTGCCGTTCCTGCATGCATTCGAGAAGGCAGGACTGCGTGCGCGGAAGCGCCCGGTTGATCTCGTCGACGAGCACGACATTGGCCATAACGGGCCCGGGCCGGTATTCGAACTCCGATCTCTTTTGGTTGAAATATTCGACGCCCGTGACGTCGGACGGCAGGAGATCCGGGGTGCACTGGATTCTCTTGAAGGAAAGCCCCATGGCCTTGGCCGCCGTCCTGGCGAGCCGGGTCTTTCCGACGCCGGGCACATCTTCGATCAGGACATGGCCTTCGCACAGGAAGGCGAGGAAGAGGAGCTCGACCGCCTGCTCCTTGCCAATGACGACCCTGCCGATGCCGGAGACGAATTTCTCCATCGCATCCTGAACGTTCTTCCAGGGGGAGCCGGCTACCGCCGGCATGCTGTCCATGGTTCGCTATGCCTCCTTCGACTTTCTTCCGGCCTTGAGAAGCCAGTACCTGTGAACCTTTTTCCAGCTCATGGACATCTTGTCAAGGGCTTCTTTGGGAGGAAGGATCGGTCCATATCTCGCACTGGCGAATTGGTGGGTGATAAAAGTGAATTCCCAGCGCAGATCGGGATAGATTTCCACGAGCCGTCGCAGAAAATCGTGCGGCGTCTGATCCGGATTCCGGGCAAGGCCGGCGGTCCCGGCCCACTTCTCCATGCGCAGGTAAATCCTCCGGGCGATCGAAAGGGGATCCTTAGCGGCGTCGCGGAAAAGCCGGCGGCGGCGAAGGAAGAGCGCCTTTGTCCATGACAGGGCATGCCGCAGGAGCCCCCGAAACAAAGCGGGGAGGTCCGCCCAGAAGGTTCCCCCTGTTGGCTCGATCAGTATATCCGATCGCAAGGCGAGGCGCCGGCCGATCCAGTTCAGAAGCTGCGAACAGGTGCGCCAGGCGGCGACCAGAAGCAGGCTCAGCCATCCCAGCGCCACGAAGAATCGCATAACGCTGCGCGTCTCGTCGGAAATGTGCAGCCAGTTGACCCAGGCTTCCGGATTCTCCTTCGGGCCGTGGACCGGCGTGCCGCCGGGAAGAGGTCCCATCTCCGGGGAGGGGAGGAAGCGGGCGAGGAGTTCGATAAACCAGCCGATGGCGCGGCCGAGGGCCTGAACGGCCGCGATTCCCGCCGCCAGCAATTGATCCAGCAGGTCCGGATGAAGGAGAAGTGCGATTCCTCCCGCCAGCAGCAGCGTCAACGAGAACCCCCCGGTCAGCAGAAAGAGCCAGGTCGAGCGGACCCCCCCTTGGAGCAGGGACATTTCCCGCAGCCGGAGGGCCGCGAGTCCCGTCAACCCTGAAATGAAGAAGATCGGAAGCAGCGGCAGGGCCGGCCGTGTATCGACGCCGAACTGGCCGGCTGAGGCGACGGCAAGAACGAACACAACGAATCCGAACTGGAACGAACTCACCATGGTGGAGAATTCAACGGATCCCCGGCCCGTGCGCCCGCCGATGATCCAGCACGCCACAGAGGCCGTTATCGTTGCGAATTCGGGCGTCAGGCCGAAGAAAACGGAGAAGAAACCTTTGCCCGCCGCCTCCAGCCACTGCAGATCCGCCCATGGGAAATCCGCATACAATTGCGTCTTGAGCAGCAACAGGGTTCCGACGATTCCGGCCGCGAGACTGATCGTATGCCGAAAGAACACATGGCGGCGGCGCACCACCGGAAGACAGTCGATCAGGCAGGACAATGGGTACAGGGCAAGTATCCAGGCGACCGGCAGGTTCGAGAGCTGGGGGTGGTGGCGCAGGAAGATCAGTACGGCGCAGGCTGCGGAACCCCTGATGAGAAGGAGAGCGAAGAGGGGGATGACATTTCCCGGAGCCGTCATCGGGGCGCCTCGGAAGAGCTGTGGACGTCGTCGCCGGCTTCGACGGGGGGCGCCTGCGCCTCTTCCCCGATCGGAAGAAGGGATATCCGATAGCCGCGTGCCCTCAGTTCGGCGAGCGGCAACCGGGGTGACGCACGGTAGGGACCTCTTACCAGGACGAAAGCGGTGCCCGACGGGAGCGAGCGAACCGCCGTCGACAGAAGGGTATCGAGGGAGCCGCTCGCCCGCGGGGTGGCCTTGGCAAGGGACTCCAGGATTTCCACCAATTGCGAGCGGCTCCCGCTGGGAGGGACGGTGATCGGCCGGCCGGTGTCCACAGAACAACTGTTGGCGTAGAGTCCCGGCTGGGCTTCGCCCTTTCCCGCGTGGAACGCGACGGAGGCAACCGTGCTGATTCCCAGCTCAAAATCATCAGCCCGGAAGGACTCACCGCATCCAAAACTCTCCACGTCGAAAAAGAGCGCGATCTTCTTCGTTGTCGTCGGTTCAAAGATCTTCCGTTTCAGTCCTTGCCCGCGAGCGCTGGCTTTCCAATGGATGTGGCGCAGGCCGTCCGAGGGAATGTGATCCCGAATGCCGAAGGGTCTTGTCGGGTCGGTGCAGATCCTTCGTTCCGCCTTTTCGTCGCCCAGGATCTGCAGAGCCGGGAGCGAAAGCCTCTCGAGAGGAATGAGGCGGGGATAAACGAGCACGGTGTCCGCCGACGGAAACTCGGCAGAGGCGCTGTAGAGACCGAAAATGTCCCCGCTCGTGATGCAGAGGTTTCCCAGCGGATAAAAACCCCGCCGGCGGCACAGCATCCGGTATGTCCAGCGGGCGCGGTTGCGTCCGGGCAGAAAAAGAGACACTTCCGTCGCGTCCCGGCGGTCGTTCCCGGGAACAGTCTCGTCCACGGAAGCTCTGAGCTCCTCGGGGACTGGGTTCTGCACGCGGATCCAGGGCAAAGGCAGCCACTTGTCGTTGCGAAGCGAAATCTCCGTCGCGATTTCCTCGCCGGGGAAGGCGCGCCGACGCACGAGGGTTCTTCCACATGACAGGCGGGCGAGGCAATACCGGCTCCAGAGGTTGCACAGCACCGCGAGCGCCAGAAGCAGCAAGGTCATCACCAGGATCGGCTGCTGCCCGTTCCAGGAGGCGAAGGCCGCGAGAAGCGCGAGGAGAAGAAGGGCGGTGCGCGTCCAGAGCATGCCGGCTGGCCGCAGGGTCATCCCGCCGTGCGGCGTCTCTTGCACCGTTGATACGCCGACGCCGATCTGCGCTTCCATGGAACCCGCGTTCATCCGCATGCCTCTTGATCGAGAAATCGACGGAATAGGCCCTTCCCTGACGCCCAAAACCGGCCCGTTGCGGCTGCGCAGTCTTTTTTCTGGCCTGAAGAAAGCGGGAAAAGACGGCGCCTGTTTCGAAATTGCTGAAAAACACTGCGAAATCGTTGGTTAAATAACGATTGTATGAATATAGTGGCGCGATTTATATCGGAATGGGAGAGACTTGTCAAATAGATTTTTTTCCGTATTCCGATAATTATCAGGACAAATAGTTATGGAAACTATTCCTTTTGGGAACTATTTCTTTCCGGACTGTCATTTCACCTCATGGGCCACCCGGGAGCCGCTTTCTCCGGACCGGACGAGCGCGAGCTTGGCCAGCGGCGGGGTGAGGAGCATGTTGATGACCGTGCTGGCGAGGAGGGCATCGAAGAGGATGGGTCCGAAAGAGGGGAAAGCCTGGCGCGCGAGGAAGGCCAGCCCCAGCGTGAGTCCCGCTTTGGGCAGGAGTACGAATCCGGGGTACTTCTGCAACGATTCCGGGGCGCCGACGAGGGCCGCGCCGATTCTCGCACCGGCGTATTTTCCGATCTTCCGCCCCAGCATGATGAGCACGACAAGGACTCCGGCCGCGTTGAGAGCCGCGATGTCGACGTACATGCCACTGAGGACGAAGAAGAGCACGAACAGCGTTTCCTCGATCCTCTCTAGGACGGTGAGCATTTCTTCCCGTCCCGAACGGTTGGCGACGACGAAACCAGAGGCCATGTTGGCGAGGATGGATGACAGTCCCCAGGTTTCAGCGGCTGCCGTCAGGATCATGATCCCCGCCGATATCGTCGCCAGCAGTCCCCAGGCCGCGCGAATTCTCTCGAGGCCTTTCAGCAGGAGCCAGCCGAAGGCGGCGCCCGCGACGACGGATCCCAGGACATGAAGGACGGGGACGGCAAGCATGTTGCCCAGTTCCGCAATCTGCTGGCCTTTTGCGAGAGCCCGGCCGATGTCGAGGGAACAGGCAAAGGCGATCACGGTGAAGGCGTCGGTCAGGGCAAGGACTGCCAGACAGGTTGTCGTGACCGGTCCCGTCGCACGGCATTCATGGACAATCGCTACGACGGCGGCAGGTGCAGATGATACGGCGATGGCGCCGAGCACCAGCGCCATCGGGGCGAACGTCGCGATCATCCCGCCGGGAATCGACAGGACGAAGGGGCCCAGACCGGCGATCAGCAGCGCGCTGAGAAGAAAGGGCATCAGACCCTGGAAAATGGTGATGCTGACGATGGCCTTTCCGAGTTTCCGTATGGTGTCCAGACGCAAGCCGCCGCCGATTACATAGGAAACGACCCCGAGAACGACGGTGATGATGAAATTCAACTTGTCGACAGCGGCTTGCGGAATAGCGTGGAGTATGGAGGGATTCAAGAACATTCCCGCGACCAGGTATCCCGTGATGCGGGGAAAGTGCAGGCGCGCCGCGAGTGCTCCCGCCAGGTAGCCGGCCAGCAGCATGAAAGCTGTAAGCAATAGAGCGTCCATCTCCGTCCCTGCAACCAAGCTCCGTCTGTTGATATGCCGTGCGATGGATTGAGCGACGCATGAGATGATGATGTCGAATGTGCCACAAGTCTGCAGGTGAAGCAAGCGAATGATGGCGAAAGGGATAGCGAATGGATAGGCGGCTGACCGGGCGTTCGCCGGTGTCCCGGAGGAATGGGTGCAATCCGGATGCTGCCCGGAGGACGGAGGAGTGTGCAGTCCAAGCCGTCTCAGGGGGATGGCAAACGGTCCTGTGCGCCTTCGCACGGCGTCCGGCTGCGGCCAAGAGGGCATGGCCGCCCGGTTCCGACGGGGCCGGAGCCGCATCTTCCGATGGAAAGCTTACCCCTGGATGACTTTTGTGATATGCACGGTCTCGACCCGTCCGCCGAAAGACGGCGAGGCCGCGTTCGCTGACGGCAAAATGGCCTCACCGTGCGGACGATTCAAGACATCGGAAAGTGAACGATCCGTGAATCCGACCCATTACGCTTCTTTTCGAAGAATCCTTGGCGGAAGCGATCATGCGGTGATGATTGTCATCGCCATGCTGGTCGGCATATTGAGCGGTTATGGCGCGATCGTCTTCCGTTACATGATTCGCCTGGTCCAATGGGCCTTCTTCGGTTCCGCCGGCGGAAACTTCCTGGAAACGGTCTCGGCCGCACCTCTGTACGTCAAGCTCCTTGCACCCGCCCTCGGGGGTCTTGTCATCGGCCCGATCATCTTCTTCATCGCTCGTGAGGCCCGCGGTCCCGGCGTGTCGGAAACGATGGAAGCCGTAGCCATCCGCGGCGGCAGGATCAGAAAACGGGTGAGCATCGTGAAGATCCTCACCTCGGCGATCTGTATCGGTTCGGGCGGCTCGGCGGGACGGGAAGGGCCGATCGTTCAGATCGGGGCGGCCATCGGTTCCATGTGTGGTCAACTGCTGCGCGTGTCTACGGATCGCCTGCGGACGCTGGTGGCCTGCGGCGCCGCCGGGGGTATTGCCGCCACGTTCAACGCGCCGATCGCCGGGGTGATGTTTGCCATGGAAATCATCCTTGGCAATTACGGGATCTCTTCCTTCAGCCCCATCGTCGTTTCCTCCGTGGTGGCGACGGCGATTTCCCGCGCCCATCTGGGGGATTACCCGGCTCTCGCTGCTGCAAAGTACACGCTCCTCGGCGCGTGGGAGCTGCCCCTGTACATCATTCTCGGCGTTTTCTGCGGAGCCGTAGCCGTCCTGTTCACGATTGTCCTCCACAAGACGGAAGACGGCTTTAACGGGCTGAAGATGCCGGAATACCTCAAACCCGCCGTCGGAGGGCTTTTGGTGGGCTTGATGGGGATCGTCTTTCCCGAAGTTTATGGCGTCGGCTACGACGTCATCGACCTTGCCGTCTGGGACCGGCTTCCCTGGTTTTTTCTGCTGGGGCTCGTATTCCTGAAGATTGCCGCTACGGCGTTCACGATCGGATCGGGCGGCGCCGGAGGCGTCGTGGTTCCCTCGCTGTACATCGGCGCCATGGCGGGCGGGTTCTTCGGTTGGGCCGCCCACGGGCTCTTCCCCGGGACAGCCACGTCCGGGGCTTACAGCCTTGTAGGCATGGCGGCCGTCTTGGCGGGCGCCTCCCATGGCCCCATGCATGCGATCCTTCTCCTGTTCGAGCTAACCGGCAATTACCAGATCATTCTTCCGCTCATGCTGTCCTGCTTTTTGAGCTACATCGTTGCGTCCCAAATTCGGGCGGGGTCGATTTTCACACTGCGTCTGTTGAGAAAAGGCATCGACCTGCAGGCGGGCCGCGAAACAAACATCATGAAGTACTTGAAGGTCCGCGACGCCATGACGCGAAACGTCGAGACCATGCCGCACGACTTGAACCTGAGAGAATTTCTAAGCCAGGCCATGGCGAGTAAGCATACCAGCTTCCCAGTCGTTGACGACCAGGGGCGGCTGACCGGCATTGTCGCCTTTCAGGATTTCAAGGAACTCATTTACGAGCAGGGGCTTGGCGACCTCATCATCGTGCAAGACATCATGACGAAGAAGGTGCTGACCGTCACCGAGGACGAAAACCTCGAAACGGCACTCGAGCGGGTCGGGTTCCGCAATATCGAGCAACTCCCCGTGATCGCCCGCGACGACCCCGGCAGGATCGTGGGGATCCTCTCGCGCCGTGACATCTTTTCTGCCTACAACAAGGCCGTTGTCAAGCTGTCTGCCGCGCCCAGAACCCCGGAGATCTAGCGTCTTCACCGTCTTCCAAGATTGCATTCCGCTGCCGTCGGTGATAGGGTCCCGCTTCAAGGGTTTTCAGGCGCGGTCGCTCCGGTCTGTCTGCGGAAATGTTTCCCCGACTTCCAGGTTGCCTTCTATGAAACACCGTCCGCTGTTTGCATACCTTCTCATTGCCTTCGGATTCGGCTGGGGACTCCCGGCCCTGGCATTCCTGTTTTCCGGCATCTTCGAGGGCTACGATGTGGGCCTCCCGGAGTACAGCCCTCTCTATTACTTCATCGCCTGGTCGCCGGCACTGGCGGCGCTCATCGTCGTCGGGAGCGTGCAGGGTTCGTCGGGGCTGAGGGACTACCTGGCCCGCATGGTTCAGTGGCGGGCGAGCGTGGGCTGGTCCGGACTGGTTCTGCTCGGCATCCCCTTCCTGCATCTGCTCGCGGCGCTGTGCGCCCGCTTTCTTGGGGAGACGTCTCTTGCCGCGTTCGGAGGTTCGCACGCCGCATCCACATCCGCGGCGCTCCTGGCAGGCAGTGCCCTGCCCTGGGGGGAAATCGGCTGGCGGGGCATCGCGCTTCCTCTGCTGCAGCGGCGTTTCATCGGACTCGTCGCTTCTCTTCTTCTGGGCCTCATCTGCGGACTCTGGCAGCTCCCGGCCTTCTTCATGGGCGCCTACGGAGCGTCATCGCTTTCCCCGGCCGCCGCCGCCGGGAGCTTCCTTGTGCAGGCCGTGGCGCTGTCAGTCATATTGACCGTTGTCTACAATGCGACGGGAGGCAGCATTCCGCTTGCTTTCCTGGCTTCCTGGCTGGTTCGGATGCTCTATCCCTGGGAAGGCGGTACCGACCTGACGGTTCTTCTGACCATGGCGCTGTCGGCGGCCGCCCTTGTCATGGCCGTGACGCTCGGGAAACGCTACCTGGGCCACGAGAACCTGCACACGGAAATCACACCCGGCCGGTATTCGCTGTAGAGATCCGATGCGCGGGACGGGGCGCGGGATCGTCCCATCGAAACCCAGCGCGCCGGCCCGCGTCCCGCCCCGCTTGCAAAATTTTCCCTGAGAGGATACAAGGAGCGACATTCCGGGTATAGCAACGAATTCGGAGGTTTCCCATGGGTCTTGTCCTGAGGTGGCTGGTGTTGACGGCGGCGATCCTGGCGGCGTCTTACCTCATCGAAGGAATCCGCGTCGCGGGGTTCTTCTCCGCCTTTTTCGCGGCGGCGATCCTGGGCATCCTGAATGCCTTTTTCCGGCCGATCCTGATTCTTCTGACGCTCCCCGTCAACGTGTTGACCTTCGGGCTTTTTACGTTCGTCATCAACGCCTTTCTGCTCCTGATGGTCTCGGGCGTGATCGCGGGTTTTGAAGTCCGGGGGTTCTGGACGGCCCTGCTCGGCTCCCTCGTCATCAGCATCGTGAGCTGGCTGCTCAACGTCTTCATCGGCGCGCGCGGACGGGTCGAGCGCATCGATACCATCGACCTGCGGAAGGGAAGGGGAGGACGCTGGGAATGAGCGAAGCCGCGGAACTCACCCCCGCGATGCGCCAGTACCTCCGAATCAAGGAGCAGCACAAGGGCTGCATCCTCTTCTTCCGCATGGGGGACTTCTACGAGATGTTTTTCGAGGACGCGGTCCTTGCCGCGAAGCTCCTCGAAATCACGCTCACCTCCCGGAACAAGGGAAAGGAAGATTCCATCCCCCTGTGCGGAGTTCCCTATCACGCCGGCGCCTCCTATATCGCAAAACTCATCGGCAAGGGTTACAAGGTGGCGGTCTGCGAACAGCTCGAAGACCCCAAGACCGCCAAGGGCGTGGTCAAGCGCGACGTGGTGAGGATCATCACGCCCGGCGTCGTCGTCGATCCCGAAAATCTCGAAGCCAAGGAAAACCACTTCCTCGCCGCCCTCTGTCGGAGGGGCGACGTCCTGGGACTTGCCTTTGTCGACATCTCGACCGGCGAGTTCCGCGTCGCGGAATCCGCGGACCGGGAATTCCTGATCGAGGAGATCGGCGGGCTCGCCTTCCGCGAGGTCCTTCTGGAGCAGGGGCGCGAGGGGACGCTGCTGAAGGCCTTTCCCTCCGGGGAGGGGAAGCAGCGCGTCGAGTCCATATCGCCGGGCTATTTCGACGCGGACGAGGCCATGACGATCCTGCGTGAGTCCTTTTCCGCGGATGTGCTGCAGAAAGTCGATATCGAAAAGCGTCCGGCTGCTGCGGCTGCTGCGGGAGCGGTCCTCCGCTACGTCCGGGAGACTCAGCGGGATCGCCTGCGCCACCTGGGCGATCTCCAAATCTACGAACCTCGGTCGCACCTGCAGGTGGACGAGACGGCCAAGCGCAACCTGGAACTCTTTTCGACGATTGCCGAGGGGCGTCGGCAGGGATCGCTCTTTCACGTCCTCGACGAGACGGTCACGCCGATGGGGGGACGCAAGCTCCGCTGGTGGCTGAGCTATCCGCTCGTTCTTCCCGAACGGATTCGCGAGCGCCAGGCAGCCGTCGGTGAAATCCGGGAGCGGCATCTCCTGCGCCGGGACCTGCGCAAGGTCTTGGGCGGCGTCTACGATCTGGAGCGGCTGGGCGCCCGCGTCGCGATGGGCGTCGCCAACGCCAGGGACCTCGTGGCTCTCCGGGACTCCCTCCGCAGGCTTCCGGAGATCCGGAAGTTCTTTCCCGATTCCGCGGCGCCGCTGCTCGCCGGCCTCCGGGACGCGATCGACGAGATGCCCGACGTCCTCGACCTCATCGCCCGGTCGATCGTGGACGATCCGCCGGTGCAGATCCGGGACGGGGGCATTATCCGCGAGGGATACGATCCGGCCCTGGACGAGTTGTTCGCCGTCAGCCGCGACGGGAAGTCCTGGATCGCCCGGCTTGAAGAAAAGGAGCGCAAGCGGACAGGAATCCATTCCCTGAAGGTCGGCTACAACAGTGTCTTCGGCTATTATCTGGAGGTCACCAAGGCCAATGCGGAATCGGTGCCCCCCGATTACGTGCGCAAGCAGACGCTGGTGAACGCCGAGCGCTACATCAACGAGGAGTTGAAGGGCTACGAGTACACGGTCCTCCACGCCGAAGAGCGCCGGCGGGAAAAGGAATATGCCCTGTTCCTCGAGATCCGCGAACGGATCGCCGCGGAGATCAGGCGGCTGCAGCGGACGGCCGCAGCCATCGCGGAATTGGACGCCCTGACGTCGCTCGCGGAAATTGCGGAGCGGTACGGCTACTGCCGGCCGCAGGTGGACGACGAGGACGCGATCGAGATCGTCGACGGCCGCCATCCCGTCGTCGAGCGGATGCCGCCGGCGGAGGGCTTCGTGCCCAACGACACCCTGCTCGATTTTCAGCAGAACCGTTTTCTCGTCATCACCGGCCCCAACATGGCCGGGAAGTCCACGTATATCCGCCAGGTCGCCCTGATCGTCCTCATGGCGCAGATGGGGAGCTTCGTACCGGCGACGCGCGCGCGGATCGGCGTCGTCGACCGGATCTTCACGCGCATCGGCGCCGCCGACAGCCTGGCCCGGGGACAGAGCACCTTCATGGTGGAGATGAATGAAACGGCCGCGATCCTCCGCAACGCCACGCGCCGGAGCCTGATCATCCTGGACGAGGTGGGCCGGGGGACGAGCACCTTCGACGGCCTCTCGATCGCCTGGGCGGTCGCCGAATACCTCCACGACGCCCCCCACCTCGGCGCCCGGACTCTCTTCGCTACGCACTACCACCAGTTGACGGACCTGCCGCTGACGAAGGACGGGGTGAAGAATTACAACATCGCCGTCAAGGAGTGGGGCGACAGGATCATCTTCCTCCGCAAGATCGTGGAGGGCGGAACGAACCGGAGCTACGGCATCCAGGTCGCGCGGATCGCCGGCATTCCGGATGAGGTCATCGCACGGGCCCGCGAAGTGCTGAAGAACCTCGAAAAAGGCGAGCTGGATGAGATCGGCATGCCCCGGCTCGCGCGCGGCCGGAAAGCGGCAAGGAATGGCGGCGGCCAGCTCCCCCTCTTTATCGACGAGGAGCAGGCCGTCGTCGGAGAGATGCGGGAGCTGGATCTGAACGCTCTGACTCCGCTCGATGCGATGAACCTCGTCGGGACCTGGAAGGAGCGTCTGGGAAGGAAATCGGAGACGTAGCCTCCCTTCTGTTTCCGAAGCGGTGAAACCATGAGCCATCAAGATCTGACCTGTCCATCCGGCTGCGCCCTGCGGGTGGAGGAATCCGCCGACGGAGGGGTCACGCTGCACCTGTCGGGGAGGCTCGCGCTCGATGGCCTGGATGGGATCTCCGCGGCCATCCGGCAGGCGCTGAACGGGCGCAAGCCGTCGTCGCTCGCGATGGACCTAAGCGGCGTGGAATACCTGGACAGCGGCGGCGCCCTCGTCCTCGTGCAGGTGGAAAACGAGGCGGCCCGCCGGGGCATCCCCTTTTCCTACGCGAACGTCGGCGACCAGACGAAGCGCATCCTGTCGCTCATTGATCGGGAGGCGCTCCGCGCCGCACCCCGGCGCTCCTCCAAGGCGGACGAGCCTTTTTTCGTCCAAGTGGGCTCCGCGAGCACGGCCCTCTTCGACGATTTTTTCTACCTCATGGCGTTCTTCGGCGAGTTGATATCCGTGACGGCCCGCAGCCTCGTCCGGCCCCGGTCCGTGCGTTGGGGAGACGTCCTTTTCTATGTCCGGCGAGTCGGCGCGGAAGGCCTTCCGATCGTCGGCCTCATCAGCATTCTCATCGGTTTCATCATGGCCTTCATGTCTTCGCTCCAGCTCAAGCAATTCGGCGCGAACATCTACGTGGCGTCGCTGGTGGGGATTGCGATCGTACGCGAACTGGGCCCCATCATGACGGCGATCCTCGTTGCCGGGCGCTCCGCGTCGGCCTTCGCCGCCGAGATCGGGACCATGATGGTCAACGACGAGGTGGACGCGCTGGTCACCATGGGATTCGACCCGGTCCGTTTCCTGGCGCTGCCCAAGCTCCTGGCAACGATCATCGTCGTGCCGCTGCTGACGATCTACGCCGATCTCTTCGGCATCCTGGGGGGGATGATCGTGGGAGTCCTGGGGCTGGACTTGACCCCGGCGACCTACCTTCAGGCGACCCAGCGGAGCATCAGTGTTTTCTATCTCGTCTCCAGCCTCATCAAGTCGCTGTTTTTCGCCGTCCTGATCGCCGGCATCGGCTGCCAGCGCGGGTTCCGCGTCAAGCGCGGCGTCGAAGAGGTGGGCGCGGCGACAACCTCCGCCGTCGTCGCATCAATTCTGATGATCGTGGTGGTGGATTCGATCTTCGCCGTGGTTCTCCATTACTGGAAATAACAGACCGTTGAATCCGACAGCGAGCGAACCCCGCAAAGCGGGGCGAGGGAGCGCATGAAGACGAAACCTCGTCCCTGTGTCGTCCCCGCGAAGGCGGGGACCCAGCGCTTTGCAGCTTCACGGAAGTCACAGAAAAAGACCGGGACCCTGGATTCCCGCTTTCGAGGGAATGATGAAGACATTCCCCGGGCTACGCCTTCTTCTCCAGGATGTCTCTTGTCGAAACGATTCCGGCGTAGGGAGCCGACAACGCAGCCATGAACGCCGCATGAACCTCCGCAGCCTTTATGGATTTGCCCTGAAATGCGAGGTCTCTCGTCGCGCAGGCGTCTTCCGCGACCACGCACCGAAATCCGAAGTCGAACGCCGCGCGGGCCGTTGCGTCGATGCACATGTGAGTCATGGCGCCGCATAGGGCAAGGGTGTCGACGTGCGCGTTCTTCAGGATCTCCAGGAGGGACGTGCCGCGGAAGGCGTTCGGATAGTTCTTCACGACAACCGGTTCGCCCTTCGCGGGGGCCACGCTCTTATGGATCTCAACGCCCTCCGTACCGGGCAGGAAGAAAACAGCGCCGGGGCGGGCGGAGACGTGCTGCACGTGGATGACCGGCGAGGAAGTCCTGCGGAATTCGGCGAGGAGAAGCCCGGCATTCCCGGCGGCCGCCTCCATGCCGACAAGCTCCATCCTGCCGCGCGGGAAATAATCGTTCTGCAGATCGATCAGAAGAAGACCGTTGCTCATGTTCCCTCCCCGTCCATGACGGAAATCGATCCTGCGATCGGCCCGAAGGCGCAGCGCCGCAGGGGATCTCTTCCGGCGCCTCAAGCCCCCTGCTTCAGATACGACGGGGCCTTCGGATTCCTGTGCATGCCGCCGTAAAATTTCGCGGATGGGTAGTACTCGGCGGCGAACTGGACGACGCCCGCGGTCTGCTCGCCGGCGAAGTCCGCGATGAAGGCGAGCATGACGTCGATTCCCGCAGAGACGCCCGCCGACGACCAGATATTTCCGTCCCGGACGAAGCGTTCCTCGAGGACGGTGACATCGCCGAGTGCGCGCAGGCGATCGAGCGAGTTCCAGTGCGTCGTCGCCTTCTTCCCGGAGAGGAGTCCGGCGCGATGCAGGAGGAAAGCGCCGGTACAGACGGAAAGAACGGCCTTGCAGGTTCTTGCCTGCCCGGCGATGAAATCGACCAGCGCCGAATTGTCGACCTCCCGCCGCGTGCCCTGACCGCCCGGGACGAGGAGAATGTCCAGGGGCGGGCACTGCGCCGTCGAGACATGGGGAACGACCGCCAACCCCTTCGCGCAGGTGACGGCCCCCGGAGACTCCGCCACGATGAGACGGCGCTCGGGCCCCCCGGCCCACCGGTTCCACATGCCGGCCATTTCCCACGGCCCGATGAAATCCAGTTCCTCCACGTCCGGAAAGATCAGAATCCCAAAGTTCACGTCCTCTCCTCCTCGGTCATTCCAGCGCCTCGTAGCAGTCCGCCCGGAAAGGCGGTGCGCACACGCAGTAGAAGACCAGATCGCCCGTCCCGGTGTTCGTTATGCGTTGAGGGGTGTCCGACGGAATCCTGATGACGTCGCCCTCGGCGACCTCTGTGGGGTCCAGACCGCCGATTTCCACGCGGCCGGTCCCGGCGATGACGATGTACCTTTCCGATATGCCCTTCAATCGGTGCAGAGCGGTGGTTCCTCCGGCCTTTACCCTGGCGCGGGCGATGGACACCGACGCGTCGCCGGAATCGTTGGCAACTACCGAGATGAAGCAGCGCTCCTGCGTCTCGATTTCCCCGGCCGTAACGCCCTTTCGAACTTCTGCGCGCATGGCATTCTCCCTGTTTCCTCAACGGCGATCTGCTGCATGATCTTCACACCGTTTTCTCACGGTCATGTCCGTCCGGGAAGACGGAATCGACGAGCGCCTTCACTTCGTCGAGCCACTGTTTTCTTTGGGCCTTCGTGCTGGTAACGATGGTGCCGAACGTCAGGCGGTGGCAGACGCCGACGCCGCAGAGGCTGAAGACGCAATTCTTCCAGATCGTCTCCAGGGGGTCGCCGAAAACGCGCCTCTCCCTTTCCGGCTCCGTGTTCGACGTGTTGAAGACGACGGCTGCCCGGGCGCGGAGCAATCCGCGAGGCACCCCCTCGCCGGAATCGCCCTCCAGAAATTCGTATGCGACTCCCGAACGGATCACGCGGTCGATCCAGCCCTTCAGCACCGCCGGCGGCTGGCCCCACCAGTTCGGGTGGATGACGACGATGCCTTCCGCTTTTCGTATCTCATCGCAGTGCGCTTGGACGGCCGGGGGCAGCGGCGCGTCATCGGGGATCTCTGCGGCGGCAAGAAGCGGGTCGAAGCGCTCCCCGTACAGATCGTGGAAAGAAATGTCATGGCCGTTGCGTTCGAGCTGCGCGACAACCGCCCTCGCGATCGCGGCGTTGAAGCTGTTCGGATCGGGATGGGCGAGAATGACGGATATCTCCATGGTCTTCACGGGGGCTTTTCATTTTCCGGCGGTCCGTCCGGTCCGGTCGCGAATGCAGACGCGATTTCACGTCCCGGCGCCACGGGGCATCCGCCAGGGAAAAAGCATGGGGACGGTCTCCTGGTAGCGACGATACTGTTCCCCGAACGTCTCGACAAGATCTTTCTCCTCGAGGCGCGTGCCGATGATGACCCATCCGGTCCAGAGCGCGTTGAAGAGCAGGCGGTCCAGGGCGCCGTCGGGGAATGACCAGAAGAGAAAGAGCATGAAAAAATACAGGGGATGGCGGACCCAGCGATACGGACCGCGGACGATGAAGTTCGTCGCCCGGAGCGGCCTGCCGCGCAGATGGGCCTTGATGGGTTCCAGACCGAACGTGTCAAAGTTCTTGAGCGCCCGCACGCCCCACGCGAAACCCGCGACGGCCAGCGCGGCGACGGCGCGTGTCAGCACATAAAGGGCGCCGTCTGTCTGATAGAGGAGGATCCGGGAAGGCTGCCAGAGGAGGACCATGGCCGTCAGCGCCACGCCGGAGGCAATCGCATAGGTCGATGGGTGGTAATGACGCGGAATGATGCGGGCGAGCCGGGTCTGAAACGAGGTGCGGATCATGACGCTGTGCTGGACAAAGAAGAGAATCGAAAGAGATGCGTCCCACAGGAGCGCCTGGTGTTCCGTGAGATCGAGGCGGACGATGCTTACCGGCCCGGCAAAAAGGAAGACCCCGAAAAGGAGAAGCGATCCCGAGCCGAAGAGGAGCGCGGCAGTCATCATGGAGTATGCGGCGAAAGAACCCACGGCCAAAACTCCTTCGAAATTTGCCGGCCCTATCGGTCAATCCACCACGAAGAGCTTGACGCCAATGGCGGTGGAGGAGCGGTGCGGTTCCGCGTTGTCGGCGACCTGGTAGCTCATGCCGGGTTTGAGGATGAATCTGCGGCCGTCCTTCAGCTCTGTGTGCAGCTCGCCTTCGAGGCAGAAAAGAATGTGGCCTTTGACGCACCAGTGATCGGCCAGGTAGCCCGGCGAGTATTCGACGTGCCGGACGCGGATATCCCCGAAAGTGCGGGTTTTCCAATAGGCAACGCCCGTTTCACCTTTGTGTTCCGTTCGCTCAACCTGCGACCAGTCCGTTGTGCCGAAGGGCACATCGTTCATCTTCATTGCAGATCCTCCGCGTTGGATGACCCGCATCGGCGCGGCCGATGCGGGGGTCATCGAATTTGAGAGAATTTAATCCGCAGCCGATAAAAAGTCAAAGGACATTCCTGTCGGCGGCGGCAGCGCAGGCCGCGGGCCGGACATCCGGCGTGCAACTCCGGACGACCCCCGGAGAAATCAGTTGAAAATGCCGTTGTTAGGCTCAAAGAATTCTGGTATTCGACATCGGTCGGGGATTTTGCCGGAAGGAGACAAGAGCCGGACCGCGGCCGGCGCCGGATGATGCAGCCGGAGGAAGAATCGGATGGACAGGGAAGGAGATCAGCGCGAGGCGGTGATTGAGGTCGAGGATCTGAACGCCCGCTACGGGGACCACGAGATTCTCTCCGGCGTGAGCCTGCGCGTGTACCGGGGCGAGATCCTCTGCATCGTCGGGGGAAGCGGTTGCGGCAAGTCGACGCTGCTCAAGCACATGATCGGACTCTTGCCGCCCCATCGAGGCCGCATCATCGTCGACGGCATCGATATCTCCACGCAGGATGAGGATGCCATGGAGCGCCTGCGGCGCGGCGTCGGCGTACTCTTCCAGTCGGACGCCCTCTTCGGTTCCATGACGCTTGCCGAAAACGTCGCCCTGCCGCTCACCGCGCACACCACCCTGACGGACCGGACGATCCGCGATGTCGTGCGCATGAAGCTGGGGCTCGTAAACCTTGCGGGTTGCGAAGACCTCTATCCGGCGGAGCTCTCCGGCGGGATGCGGAAGCGCGGAGCGCTGGCCCGCGCCATCGCCCTCGATCCCACGACCCTTTTCTTCGACGAACCTTCGGCGGGCCTGGATCCCGTCACCGCGGGAGAATTGACGGACTTGATAAAAAGCATCAATGCGGGTATGGGAACCACGATGGTGATCGTCAGCCACCAACTCGAATTCATTTTCGCGGTGGCCCACCGGGTGATCATGCTGGACGGCGAGGCCCGGGGGATCATCTTCGAAGGGACCCCGGAAGAGATCCGGCAACATGCCGTCGATCCCCGGGTAACGGCGTTTTTCAGAACCGCTCCGGCCCGGGCCGCGGCGGAGGGGCGAAGGCCATGACGAGGAAGACCTCCAAATTCATGATCGGGCTCTTCGTGACGACGGGCATCCTGCTCGGCGCCGTGGCCGTGATTTGGATCGGCGCGTCGACGTATTACCAGAAAGGGAAGCTCTACGTCACCTATTTCGATGAGTCCGTTCAGGGGCTCCAGATCGATTCCCGCGTCAAGTATCGCGGCGTCGATGTCGGCAAAGTCGAGGCGATCCGCGTCGCGCGGGACGGCCATCTCGTCGAGGTTCTGATGAAGATCGACATGGACGGCGAAATTCAGAGAAACAGCTTCGCGCAGCTTCGGGTCGCCGGACTCACGGGCCTCGTTTTCATCGAACTGGACCACCGCCCCTGGGAAGAACCTCTCATCACCCCGAAGATCACGTTTCCGGCCGAGCACCCGATCATCCCCTCGCAGCTCTCGCAGTCGCGGCAGATGCTGACGAGCGTGGACAAGATCATGGGCAAGATGGAAGAGCTCGACATGCAGGGACTCGCGGATCAGATCCGCCGAAGCACCAAGGCCGTGGAGACAGTCCTCGCCGGCGACGGGATGAAACGGATTTTGGCGAACGTCGAATCGGCCACCGCGTCACTGGACCGGACGATCCGCCGGGCCGATTCGGTGCTGGCGCAAGTGAAGATCGACGGCGTTCTCGCCGAGACAAAGGAAGGGGTTCAGGAAGCCCGCCGCCTCATGGTCCTCTTGCAGGAGCAGTTGAAGGGTCTGAAACTGGCGGAGACGGTGGAGAAATCGGACCGGCTCGTCGAGGGAGTCGATCGAAGGACGCGCCGCGTCGCGTCGGAGGTCGAGGCGGCGGCGGATGAGATACGGGAAGCCGCCCTCAGCCTGCGCCTCCTGGTGGAACGGCTGGAGGACAATCCTTCGGAACTGCTGTTCAGCAAACCGCGGGACGAAGCGGGGGAAGGAGCGCGGTAGACCATGCCGGGAAGAAAAGGATGTCTCGTTTGGGGGGTTCTGTTGATTCCGCTCGCGCTCGTCGCAGCGACAGGATGCATCGGGCAGACGAAGCCGGCGCCGGCCGTCGAGCGTTACGCGCTGCAGTACGATCCGCCGCCGACGACGGGGAGGGCCGCAGCGGGGACGCTCCGCGTGGAACGCTTCTCGGCGGTGAGGCCCTTCGGCGACGCTTCCATCGTCTTCGGGACCGATGCCTTCCGTCTCGAGGCCTACAGGAACCGCCGCTGGGCGGCATCCCCCGCCGACATGGCGGCTGACCTCCTGATCCGCGATCTGCGGGCATCCGGCTGTTTCACGGCGGTTCTTCCGCCGCAGAGCCGGGAGGAGGCAGGCTATTCACTCGAGGGGAGGTTGGAGGAATTCCTGGAGGGCGTGGAACCGGGGGGGCGAAAGGCCCGTTTGGCCCTGACGCTGACCCTGGTGGATCTTCAAGGGAAGAACCCGGTACAGCGGGTCGTCATGCAGAAGGGGTACCGTTTTGAGAAAGGCATGGAAGGCGAGGGAGGCAAGGCCCTGGCGGGCGCCATGAGCCGGGCGGCCGAAGCCTTTTCCCGGCAGGCCGTCGCCGATATCTGCGCCGCCGTCCCACCCCGGCCGCAGTAACGTCGCTTTTCCCGTCATTGCGGGCGGAGCCCCGCCGAAGCGCGGGGCGCGGCGGAGCAATCCGCCGTTGAACGCGGGATTGCCGCATTCCCGAAATTGATCCCGAGCGGAACCGAAGAGGCCTCCTCGTCAGGACGCGAGGAAACGCGGCGGCGCCGCCGAGCCATCATGGCGCCGTCTTCGCGCTTACGGATAAACGAACCGGATGTCGAGCTCGACTTCGGGCCGCAGGCTTTCCTTCACGGGACAGGTGTGAGCCGCGCGCTCCAATTTGATCCTCTGCTTCGCGTCCAGTCCCGCGGGCATTTGCAGGCGGGCCGTCAGCTTTCCGATCCGGCGCTTCCCTTCCTTCGTCATTTCCTTCTGCACGGAGATCTTCATGCCCGTAAGGTCGATCCTGTCCTGCTCGGCCACCTTGCCCATGATCGTCGCCATGCAGACGCCGAGCCCTGTGGCGACGAGATCCGTCGGAGAGAAGAACGCGCCCTTGCCGCCGTTGTCCACGGGAGCGTCCGTCTGGAGCTTCTGGCCGCTCGGGCCATGGACCGCAACGCACTGCAGGCCGCCTTCGTAGGTGATGTCGATCTGAACCATGAAGCCCTCCTCGCTGTTTTCTCTCAAAAAGGAAAGACGGCAACGCGCCGTCTTTCCTTTTTGGATACGCCCGCAAAATGCTCGATTCGACGGGGAGCTTATTTAATGCAGACCCTGCGGACCTGGTGGAAATCGGTGGCGCCCTGGATGGACTTCTGGATGCCGTCCTGGAGCAGGGTCGTCATGCCTTCCTCCATCGCCTTCTCCCGGATCACCTCGACGGTGGACTTCTTCTGGATCAGCCGCTTGACCTCGTCTGTTCCCACCAGGAGTTCGTGGATGCCCATCCGGCCCTTGTATCCGGACTTGTCGCAGGCCTCGCAGCCCTTGGGGCGGTACATCGTGAACTTGTCGTCGTAGACGACGCCGAGTTTCTCGAACTGCTTGGGGCCGTAGGCCTCGACGAGTTCCGCGAATTCCTGTTCCGTCGGGTGGTAGGCCTCCTTGCACTTCTTGCAGAGCGTCCGGACCAGGCGCTGAGCGAGGATTCCCAGCAGAGCGTCGGCGAAGTTCAGGGGGTCGATTCCCATGTCGAGCAGACGGGTGATCGTTTCGGGCGCGCTGTTTGTGTGCAGCGTGCTGAAAACGAGATGCCCGGTGAGGGACGCCTCGACGCCGGTCTTGGCGGTTTCGAAGTCGCGCATTTCACCGACCATGATGACGTCGGGGTCGGCGCGGAGAAAGGCGCGCATGGCCGCGGCGAAATCGAAGCCGATCTTCGGCTGAACCTGCACCTGGCGCAGGCCGTACTGGGTGATTTCGACGGGGTCCTCCGCCGTCCAGATCTTCGTATCCGGCGTGTTGATATGGTGAAGCGCCGCGTGCAGGGTCGTCGTCTTTCCCGAACCGGTGGGTCCCACGACGAGGATCATCCCGTAGGGCTTCTCGAGGATCTTGCTCAGTTCGTCGAAGTTGCGCTTCAGAAGCCCCATGGCCTCCAGCGGCATCGTTTCGCCTTTGGCGAGGATGCGCATGACGACGTCCTCGACGCCCCCCTGGGTGGGGATGGTCGCCACGCGGAGTTCGATCTCGTCGCCGGTGGGGCGCTTGAACTTGATCTTGCCGTCCTGCGGTTTGCGGCGCTCCGTGATGTCGAGGTTCGACATGATCTTGATGCGTGAAATGATGGCGTTGCGGTAGCTGTACGGCAGGGTCTGATAGAGGCCGCAGCTTCCGTCGACCCGGAGGCGGACTTCCACGTTCTTCTTGCCGATGTTCGGTTCGATATGAATATCCGATGTCCGGCGGGAGTAGGCGTCGTTGATGATCTTGTTGACGAGCTGCATGATGACGCTGTCCGACTCGGTGACGGCCTCGTCTTCGTCTTCCGGGGTTTCCTCCTCCGTTGTCTCCGCTCGGCCGAGGATATCGCTGATGCTGGAGTCGTCGCCCTGGGCCTGGAAGAAATACGTAATGTACTTGTTGATGTCTTCCGGAAGGGCAACATCGTAGACCAGTTGCTTGGTCTTCATCAAGTTTTCGATCGTATCCCGTTTGAGGATGTTGTTGGGATCGTCGACGATGATACGAATGGCGTCTCCCTTGCGTTCCAGGGGCACCCAGAGTTCGCGTTTCAGATATTCCTTCTTGAGGTTCTTCAGCAGATCGCCCGGAATGGGGAGCTTGTCGTTGTAGGTCACGAACTTGCAGCGGTAGAACTCTTCGAAAGACTTCCCGAGGTCATCTTTCGAGATCCGGTACTTCGACATCAGGTAGCTTTCGATTGTCTCCTTCTTCTCGCGGGACTCCTCCCACGCGGCGTCGAGATCCTCTTCCTTGAGCGCTCCGCGCGTGATGAGGTAATCGAAGCGCGTCTTGCGCCGGCGGGCAAACCGCTCCTGGTTGAAGAAGGCGACGCCGAGCACCTCGGCGATTTCTTCGACGAAGGAAACCTCTTCCTCGGAGAACTTCCCGGTTCCCCCCTTCTTGTTGAGGATCTGGATGACCCCCATGAGTTTTCCGCTGTAGTTGACCGGGGCGGCGAGGATCTGCCGCGTCCGGTAACCGGTCTTCTTGTCCCAGCTCTGGTCGAAAGACAGCTCCTTGTCGATGGATTTCAGCTCCAGCGTGTCGTACGCGTCGGCGATGTGGACGATTTTGCCGTTGTTGGCGCAGTAGCCCGAGATGCTCTTGTTGCTGATCGGAACCCGGATTTCCTTGAGCTCGGACCCGGCCATGACCTGGGAATAGATCTCGTTCTTCGCACGGTCGACGACGTAAATGGTCAGGGAGTGGGCGTTGAAGAGCTTGAGGATTCCGTCTTTGAGATCGACGAGGATCTGCTTGATGTTCTGTGCGGCGTGGATGCGGTTGGTGATGTTCTGAAGCTCCTTGCGCAAGAGGAGCTTTTCCTCGTATTCGTTCACCTTCTCATTCTGCGGCGACGGACAGGCTGGGGCGCTCTTCAACGGGTCAAACATGCTTCACTTCTCCATCGGCATCGGAAGACCGGAAGCGACGGCGTCCGGCCCCTCAGCAACGGGAAAGAGAATCCGGATTTTTCCATCTCTTTCGGGAAGATAGGCGACGATTTCTGACCGATGCCGCCCGAACATCCCCAGTACCATTGCCAGGCCGTCAGGCTAAATCAGAATAAAAAAAAATTCAATCGAAACTTCGAAGGCATCCAGACGATTTCGATCTATCGCCATTGGATGGCGAGAATGCGGGAAAGGAACAGCGCACGACAAACGGCCGCCCCGGAGGGCGGCCGGAAATGGCCTCAGGCGGCTTCCGTGACGAGCTTGGAGAAATCGGCGATCGACCGGAAGAGAACGGAAACGGCTTCCAAAAGGGACAGCCGGTTGAAGCGGACCGCCTGGTCGTCGGCCATCACCATAACGGCGTCGAAGAAGGCATCGACGGGCTTGCGCAAAGTGGCCATCTCCCTCAGAGCTGCGGCGAAGTCGTCGCGGGCGATGTGCTCGCGGACGTTTCCGCTGACGGCCAGATAGGCGTCATGAAGTTCCTTTTCCTGAGGCAGGACGAAGAGCTCCGGTTTTACGGCGCCCCCGCAGAAGCCCTTGATGATGTTCCCGATCCTCTTGAAGGACGTCGCCAGCGGTTCGAAATCCGGCTGGGATTTGAGGACTTCCATCGCCTCGATCTTGCGGAGCGACCGCACGAGGTCGGCGGAGTCCGTAGCCAGAACGGCGTCCACAACGTCGTAAGGGTGCCCCTGTGCAACGAGCTGGTTGTCGAAGCGGCCGCGGAAGAAGTCCAGGACGTCGCCGCGGACTTCTTCGGGCTTTCTCTTGATCTTTCCCGCCAGGACCGCGAGACTCTCCTCGACCAGGGAATCGAGCCGCAGGTCGTAGCCCCGGTCCAGGATGATGTTGATGATTCCGAGGGCCTGCCGCCGCAGCGCGTAGGGGTCCGCCGTGCCGGTGGGGACGACGTTGACGCCGAAAAAGCCCGCGATGGTGTCCGTCTTGTCGGCGATGCCGACGATCGCTCCCTCGTCCGTCCGGGGAAGGGCGCCGCCCGCGGCGATCGGCAGATAGTGTTCGTAGATCGCCCTGGCGACGGCCGGGTCTTCCCCCGCCAGGAGGGCATATTCGCGTCCCATGACGCCCTGGAGTTCGGCGAACTCCCCGACCATATGCGTGTCAAGGTCCGCCTTGGCCAGGAAGGCGGCCCGGTCGACGGAGGCCGCGAGATCGGGTTTGAGCCGCCCGGCGATCCATCCGGCGAGCTTCCGGAAGCGCTCGACCTTCTCGTAGGACGTTCCGAGCAGGCTGTGGAACACGACCTTTTTCAGGTCTTCCACGCGGCGCTCCAGGGGGATCTTCCGGTCCTCCGTGAAGAAGAAGCGCGCATCGGAAAGGCGCGCCCGGATGACCTTTTCGTTCCCCCTCGCCACGACGGAGGGGTCGCGCGCGAGCGTGTTGTTGATCGTCACGAAATGGGGCAGGAGATTTCCATCGGCATCGACGACAGGAAAATACTTCTGGTGGGACATCATCGAGGTGATGAGGACTTCTTTCGGCAATTCCAGAAATTCCCGGTCGAAGCCCCCGCACACGGCCGAGGGATACTCAACGAGGAAGGTGACCGTTTCCAGCAGGTCCTCGTTGCGCAGGACCGAACCGCCGACGGCGTCCGCCGCCTTCTGTGCCTCTGCAAGGATGGTCCGCTTCCGCTCCTCGGGGTCGACGATGACGAAATGCTCCTTCGTCTTGGCAAGGTAATCGGCGAAATCCTTCACGGGGAAGGATTCGGGCGCCATGAAGCGATGGCCGCGCGACGTGTTCCCGCTGATGATCGTTTCCAGCCGGAACGGAACGATGTCGCCGCCGAAAAGCGCCAGAATCCAGTGGATCGGTCGCGCGAAACGTAGCGACAGATTCGACCAGCGCATGGACTTGCGGAAGGGAATCGCGGGGATGAACCCCGCCAGGAGCGCCGGCAGAAGATCGGCGGTCCGCTCGCCAGGGATCCGTTTGCGCGCGAAGAGATACTCGCCCTTGTCCGTGCGGATCGTCTCCATATCGCAGAGGTCGATCCCCTGGCCCTTCGCGAAGCCTAGAGCGGCCTTCGTCGGATTTCCCTTTTCGTCGTAGGCCACCTTCTTGGCAGGCCCCATCTTCTCGATGACCTGGTCTTCCTGACGTTCGGCGAGATCCGCGACATAGAGGACGAGTCTCCGGGGCGTCGCCATCGTCCGGACTTGCCCGTGGGCAATCCTCGCAGTCGCGAATTCCCTGCGGATGATCTCGTCCATATCCCGGCAGGCCTTCGGCAGAAAGGCGGCGGGGATTTCTTCGGTTCCGATTTCCAGCAGCAGTTCCTTACCCATGTCCAAACTCCACTCCGATGCGGAGAATTCCGTCATTTTTTCAGAAGAGGGTATCCCATCTGCTCGCGCTGTTTCAGGTACCCCTCGGCGCTCAGACGGGCGAGATTCCGGACTCGTCCGATGTAGCTCGTACGCTCGGCGACGCTGATCGCGCCGCGGGCGTTGAGCATGTTGAAGGTGTGGGAACACTTGAGGCAGGCGTCGTACGTGGGGAGGACCAGATCCTCCTTCGACACCCGGATGCCCTCGGCCTCGTACATGTCGAAGAGCTTCCGCAGCATGTCAATGTCGGCCTTCTCGAAGTTGTATACGGACCACTCGACTTCACCGCGGTGGTGGACGTCGCCGTAGGTGATCCGGTCGGTCCACTGCAGGTCGTAGACATTGTCGATGCCCTGGATGTACATGGCGATGCGCTCGATGCCGTACGTGAGTTCCGCACAGATGGGATTCAGGTCCGCGCCGCCCACCTGCTGAAAGTAGGTGAATTGGGTGATCTCCATGCCGTCGAGCCAGACTTCCCAGCCGAGCCCCCAGGCGCCGACGGTGGGGGACTCCCAGTCGTCTTCCACGAAACGGATGTCATGCTCCAGGGGATCGATGCCGAAGCTCTTCAGGGAGTTCAGGTAGATCTGCTGGATGTCCTGCGGAGACGGCTTCATGATGACCTGGTACTGATAGTAATGCTGAAGCCGGTTCGGGTTCTCGCCGTAGCGGCCGTCGGTCGGACGCCGCGAAGGCTCGACATAGGCCACGTTCCACGGTTCGGGGCCCAGAGAGCGCAGAAAGGTCGCCGGATTGAAGGTTCCGGCCCCGACTTCGACGTCGTAGGGCTGCTGAATGACGCAACCTTGCTTCGCCCAGTAATCGTTGAGCGCAAAAATTAATTCCTGAAAGGTCATGGAGCCACCTCAAGGGGGAGCATTGGGAAAAGAATCCTCAGAACCACTTTTCCGGAAATATCTTGGGAAATTATAGGATTGCCCTTTTCCGGAGTGCTGATAGCACGGCGGGTGAAACCCTGTCAATCCGAAAAACCCGGACCGCCGCCCCAG
>CAZDLM010000039.1:0-32014 GCA_964506465.1 uncultured Syntrophaceae bacterium
GGGGGCCGAAACGCCGCGGGCGGACGGTTTTCCATTTTTGTCATTCCCGCGGAAGCGGGAATCCAGAGTCTTTGGAAGTTGTTTTAATGTTGACCGAGACGTCGAGTTTCCGCCTGCGCGGGGACGACAGGCGCAGACTCCAGAAAGAGATGTTGAAATCATGACCGACCCAGCGAAGAAGCCCGCCTTCTACATCGTCGACGGGAACAATTACCTGTACCGCGCGTTCTACGCGATCCCGGAACTGTCGAACTCCAAAGGCTTCCCGACCAACGCCATCTACGGCTTCACGACGATGCTGATCCGCCTCCTGAAGGAACACGAGCCGTACTGCATCGCCGTCGCCTTCGACCTGAAGGGGCCGACCTTCCGCCACGAGGCCTTCGACGGCTACAAGGCCACGCGGAAGGCCACGCCGGATGCCCTCATCCCCCAGATCCGCTTCGTCAAGGAGGTCGTCCGCGGATTTTCCATCCCCGTGCTGGAGCAGGAGGGCATCGAGGCGGACGACATCATCGGCACGCTCGCGCACCGTTGCGCCGGCGAGGAGATGCAGGTCGTCATCGTTTCCGGGGACAAGGACATGATGCAGCTCATCTCCGAGAACGTCTCGATGATCGACACGATGAAGGACAAGACCTACGACGTCGAGGCGGTCCGCGAGAAATTCGGCGTCGGGCCCGACAAGGTCGTCGACATCCTCGGCCTGACCGGAGACCTCTCGGACAACATCCCCGGCGTCCCCGGCATCGGGCCCAAGAACGCCCTGCGCCTGATCGAGGAATTCGGGTCGCTGGAAGCGGTCTTGCAGAACATCGACAAGGTGAAGAACGGGCGGGCGAAGGCGGCGCTGGAACAGTTCAGCGACCAGGCGCGGATGAGCCGCGACCTCGCAACGATCCGGACGAACGCGGATTTCTTCTTCGACCTCGACGCCTGCCGCTATACCGGCCCGGACCGCGAGGCGCTGAAGACCCTCTTCAAGGAATTCGAGTTTTCCTCCCTTCTGCAGGAGCTGAGGATCCGCGAAACGGCGCTGGAGGGGGAGTACCGGCTTGTCGGAGCCGCAGGGGATCTGGAGGCCCTTGCCGGAGAGCTGCGGAAGATCAAGGAATTGGCGATCGACGTGATCCTGGAAGGGGAGGGCGCAATGAAGGCGGCGCCGGTCGGGATCGCCCTCTGCGCCGAGCGGGGAAGGTCCGCCTATGTTCCCCTTCCCTCCGGCGTTACGGAAGGAGTGCCGCTCGAAAGGGTGCGCTCCCTGCTGGGGCCGGTCCTTGCGGACGGAGGCGTCGCCAAGTACGGCCACGATCTGAAAGGCGCGCTTCTGGCCCTGGGAGGTGCGGGCATCGACCTGGCGGGCCTGAAATGCGATACGATGGTCGCCGCCTATCTCCTCAACCCGTCGCGCCACGGCTTCGAGCTTTCCGACGTGGCGCGCGAATTTCTCGGACACGAAGTGACGGCGGCAAAGGAGATCGCGGGGAGCGGCGCGAAAGCCGTTCCGATGGGGGCCATCCCCTTGGAAACGATGAGGCCCTATGCATGCCGGAGGGCCGACGCGGTTTTCGCACTGGAGCCCGTTCTCTGCGCGCAGGTGCAGACGGGCGGTCTCGGAGACCTCTTCAACGAAGTGGAGATGCCGCTCGTTGCCGTCCTCGCGGCGATGGAGAAGAAGGGCGTTCTCCTGGACACGGCGATCCTGAAGGACATGTCGCGCGAGACGGCGCAGCTCCTGTCGATGTCCGAGGAGAAGATCTACCGCCTGGCCGGGGAGCGCTTCAACATCAACTCCCCCAAGCAGCTGCAGGGCATTCTCTTCGACAAACTGAAGCTGGCCAAAGGCAGGAAGACCAAGGACGGCTATTCGACGGACGTGGAGGTCCTCGCATCGCTGGCCAAGACCCATGAACTGCCCGCCGAGATCCTGGCGTACCGCAGCCTCATGAAGCTCAAGACGACTTACATCGACGCCCTGCCGCAGATGGTGAACCCGGCGACGGGCCGCGTCCACACCTCCTTCAACCAGACGGCGACGGCGACGGGACGGCTTTCGAGCAGCAACCCCAACCTCCAGAACATCCCCATCCGCACGCTCGAAGGAAAGCGGATCCGCCAGACCTTCATCGCGCCGGAGGGCTGGCTCCTGGTCTCGGCCGATTACTCGCAGATCGAACTCCGGGTCCTGGCGCATTTGTCCCAGGACGAGACCCTGATCCGCGCCTTCGAATCCGGCGAGGATATCCACAGCCGGACCGCTTCGGACGTCTTCGGCGTCTTTCCCGAGATGGTCAACGCCGACATGCGCCGCCAGGCGAAGGTGATCAACTTCGGCATCCTTTACGGGATGAGCCCCTTCGGGCTTGCCAAGGAGCTGGGCGTAAACCAGAAGCTGGCGCAGACGTACATCGAAGGGTACTTCGCCAAGTACGCCGCCGTCCGGGCCTACCTCGACGAGATCCTGGCGTGCGCCCGGAAGAACGGCTATGTCGAAACCTTGCTTTCCCGCCGCCGCTACATCCCGGAGATCAAGTCGCCCAACAACGCCGTGCGCCAGTTTGCGGAGCGGACGGCGATCAACGCCCCCATCCAGGGGACGGCCGCCGATCTCATCAAGGTGGCGATGGTCAACATCTCCGGGATCTTCGCGAGGAGGAAACTGCGGACGGCCATGATCCTCCAGGTCCACGACGAACTCGTCTTCGAGACGCCGGCGGAAGAGCGCGAGGAAGTGATGACGATCGTGAAGAAGGAGATGGAGGATGTGATCCGTCTCCGCGTGCCCCTGCGGGTGGACATCGCCTCCGGCCGCAACTGGGACGAGGCGCACTAGGAGCAGCGCGGATTTATCGGCGGAGAGAACAGGGGACCGATATGGCACGTTTCGACTACGACCTGGGAATCCTCGGCGGCGGTGCTGCCGGCCTCACGGCGGCGGCCGGCGGCGCACAGTTCGGCGCGAAGACGATCCTGATCGAAAAATCGGCGCAGCTCGGAGGCGACTGCCTGCATTTCGGATGCGTGCCCTCGAAGACGCTCATCCGGACGGCCGCCGTCCGGTCGCTGGTGAAGCGGTCCTCGGAGTTCGGCCTGCCGTCGCCGGCGCTTCCGCCCGTGGACCTGGGCGCCGTGATGGACCGCGTCCATGCCGTCGTCGAAGAGATCCAGAAAATCGATTCGAAGGAGCGCTTCTGCTCCCTGGGGGCGGAAGTCCGCTTCGGCGAAGCGGCCTTCGCCGATGAACACGTCGTCGTCCTGGACGGGAGGCGGATTTCCGCCGGAAAGTGGATCGTTGCCACGGGATCGAGCCCCGCGATCCCTCCCGTCGAGGGGCTGCGCGATGTGCCCTACTGGACCAACGAAACGGTCTTCTCGCAGCGGGTGCTGCCCCCGCGCCTTCTCGTTCTGGGCGGGGGACCGATCGGCCTCGAAATCGCGCAGGCGTTCGGACGGCTCGGGTCGAAGGTGACGGTCGTGGAATTTCTGGATCAGATCCTGGGACCCGAGGATGCCGATCTGGCCGATATCCTCCGGAAAAGACTGGAAGCGGAGGGCGCGGAGATCCGGGTCTCGACGAAGGCCGTCCGGGCGCGGATGCGGGGGGCCGCGATTGTCCTGACTGTTGCGCCAGCAGCGGGAGAGGGGGAGCCGCGGGATATCGAAGCCGATGCCCTTCTGGTGGCAACGGGGCGCAAACCGAACATCACCGGACTGGGGCTCGATGCCGCCGGAATTCAGGTCACGGCGCGGGGCATTCCCACCGATAGACGGCTGCGGACCAACATCCGGCATATCTATGCCTGCGGCGACGTGAACGGGCAGTTTCCCTTCACCCATGTCGCCGGGTACGAGGCGGGCATCGCCCTGGCGAACGCGATCCTTCATCTGCCGAGGGAGGCGGACTACGGGAAGGTGGGCTGGTGCACGTATACGGACCCCGAGGTGGCGAGCATCGGCCTGAATGAAAAACGGGCCCGCAAGGAGGGCATCGAGTATCGGGTCCACGAGGAGCCCTTCGGGACAAACGACCGGGCGCTGGCCGAAGGGGAGACGCTGGGGAAGATCAAGCTTCTCCTCAGCCCCGGGGGCGGCCTTCTCGGTTGCCAGATCATGGGGGCGCATGCCGGCGACATCATCCACGAATGGATCCTTGCCATGTTCGCGGGGGTCCGGCTGTCGAAAATCGCGAGCGCCGTTCACGTCTATCCGACACTCGCGGAGATTTCGAAGCGCGCCGCCGGAAGCTTCTTCGCCGGGAAGCTCTTCAGCGAAAGGACGAAGGGCCTGCTGCGCTTCCTGTTTCAGTTGAAGGGAAGGGCGTGCTAGAATTCGGCTTTCCGGAGCCGCGGGCAGCCTACGATGACGCAGAAAAAGGAAAAACGCCGCGCATGAATGATTTCGATCGCAAGGTTCGTGAGATACGGCCGGAAGGTCTTGTCAGCAGCGACATCCGCCTCCTGCAGATCAACCTCGGGCGTCACTGCAACCTGTCCTGCGCGCACTGCCACCTGGAGTGTTCTCCGCTGCGCCGCGAGCAGATGGCCTGGGAGGTGATGGAGGGAATTCTCGCCACGATCGGCGGCCGCGCCTTCGACCGGATCGACATCACAGGCGGATCGCCGGAACTTCATCCGCACTTCCGGACTTTTCTTTCGAAGCTCCGCGCACAGGGACATTCCGTACAGGTGCGGACGAATCTCACCAATCTGGCCGAACCGCCGCTGTCCGATCTGATTCCCTTCTTCAGGAGCCTGCGAATTGCCCTGGTCGGATCGCTTCCCTGCTATGAGAAGGAGAACGTCGACCGGCAACGCGGATCCGGAGTCCACGAAAAGTCCATCGCCGCGCTCCGCCTCCTCAACCAAGCCGGTTACGGCCTCGATGACAACTTGCCCCTGAACCTCGTCTTCAATCCCGGCGGCTCCTTCCTCCCGCCGCCGCAGGCGGAACTGGAAGGCGTCTACCGGGAGGAACTCGGGAAGCGCTTCGGCATCCGCTTCAGCCGTCTGCTCATCCTCACCAACATGCCCATCGGCCGGTTCCGGCGGCAGTTGAAGAGGGAAGGGGAGATGGAGACGTATCTGAAACTTCTGGAAAGCGCCTTCAACCCGGCGACGCTTGCCCGGCTCATGTGCGTACACCAGATCAGCGTCGATTGGGACGGACGCCTCTACGACTGCGACTTCAATCTCGCCCTGCGGATGCCCGTCAATCATGGTTCGCCGAACACCCTCGCGGCGATGAGCTTCGACCGCCTGACGCGCCGGTCCATCGTGACGGGGGATCACTGTTTCGGCTGTACCGCGGGATCGGGATCGTCCTGCTCCGGATCGCTGGCGCAGCCTTCCGCATCTCCGCAGGCAGGTCGGCGATCGTGAATATGACCTCGGATCTCCTGCCCCTCGAAGCCTACGTGAGATCGGGCTTCTTCTCCTTCGTCCTCCTGGGCGTCGGCTTCTGGGAGTATTTCGCGCCGCGGCGCAGGGCAAGGGTCGGGCGGAAGATCCGCTGGCTGAACAACCTGCTGGTCCACGCGATCAACGCCGTCGGCCTGCGATTGGTCCTTCCCCTCCTGACGCTCGGCGTCGCGGTCCTATGCGCCGAGCGGGGATTCGGGCTGCTCCATGCGTTCGGCGTCCCGCCGGAGCTGTCGGTCGTCGCGGGCGTCGCCGTCCTCGATCTTGCGATCTACGGCCAGCATGTCCTCCTTCACAAGGTAGGCTTCCTCTGGCGGCTCCACCGGATGCACCATACGGACCTCGACGTCGATGTCACGACGGGCGTGCGGTTCCATCCGCTGGAGATCCTGCTCTCGGAGCTGATCAAGATGGCGGTGGCCGCCGCCGTCGGCGTTCCGCCGGTTTCCGTGCTGTTCTTCGCGGTCCTTCTCAACGGCATGTCCCTGTTCAACCACGGCAATCTGCGCCTGCCCGGGGCGATCGACGGCACCCTGCGCCTCTTCATCATCACCCCGGACATGCACCGCGTTCACCATTCCATCGTGGTGGAGGAGGGGAACAACAATTACGGCTTCAGCGTTCCCTGGTGGGATCGCCTGTTTGGGACTTATCGCGCCCAGCCCGCGGCGGGGCACGAGGGGATGACGATCGGCGTGAGGGATTTCTTTGACGTCCGGTACTCCCGGCTGCCGGAAATGCTGGCGACGCCGTTCCTGAAAGGAAAAGTCCCCTGATCGATCTTCGCGGGCGGCAGCAATTACGAGAGTTTGTGTTTCTGCAGGAGGATTTCATGTACAAGAGAATGTACGATCAGCCGATGCCGGAAAACGGCGACCCGCCCTTCGCCCTTCCCGGGTGGATCGCGCGCGCCCCCTTTGAAGAGTACCTCGGCATGAGGATCGATGAAGCGGCGGACGGCAGGGCCGTCCTCTCCATGCCGTTCACTGTGAAACTGGCGCAGGGCATGGGTCTGATGCACGGTGGGGCCATCACGGCCCTCGCCGATACGGCCGTTGCCATGGCCATCAAGAGCATCCTCCCCGAAGGGACGCACTTTGTCACCATGGAGCTCTCCCTGAAGTTCCATGCGCCGGTCAGGAGCGGCGTTGTCCGGGCGGT
Source organism: uncultured Syntrophaceae bacterium (assembly GCA_964506465.1). Lineage (GTDB taxonomy): Bacteria > Desulfobacterota > Syntrophia > Syntrophales > UBA6109 > UBA6109. The sequence goes on from CAZDLM010000039.1 coordinate 6,579, forward strand.
CGCGGCCGCCGTCCGGGAGGACGACCGGACGATCCGGGGTAAGGCGGAGGTTTTTGACGGGGCCGGCGTGAAGGCGGCCGAGTTTTCCTCCCTCTTCCGCGTGAAGACGCGCAGGGGAAGAGCGGAGAAGAGAGGATGAGGGGCGAGAAACGATGAGAAAATCCATTGCCCCAAGGAGGCGTTATGATGAAGCGGGTACTATGGTTTGCAGTTCTTCTGTCCGTCGCACTTTATGGAGAAGCCCCGGCGTCTCCTGCAGCGATTGAACCGGCGTCGTCCATCCGGAATCTCGTCGTCTATCCCGACAGCGCGATGATCCGGAAGCAGGCGGTCTTCTCCGTTCCGAAGGGTCAGAGCGTCGTCCGGATATCGGGCCTCACGGCCAACATGGTGGATGCCTCCGTCCAGGCGAGCATCACGGGCGGCTCCGGCGTCAAGATCGCCGATCTCAAGGTCGAAAAGACCTTTCTTGCAAAAGCGTCTCCGGAAAAGACGGAACAACTGAAGCGGCGTCTCGGAGACCTCGAAGACGGGATCAAGGCGGCGACGAATGAGGCAGCCGTCCTGAACAGCGCCATCGAACTCCTGAAGAAGATTGTTCCGTTCCCGCAGAATCAGAAGGTAACGCCGGCGGAAGTCGATGCGCATGTAAAGTTCGTTGCCAGGTCGCTGTCGGAAAATTACGGCGGGATCGCGAAGGCCGAGGCCCGGCTGAAGAAGCTGCAGGAAGAAAAAAATGCCGTCGAACGGGAGTTGAGGGCCCTGACCTCTTTGAAGGAAGAGAGCAAGGGCATCGTCGTTTCCGTCTTTGCGCCGAGTGAGGTCCGGCAGGCCGTGATGGCGTTTTCCTACATGGTGAACGGGGCGGGCTGGTTTCCGACCTACGATGTGCGCGCGGACTCCGGCGCGAAGGTCGATATCGACTGCTATGCAACCCTCAGCCAGTCGACGGGGGAAGACTGGAAGAACGTCGACATGGAGATCTCGACGGCGAAGCCCCTTGTCTACGGCGCCCCGCCGGAGCTGCCGCCGTGGTTCGTCGACATCTATCAGCCGCGGCCGGTGGCGCGGAAATCCGTCCCGAGGCGAGACGCCGACAACCTGCAGCCGATGATGCTGGAGCTGGAGAGGAGAAGCGAGGCGGCGCAGGCGGGCGGTTTTGAACAGCCGCAGGTGAAGGCCGAGGCCAGTTCCTTCAGCTTTGCGCTGCCGAGGAAGGTCGACGTGCCGTCGGACGGTCAGCCCCACAAGGTCCTGATCGCTTCGGCGGGTGGAGACGCAAAATTCAACTATTACGGAGTCCCGAAACTCTCGAAGTACGCCTACCTCAGGGCGGACCTCAAGAACCCCTTCACGTTCCCGTTGATCGACGGGCCGATCAGCATCTTCCTCGACGAGAGGATGGTCGGCACGGCATCGGTGGGGAAGACGATCCTCCCGGGCGAGGAGATGAAACTCTCTCTCGGCGTCGATGAGGGCATCAAGATGGAGAAGAAGCTTCTTCGGAAGTTCACCGAATCGGCGGGCGCCTTCATCAAGGACACCCGGGTGCAGTACGACTACGGGATCGAGCTCCTCAACGGGAAGAATCGGGAAATCTCCCTGACGCTGAATGACAATGTGCCCGTGTCGCGCAATGAAAAGATCAAGGTGGAGATCGAATCGCCCGCAAGTGGGGAGGCGCGCATTTCCGAGGACGGCATTCTTACCTGGGACCTGAAGCTCGCCGGAGGAGAAAAGAAGGGCCTGAAGGTCCGGTTCAGCGTTGCGTATCCTCGGGATGTGAGGATCACCGGCCTCGAATAAATACGGTTCAGTTCTTCCTGCTGAAGGCCTGAATCAGGAGCAGGCGGCCTCGGAAAAGAGCGTCTCCCGTCGGGAGTTCGGGAGCACTGCCGATCGCGGGGGACGTTGACGTTTGACATGCCGATTTTCCGTGCATAGTTTTCCAATGAGGTCTTTTTGATCGGACGTCCATGGGAGGGTGCACTATGAAATGGCTTGAAAGGTATGCGGATCACGCGTACGCCCTGCTCCGGATCGCAACGGGTTTCATGTTTTCTTTCCACGGGGCACAGAAGATCCTGGGGCTGTTTACCGCATCCCAGCCGCCGGTGGGCTCGCAGCTCTGGTTCGGGGGACTCATCGAGCTCCTCTGCGGGCTGGCGGTGATGCTGGGCGTCCAGACGCGGGCGGCGGCTTTCCTGGCGAGCGGCACGATGGCCGTGGCCTACTTCCAGTTCCACTGGAAGTTCCAGCTTGGCGAGAAGATCTTTCCGACGCTGAACCAGGGGGAACTGGCCGCCCTGTACAGCTTCGTCTTCCTCTTCCTTGCCTGCCGGGGCGGAGTCAAGTGGTGTCTGGACCGGAAGCATTGAAGCGGCGGTCCGGGATGGGGAAGGACATCGGATTCCCGTCGCCGGACGAGGCGTTCGTACCGGGGGCGGGCGGCATCGCCCCGGGCATTTCAATCCTCGACCTGATAGTTCTTTTCCCGGAAGAGCCGCAGGCAGACGTCCACGACTTCAGGATCGTAGAGCGTTCCCCGGTTTCGTGAAATCTCCTCCAGGGCATGGTCGATTCCCAGGCGAGGACGGTAGGGGCGGTGCGAGGCCATGGCCTCCACCGTGTCGGCCACGGCCAGAACCCTTGCCTCCAGCAGAATGTCATCTCCGCTCAAACCATGGGGATAGCCGGAGCCGTCCATCCGTTCGTGGTGCTGAAGGATGACCTCCGCCACGGGCCAGGGGAACTCGACGTCCTTGAGAATGTCGTATCCCGCCTGGGCGTGAACCATGATCATGCGGAATTCCAGATCGCTGAGCTTCGAGGGCTTGCTGAGGATTTCGGCGGGCACGGCGATCTTGCCGATGTCGTGGATCGTCGCGACGATGCGGACGAAATCCACGCGGTCGGCGTCAAACCGCATTTCCGCCGCAATCGCCCTTGCCAGAGACGCCGTTCTCCTTTGATGGCCCGACGTATAGGGATCCCTTGTTTCTACGGCCATGGAGATCGCCTGCACCGTGCCCGCCAGCAGACGCCTTAGACGTTTCGCCGTAGTGAGCAGATCCTGCTGCGATTTCTTGCGCTCGGTGATGTCCGTGTTGGTTCCTTCAAGACGGACGATGGCTCCGCGCGCGTCGCGCACGGCATGGACGTTGATGGAGATCCAGAAGGGCGTGCCGTCCCTCCGGCGAACCTCCGCCTCGAAGCCTTTTACGTATCCCGGATCGGCAATGGCTGCTTTCAGACGCTCCCGGTCTGCGGGGTCGACGTAGAGTTCCTTCCCGATGTCCTTAACCTGCCGGATCATTTCTTCGGGCGAGGCAAAGCCGAACATCTCGGCGAAGGCGGGGTTGACGCTGATATACGCGCCCGCCGGCGTCGTCTGGTAGATCCCCTCTATCGCACTCTCGAAGATCCCGCGGTATCGCCGCTCGCTCTCCTGAAGCCGTTCTTCAGCCCTTTTACGGTCGGTGACATCACGGGCAATCACAATCATGCCAATGATCCTTCCATCGCGCAGAATGGGGGAGCCGCTGACTTCACCGTAGCGGATGTCGCCGTACGCCGTAACGCAGCGATAGATCGTCTCCCGAGGTCCTTCGCCCCGCAGGACCGACTTCATATTGTCGATCGCCTGCTCAAAGGATTCCGGCGTCAGGGCCTTGATGAAATCATGAACGGGCAGGCCGATGAAATCCGCCGGCCTGTATCCCAGGATCTTTTCCAGGCTGGGAGATATGCTCGAAATGCGGAGATCGGCGTCGATCAAGAAGATAATGTCCCTCACATTTTCAAAACTGAGCCGGTACCGCTCCTCCGAAATCTTGAGCTGCCGGTTGGCGGTTTCGAGATCCAGCATCTTCTCTTCCAGTTTGCGAAAGAGGATTTCATTGTGCTGCCGGAAGAACTCCATCTCCTCGCCCAGGGGCTTGGGCGCAGGCCGCCTTCCCGCATGTCCGCCTTCCTGCATCTCCTTCAGGATATTCATGAAGGCCTCGGGCTCCTGAGGTTTGAGGACAAACCGGTCCGCACCGACGCTCAGGGCAAGGTCTTCGTCCTTCCGTTCGGTATATTCGGCGGTGTAGAACATGAAGGGGATATCCTTCAAATGCTCGTCCGATTTGCACAGCCTGCACAGCGTGTAGCCGTCCATGATCGGCATCAGGATATCCGAGATGATGAAATCAGGCGGATTGGCGAGCGCCCGGGCGAGGGCCTCCTTGCCGTTTTCCGCCGCTTCGACCGCAAATCCTTCTCCTTCCAGCAAGGTCTGCAGCATATAGAGGTTCGCGGGGTTGTCCTCGACAATCAATATTCTCTTCATAGCGGTTTCTCCCGATCCGGGGATCCGGCATGCAGGTATTTTTCAACCTCCGCGTCAAACGTGTCCGGATCGATGGGTTTTTCAATGTAGCCGCTGCAGCCTGATTCCATGGCCTTCTCCCTGTCGCCGGGCATCGCATAGGACGTCACGGCGATAATGGGCGTATCCGCGAGGTCCGGGTTCCGCCGCAGCTTCTGCGCGACGGCGTAGCCGTCCATGACGGGCAACTGAATGTCGAGGAGAATCAGGTCCGGCCGGAAGGCGGCCGCCAGGTCGATCCCCTGACCCCCGTCTGCGGCGGAGAAGACCTCAAAACCGCAGTCTTCGAGGATGTAGCGGATGAGATAGAGATTCTGCTCGTTGTCTTCGATGACGAGGATCTTTCCTTTCATGGATTTCACCTGTATTTCGGCAGCCAGAAAGCGAATGTGCTTCCGGAACCGGCTGTACTGGTCACCCAGATCCGGCCGCCCATCAATTCCACGATCTTCTTGGATATGGAGAGGCCCAGCCCGGTGCCTTCGTGCTTCCGGCTCAGTCCGGAATCGATCTGCCGGAAAGACTGGAAAATGGCCCCCAGATCCTCCGCTTTGATGCCGATTCCGGTATCGATCACCCGGACGACGATGCGGTCCTCTTCCGCATCGCAGGAGATCCGGACAGCGCCCTTCTCCGTGAACTTGATGGCGTTGCTGAGCAGATTGAGGAGGACCTGCTCCACGCGCCGGGCATCGCCGGCGGCAACCGGCGCGCCCGCGGCGATCTCAAGTCCCAGTTCGATCCCTTTGGCGTCGGCCAGGGGGCGGGTGCTTTGCACGGCCTTTTCTATGAGCGGACGCAGATCGACGCTTTCCCGCGCGACCTTCAACTGTCCCGCCTCGATCTTGGAGATGTCGAGGACGTCATTGATCAGCGAGAGGAGGTGCTGGGAGCTGCGCCGCACCATGTTCAACTGCTTCTTCTGTTCTTCATTCAGCGGTCCCACCCGTTCGCGGAGAATGATCCCCGTGAAGCCGATAATGGAATTCAGCGGCGTGCGAAGTTCATGCGACATCGTGGCCAGGAACGAGGACTTCAGCTTGTCGGCCGCTTCCGCCCGTTCCTTTGCCACGGCGAGTTCGGCGAGGGCGCGGCGGAGTTCCTCTTCCTTTCTGACTCGCTCCCCGATTTCCGTGGAGAGATTCTGGTTCGCTTCCGCGAGGCGCGCCGTGCGTTCCCTGACGAGCTCTTCCAGGTGGTCCCGGTGCGTTCTGAGCTCCTGGCCGGCTGCCTCGAGCGACTTGTGCGTACTGTCGAGAGCGCCGATCATTTCGTTGAACGATGCGGCGAGCCCGCCGATCTCATCCCGGGAATGGATTTCGATGCGCCGGTCGAGATTCGAGGTCGCCGTGATGTAATTCGTCTCGCTGATGAAGCGATGCAGCGGCTTGACGATGAAGAAGTGGAGTCCCATCAGCATGAGGACGGACAGGATCAGCAGGCCCAGGGAAAACCCGACGACGGTCATGACGACGGGCCCCGCGATCTCCTGATCGATTTGCTCCTTGGCAATGAGGATGGCGATCTTCCAGTTCTGAACGAAGGATGTCTGATAGCAGGCATAGTATCTCTGGCCCTGAAACCCCAGAGAAGCAACCCCGTGCCCGTTCTCGATCAGCAGCCGGTGGAGTTCAGGAGAACAGTCCCGGATATTGCGGAAATGCAGGGACTTGTCTTCGCCGGCCAGAACGACGCCATTCCCGTCCGTAAGAAAGATCTTGCCGGCCGGGTTGACGCGAAAATTGGAGATGTAGCGCGAGATGAGATCCAGCGTGACATCGGCGCCGACGACGCCGTAGAAAACGCCCTCTTCATCGATCAGCGCCTTGACGGTGCCGATGTTGACGTCCGGAGCCGTGACCGATGAATAGGCGTCCGTATGCACGACCTTTCCCGGATTCGACTTCGCGAGAATATACCAGGGGCGGTCCCGCGGGTCATAGCGGGTCGGTCTTTCCCGCGGATGCGATCGGACGAAGCTGCCGTTCTCCCTTCCCATGTACACGGAGTTCACATAGGGATGCGTCATGCGGTAGGCGTTGAAGATGTCGATGATCTCCCGTTCAAGGGGTTGGACGTCGTACCGGAAGGTCTTTTCGTCCGCCCGGAGAAAACTGGTGAAACGGCTGTCGTCCCGTGACCGGACGATCTTGTTGGACGCCAGATTGTCGAGATCGTTTTCCAGTTCGGCAAAGAAACTGTTCAGGGCGAAATCGATGTGCTGAAGCTGATTGAAGATGTCTTCCTCAATGGAACGCAGGCGGTCCTCCCACAGCTTGGCATAAAGAATCCCCACCGAGAACGCAGTGATGAGAAGTGCACTGCAGGAATAGAGGAGGAGAATTTTTGTCCGCAGCCTCATGCCGAGTTCTTCCGGGACCAGAGATAGACAACCGGTCTATCCGCATGAATACAAAGGGAGCTCACGTTTGCAGGCGCGTATGCGGGATGAGATATCGTCGTGCGATCACAGGGTACGTCATTCGTTAACAAAGTCAAGACTATTGTACGCGGTGCGGGGGGCGGGATTTCCGCCGTCCCGTCGGCGGCCTCCGCAGCGGCGCGCAGACAACGAAGCCGCGGTGCATTTCTTTGACGGACGGTCAGATGCCGAGCATCAGGGCGAGGCGGTAAGCGACAAATCCCCCGCAGATAGAGATGGCGAGCGTCGCCGCGATGGCGCCGTAAAACCAGGCGCGGTTTCCCATCTCCGCCTTCATGGCGGCGGCGGTGGCCGCGCACGGAACGAAGAGCATGAGCACGGTGAGAAGCGAAAGCGCCGAAGCGCGGTTGAGCACCGTCGGCAGGACGTTCACCAGCCCTTCGTCGCCGACCCCGTAGAGGACGCCCAGCGTCGCGACGACGTTCTCCTTGGCGACGATGCTCGTGAGGAGCGCCGTCAGGACCTTCCAGTCCAGGCCGAGAGGGCTTCCGAACGGCTCGAGGAATCGTCCGAAGCGCGCGAGGATGCTTGTCTCCACCTTGGCGTCCGGGAAATAGGCGAGCAGCCAGACGACGACGGAAACGGCGAGGATGATCGTGCCCGCTTTGCGGAGGAAGGAGAGCGTCCTCGTCCAGACGACGGTCCCGATCGTCCGGGGGTCGGGCCTGTGGTAGAGCGGGAGCTCCATGACGAACGGCATGGGTTCGTCCTTGAGGAACAGACGGTTGACGGCGATCCCCGCAACGCCGAGGGCCAGGATGTTGGCCGCGAGCAGCGCCCAGGCGACGAGGCCGGCATGTTCGCCGAAGACCGCCGCCGAGACAAAAACCAGCACTGCGAGACGGGCCGTGCAGGGCACAAAAGGCGACAGGAAGATCGTCAGCAGCCGTTCCTTTCTCGATTCGACGATCCGGGCGCCCAGCACCGCCGCGACGTTGCAGCCGAAACCCAGGCACATGGGGATGAAGCTCTTGCCGTGCAGACCCACCAGGTGCATGAAGCGGTCCATGACGAAGGCGGCCCGCGCCATGTACCCCACGTCTTCGAGAAGCGCCATCACGGCGAAGAAGATGACGAGGATCGGGACGAAGGTCAGGACGGACCCGGCGCCGCCGATTACTCCGTCCAGAAGCGCCCCCTGAATCCAGGGCGGGAAACCGTCGAGAAAAGGAGCCAGCCGGGAGGCGAAAGACGAGACAAGATACTCGAGACCCCGCTGCAGGGGGAAGCCGACGCGGTAAGTGAGGACGAACACGGCCGCGAACATCAGGAGCAGGATCGGGATTCCGAAAAGCGGCCGCGTCAACACGTGGTCGATGCGGTCCGTCACGACGACCTGACCCATCTCGAAGCGGGAGACCGCCGCCCGCTTGGCCTCCTCGATCCAGTCGTAGCGGCCGCCGACGACGGCGTGCAGCGAATCCTCGTGTTTGATGAGTAGGGACTGGATCTCCGTCCAAACGGCCGGAGCCGCCTTTTCCTCGATCATCCGGCAGATTTCCGGGTCGCCTTCCATCAGCTTGACGGAGACCCACCGCGTGCCGTAGGGCGGCGGCACGATGTCCCGCGCGAGCTCTTCCAGACGGTCGTGGATCTCCCGGTGGTTGGGGAGAACCTCCGGCAGGCGGGGCCGGTAGACTTCCTTTCCGTCGGCGACGGCGATGACCCTGGAGACGAGCTCCCGGAGGCCGGTGTTTTTCGTCGCCACCATGGAGACGACGGGAACGCCCAGGAACTGCTGCAGCGCGGCGGCGTCGATGGAGATCCCTTGGATTTCCGCGACGTCCAGCATATTGAGGCCGACGATGACGGGGGTTTCCAGAAGAAGCAGCTCGGAAAGGAGATAGAGGCTCCTCTCCAGCGTAGCCGCGTTGACGAGCAGTACGGTGACGTCCGGCCGGGACTGGATGATGAATTCGCGGGCGACGCGCTCCTCCTCGGAAAACGCAGTCAGGCTGTAAGTTCCGGGGAGGTCCACGATGCGCAGTTCGACTCCCTCGGCGACGTGGGAGCCTTCCTTCTTCTCGACGGTCTTGCCCGGCCAGTTCCCGACGTGCTGGGAGAGGCCCGTGAGGATGTTGAAGACGGTGGACTTGCCGACGTTGGGCTGCCCGGCAAGGGCGACGAGCACCTGCCGGCACTCCTTGCACACCGCCGCGGCGTCATCGGGCTGGAAACGGACGACCAGGATTTTTTCGGCCTCGCCGCGGCCGAGCGCCACGCGCGTGTCGCCGGCCTGGACCATGACGAGCCCGCCGCTCCTCTGAAGGATGCGTACGCGCAGGCTCGGAGCGAGCCCCATCGATGCGAGACGGCTGGAAAGCGCCGTTCCGCCGCCGATCGTCGAAATGTATCCTTCCTCGCCTTCCCGCAGGGTCAGCAAGGGGATGGCTTCTCTGTTCATCCTCTTCGTCCGCTTCTCACAGTGTCAGGGTCGCTCCATTGCGCCTCAGCCAGTCCCGCTGTTCCCGGTAATCCGGAGAGGCGACCGCCACAAGCCGCCAGAAGGCGGGCGCATGGCTCTTCTCTTTCATATGGGCCAGTTCATGAACCACGACGTAGTCGATCGCTTCCGGCGGCGCGAGGATCAGCCGCCAGGAAAAGGCCAGCCGGTTCGCCGCCGAGCAGGAGCCCCAGCGCGCCGCCGCATTGGTGATCCGGAACGGCGGCTGCGGCAGGCCGAGGACGCCGCTGAAATGCCGGATCCGGGGGCCGATCCATCGGCGGGCCATCCTCCGGTACCATCCGACGAACAGCGCCCTCGCCCGTTCCTCCGGAAGCGCCGTCATCGAAAAAAGACCGTCGTCGAGCGTCAGGCTTGCCCGCCCGTTTCCCCCGCTGCAGAGCGACAATGGATAACTCTCGCCGAGGTAAAGAAACCGCTGCCCGTCCCGAAAGGGCTTCGGCCGGGCGAGCTCGCATTCCCGGATCATCTCGAGGCGCTTGCGCTCGATCCATTCCGCTTTCCGGCGTACGAAGGCTTCCACCTCTTCCCGGGCCGTCCGGGCCGGCGCCCGCACAACCACGCTGCCGTCCGACTGAACCAGGATCGTGAGGGTTCTTCTTCGCTTCCGGCTGCGGATCAGCGTATACGATGCCGCCTCGATCCCGTCAGGAGTTCTTTTCGATGCGGATGGTTGCTGCACCTTTGGCCTTCCTGAGTGCGGCGGCATCTCCAAGAATCCGGCCGACAAGATTGACGTCGCTGGCGGGAACCGGGTCCGGTCCCGAACTCATCGGCGTCCGTCCGAAGAAGATGGCGAGCGCGTGTCCCGGCGGCCAGTAGCCGATATCGCCGACCTTGATCTTGCTGGTGGCGGTTTCGTCGGAATACATCTTCACGGGGATCGTGAAATAGAACTCGTCGCCCCACTCGTTGGGAGCGGTCTCGATGGGGAGCTTCGCCGCAATGGCCTTGGCGCAGGGCGTGTCGAACAACTCCGCGTCGAGAGATACGCCTCCGATGGATATGCGGATGGCCGTCATGTCATTTGTCCTTTCTGCCCGGTCCGGACGGGCGTTCCGACCGATAGGCTCCGTCTGCCGATCTATACAGGACCGGCGGCGATTTTGCAATTTCAACGCAAGATTTTTGGGAAGGGGCGTGCGGAAGATCTCCCGGGCCCCCGTTTTCGAAGCGGAGCGGCGTCCGCGAAGGACTTTCGCTCGCCGGCGCCCTGTGCTATGGTGTCGGCAACGTCCGATCCGGAGAGGTGGCGGGAGATGGCCGACGCCGAGCATCGACCCTGGGGATTCTTCGAAGTGCTGGCCGACGAGCCGGACCACAAAGTCAAGAGGATCACCGTCCATCCGGGACGGCGCCTGAGTCTTCAGCGCCATCAAAGGCGGTCGGAGCACTGGTACGTCGTCGCGGGCGAGGCCCTCGTCAGGATCGGCGACGGAGAAAGCCTTCTGCGGGCGGGCCGCGCCGCCGATATCCCCTGCGGGGCGCTGCACCGCATCCACAACACCGGAACGACGGACGTCGTTTTCATCGAGGTCCAGACCGGCGGGTACTTCGGAGAGGACGATATCGAGCGCTTCGAGGACGACTACGGCCGGGTCTGAAGACGGACGCCGTTTCCCCGCCGGGGTTCGCCTCGGGAGAAGAAGCAACCCATGGACGCGGTTCTGACATTCATCGGGCATATTGAGACGCCGTACAGAACCAGGGAGGAGTGTCCGAGAAACGTCGAGCCGGACGGCCCTCTGTGCAGCGTGGTGGTGAAGAAAGAATTTTCGGACGGGCTGTTGGGGCTCGAATCGGGGCGGCACATCCTTCTGCTTTACTGGTTTGAAGGCGTCGATCGAAGCAGGCTCCGCCAGCATTCGCGCAAGAAGGGGATCTACGCAGGCGTATTCGCGCTGCGGGCGCCCAGCCGGCCGAATCCCATAGCGGCGGCGGTCGTGAAGATCGAGAAGATCGAGAATGAGACGATCACCGTGAAGGGGCTCGATTGCGTCAGCGGGACGCCCCTCCTCGACATCAAGATTGCGATGGACATAGAGATTTGAGCGATGCGCCGCGTTCTGAAAAGGCCGTTTCTCCTCTCCCGCCCGCGCATCTGGCGGGAATCCTGATCCTGCTTGCTCTTCTCTTCTCCTGCGCGGCGGTCGGCAACGCCGTTTCCGTCAAGGGCCGCGTCTTTTCCGCGGAGATCGCCCGGACGCCCCAGGAGAGGGCGGACGGCCTCATGTCCCGGAAGGAGCTTGGCCGGGACGCCTGCATGATCTTTCTCCACGATGCGGACGGCTACCATTCCGTCTGGATGAAGAATTGCCTCGTATGGCTTGACGTGGTCTGGGTGAACGGGTTGGGAGTCGTCGTGGAAATCGAGCAGAACGTCCCGCCCTGCCCGGCGGATGCGGCGGACTGCCCGTCCTACGGCGGAAGGGTTCCTTCGCGGCACTTTGTCGAATTCGCCGCCGGCACGGTTTCCGATCTCGGAATCCAGCCGGGTGATCAAATCGGCTGGAACCTGTCCGTTCCCGGGGAGGGCAGGTGGAAGTAACCCTGAGGTCCGGCCGGGAGGCTTCAGGCCTTCCGTCTCCTTCGCACCTCCCCCGCGTCGCCCGTCGCGAGGTCCTTCTGGCGCTGTTTCCCCCGGACCGTCCTTTCCACGAAGAGCTTCTTGCCGCTGAACGGATCGAGGCCCGTCCAATACATGACGGCGGACCAGGTGGAGGGGGTCGGCGTGAAGATCTGGATCTGTTCCGGTCTCAGGCGCAGTTCGCGGCGCGCGAACTCGGCGAGTCTTCTCATGTCGTCGTCCGTACAGCCGGGATGGGCGGCGAGCAGGTAATAGGTGAGGAACTGTTTCTTCCCCGCCTCCCGGCTCAGGCGGTCGAAGGCCTCTTTGAACCTCGTCAGGTGCCGGCGGCCGGCCTTGCCCATGACGTCGAGGACGCGCTCCTCGGAGTGTTCCGGCGCCAGCTTCAACTGGCCCGAGACGTGGTGGGCCGCCAGCTCGCGCAGGTAGGTCAGGCCGGACTTCCGGTCGTCGAGGACGAGGTCGTGGCGGACGCCGGAAGCGATGAAGACACGGCGCACGCCGGGAAGCGAACGCAGTTTCCTCAGCAGCTCGATCTGCCGCCGGTGGTCGTTTTCGAGCGACGGGCAGGGTTCCGGGAACAGGCAGCGGCGGTCGCGGCAGGCCCCCGACCGCTCCATCTTTCCGCAGGAAAAGCCGTACATGTTGGCCGTGGGACCGCCGACGTCCGATATCACGCCCCGGAAACCGGCGCACGCGGTCAAGCGGCCCGCTTCGCGGAGAATGGAAGCCTCCGAGCGGGACAGGACGCGGCGGCCCTGGTGCAGCGCGACGGCGCAGAAACGGCACTCTCCGGCGCAGCCGCGGTGGGAGGCCAGCGAAAAGCGGATGGTGTCCTGAGCGCGGACCTCGCCGCGGCCCGCATCGAGGGGGTGGACGTCTCTTGAAAACGGCAGTTCGGAGGCCGCATCGAGTTCGGCTTCCGACAGGGGAGGCTGCGGCGGATTGTGGACGAGCCAGCGGCCGTTTTGACGCTGGCACAGGCCGCGCGCCGTCACGGGGTCCTGGTTTTCGCAGAACAGGCGGAACATCCGGATGAAGGCGTCGGGATCGGTCTTGACCTCGGCGAAGGAGGGGAGGGCGACCGTTCCGTCGGGAGGCGCCGCAGCCAGATAACACAAACCGCGGACATCCCGGCAGTCGCGCCCGTTCCGGAGGCGGTCGGCGATTTCCAGGACGGCCTTTTCCCCCATCCCGTAGATCAGCAGGTCCGCCTTGGCGTCGGCCAGGACCGAGCGGCGGACGGCGTCCGTCCAGTAATCGTAGTGGGCGATCCGCCGCAGGCTGGCTTCAATGCCTCCCAGGACGATCGGCTTTGTCGGCTTGAAGCGCGAGCGGATCAGGTTGGCGTATGCGATGACGGCGCGGTCAGGGCGCCGGTCGTTCCGGCCGCCGGGAGTGAAATCGTCGGTCCGGCGGGGTTTCCCCAGGGCGGTGTAGTTGGCGACCATGGAATCGACGCTCCCGCCGGAAACGCCCCAGAAGAGCTCAGGCTCGCCGAGCCGCGCGATGTCGACGCCGGAGCGGACGTCGGGCTGGGCGAGAATGCCCACGCGGCAGCCGGCCTTCTCCAGCAGGCGTCCGACGGCGGCCGCCCCGATGAAGGGGCTGTCGATGTAAGCGTCTCCCGTGACGAGGACCACATCGAGACGATCCCATCCCCGGGCGGCCATCTCCTCGCGCGTCGCGGGCAGAAAGCCGGCATCTCCGATCCGGCCGCGCGGGGCGGATGTCGGGCGGCTGCCGCGGCGGGTCATGATTCCGAAGGGAGGCGGGTGGAATCCGGATCGTCCGGCGACAAACCGGCATCGGGGATTTCCCCGTAGAGGCGGTAGGTATTGCGGCCCATCTTCTTGGCCTCGTACATGGCGATGTCGGCCTTCTTCACGAGCGTGTCCACGTCCGTCCCGTCGAGGGGGTAGATGGCCATGCCGACGCTGGTCGTCACCATGAGATCCTGATTTTCCAGGCGGAACGGCTGCTGGAAGGCCGAGATGATCTTTGCCCCCAGCACGTGGAGGTCTGCCAGGGCGTTGACCTCCGACAGGATCATCATGAACTCGTCCCCTCCCATCCTCGCGATCGTATCGCTCTTGCGGACCAGTCCGGTCATCAGGGTGGCCACTTCCTGCAGCAGGCGGTCCCCGAAGGTGTGGCCGAACGTGTCGTTGATCTCCTTGAACTTGTCGAGATCGAGCATCGTGATGGCGACCTTCCTGCCCGAGCGCTTCGACTGGGCCAGCGCCACGCCGAGGCGGTCGTTGAAGAGATAACGGTTCGGCAATCCCGTCAGGTGGTCGTGGTAGGCCATGTGGAGGATCGTTTCCTCCGCGCGTTTGATGTCCGTGATGTCGTTGAGCAGAGCGATCGTCCCCTCGAACTTCTGGCTGACGTCGAGCATCTTCTTGAGAAGGATCTGATAGATGCGCCGCCCTTTCCGGCTGTCGAGCGTCTTCTCGAAGCTCTGCTCCAGGGCATGGCTTTCAATCAGATTGTTCAATTCAACGGCAAGCCAGGCGGGCGCCTCCTGGAGCGTGTGGTGGCCTCCGTAGTCCGTGTAGCCGGGATTTTCGATGCCGAAGAGGGTGTCGACCGCCGCACGATTGGCGTTTTCGATTTTTCCGCCCCCGTTGAGAAACAGCACCGGATTGTGGATGCTTTCGAAAATCGTGAGGTATTTGGTCTTTTCGTTCATGATGGCGCGGTTGGCCTCCTGCAGTTGCGCGAGCGCGTCGAAGTCGGAGAGGCTGAACCACTCCCGGAGAAAACCGAGTTCAAGACGGTCGAAGAAACGTTCGATGTACAGCAGGGAGTAGCGTTCGCCGTCGGCGGGATAGCCGGCCGTTTTCACCAGATCCAGGTAACTCTGCCGGTAATATTTCATCAGGCCCAGAAACATCTCGATCGTGACGCCGCGGGCGCGGTGCAGGCGGGCCTCGCGGGTGGCGAACGATGCGACGGCGTCGAGCGTGTAATCCTCATCCGGCCCGAGTTCGGGGACCGCCGGTTTCCGGCTGAGCAATTCGCGGAGAGCGCCGGAGAGGCCGGCAATGGACAGCCGCCAGGCCTCCTCGAGCGTGGGGGTGTACTTGGCGTAATCGTACCGCTTGGCGTAGTCGAGGACACGGTGCATCAGCCATTCTTCGTGGGATACGATCAGGCGGGTGAGCTCTTGGGCGCGGTTTTTGTCGGAGTCTTGCATGGCGTATTGCACCGTACCGTTCACAGGAGTCCCGTCAGCCTGGCGCCGGATATCAGCGCCGAAACCGTCAGCAGCAGCGTTGCGCGCCCGGCCCAACGGTGTCCCGTTCCGATCCTTTGATGGTTTCTTCTCGTCCTGATCAGGGCATGTCCCAGAACGAACGTGAGGATGGCGCCGGCGCCGGTCGCCGAACCGACCCAGGTGTGGGGGACTGAAAAATGCTCACCGGATGTCTTTTCGATCATCAGCGCGACCGCCGCAACACCCATCAGGGCGAACAGAAAACCCGCCGTGCCGGCCGCCCGATGGGCCCGAATCCGCCAGCGCTTTCCTGACGCCGTCCGGACGATGGAGAACCCGCAGGCAAAGAGAAGGAAGGCGATCGACATCAGGACGGCGTGAAGGTACGGCAGAGTCATGAACGAGCTTTCCTTGACGGCGGAACGCTTCAAGAGGGAACCCCGAAGGCGGGGGCCGGACGAAACTACAGGCGAATTTCCATGTTCTGCGTCACGGCAAAACATTCCATTCGACTTCCCTGCTGCGCGATGATGCTCCGACAATGAGATACGATCTCGTCGATTTCATCGTCCGACCGGTCCTGGTTGTGGTGGAACAATCCGAGCCGCTTGACGTTGCCTTCCAAGGCCAGACGGAGCGTATCCTTGTATACGGAATGCCCCCATCCCTTTGTCTTCTTGTATTCGGTTTCGTTGTATTCGGCGTCATGAATGAGGAGGTCTGCGCCGCGCGAGAATTCCAGATAGTCTTTGTAATCGAGGCCGCCCTCGTGCCGGTAGGTCAACTCGTTGTCGGTCAGGAATACGAAACTCTTCCCGTCCTCCTGGAACTTGTAGCCGATGCCCTGATTCGGATGGCTCAGGTTGATCGGCGCAACGCTCAGGCCGTGGATGGAGAAGCCCTCGTCACAGTGGTCTTGAAATTTCAGTTCGGCGCGGATGTCATCGAAGTGAACGGGAAAATTGGGCGGCGCCATGACGCGGGAAATCACGTCCCGAATGGTTGCCAGGGCGAACGGGCAGCCGTAGATCGTCATGTGCGTCTTCGGGAAGTAGATCGGCTTGAAGAAGGGAAATCCCATCAGGTGGTCCCAGTGGGCATGCGTGAAGATCATCGTGTAGCGGCGCTTTCCCTCCCGGAGAAGACTGTTGCCGAGCCGCCGCAGACCGGAGCCCGCATCGACGATGATGACTTCGTCGTTCTTCGTCCGGAGTTCCACGCAGGTCGTATCCCCGCCGTACTTGAGATATTCCCGTCCCGAGACCGGACTTGATCCGCGCGCTCCCCAGCAGCGAATGATCATCCTGCCCTCCGTTGTCGAAGCCGACTGTAAGGCCGAGTGGCCGGCTCATATAACCATATTTATATTGACAATTCAAGCGATGGTTGCCGCCGGAAAGGGGCGCAGGCGGCGGAGTTGTATAGCAGGAAACCGGATGGCACTGCAACAGAATATGTTCTTCCGGACGGTGCGGGTTCCGGAACCGTGATTTTGTCTTTTTCGGGGGGGGGAATTTCAGGCAATCCGACGATTGCCCGGCCGTCCGATGTGCGGTAGAATTCAAAAAATCCCGGACTCGTCCGGGATTTTCAGGCAACGTATATGCAGAGGAGGAGACCATGAGAACGATCAAGATCAAGGGGATGTCCTGCAAGCATTGCGTCATGGCCGTGACGAAGGCCTTGAGCGGCATCGAGGGCGTCAAGGACGTGCGTGTGGACCTGGAAAAAGGGGAAGCCTCCTTCGAGGAGGAGCGGCCGGTCGACATGGAGACGGTGCGGCAGAAGATCGTCAAGGCGGGATATGAAATCGGCTGAGGGAAAGACGTCCAGGACAACCGTGACGGTCGGCGGCATGACTTGCGCCGCCTGCGTCCGGCGCGTCGAGACGGCGCTCAAGGAACTTCCGGGTGTGAGGGATGCCATGGTCAATCTCGCCACGGCGAGAGCAACCGTCGTCCATGATGCGGACTGGGCCGGGTTGGCGGAACTGCGCAGGGCCATAGAAGACCAGGGTTACACCTTCCTCGGCGTTCCGCAGGACGACAAGGCCGATCCGATCACGGCCGAGAGGGAGCGCGAGGTCCGCGCGCTGCGGACGCGGCTGGTCGCCGGGGCCGTCCTCTCCGTCATCGTTTTTCTCGGCTCCATGCAGCACTGGTTTCCGTTTCTGCACGGTCTGCCGCGTCCGGTTGTCCTCTACGCGATGTTTGTCCTGACCGCCCCCGTCGTCTTCTGGGTGGGCGACCGCTTCATCATCGGGGCGTTCAAGGCCGCGCGGCAGCGTACGACGGACATGAACACCCTGGTGGCGGTGGGGGCGTTATCCGCCTACGTCTATTCTGCCGCCGCCACATTCTTCCCCGCTTTCTTCTCTCAGGCCGGCATCGCGCCGCACGTCTACTATGACGGCGCCGCGTTCATCGTGACGCTCATCATCCTCGGCCGGCTGCTGGAGGCCAAAGCGAAGGGGAGGACGTCGCTGGCGATCCGCAAACTACTGGACCTGACGCCGAAGACGGCCCGCGTCGTGCGGGACGGCGTCGAGACGGAACTCCCGATCGAGGGGGTTCTCACGGAGGACTTGGTGATTGTCCGCCCGGGCGAACGCATTCCAACCGACGGCGCTGTCGTCTCCGGCGCCTCCAGTGTCGATGAATCCATGCTGACCGGCGAGAGCATGCCCGTGCCGAAGGAGGCGGGGGAACAGGTCTTCGCCGCGACGATCAATCTGAACGGGACGCTCCGTTTCCGCGCGACGCGGGTCGGGTCGGAGACGGCGCTCGCGCAGATCGTGCGAATGGTTTCGGACGCCCAGGGATCGAAGGCGCCGATCCAGCGGATCGCCGACCGCGTTGCCTCCATTTTCGTGCCGACGGTCTTTGCGATCGGGGCGGTCACCTTCGCCGTCTGGTACTTCTTCGTTCCGGACCCGTCCTTCAGCCGGGCGCTGCTGAACTTCGTCTCCGTCCTCGTCATCGCGTGTCCATGTGCCCTCGGTCTCGCGACGCCGACGGCCGTCATGGTCGGGACAGGACTCGGAGCCGATCACGGGATCCTGATCCGCGACGCCGAAAGTCTGGAGAACGCCTATAAACTGACAACGGTCGTATTCGATAAGACGGGAACGCTGACGAAGGGGGAGCCGCAGGTTACGGACATCATCCCTGCCGCGGGCGTCACGGAACAAGAACTCCTGAAGACGGCGCTCTGCATCGAAAACTACTCGGAACATCCGCTGGCGCGCGCCATCGCGGCGAAGGCCGTGGAGGCGGGTCTTGCGCCGGAGGCTGCGGAAGGTTTCGAGGCCCTTTCGGGCTTCGGTGCGCGGGCCTCCCTCGGAGGCAGGTCCTGCCTGCTGGGAAACCGGCTGCTCCTCACCAGGGAAGGAGTGGCGCTCGGCGATCTCGGAGCGGCCTGCGACCGCCTGAGCGGAGAGGGGAAGACCTGCGTCTTTGCAGCGCTGGACAACAAAGCCCTCGGTCTGATCGGCGTCGCCGATACACCGAGGGAATCTGCAGCCGGGGCCGTGGCGACCCTCCGGGAGATGGGGCTTCAGGTCGTCATGATTACGGGGGATACGCCGGGAACGGGCAGGGCGGTCGCCGCGGCCGTGGGGATCGACCGCGTCCTGGCCGGGGTGCTCCCCGGAGGCAAAGCGGACGAAATCCACCGCCTGCGGGAAGGCGGAGAGGTGGTCGCCATGGTCGGTGACGGCATCAACGACGCGCCGGCGCTGGCGGCGGCGGACATCGGCATCGCGATCGGCGCCGGCACCGACATCGCCATCGAGGCCAGCGACATCACGCTGATGCGGGACGACCTCCGGACCGTTCCGCAGGCCATCCTCCTGTCGGCGGAGACGATGAAAGTGATCCGTCAGAATCTGTTCTGGGCGTTCATCTACAACGTCGTCGGGATTCCCATCGCCGCCGGCGTCCTGTATCCGTTTTTCGGGATTCTGCTCAATCCGGAGTTCGCCGCGGCCGCCATGGCGCTGAGTTCCGTTTCCGTCGTCAGCAACTCGCTCCGCCTGCGTAGGGTGTGGAGAAAGAAAATGGCCCGAAACTGACGCCCATTCCACGGCCTGCAGAGGGGCGTTCGTCAACAGCCGCCCGGTATCGTCTCAAGGCTGTTCAAAAATGTCCGGATGCAAGGCCCCCGAAGTCCTGAGCCGTGAGGCGTACTGGAGGTACGTTGAACGGCGAGGGACGAAGGAAACGCAGCAGACGGGCATTTGTCAACGGCCGCTTATTTCTCCGGTTCGAACTTGTCCCTCTCCGCCCCGCACACGGGACACACCCATCCGTCGGGAATGTTCTCGAAGGGGGTGCCCGGCGCGATCCCCGAATCGGGGTCTCCCTTTTCCGGATCGTACACGTAGCCGCAGAGGGAGCAGACGTATCGTCTGGCCTTCGCAGGAGCCGACGCCTTGGGCTCGTCCTGGATATACGTCGGGGCGCTTTTCGGCGACTTGCCTCCCTTGACCTCGTGATAGAACGCGTACGTCATCGGCTCCTCTTCGGTCAATACCCCGCAGTCGACGACCTTTCCGATGAAGACCGTGTGCGTCCCGCAATCCGTCTCGCCGACGACCTCCGCCTCGACGTAGGCCACGGAAAAGTCGGTCACGATCGGAGCGCCCGACGTGCCGATGCGGTAGCCGATGCCTTCGAACTTGTTGACGTCCCGGCCCCCCTTGAAGCCGAAACGGCCGATGAAGGCCATCGGCGCCTCCTTGGAAAGGACCGACACCGAAAAGACCCGGCTCTCGCGGACATAATCGTGGGTGAGATTTCTCTTGTTGAGGCTGACGGCGATCGTAGCGGGGTCCGACGATACCTGGAAGACGGTGTTGGCGATCTGGCCGTTGAGCCGCTCGCCGCTGCGCGAACTGACGATGTAGAGGCCGTAACTGAGCTTGCGGAATGCCTTGGTATTCATGCGTCTCTCCTTCGTGAACTCTGAAAATTGCCGGCTATTTCACCTCCGGCGTTGCATCCGGGTCGAACGGGTTTGTCCGCATGGCGAATGAGAACAGATAGGGGAAATGATCGTGAAGGTGCTTCATGTAATCGAGCCAGGCGGAGATCATCTGCACGTAGACGCGCTGCATGTCGCCTTCGAGATGCCGGCAGTCGGCTTCCGTCAAATGCGCCGGGTCGGTCCGCGCCGCGACCTCCTCGGTCAGGTGAAAGACGGCGATGAGAACGTTCGTGAAGGCGTCGTGCTCCAGGAGACTTGGATTTTCCAGGAGGCGGAGGAGAAACTCCCTGCGCCTGACGAGAAGATCCTTCAGCGCCCGGAGATCCGCGCCGCAGATCTCCAGGGTCCCGCGATGCTGCTTGAGTTTCCGGGTCGTTTCCGCAAATTCCTTTGCCGTCCAGGATGTCTTGACGAGGAGATCCTTCCGGATCTGATCGGCCTGCCGGTCAAAGCTTGCCAGGCTCTTCAGCAGGTCAAGTCCCACCTCGCTGAAGAAGGAGCCGATCACCATGTTGAGTTTTTCCAGGAGGCTGCGCTTCTCGCGCAGTTTCAGCAGCTCATGCAGAATGAGCGTTACCAGCAGGACCTCGATGAATACGAACGCGATGTCCCCCATCAGGTAGATGAAGATATGGTGGGCGTCGCGGAAGATCAGCCAGTGGACGTAGTAAAACAGCGCCGACAGGGCGAGAAGGGATGCCCCGAGCAGGAAGGGCCATTGGAATCGTTTCACGGGGATCCTCTCCGGACCGGCCGTTCACCGAAGATCGCCCGGCCGATCCGCACGATCGTGGAGCCTTCTTCGACGGCGACTTCGAAATCCTGCGTCATGCCCATCGACAGTTCGCGCATCCCGACCCCGGGGATCCGTTCTCCTTCGATCCGGTCCCTGAGTTCGCGGAGCGAACGGAAAAAGGGGCGGGCCTCTTCGGGATTGTCGAACCACGGCGGCATGGTCATCAGACCCCGCACGGAGAGATTCTGCAGAGACGCGGCGTTCCGCACCAGTTCGAGCGCCCGGGCCGGGGGAATGCCGCTCTTCGTATCCTCTCCGCCGGTATTGATCTCGATCAGGACGGGTGTGACCGTTCCGGCAAGCACGGCCCTGCGGCTCAGTTCCTGCGCCAGTTCCATCCGGTCGACGGAATGGATCAGGTCGAAGAGCGCGACCGCGTACTTGGCTTTGTTGGTCTGGAGGCGGCCGATCATGTGCCATTCCACGGTCTTTCCCAGCTTCTCGATCTTCCGCTTTCCCTCCTGAACGTAGTTTTCGCCGATGACGTCCACGCCGGCGGCGATCGCCTCCGCGATCCGCTCGTCGTCCACGGTCTTCGTCACGGCCATGAGCCGTACGTCGGACGGACGCCGCCCTTTGCGCAGCGCGGCCTCGGCGATGCGTTCGCGTATCCGGAGGATGTTGGGGAGGACCGCCGAATTCATGCGTCTAACCGGAAAAAGAGAGGATCTGAAGTTTCTTCATGACATCCACGACTTCGCACAGCGGAAGTCCCATGACATTTGTGTAGGATCCGCGGATTTCTCGGATGCAGAAGGCGCCCAATCCCTGAACGGCATAGGCGCCCGCCTTGTCGTAAGGTTCCTCCGTTGCGGCGTACCAGGCCGCTTCGTCGTCGCCCAGCTTCCGGAAGATCACGGACGATTCCACGGCCTCGCTGACGGCCGCGCCGCGTTCGGCCGAGCGCATGCTGAAACCGGTGAAGACGCGATGCTCCCGTCCGCTCAGTTTCCGCATCATAGCGACCGCCTCCGCAGGCGAGCCGGGTTTCCCGAGAATCTCGCCGTCGATGACGACGATGGTGTCGGCGCCCAGGACCCAGGCATCGGGCTGGAGCCGCGAGACGGCGCCCGCCTTCGCCCCGGCCAGCCGCAGGACGTGTTCCCGGGGGGATTCGCCTCCGCGGAAGTCTTCGTCGACGCCGCTCGTGACGATTTCAAAGCGCAGGCCCAACTGCTGCAACAGCTCGATGCGGCGAGGCGAGGCCGAGGCCAGGATGACGCGCCCCGTCGTTTGCAAACCCATGTCTGTCTTCTTCCTCAGCACTTCATTCCCAATTTCTTTGCGTTATAGTGGATTGACCCGGCGGAGTCAAGGCGGATGCTCCGGAAGACCCGGGCTGGATTTTCCGCCGAATCCGGTTTATAAGGTCTCTGCCGATTTTCAAGGAGACCGAAAATGATGCGACGCAGGAAAGAGCTGCTGATGGTTGTCGCCGCGCTGATCATTGCGATGCTGGCGGGTTTCTTCAGTTTCGCGGATGCGGCGGAAAAGAAGGTTCAAATCGTCGTTCCCGGCTGCAGTTCCTGAGGCACCGCGGCGAGGGTCCGTGCGGTCCTCCAATCCGCGAAGGGTGTGATCCGCTGGGAGGCCGCGAAGGCGAGCACCCTGGTGATCACGTTCGATGACAGCGAAACGACGGTGGAAGACATCGTCGCGTCATTGAAGGAAGGAAAACTGACGGTACAGGGGAAGCCGGCAATCCTGAAGTGAAGGGATGCGCGGATCTCACAGAAGTTCCTTCCAGCCCCTCCCCTCGATTTCCGTCACCGCCTTCTTCACGTCCTGAGAGGCGCCTCTCCTGCAGATGAGCAGGGCATCCTCCGTTTCCACAACGATCAGGTCCCGGACGCCGACGAGCGCGACGAGCTTTTTCGCGCCGTGGACCAGCACATTGGCGGAATCGACCTCGATGAGGCGGCAGGAGGCGGCGTTTCCACAGGCGTCCTTTTCCGAAATGTCCCAGAGGGCATCCCAACTGCCGATATCCGACCAGCCGAAGTCTCCGCGCAGGACGAGTGCGTTGTCGGCCTTCTCCATCACCCCATAGTCGATGGAGACGGCGGGGAGCTGTTCGTAGATCCGGCGGAATTCCTCTCCGGAAGACGCTGAGGCCTGGAACTTTCCGATCCTCCGGAGGCCGTCGCCGAGCTCCGGCATCCAGCGCCCGATGGCCTTCAGGATGGAGTCAGCGCGCCAGACGAACATGCCGCTGTTCCAGAGAAATCCGCCCCGGGCAAGGAATTCGCAGGCCGTCGCGCGGTCCGGCTTTTCCCGGATCGAGGCGACGCGGAAGATCTCTTCACCGCCGGATTCGAAGGCCTTTTCCCCGCACTCCAGATATCCGTAACCGGTTTCCGGTCCCGTGGGCGGTATCCCGATGGTGACGAGGAAGTCTCCGCGGGCCGCCGCTTCCGCTGCGGCGGCAAGAACGACGCGGAATCGCTCCGTATCGACGATGAGCTGATCGGAGGGCAGTACGAGCATCACCTCTTCCGGATTCCGACGGGCGATCTCGGCGGCGGCCCAGCCGATGCAGGGCGCCGTATTTCTGCCGACGGGCTCGACGAGAATGCTTTCGCGCGGCAATTCCGGGAGCTGGGAGATCAGCGCTTCGGCATGGCTTTCGCCCGTGACGATCAGGATTTTGTCGGGTGGAACCAGGGGAAGAACCCGGGTGACGGTTTCCTGGATGATGGTCTTTCCGCCGAAGATGTCCAGAAGGTGTTTGGGAAGCCTCTCCCGGCTCTTGGGCCAGAAACGGCTGCCTCTTCCTCCCGCCATGATGACTGCGTACATGGGCTCTTCCTTTCCAAACTCATCGTCCGGATCACGACCCCCCCGGGGAGTCTTCCGGCGGCGGTGAGCAAAGACCGCCGGGAGGCCGCAGGTGACCCCTTATACAACGATCCGCCTTGCTTTTAAAGAGCTGAATCGATATGTTGGCGACGGTGTCGGAAGAGGGTAGACATGACGGATTACCCGGTTCTGAAATTGAAGAAAGGGCGCGACGTTTCGCTGCGCCGTGGACATCCCTGGATTTTTTCGGGCGCCGTTTCGCGCGTGGAGGGGGATCCCGCCTCCGGGGACGTCGTGGTAGCCGCATCGTGCGACGGCGATCCCCTGGCTCTGGGATTTTACCAGCCGTCCGACATCGTCTTTCGACGCCTTTCCTGGGATACCCGCGAAACCGTCGATATCGACTTCTGGCGGAGGAGGCTCCGGGATGCAATGTCCTTGAGGAGGCGCGTCGTGCCGCCGGATACGACGGCATACCGCCTGGTCAACGCGGAAGGGGACGGCATGCCCGGCCTGGTGGCCGATCTCTACGACGACATCCTGGCGGTCTCGATCGGGACGTCCGGCATGGACCGCCGCCGCGAAGAACTGGTCGAAGTCTTTCGCACGGAGCTGTGCCCGGGGCGGATCTATGAGCGGAGCGAAGGACGTTCCCGCCGGCGGGAGGGGCTGTCCGACCGGGTTGGACTGCTGCTGGGAGAAAGGTTGCCGGCGCTGGTTCCGATCCGCGAGGAGGGGAGGAAATACCTCGTCGATGTCGCCTCCGGCCAGAAGACCGGTTTCTTCCTGGATCAGCGCACCAACCGCGGAACCGTCGCGCAGATCAGCGCCGGCATGTCCGTGCTGAACGCCTTTTCGTACACGGGCGGATTTTCTGTCGCCTGCGCCTGCGCCGGCGCGGCGCGCGTAGTCTCCGTGGAAGTCTCGGCGGCGGCAAACGTCATCGCCGGCCGCAACCTCGCGGCCAATGGAATCTCTCTCGAACGGCACCCGATCGTGGAGGCGGACGTCTTCAACTATTTGCGGGAAACGAAAGAGAGTTTCGACCTGATCATCCTCGATCCGCCCGCCTTCGCCAAGTCGAGCCGGGACGTTCCGTCCGCCGCAAGGGGATACAAGGAAGTCCATCTCCAGGCCTTGAAAAGGCTGAAACGAGGGGGAATTCTGGCGACCTTCTCCTGTTCGAATCCCGTCGATGAAGAACTGTTTCGGAAGATCGTTCTCGGGGCGCTCCGCGACGCAGGACGATCCGCCGGGATCCTCCGATCGCTGGGACCCTCGCCCGATCATCCCACGGACCCGGGCCATCCGGAGGGACGTTATCTGAAGGGGCTGTTGCTGTTTGTTTCCTGACCGGCTGCTGCGCAGGGGGAACGGTCTGATCCCGTTTCCTTCCGGCCGTTCCGGCGCAGCGGGGTGGGAGACTACGCGCAAATCTCGCAGCCGTCCCGCGTCTTTTCTTTGATTCGGTACATGGCCGCATCGGCGCGCTGAATCAGCGTCTCGAAATCGCGGCCGTGATCGGGATACAGCGCGATGCCGATGCTCATGGTAACGGACAGCTCCTGTGACGCGACGGAGAACGGCTTCCGGAAAGCGGAAAGCATCTTGCCGGCGACGGCTTTCGCGGTATCGGCATTTTCGATCTCCGGAAGAACCGCCAGAAACTCATCTCCCCCGATCCGGCCGACCGTATCGCTTTTGCGCAGATTGTAGACGCCGGGGATGATGTTGTTCATCGTGATGGGCTCATTGGGCGACATGGT
>CAZDLM010000040.1:0-31673 GCA_964506465.1 uncultured Syntrophaceae bacterium
CCCCCTTTTTCATGGATGCAGGAATCGACGCTTAATTGACGACGTATCCGCCACTCACATTCAATGTGATCCCGGTGACGTATTCGGAAATGTCCGAAGATAAATAGGTGACTGCGCTGGCGACGTCTGCGGGAGTTCCGAAGCGGCCCAGCGGTATCCGACTTAAGGCCTCTTTGTTTCTTTCCGCCGACGTCAACAGGGCCATGGGGGTCTGAATCCTCCCGGGAGCGATGGGATTGAAGCGAATGGCATACGTTGAAGCTTGTCTCGCCAGTGTTCGCGTCAGTGCGCTCACACCTCCTTTGGAGGCCGCATAGTGGGAGGCAGCCAGGAAGCCGCCATCCAGCGCTGCAGACGACGATATATTCACGATTTTGCCGACCTTGCGTTCCATCATGGAAGGCAGGACGGCTTTGCAGCAGAGAAACACGGATGTGAGATTCACCCTGAGCACTTCAGTCCATTCGCTCAGATCGATTTCAATCAGGAACGCCTTTCTTCCTTCTTTCTTGGGAGAGATCCCGGCATTGTTGACCAGGATGTCAATCTGGCCATAGTGACTTTTCGCCGCCTCGACAAGGGAAGCCACGGCTTTCTCATCGGCCACATCAGCCTTGAAGGGAAAAGCCTGCCCTCCGTCTTTGATGATCTCATTGCAGACCTTCCTGACGTTGTCTTCTTCTATATCCACGACGACAAGTTTTGCATTCTCCCTGGCAAGTCTCTCTGCAATAGCCTCACCGATGCCGCGTCCCGCCCCGGTTACGATCGCCACTTTATCATCCAAAAGCATCGCCGCCTCCCTCTCGCTGTTGCGCAGTCCAGTCCTATGATTCTAGATAACGCCGCCGAAATCGTACTTCATCTTGCGAAAAGCTTCTGCCGTTATCTCGTCTGCGGGCTGTGAATAAGAACCTTTTCTGCTGATCCATGGAATCCCGGCCTTTTTAAACTCAACAAGCATTTCGGCGTATTTCACGGCGCTCGACACGGAATCAATAATAGGGACCCCGTCCAATTCCGACATACCATTCGGCAGCTCGCTGCAGCCTGGGCAGAATTTCAAGACGAGATTCAGCGCCCCGCACGCCGCAATCAAGACTTCCGCACCTTCTTGAATGTATTCCCTCCCGATTCTCTGAAAAGCATCAAGACCGGCGCTCGCGTTCGTTATCATCTTTTCCTGCTCGATGAGGGAAAGCGGGAGGGGACGGATCGGAGAAATGATCTTCTCAAAGAAGCCATATCTCCTGGCCAGTTGTTCGTTCCTCGCGACAGAGGCCGGCGACATCGCGACAAGACCGAATTTCGCCCCCATCAAGCTGGCGGTCATCATCGAGGATTGGCCAAGACCGATAATGGGTATCCTGAGAGCCTGCCTCATCTCATCCAGGGCCGGATCTGAGAAGCAATAGACGATCACCGCGTCAAACCCATCTTTCTCACCCTGAAGAACCGCTTCGAAAACCTCCCGATCATTGAGATAATGAAGATGGGAGTAAGCGAATTCCTGCAAACGATTCAGGCCTCTTCGGAGGAGACGTATGGTTATTTCTGTGTCGCCGTCCTTGACCAATTCGCAGTTTTTTCGAAGCAGTGCTTCATAGGTCTTGGTCGTCTGCGCCTCCGGGTTACTCGCCGCTATCCGCTGAATGAGAATTTTCTTCTTCATCGTTCTTCGTCTCCTTCATCCACGCCGGAGTCCTGCCTGTCATGAATCGAGATGGCACGAGCCCTCTGGGAGAAAGCCTTCCCTTTTCAAATCTTCCCACTCCGAATGCAATCCCAACTCGGCGATCTTTTTGCGGGTAGGGATGCCGTGCTGGGAACACCAACCATGTTCGTCATAATAATCGTCTAGGAGCCGGTTCAACTCCCGCTCTCCGATTGCGGCCTTTCCATAATAATCCTTCATGACCAGCTCGTTCTCTCCGTCTCTGAGGGGGGCAAACCAATTGCGCGGAGCCCAGTCGTTCTTGCGCGTAAACCCTTCTCCTACGTTCAGCAGTTTTAATAGATTCCAAGCCCTCTCCGCTGCCTGTTTCAGGCCTCGACCGTCAATGGCAAAGCCCGTCACGCAAGACAGGATTTCCGCCAGCGATTCCATGGTGTAATAAGCCTTGATGCTCTTTCTGGAACAGATGCCCAACAGGCTGAAGGCTGAATACCATTCCTCGCAGTGCTTCGTCAGACGCGCAACATTAAAGCCGTCCTTGTCCGCAAAGATCTTGTCGATGGTCGAAGCGGGGACACCGATAACTCTGCTGAACTCCTTCAAGGCCTCGACCGGGAAGTCTCTCGCTCCATAAGTGGGAGAACCGCCTGCATGTTGATGCCCTCCCCGCGGATTAACGATCTCCTCAAATTCGTAGGTCCCCATCCTGTAACAACGGGCATCAAATATGAAATCCGTTCCCTTGATCTGCGCTTCAAACTCCCGCCCGAAATTCTTGCCCATTGTCGAAAACCCATCAGCAAGCAGCGCGCCGATGCCCTCCCTCTTGGCAATCAGTTTGATCAGGCGTTCCGTCGTCGCAAAGTCTCTTTTTAAGGAAAAACCCGCATCACTATCTTTTAACGCGCCGTCTTCATAGAGTTTTATCGCGTAATCGACCGCGGCACCTGTGCTATAGGTGTCCAGACCAAGACGGTTGCAGAGATCGTGGCAAACAAGCACTTCCCGGATGGATTGGGCGCCGCCTCGCGCACCGAAAGCGGTGACTCGCCCGATAAAACTCGAAGCGAATGTGTTTGTCTTCCCCTTTTCTCCTTCGTATGCAAAACGTTCCTTACAGGGAAGAGGACAAGTCGGGCAGGCAATCCTCTTCGTGTCAACCTTCTTCAAATAGGCATCCGGTCCAAAAAGTTCTCTCAGTGGGTCACGGGGAAAGACTTCCGTCCAGTCCCTATAGGGAATCCCCGCAACCTCCGACCAATGCTGCCATCCGGCCATTGACCCGTATTTCATGATGATTTCCCGCTTGGGCGAGTTTCGCATGGCCGAGAAGATGGGAGCGATGGTCTCCATCAGTCTTCTGCCATCGGCGACGCGGACTTCCTGAGTGCCACTGGCTACGATGCCCTTCAAGTTCTTGGAACCCAGTACGGACGCAAGGCCTCCCTTACCGAGGGATGCAACGTTATCGACCAGCATCATCGAAAATGAGACGCCTTTTTCCCCGGCCGGCCCTATGGCCATGACACTTCCGTCATTACCGCGCAAATCCTTCAATAATGCATCCGTTGTGTCAGAGATGTCCTGGCCCCAGAGATGTTGCGCATTTTTCAATTGTACCGTCTCGTCCGTAATGAGAAGCACAACCGGCTTCTCCGATTTTCCTTTGATGACCACATGATCAAAGCCGGCCCGCTTCAACATGGATCCGAAGTGCATTCCTCCGGCAGCGGATCCCACGCAATGATTCAATGGTTGCTTGGTCGTAACAAAGACTTTGGAGGCAGCCGGGACCATCGCACCAACCAATGGACCTGTTCCGACGACCACGGTATTTTCAGGGTCCAAGGCGCCGACGCCCCGTTTAGAGTACCGGTGCATCAGCTTGAGATTCATGCCCATGCCGCCGATAAACTCCTGCAGATCACGGATGTCGATGGTTTCCTGTTCAATGCGTGATTTTGTCAGATCAACAACGAGATATTTGCCGGCGTAACCGTTCATACGAAACTCCCCAGGCTAATGCCCGTTAAAATCGATCCCGCTTTGCGTTTCCGTCAGGCGTCCATGTCCGGGACGGCTTTCACTCGGCCGATGTCGGTCGCCGCAGGTCCACTTTCATGATCTTTCCCATGGAGTTTTTTGGCAGACTGTCGACAAACTCGACGAACCGCGGCTTCTTGTAGCTCGCCAGGCGCTGCCCGCAGAATTTTATGACCTCTTCCTTATCCATGGTCACGTTGGGGCGCAGCACGATATACACTTTGACGACTTCCCCCCATTGATCGTCCGGCACCCCCACAACGGCCACTTCAAGAACTTTTTCGTTCTTCAACAGAACGTTCTCAATTTCCAGCGAATAGATGTTCTCGCCGCCGCTGATGATCATGTCCTTTTTTCGATCAACCAGGAAAAGGTAGCCGTCCTCGTCGAAGTATCCAAGATCTCCCGGGAAGAACCAACCGTCGATCAAGGATTCTTTTGTGGCTTCAGGATTTTTATAATAACCGAGTGTCACATGAGGTCCGTAGAATGCGATTTCGCCTATCTGGCCCGCAGGCAACTCTTCTTTTCGCTCATTGACGATCTTGATGATCGTGTCCAAGTACTGCCTCCCGACGCTGTTCTGTTTTTTCAATATTTCTTCGCCTTGAATGAGGGTCCCGGAAAACACTTCCGTCGCTCCATAAGCGTCCGCCATGACAACGTGCGGGAATTTTGCCATGAAGGCCTTCTTCATATCAAAAGGCCAGGGAGCGCCGGTGGAGGTACAGTAGCGCCATTTCTCGAGATGAAATTTCTTCTCGGGCGGGAGTTGAAGAAGGCGTTGACAGATCGTGGGGACCATGGAACACATGGTGACCTCCTCCTTTTCCATGAGCGCCATCATTTGCAGAGGCTCGAATTTGCGCATGACGACCATCTTGTTCCCCATGAAGATGCAGGCGATCACATTAATGTAGGAGTTCATATGGTAAAGCGGGTTTACAAACAGGACACATTCATTGAAATCATACTTCTTGTTGATGATCAGCGAGAGGGCCGCCCAGAGGTTGTTGGCATGAGAAAACATCGCCCCTTTGGGAAATCCGGTTGTTCCGGACGTGTACATAATGAAGCGCAGGTCCCGTTCCGTTACCTCTTGCTGAATTTCTTCGTCTGTAGAGTTTGCGAGAAAGTCTTCGTAGGGAATGGAATTCGTCGCAGCGGTCTTGCCTATGGAAATGCACAGCAGCCCGTTCGTGTCTGTCGCCGCAACGATCGGCTCCAGCTCAACATCGTAGATAAGCACCGATGAATCCGATTGATGAAGAATGTAATTCACTTCGGTACTCACAAGCCTGTAATTGACGGGCACACTGACGGCGCCCAGTTTCGCCGCCGCAAAATATACTTCAATCAGCTGCGACGAGTTGAACAGAATGCTCGCAATCTTATCTCCTTTCCTGACCCCGGCTTTCCGTAATGCGTTGGCCAAACGGTTCGCACGTCGATTCAGTTCGTCGTAGGTGATGCGGGACGCTCCCGAGACGATCGCAGTCTTTTGAGGAAATTTGATGGCGGATCTTCTCAAAAGATAACCGAGGGTAAACTCCATGGGCCTATTCTTCCTTTCTTAGAGTCTTCAGCAGTGCATCATACGATGGAGGCATGGGTGGTGTGAAATGGCCGAAGGTCGTGATGGGATAACGCTGCCCCCCTGCATGACTTTCCTTCAAGCCGGTTACGATCTCACCGATTTTTCCCATCGGGATCGTAAAGGCCATCTCATCATCCTGAATCAATCCGAATATTCTTTCACCGTTGCCAGGCAGGACCATTGCCAGTTCGTTTTCCAGAATCGGCTTGACGATCTCCAAGGCACAGCTGCCGCCGGACTGAGCAATGTATTTCAGGGGATCACCCGTCCGGAAGGTGGCCGCCTGCACAAAGCGCATCATCTGCGCGGGCCGGCCATAGATCATGATGGCATCCGGTTCGAAATCCGCCTTGAAGAGGGGGGCTATCAACAATCCCTTGTATTTATGAGGAGAAAAGAAAGCGAGGGAACGCGACCTTCGCGCCCGTGCCTCTTCCGTTTGAGTGTACGGGGTGAAGGCAATCTTTCCCTGCCAATAGGACTCAATCGGCTCCACGAACCCAAGGAAGAACAAGGCATTGGGGCAGCAGATGTCCTCGATAGTCAGAAGCAATGACGTCCCGTGCCGCCGGGATACTCCTACCGCCTGACACAGCATCATATTGATCCCCAAATCACGCTTAGGCCTTTTCGCCTTGAATTGACAGTGTTCTGCATTCTCCAACATCTTGACTGCCAGGGGAAAGGTTGATGGCCGAATATAATAAGAGATTTCCTCGCTCACTTTCTTATTCTTGTCGTTCATTTGCCGTCATCTCCAATTTTTTGTTTACCTCATTCAAAAATACCCCATCGGACCGTTTGACAATCACTGTATCATCGTGTTCGGCAGCCATGTTGCAATCCCCGGGAAGAAGATCATCAACAACAAGAGAATCCATATCACTCCGATAAAGGGAGCCGCCCCTTTGGCGACCGTCAGGAGGGAAGTCCCAGGAGGTGAAATTCCATGGATGACGAATAGATTCACGCCAACCGGCGGTGTGCAGAGCGCCATTTCGGCAGCGACCGTCATCATGACCCCGAACCAGACGCCATCGTAGCCAACCTTCAATGCGATCGGCAGAAATATCGGAACAGAAATCATGATCAGCGCAACGACATCCAAGAAAGTCCCCATAATTGTAAGGATGGCCAGTATCACAATCATCATCCCCCAGGACGGGATGTCAAACTGCAAGAGAAAATTTGCAACCATCGTCCGGAATCCCGTAATAAAGAAAAGATGCCCCATAACGGTCGCACCGATGATAATCAGGTATATCATGCCGGTAATCTTGACCGTTCTGCGCAACGCTTCCCAAATCCGGCTCCATTTGAAACGACCATTGGCAATGACAATGATAAGAGACACAAGCACGCTTGCAGCACTCGCTTCTATCGCCGTGAACACTCCCATATACATTCCACCGATGACCGAAATAAACAGGACAACAACGGGGATAAGCTTCGGGAGTACGGTCAATTTTTCGCTGAAAGTACTTCTCTCACCTTTCGGCGCCTTATTCGGATAGATGAGCGCATAGATCAGGATATATATACTCATCAGAGCCGTTAAAATGAGGCCCGGCACAATACCGCCGATGAATACTTTTCCGATCGAGACATCGCTCACCGAAGTGCCGTAAATGATCATAACGGTGCTGGGAGGAATAAGAGCGGCAAGGGTGCCGGCAACGGCGAGAGTTCCTAATGCGAGCGCACGATCATATTTCTTTATTTCCATGGCCGGCAATGCGACGCCTCCCACGGTGGCCGCCGCTGCAGTATTTGATCCGCTCATAAAGCCAAATACTGCGCATACAACCGTACTGGCGATGGCCAAGCCTCCGGGCAGCCACCCAAACCACTTATAGATTCCATCGTAAAGATCATCACCCATCTTATGTGTCATTAGTAAATTGCCCATTAGCAGAAACATCGGTATGGCGAGCAAGGAATATCCGACGACTTGGTTAAAGGCGATCTTACCGGCTGTATTTGCAAGCGCCTGCGGACCCTCGAAAAATAATGTTCCCAAAAGACCCGCCAGTAGCAGGCTGATGGAAATCGGAATACCGGTGATCAGAAAGACTCCCAGCATGATCAAGCAGATGATTATTGCCGTTGTCGGTTCAACCATGGCCCTCTCCTTTATGGTTTCCCTCGTCTATATCTGGGCATCCATAGACACTCCCGTAACTCCAGTCCGTCACTAATGTTCTGTGTGTTTGCTTGAAAATCTATCCGGAGAAGACCGTATATCTTCAATGAGCATCGCCAGACATTGGATGCCCATTAAAGCGAACCCGAGCGTTACAAAAATCTTAAATGGATACAGCGGAATATCAACGCCGTATGCCGCTTCCTTGATTTTGTAACTTTTGGTAAAGAGATTCCAGGAGAGGAACGCCATCCAAAGGCTGGCCGACAGCGTAACGAGATTCGAAAAAATAGACAGCCATCGGCGTCCTCTGCTGCCTACGAATTCCGTCAGCAGATTCATATTGGTATGGCCGCCGACTTTAAGAACGTAGCTGATAGAAAGGAACGCGAGTGTTGCCTGAGTCAGTTGCGTAACATCAAGAACCCAGTCTGCAGGTTTATTTATTACATACCTCATAAAGACTTCATACAGGAGCAGTACGGAAATCAAAACAATCAGACCGCAACTCACCCCTCCCATGTAATCAACAAACCGATTGATTGCTCGCACTATCTTCGTCATGGCTTTTCCCTCTTCAGCAGGAACAGTCAGCAGAAAGTAATGCGGGGGGGAGCAGTGGACCGCACTCCCCCCCTGCGAACGCTTTACTTCACGGGAGGGTTCGATTTGTAGACAATATCCAGCGCTTTCGCAACCAATGGATCTTTGTCCTTCATCTTGACAAACGCCTCGTTAACAGAAGACGCTCCTTTGACCCAAAGCTGCCGGTCCGCCGGCGTCAGGTCGTAGAATACAGTCCCAAACTTCGCAGGTGCCGCACTGATATGCTTTACGTTTATTCTATTGAGACCTTCTCGCGTGTGTGTCGCGACGTCCTTCATCGCCTTTTCCACAATGGGCCTGTCGCGGGGATCCAGTTTTTGAAGTTCCTTGGTGTTGTATATGATGTGCATCAGAACCGGGCTCAAATTCAAATGGACAAAATATTTGAGGTATTCAAGGAAACCGCGTTCTACGAACATCATAAACGAATTTGTTGCACCATCTGCTATTCCTCGAGACAGGGCTTCGTAGGTTTGATCGTTGGTAACATTGATTGGGCTGCCGCCCATAGATTTAAGCATGTCTGCTTCGGAACCTACGCTTCTGATCTTGACGCCTTTAATGTCTGCCGGAACGCGAACAACTTTTTTCGTCCCAAGAACCCTCCAGAGGCACTCACCCACGCCGGCAATCTTTGTGTTCTTCAGACCCTGTCGATGCAAGGCCTCCGTATAGAGGTCATTGAGGCCTTCTTTTTCGTATGCATCAAGGACCGTCTGTAACTGTCCGGACGACCATATTGCCAACGTTTCAATGTTAAACAGGGGGATCGTCTTGGACATGTAAGGCATGTACCAGAGTGCGCAGAATGCCGTTCCTTCATCGACGCCGGACGCCATTTCGACTGTGGGTACCAGTGTCGAACTCGGATACAACTCGACTTTTACGCGACCGCTCGTCAATTTCTCGACATTCGAAAGAGACTCTTTGCCTAACTCAAACAGAGGGTGTCCTACGGGCTGATAATATGCGGCCTTCAAGACAGTCTGACCCGCAGCCCCGACCGAAGATGTGTTGACCAGAAAAACGCAGAGACAAACTGACAGGAAGAGAAACCCCAATCCGGCTTTTTTCGCGATGCTGATCTTCATTTTCATACCCCCCCTTAATTCCCAGCTTTTTTATCTTGTGGACGCATTTCATGCCAGGCGACGGCGCCCTGCGCAAATTCAGCCGCCGACGTTGCCTACTGAAATGACTCATGCCTCTGCTTCCACAGGGTGATTTTTATTATCTGATAGATCCCATCCCTCCTTTCTGCCCGATAAGCGAACGGTGGTTGATGAAAATTCTAACGGCTTCTTAACAGGTCGCCATTCTGGCAACTGCGGGAATTCCGGCAGTCCGTTCCATTTCGCAGCGTTTATCAGACCTTCAATATTGTTGTACCGCTGTTGCCCATGAGACCGTAGGTCTGGGCCATTCCGACTTTTGCGTTTTTCACCTGTCTTTCGCCACACATTCCGCGCAGCTGCATCACGACCTCAACGACCTGCCATATCGCTTGCGCTCCAATCGCCTCACCAAAAGATGAAAAGCCGCCGCTCGGACATACGGGTATTTTCCCTTCAATCGTGGTTTCGTTTTCTCTCAACAGTTTTTCCGCTTCTCCCTCTTTGCAGAAGCCGCAAGTTTCTAAATACTGCAGATAATGCCATGAACTGTTGTCTGGGAGTTCCACCAAGTCAACATCCGCCGGCCCGATCCCCGAAAGGTCATACGCCTGCCGCGATGCCGAATAGCTTTCGCTGAGCAAAGGGGCTTCTGCGCGTGACGGGGCCGATATCGCCGAAATTCGTAATGTCGGGTCTCCATAGATCGCACTGCCCATCGTCGAGGCAGCAATCTGAACAGGCCGGCTTGCATATTGGGCGGCCTTGTCTTCGGCACAGAGGATAATCGCAGCCGCACCATCACTCGTCGCACAGATTTCGAACAGCCTCAGCGGGTCACTCACCATTTTTGAATTCAGCACTTCCTCCATCGTGTATACTTTTTTGAACCGTGCACTTTCATTCTTTGAGCCGTACTGGCTCAGCAATGCCTTCACTTTAGCCAAGTCTTCCGCCGTTGTCCCGTATTTCTCCATTCTCTTGCGGCATTCCAGCGCCCAGAAAACTGTATTGGGCATACCAACCATTTTCCATCGCAAGACGTCTCTATCCTGACGAGGGTTGTCTGATTTCGCCGTGAGAAATCCTTCCGGGGAAATATCGGCGCCGACGGCCATGGCCAGGTCGTACTGGCCGGATGCTATGCTGAGATAAGCCATGCGCAGCGCCGCCGCACCGGTTGCGCAGGCATTGTAGACGTTTGTAATGGGGATGCCTGTCTCTCCAAGAACACTCGCGAGGTACTGTCCAGACAAGTGGCCGGCATTGCCCCCCCAGATATAGATCCCGGAGTATAGTGTTTCGATTTTTTTCCAGGGGATATTGGCATCTCTGAGTGCCTGATCGGCTGCCTTCACGCCCAATTCAACAAACGATTTATCCTTGAACTTTCCCCATGGATGCAAGCCGACTCCGATGATCGATACCTTTCTCATTTACCCTCCTCCAAAGGTTCAAATGCCCACGTCAGCACGGGCCTGCCATCTTCATTCTTGTAAAGTTCAAAGACAGTCGTGTTCATCTTCATTCCGACGCGTAAGCTGTTCTCCGCGCAACCGACGACAATGCCCGCGATTTGTATTTCACCGTTAAATTCCACCATTCCGATGGTATAGGGTGCGATGCTCTTTTCTGTTTTGAACGGCAATGGGGCTTGATAGTGCTGAATGGCATAGCTCTTGAGCACTCCCACCGTATCAAACAGGATTTTTTCTATCCCCTTCCTCTCGCAACCCGGCCTATGCTGCTCATGATAAAAAGGGAAAAAGTACGTCTGGCACGAGGAGCATTTCGAGCCAATGAGATTGGCCTTTTTCTCGTCAAAAACAAACAGATCGGGCAATGCGGGAACTGCATTCGTCACGTCTATCACTTTCATTGCGAACTCCCTCCAACTCGCTAGACCAGAAGAGCCATGTTTGTGCGTCCTGAATATTTGCTTTTATCGAGCGATGTTCACTCTCTAAATGAATCTGCCACGGGGCAATCAAGCGAAAGCTGCAAAACGCTGTTCATCATCAATATCCAGTGTCGGCAGGGCACTGAGATGATTCTCACAAACCTTGATGATGTGTTTTTCCATGGCCTGCTGCGCATGCAAGGAATCCCCCTTAAGGAGGTGAGCGATGATATCGTCATGTTCTCTCGTATAAGCATCATATGTTTCTGTAAGAACAGACCAGTATCTCAGACGGAAAAGTCGTTTTCTCAGGTCGGTTATCATCTGCTGCAATTTGGCGTTCCCGCACTTAACACCGAAAAAATTGTGAAAGGTCAGATTGATCTCATGCCATTTGATGACATCGACTTTGGTTGCGTTTTTCGTCCAATACTTGAGGGATTCATTAATCTTTACCAGTTCTTGAAAATCGGTCTCCTTGAAATTCGGATAGGACCACTGAACGGCTTTGGTTTCAACGACAGCGAGTATGGCATAGTAGTCTCTAACTTCCTGGGCATCAACTTTCGTAACTACTGCACCTTTGTTAGGCGTGATTTGGACGTAACCGTCTTTTTCAAGATATCTGAAGGCCTCTCGTATTGGCCCTCGACTTAAGCCAAGCCTGTTGACTAAGTCATTTTCTATCAGACGTTCCCCGGGGCTTAGAACGCCCTTGACGATTTCATCTCTGATTATCTTGTAGACTTCCTTCGATCGAGGCATTCGTAATCCCTCTTGAGCTTTTCATTTACGTGATTGCCGGCGTCCGCCACACGACTACGCGCTGATGTAAACATGATTGTACTACTATATTGTCAATAATTACCTGTCAAGTGATTTCTTCTTCACTGTTTGAAAAGACCAATTTGAGGAAGACTTTAATCGGATGGATTAATTTTATCGCATACTGGGTATAATTAGACATCTTGCCCCTTGGGCCTGAATTTCGAGTTCTGCAGTCTTTTTCGTTTATTTCTCGTTTTCCACGAGATTTTCTTGAGACTGGTTCGCAGCAGACTGCAAGCACCACTATTTCAAATATAAGGGGTCAGCCGTTTTGCGGTTGGCCCCTTTTTTTATTTGCGACCAAATTGTGACCACTTTTTACAGGAAGATCCTCTTCTCCAACCTCTCCGCAGCTTCAGACTTGTCTTTTTCCATCCGCTGAGAATGAACATTCAGCGTCATGGTGGAGCTTGCATGCCCCTGCCGGCTCTGAATCTACTTGATGTTTTCTTTCTGGTCGATGAGGAGGCTGGTGTGACAGCGGCGGCGGATCACGACAGCAATGCCGAGATCTCGCCGATCCGCCTTTCGGCGTCGGATTCTCCGATCTCCATCAGGGTCCTGATGTACCGTGAATCGAACATCACCATGCTGAGCCAGTCGAAACTCCTCGTTTCGCGCGTGCCGAACCGGCGGGTGAGGAAACGGAACGGTCGGGGCAGATCGGGTTCGTACTTGCCTGCCAACTTGCTCAAATTGAGGGAGGGGCGCAGAGTGAACGCCCGGACGAGTCGCAGCTTGGGATCCTCCGGCATCGATTCGCGTTTCAGAAGCCGGTTGACCCGCTCCAGCCCAAGCACATCCTGGTCCAGATGCTCCACAAATATGGAGTTCATGAGGACGTCCATCAGCTTGGCGGCGGATGGATATTCTTCGCTGCGGGCGGCGCTTCTGATTTCTTCGGGCGACGGCCGGTAGCGGGTTGAAACGGCCAGAATCCGCCTTGCCCCAAGATGCAGAGCCGGCGAGAGCGGCGCATACTGGCCGATGCCGCCGTCGCCGTGCCAGGAATTCCCGATCTTCACGGCCGGAAACAGGATGGGCAGGGCCGTGGAAGCCATGATCTGGTCCACCGTGATTTCCGTCATCACGCTGTGCCGGTCCGGCCGTTCCCAGACTTCTATGTTCTTTCCCTGGACCCACGTCACGGTCTGGCCGGTCGCATAATTTGTCGTTGTGATGGCGATAGCCCGAAGCCTTTGCCGCCGGATGTTCTCGCGGATGCCGGTCATCGCGTCGTCCGGCGCGGCGAATCCCTCTTCCAGCAGCTTCCGCAATGGCGTCGTATCGACCAGTCCCTTCGGGGACGGGGTCCGGGCGATGCCGCCGGAGAGCAGATGGACGCCCCACAGCAGGAGGTTCTTGGCCAGACTCCATGTATCCGCCCTGAAAATGCGGCCGATGCTGAGGCCCTGCCAGAAGGAGGCGAGGGCGTCAATGGACTCGGCAAACGTGCCCTGATGGTTGGCGAGGAACGCGGCGTTGATGGCGCCGGCGGAAACACCCGTCAGGACGGGGATGCGGAGCTCCGGAAAATGGCCGGCCACGCAGCGCAGGAATCCCACCTGATAGGCGGCATGCGCGCCTCCTCCGCTTAATACCAGCGCCAGATCGTCATCCATGGATTCCGCCTCTGCCGGCCCCCAAATCCGGCGACCTCGGGGTGTCGTGGAGCGTCACGAAGCCAATCGCGGAAGGTCCGTCAATACCGTCGAACATCCAAGAGCTGCACCGGATTCCGGGTCAAGCCCGGAATGGCAACGTTGTTTACTTACCGGATGAATAAGTTCTACTACATTAGGTTCTCGTATCGCTCCGGATCCGGCCATCAGGGAAAGACGAAATTTCCCCTTCAAAATGTCTTAGAAGCAACGCCACCGCCGATGCGCAATGGCCGAGGAGTCTCGTCCCGGAGAGGAGCATGCGCTCCCGGGGAAACGGCTTGGCTGTTTTAGGGTTCCTTGAAGCCGGAAAATGCCCCTTCCCCGATTGAAGGGCCCGACGGAAGAAATTATTCTATGCGAGTCCGATCGATCATTCCGGCGCGTTGAGAACAAAGGGCGCCCTTTTGAACGGCAAAAGTGGCACCAGGCGTCCGAAAAGCCTGTGCGAGGCATTGACACCAAGAATAAAAGGCAAGAAAAGCAGGTCTTCATGAATTCTCCCACATCTTCCGCCTCTTCCGCCGGATACAGCAGGAACATTTCCAGGCCTCATGGATTAAAGGCGCGTTGTAGATCTGCCGCAAAGCGGCTGGGCATGGCCGCGCTGTTCGCCGTCTTCCTGCTCGGCGGCTGCGTCCCCGCTTCGACCGTCGCGAGGATGGAAGGATTCGACGCGCAGTGGCGGGGATTCGACGCCCTGACGCCCGATCCCACCCTTCATTACGAAAAGGAAATCACGGTGAAGGTGATCGTGACGGGCGATCCGGATGCGCTCCGCCGGGGTGCCATTGCGAACTATTCCTATCCCGACGGGGTGATTCGCATCAGGGGCAAGCGGATCAATGGAAAGATCGTGGTCTGCCCGGCGTGCATCGGCCATGAATTCATGCATGCGCTCCAATTCCAGGACGGCAATTTCGCGAATCCCGATGAGCTGGAGAAGTACGGCTACTGAAGGATGCCTTTCGATCCGCCTCGGGCATTGTCTCCCGGAGTCTCGCCCTCGCTCTGAAATGATCCGCATCGGCCCCTTGATCCCGAGCATGTCCGGCGCATGTCTGCCCACGGCAAACACATTTCCGCTTGACATATTGCGCATGGCGTAACACCTTTCCCGGTGATGAAGGTGATGAAATCGTTCTGTCCTTGGCAAAGCTTTCTGCCTTTCTTGTGCTGCAGATCAACGGGCTCTGTCCCCTGTTTGCCCTGTTTGGAGAGAAGAATTCCTTCGTGAGGAAAAGGAGGCGCGCAATGGCGAATCGCTGCGATGTGCTCATCAAGAACGGGCGTGTGGTGGATCCCGCAAGCGGTCTGGACGGGGTGGCGGACGTGGCCGTGGCGGAAGGCCGGATCGCCGAGATTGCGGCCGACCTCGATCCCACGCGGGCGGAGGAGGTCCTCGACGTCGGCGGCTGCTGCGTCGTTCCCGGCATCATCGATCTGCATATGCATGCCTCCGCGTGGCTCGGGGGCCGGTTCGCACACAAGATGATGGCGCGCGTGGGCGTCACCACCGCCCTGGACATGTCGGGACCCGTGGGCAGCGTCATGGACATCCTCCGGAACCACGGCACCGGCCTGAACATCGCCTGCATCGAGGCCGTTCGGCCGGGTCTCACCGTGCGGGACAGCAATCCGGACCAGGCCGAACTGGAGGCCCTGACCGTCAAGGCGCTCGGCAGCGGGGCCATCGGCCTCAAGCTCCTGGGCGGCCACTATCCCCTCACCCCCGAGGCGACGGCGCGGGCGATAGCGGTCGCGAACGCGCACCGGGCCTACGTGGCCTTTCACGCGGGTACAGCGGACCACGGCTCCAACATCGACGGCTTCCTCCAGGCGGCTGAACTGGCGGCCGGAAACGCCCTCCACATCGCCCATATCAACAGCTATTGCCGGGGAACCGTCCGCCCCCACATGCAGGAGGCGGAAGAGGCCGTCGCGGCCCTCCTGGCCCGCCCCAACCTCCGCTCGGAAAACTACCTCTCGCCCCTGAACGGCACCAGCGCCAAATGCGCGAACGGCGCCCCGGAGAGCCGGGTGACCCAGCAGTGCCTGAAGGCCGGCGGGTTCCCGCCCACCGAGGCCGGTTTCGAGGCGGCCATCCTGGCCGGCTGGGCCGAGATCAACATCGAGGCGGGGGGCGAGGTGGTCCTGGGCACGGGCAAGGCCGCCGTGGACTACTGGCGCGGGCGCGGAACCGACACGACGGTGAGCTTCCTGGTGAATCCGCCCGAGCCGAGGCTGCGCCTGGTGACGGCCAAGCGGCCCGATGGGAAGTTCGTCGTGGACTGCATCAGCACCGACGGGGGCGGCATCCCGCGGAACGTCATCGTGGACATGGGACTGTGCCTGGTGAACCTGCAGGCCCTCACCCTGGGAGAGTTCGTCACGAAGACCAGCACGAACCCGGCCAGGATTCTGGGACTGACGGGGAAGGGGCGTCTCGCCGTCGGCGCGGATGCCGACATCACGGTGCTGGACGTCCCGCGGCGCCGGGCGTTCCTGAGCCTGGCCAACGGCGCGGTGATCATGTACCGCGGGCAGGTCTGCGGCCGCGGGGGCCGCATGATCACCACGAGGGCCGGCGAGGCGGCGGTACGGGCCGCGGGCCTTGCGCCGATCGTGGTCTCGATGGCCGACAGCGGTTTCTACCGGGGCGTGTGACCGGGAATTTGACGGTTCAATTGCCTTTCGGTGCGGCTTCCCGCAAATCCGTTTCGGGGAGAGGTTTGAGCAAGTAAAGCGCGGGCGGCAGAGGACTTTGCCCCCGCCGCCCGCGTGTGGGAATAGCCGTGTTACTACTTCCCGCCCAGGGCCTTCTCGGCCGAGGCGATGGCCTGGTGAGCCAGATCGACGGAGCGCCCCAGGGTCGTCAGGATCATCGCCGGGTTGTGGAAGCCCATGCTGTTTTCCGCGGCGACGAAGTCCCAGTACCATTGGGCCTTCCTGACAAGTTCCCGGGCTTTCTCGATCTCGGCCTTGTCGGCCTTGGCGGCCTTCGCCGTCTTCCCGATCGCCTGGTGCGCCCTTGCCACCGTCTGCCCCGCCGTGCGCTGCATTTCCCATACGCCCGCCTGGATCGTCTTGACCCGGTCGAGGAGCCACTGCTCGCTCTGGGTGTGACAAGTCAGGCAGCCTTCCTTGGCGTGTTTCATGGGGCTTGTCACCCAGTGGGAAGTGTACTTCTGCCCGTCCACCTTCATGTAAGGCATGTGGCAGTCGGCGCAGGAAACACCGGAACCCGCGTGCACGCCGCCGCTCCACACCTCGAACTCGGGGTGCTGGGCCTTGAGCATCCGGGCCTCGGAATCGGGGTGCTTCCAGTCCATCGCGAAACCGTTCGGCGTCGCGGCATAGTATTCGTAGATCTGGTCGGGGCGGAGGCCCTTGGCCCAGGGGAAGACCACCTTCTTGTCCGCCGGAACGAAGTAGTACTCGACGTGGCACTGCCCGCAGACATACGTCCGCATGTCTTCGCGCGACGCCTTCTTCACGTCGATGCCGCGCTGCGCCATAGCCTCGATGAAGGCGGGATTGATGACGCGCAGATTCATCGTCTTCGGGTCATGACAATTGGCGCAGACGATCGGGTGCTTCAGCCCGGCAAGAAGTTCCGGCAGGGGAGTCTTTGCGTACGCCCATCCCTTCTCCTTGAAGATGTCGGCCAACTGCGCCGTTTTGCAGGTCATGCAGGCGCCGGCCGTGGTCTCGTTGATGCGCTTCGTATTCCTGAGATCCTCGAGGGCGTACACATGCCCGCGGTCCTCCGTATAGTCGATGCTGAAGGGCATGCCTTTGAAGTTGATGAGGATCTCGGGCTCCCGGATCGACTTCTGGACCTTCTCGCTGCCCCCGTGACCGGTCGGCGATGCGGTCATTTCCCTCATCTGGAGGTAGCTCTTGTACTCCAGCGGATAATGCTTCCCCCATACAGCCGGGTCATATTCGCCCTCCGGAATCTCGGCGATCTTCATCGTCGCATTGGGCGACCGCAGAAGCACCTGAAACCCGATGATGGAGATCACCACCACGGCGATTCCCGCAACCGTCATCCAGATCTTCTTATTTCCGTACAAGGATGATCCCTCCCCCCTTTTCAAGGCCTCGCTGGTGGACGCTGAAACGATGGCACTTGAGGCAGTCGGCTCCCCCCGCCCCCATGGGCGTATTCTGCACCGTCGAGAAATGGCACCGCAGGCAGTTGCCGTTGGCGATCTGCCTCCCCTCGGCCGATATGGAGATGGCGGCAGGATAGGTCTTCAGTGTTTCATGGTAGAGGTCGTTGAGGCCGGCCTTGGTCTTGTAAAAAAGCTTGCCGGCAAGGTGGGTATCCGGAAGATGGCACTCCGTGCAGGCAAACTGCTTGTGCGTGGAGGTGTGCCAGCTTGCATAAACGTGATCCATGCTGTGGCACGTCCCGCAGACGAGAGGGCTGGCCGAGGCGTGGTATCCGCCGACCATGGCGGCCACGGCGACGGCGCCGAGAATTGCGCCGGCGGAGAAGATTTTTTTCGGCGGGAGGGCAACAAGGTCTTTCCACTTCATTTCCAGGTCCCTCACAACGGCCCAGGAGGTTGTTTGAGATGGAAACGATCCGACTTTTAAAAAAAGTAGCTCAGCCAGAGCGAAAAATCAAATGAAACCCCGCCGCGTGCCGGTTGCGCCGCAAAACCTGTTGCGCCGGCAAACAAGAAGGGGCAGGCTCCTTCATTCCCCCTTCGGCGGCTGTCTCAGAAGCTTTTCGGCCATCACTTTCAGGCGCCGGCTGACCCGCTCATGGACGGCGCCTTCCGGGTAAGTCCCGTCCGGCTGCCGCTCGCCCGCGGCGGCGCCCATCAGGATCTCGATCCCGTCATCGATCGTCCGGGCGGCGTAGATGTGGAAGCGGCCTTCGCGGACCGCTTCGACCACTTCCTCCCGGAGCATGAGGTTCCCGACGTTCCTCTGCGGGATCAGGACTCCCTGCTCGCCTGTCAGTCCCTTCGCCCGGCAGACCTGAAAAAAACCCTCGATCTTCTGGTTGACGCCGCCGATCGGCTGGATTTCACCCCACTGGTTCACCGACCCGGTCACCGCAATAGACTGCCGGATCGGAATCCCCGACAGGCTGGACAGAATGGCATACAATTCGGCGGACGAAGCGCTGTCGCCGTCGATCTCCTGGTAGGACTGCTCGAAACAGAG
Organism: uncultured Syntrophaceae bacterium; assembly: GCA_964506465.1. GTDB lineage: Bacteria > Desulfobacterota > Syntrophia > Syntrophales > UBA6109 > UBA6109. The sequence goes on from CAZDLM010000040.1 coordinate 18,753, forward strand.
GGTCGCGGAGAGGGACAGGGGCTCTTCCTGGGCATACTTGGCCCCGAGATAGCCGCTCAGGATCATGACGCCCTTGCTATGGGTGGGGCCGCTGAGCTCCACCTCGCGTTCGATGTTCACGACGCCGCTGCGTCCCAGAAAGGTGCTCGCGGTGATCCGCGACGGTCTGCCGAACATGGCATCCCCTACGGAGTAGACGGACAGTCCGTTGATCTGACCGATCCTTTCACCCTCGACATCGATCATGATGAGGTCCTTTGCGATCATCTCGCGCAGACGTTCATCGATCATGTTGTGGCGGAATATCTTTTCTTCGATGGCCTTCGAGACGTGTTTCGCCGCGATCCTGTCGGCTCCATCCTGTGACGCCCAGTAGTCGGCCTCCTGGATCCACTCCTTGAGCTGGGCGAACCGGGTGGAGAGCTTCTGTTGGTCCCCGACGGTCCGCGCCGCATACTCGATGACCTTGGCGACGCCGCTGGGTTCCAGGTGACGGGTGTTGCAGTCCTCGCAGAAGCAGCGGATGACGGCCGCATAGTCCATCATGCTCTTTTCCGTGCGGTCAATCTCGAAATTGAAATCGGCCTTGACCTTGAAGATTTCCCAGAAGTCTTCGTCATAGGCGGAAAGCAGTTGATACAGGGTGGCGTCGCCGATCAGGACCACCTTGACGTCGATCGGCATCGGCTCCGCCCTCATTCCCTGGGGGGCGAAGAGGCCGAATTGTTCGAAAGGATCTTCGACCCGCACCTCTTTGTTCCTGATCGCCCGCTTCAGGGCCATCCACACCCCCGGATTCATGAGGACGTCGCGGGCGTTCAGCAGCAAAAAGCCGCCGTTGGCGAGACTCAGGGCGCCGGGCTTGAGCATCGTGTGATCGCTCAGGTAGCCGCCCAGGAGGAAGCGCCGTTCGATCTTGCCGAAGATGTTGCCGAAATTGGGGTTCGGTTCCGTGGCGACCGGCGGCCCCTTCCGGTCGCTGTTGTCCACGAAGACATTGATCTGAAAGGGCAGGAACGGGTTTCTTCCACCCAGCGCCTGGCTCATGGGAACGCCCAGGAGGGGATTGACCGGCTCATCGGCGCTTTTGAACAATTCGAGATTTCCCAGCGTGTACGCCTTCAGATCCTCCAGATAGTGGAGCAGTTTCTCCGGGGACTTGTATTCGTCCAAGAGCGGCGCAAAAATCGTCGAAACGGCAAATTCGGCAATGTTTTTGTCCAGGTCCTGAAGACGTTCGGCAGTTTCGCGCTGCACGGCGCCGGCCTTCTCGAAGTTGGCCTGAACGAGCTTCATCAGTTCCGCCTGCTTTGCGTCGAGTTTCTTCCGTTCAGACTCCTGGAGCGCGAGATACTCGCTCTCCTGCATCGGATGGTCGTTGGCAAGAGCAATCACGACGGGACCCATGGGGGTGATCTGGAGGGAGAATCCCTGGCGCCTCACCTCTTCAGCCGTGTCCTTGAAAAGCTGCTGCTGTCGGTCGTGACCTTCTTCGAAGAGTTTCTTCTTCCGAGCCTGGTAATCCTCGCTGGAAAAGGCCCTGCCGAGATTCTCGCGAAGCTGGGACAGCACGCCCGCGATCCTGTCACGGAATCTTTTGCCCATCCCCTGGGGAAGATTGACAATCTGGGGACGGTCCGGCTCCTTGAAATTATGCAGATAGCACCAGTCTTCGAGTGAAGGAGCGGGCTGAACTGACGCCTGCTTGGCGAGCAGCCGTTCGATATATTCCTTGACGATCGACGTCTTGCCTGTGCCGGACAGACCGGCCACGAAGATGTTGTACCCGGCGTTGTGCATGTTGAGGCCGAACTCGATGGCCCGGATCGCCCGATCCTGGCCGACGAACTCATCCAGGACCGGCAGATCTTTGGTGCATTCGAACTGAAACTGTCCTGCGTCGCACTGCCAACGCAGTTTCTCGGCCGGCACGGCGAATCTGCTCAATTCCACGGAACCCTCCTCTGTTGCTGATGTCATGATAATTTAATTTAGGAGTGATCGACATCCTGTCAATAACGCCGAGTTCATTTTTCCGGCTTCGGCGGTTGGATCGCGAGGCAAAACCAGCCCGAGACGAGGGGGCCCGCCCCGGGGCGCCAATAGGACATTTCTACTTTGGCTTGACACACTGCCTCGATTTCATTGACATGCCGGTCCGTTCTTCTTATACTGCTCTCCCAGAGAAGCGATGTCTTGTCAGGAATTTGCGGCGAAACCCTATTGAGCAGGGTCTTGTCAGATGAATATAGCGGTTCGCACGCGGGCAGCCGGCACTGAGCGACGACCTTCTCATTCACAGCAGGGGCATCGATGAAAATCCGTTTCTGGGGAACGCGGGGTTCTCTTCCCACGGCAACCGCGGGCGATCTGATCGAAAAGAAAATATTCCGGGCCCTCAAGGCATCAAGATCGCAGAACCTCGATGACGATGCGGCGATCCGGGCTTTCATCGGGAAGCTTCCCTTCGCAGTCCGGCAGAGTTACGGGGGCAATACCGCGTGCGTCGAGATCCAGGGGGGGCAGCCGGAGTATGTCCTGTGTGACGCGGGAACGGGGCTCAGAGATTTCGGCAACTATTTCATGAAGACGGCCTATGGGACGCTGGCCCCTTCCTCGACCGTATTCCATCTGTTTATTTCCCATCTGCATTGGGATCACATCCAGGGATTTCCATTTTTCACGCCCGCCTATGTTCCCGGCCACCAGGTCCGCATTTACGGATATCATCCCGCTCTGGAGAAGGCCTTTGTCAATCAGCAGTCCCCCCCGTCCTTCCCGGTCCCGCTGAAGGCCATGAAGGCGGATATCTCCTTCCACGTTCTTGAGCCGGGCCGGGCCTGCGAGGTAGCCGGCATGAAGGTGACCGGCATCAGCCAAAACCATCCCGGAGATTCATACGGCTACTGTTTTTCCGGAAACGGGAAAAAGGTGATCTACTCCTCCGATGCGGAGCACAAGGCGGATGCGGAAAGCGAGGACTATGCGTTCATCGGATTTTTCAAAGACGCTGATCTGCTGATTTTCGATGCGCAGTATCAGTTGCGCGATGCCATCGATGCAAAAGAGAACTGGGGCCATTCCAGCAACGTTCTTGGGGTTGAACTTTCCGTTCGCGCCGGAGTCCGCCGTCTCTGCCTCTTTCACAGCGAGCATTCCTATGATGACGATGCGCTGGACCAGTTTCTCGCGGACACCCGGGAATATCTGAAGATCTACGACGCGTCCTCCCCCCTGGAGATTCAGCTCGCCTATGACGGCCTGGTGATAGAAGTCTGATCTTGGGGATTTTTCACGCCAAGCGGCCGGGCTCAGAAGGCAGGACAGGGGCTGAGGATGGAGCGAAGGCCGTCGGGATGCCGGGAATCCGGATCAGGACGGACCGGATGCGGAAGGCGTCTTGTTTCTGCCCCCGTGCCAGCTTGTAGAACCACTCTTGGGGGATGCAAAGGCCTGCAGAAACTTTCGTTCCCCTTCTTCGGTGCCGATCAGGATCAATTCGGTGTTCGGCTTTATCGGCATCTGCGGATCGGGGCTGATCAACATGGCTCCGCCGTCCCGGATGGCTACGACCGAACAGTCCGTCGTCTCCCGGATCCCGGATTGGGCCAGGTTTTTTCCGACCAGCGATTCCGGCGCCTTCAGGCGGAAAACGTTGAGCCCTTCGGCCAGCATCGAGGTGTCTTCCTTTTTCAGGAAGTTGAAGATCGCATTTGCGCCCAGGGATGCATAGGACATGACGAAATCAGCGCCGGCGCGGTGCAGGGTGGAGACGTTTCGGTCCACGTTCGCTCTGCTCAGGATCTGCATGTCGGGCCGCAGGCTCCGGAGGTACTTCGTCAGGTAGATGTTCGTAGCGTCGTCATGGGTGGTGATCAGGGCGGCCGGGGCTTTTTCGATCCAGGCCTTCTGGAGCGTGCGGATATCGGCGGCATCCCCGATGACGTAATGCTGTTCGTCCTGCAGCCTCTTCGGGTTCTTCTCGATGACCAGGTAGGGGCTCCCCCGTTCCTTGAACCGCTCGGCAATGGTGTCTCCCACCCGTCCGCTCCCGACGATCAGCACCGGTTCCGTGGCAAGTTTGCAGATGTGGTAAAAAGAGTAAATCTCCTCAAAGGCCGTCAGGTTTTTCTCTGAACCCGCGAGGACAAGGACGTTGTTGCGCTGAATTTCACTTTCGGCATTCGGGATTGCGAACTTGCCTCTCTCCCAGAGTCCCACGACCGTCACGCCGAATTTTTCCCGAAGATTGCTCCCGGCCAGAGTTTCCCCCACGAGCGGCGTCCACATGGCGGGGAATTCCGCGATGCAGAGGTCGTCAAAGCGGCTGATGATGTTGGCCCGGCAGTCGCCCCCCACCGTCCATGCGGCCAGGGAGCGTCCGAGAATGTTGTAGAGTTGCAGCACCTTCGTGCTGCCCGCCATCAGCAGGATATCCTCGGAATAGGGTGAATCGGCGGTGGTGACGATGGGGACGCGTTCGCTCAGTTCCCGGACGGTGAAGGTGATATTCGTGTTGATTTCGTCGCGGGCGGTTGCGACAACCAGAGCCGCCCGGTCGGCGCGCAGCCTCCGGTAGGTTGCGGGGTCGTCGATTTCCCCCACAGCCACCCGGACGCCCGTATCATAAAGTTCCAGGGCATACTTGAAATCGCTCACGACGAGGACGTAGTCGATCCTATGGCCCTTCAGTTTCTCGATCAGGGCCATGGTAACCGCGTCGTAGCTCGTGATGATCACGTGGCCCTGCGTCTCCGGGGGCAGTTCCCGCGGCGCCCGCTTTCTCGACTCCGCCTCAGCCCACGGGGCGTAGAAGAACTTGATGAACATGAAAGGCAGCAGGGTCAGGAAGAAGATCATCCCCGACAGCAGCACCACGATGGAAAAGAGACGTCCCAGATCCGAATGGAAGGTGATGTCCCCGAATCCAAGCGTCGACATCACCGTGAGCGTCCAGTAGAAACCGGTGACCCAGGAATGGTGCTTCCCCTCGAGCGCCATGAGGAAATGAAAGAGGACACTGAAGACTATCACCATGATGGCAAGAGCAAGGATGAACTTGAGAAGCTGTCGGATGTTTCGACGGGTGCTTTCTTTTTGGAAGAAGTAGCTGACGACCACAGAACTGAACCTCATTGCATGTCTTCCCCAGTCTGCACAGCCCCCAAGGTCCTCAGGCAAGAAGGGACTTCCCTCTTCCAAGCGAGGAAACCGATTTCCCGGCAACCGGTCCCGCTGCCTCCCGCATCGTCACGATGGATGGAATTTCCTGCAAGTGATGAAAACCACTATCACAATCTTCTCTCGAAATCCATGACCTTGCGGAGAGCGTTTCTGTCTTCTGTGCGGATGCAACGTGAGCGCTCCCTCCGGGAGGCGGCGCGATCTTTTTCCGGCTTGCCGGTTCCTGCCATGTTTTCCTGTACAGGCGGCCGGAATAATCTCTGATGCCTCCCCGCCGGAGGAAACGCTCACCGGCGTTGGCCTGCATTTCGGGACCGTTTTTCAAGCACGAAGCGCGGCGGCGCCGTCGGCCGGCCCTTTGACAATGCGTCCGGAAATGATGATATTTACTTTGTGCAGAGCAATTGGGAAGGGGGTCGGAAGCATGAAAATGGAACAATACATCAGGGCGATTGCCGGCAGCTTCATTCTGATTTCCTTGCTGCTGGCCTATGTCCACAGCCCTTACTGGCTGCTGTTCACTGCCTTCGTCGGACTCAACCTCGTGCAGTCTTCTTTTACCGGCTGGTGCCTGATGGAGAAGATTCTATCGAGGATGGGCGTGCCGCAAGGCTGTTGAATCCGGCAGCGAGCGCATTCCCCGCGGCTTGCCACGGGGTAAGCGAGCGAATGATGTTCAAGATCCCTTCCTTGGGGATCGAAGACTCTCCGGAGCTTGCTCCGGAAAGCTTCAATGACGAACCCTTGAAGAGGTGAGAAGGCGACCGAGTGCGGTCGCTTTCTTATTTGGGGTCGCTTCCCGGCGACGCCCGGAAGCAAACCCGCAAGGAGGGGAAACCCGTTCCTCGTTCCGGTACTGGACGTGTGGCCTAGTTAACATAAAACGTGTAATTCTGTTTGCACATCAAAGCAATCCTCTTGACGATGGACCTCGCGCAGGATAGCGTCTTCGCACGCAAATACAGCACGGCAGCAGGCACGTCGCAAAGACAAATACCCCTATGAAGAAATCGAGGTCCCGGGGAATCGCCGATTCCTTTTTCAGGATCATACGTTCATCCGGAGGGAGACCATGAAGAAATCAGATCTGGTACGCACACTGGCGAAGATGCACGATCTCTCCGATGCGAAGGCTCAGGACATTGTGGACATTGTCTTCGGCGGATTTTCGAAGGCGCTCGTGCAAGGCGATCGCATCGAAATTCGCGGCTTCGGGAGCTTTTCCGTGCGGGAGTACAAAGCCCATGCAGGCCGAAATCCCCGAACAGGGAACGTGGTCGAGGTGGGCACAAAGAAATTGCCGCATTTCAAGGTGGGAAAAGAACTGCAGAAGCGGGTCAATTCGAAATAGGAAAAGGCCTCCCGCAGACTCATCTTAGACCGGCGCCGTCAAGCAATTCTCTCCCCCCACTTTTCTTTCCGACAGTCGTCACCGTTCAATTCCCCGGCGTACGATCCGATTTCCTGCCGGTTCGATTGGTCAGGAAATGCCCGCCGGCCGTCAGGATCAGGCTGACGGCAAGCAGGCCGGGACCCGCATTCCCCTCTTTGCCGTAAAGCAGCAGATAAAATGACGGAAACAACAGGAGAAGGCCGGAGACGAGGAGAAAGTTTCCGGCGATCTGCCAGAGCACCTGCTTGATGTTCATCCGCCATCCTCCCTTCGCCCGGATTACGGCAAGGGCGACGATGGGGATGAGGATGATAAGAACCACGATCACTTCAAGGGTCATGAAGGCGTTCCTTCCTGCTGCAGCGAGAATCCGTTGCGCACCTATTTTCCCTCACCGGAAGCCAAATCGACACCGGGAATCTTCTCGAGGTTTGTCAGCCGGACGCCGACCAGTCGGACTCTCCTCGTCAGGTCGATCCTCTTCAGGCAGGCGAAGGCGGTCTTCCGTATCCCCTCTTCGGAAACCGAATAGTCCGGCATCGTGCCGGCCCTGGTGATGGTGCGAAAATCTTCGAACCGAATCTTGAGAGTTACCGTTTTGGCGCGATAACCTCTTTCCGTCAGATCGGACACGACATCTTTGGCAAGTTCGGCAATCGTCTTTGCGATGACCTGCCAGTTCCTCACGTCCACTTGAAAGGTCGTCTCACGGCTGAACGATTTTGGCTCCCAGTGCGTGACGAGAGGACTCTCGTCCTTTCCCCTTGCCGCTTCATGGAGATATTCGCCATAAGAGGGACCGAAGTGCTGGACAAGGACTTCCAGAGGCAGTGCGGCCAACTGCCCGACGGTTTCGATGCCGATCTTCTTCAGATGCTCTTCCGTCTTCGGTCCTATCCCATACAATTTCCGGATGGGCATGGGCCATAATCTGCGCTCGATATCGCTCTCCGTGAGGACCGTCAGGCCGTCGGGTTTCTGCATATCGGAGGCGATCTTCGCAAGGAGCTTGTTCGGGGCAATGCCGATGGAACAGGTCAATCCCGTTGCTTCAAGGATGCCCGCCTTGATCCTCCCCGCGATGTCCTCGTCAGCATCGGGTTCATCCGATAGATCGAGGTATGCCTCATCGATGCCGACATCCTCCAGAAGAGTCGTGACGGACTGGAGAACGCTCTTGAAGCGGCGGGATTCGGCCGCATAGGCCTCGTAATCGACGGGAAGGAAAACCGCTTTGGGGCAGAGTTTCCAGGCGGTTCTCAAGGGCATGGCAGAGCGAATGCCGTATTTCCGCGCCTCGTAGTTCGCCGTAGACACAACGCCTCTCTGCGAAGGATCTCCCCGGCCGCCGATGACAACGGGTTTCCCCTTCAAATCGGGGTGCCGCTTCTCTTCGACGGCGGCGAAGAAGGCATCCATGTCGATGTGGAGGATTCTTCTCTTTGCGGGATCGGTCAAGGTTGTACTGCCCTCTCGCTCAGCCTTTCGGCGTTGTCACCATTCGGAAAGGATCCTCGTCGACAGGCACTGGGACTCGCAAACACTCTGAATCGAAGAACCGGACCGCGTTTCGTCCGGATCGTCCCAAGTACGGCCCACGGTCCATGGCTGCTCTTATAGAACCGTCGTTCTATTGTCAAGAGATTTTGCCGGCCGCACCCGCTGGATGCCGCTCATGATCGCGGTCATACCGGGCTGTGCAACGGCGCAAGCGACGCAACGTCCCGCACCGCCGCGGTTGGCGAATGCTTCAGCGGCAAACCAGCAGTCCCGGGAAGACACCGGCCCTTCATCCGGACGCCCCGCCAGGCATGCCGCCTTTCCTCATGGCGACGAAGAAGAGCCTCCGGGGAAGGTCTCCCTCCTCAAACTCGAAAAACCGGACGATCTCATCGCCCGCCGCAAGCCTCGCCACTTTTTCGCGGCCGAAGAAATGAACGACGAATCCGTCGACCTCGTACATGCCTTCCCCCCGGAAAATGCCGGCGCCGTAATGGGGATCTTCGGTCGTTCTTACGGTATAGATATGGAGCCCGTTCGGGCGCAGGACCCGCCGGGCTTCCGCGAATGCGAATTCCAGCTCCGCCGTCGTCAGCGCCATGCAGAACAGCATGTGGGAGTAGCATGCATCGAAGGATCGATCGGCGAAGGGAAGTGGCTCCCGCAGATCGTGCCGCAACGCCTCCACCGCGCCGGGCAGACGGAGCCTCCGTGTCTTCGCGGCGATCGCCTCGACCGCCCGTTCGGAATAGTCCAGCACGCGGACGCGGAAGCCGTTCCGGGCGAGGAACAGAGCATCCCGTCCCTGCCCGCCGCCGAACTCGAGGACCTCCGTCCTGTTCTCGGCCCTGATCAGATCAGCGGCGAGCCTTCCCGCTTCACTGGGGCCCGCCCCGAAAAGATCGGGGTTCTCCGCAAATGTCTTTTCCCAGTGGTCGCGCTGCTCATCCAGCAGTTTCTTCATGCCGTCTCACCGAACCTGCAAAATCGTCCCCGCGTCTTGAAACGAGATCGATGTTACAGGAATGCCGGGCCGTTTGGAAGATCGTCTTCTTCGGGGGATTCCGCTGCCGGATGTTCTTTCCCGCTCCCGGCGATATGGCTATTGCATTGTAAGGAAAATCCGGGTAAATAGTCAGCCGCGGTTCGATTTCGCCGCAGATCCGGCAGCTCAAAGGAGGAATATCCCTATGGCCAAATCAAGCGACATTCGCAAGGAACAGAAGAAGGCGCCGCAAAAGTCAGCTAAGGAGAAGAGGCAGGCGAAACGGGAAAAGAAAGGCAAGTGATCCGTTTTCATTCGCTCCCGCCGGGATCCCGATGGCCCGGGGAGCGTCGCATGCGGGTTTTCCTATCTCACCGGGTGCGGATTCTCCGCACCCTCAAGGTATTCGTTTCCGCCTGCGGAAATGCGAGTTTCCTCTTGCGACAGCCTTCATGAAGAACTTCACCCCCAAGAAGATAGCCAAGTACCAGATCATCCGGGAACTCGGCCACGGCAGCAGCGGTGTCGTCTACCTGGCGGAAGATCCCTTTTCCGGGCGTGAAATCGCCATCAAGCTCGCCAACCGCGATATCTTCAACGATCCCGATCAAGGTGCGCGCTACCGTCACATGTGGCAGAACGAGGCGAGTCTCGTGGGACGCCTGAATCACCCGCACATCGTCGGGGTTTACGACGCATTCTACAACGACCGCCAGGCCTTCATCGTGATGGAATACGTCGACGGTCCGACCCTCCAGCCCTATACGAGGGCGGACAACCTCCTGCCGATCCGGGAGGTGGTGGAGATCGCCTTCAAGTGCTGTCTGGCGCTGGAATACGCGAACCACTGCGGCCTGATCCACCGGGACATCAAGCCGGCCAATATCCTGACGACCAAGGAAGGGGAAATCAAGCTGACCGACTTCGGCTCCGCGCTCGTGATGCAGTCTGAGATCACGCAGTTGATCGGCATGGTCGGCTCTCCCGCCTACATGTCGCCCGAGCAACTGGGGTGCGAGCCCCTGACGCTGCAGACCGACATCTTTTCTCTGGGCGTCGTTCTGTATCAGCTTCTGACGGGACACCTTCCCTTCAACGCGGACAACGACTTTTCGCTCGTCTACAAGATCATTCACGACGATTATCCGCCGTTGCGCACGCTGAGGCGGGAAATCCCCACCGCACTGGAGAGCATCATCCACCGCGCCCTGGAGAAGAAATGCTCGCGTCGCTATTCCAACTGGAGCACCTTCGCCACCGACCTGGTGATGACCTTCAAGCACCTGGGAAAGGCGCAGGGCAGCATCACGGAAACGGAGAAATTCAACCTCCTCAAGCCGCTTTCCTTTTTCACGGACTTCAGCGACGTCGAACTGTGGGAGACGTTGAGAATCAGCAAGTGGATCAGGCTGCCGGCCGGCAGGACCATCCTTGCCGAAGGGAAGGGAAAGCGCGACAAGTACTTCTACATCCTGGTGGAGGGAAAGGTTCAGGTGACCAAGAGGGGAAGGCCCCTGAGCGTCATCCGGGCAGGGTCAAGCATCGGGGAAATGGCGTTCCTGAACCCGCAGGAAGCGCCCCGGACGGCAACCGTCTCCGCGCTGACGCCCGTGACGCTCATCCGGATCGAACCGGAGTCCCTGGCCAATTCCTCGGCCTCCCTCCGGGCGCGCTTCAACGGCGTGTTCATCCGCCTCTTAATCGAGCGGCTCACCTACGCGGATCATCTGCTCTCGTGCGGCTGAGCGCAAATCGGCATTCGCCGTGGAACCCGCCCCGCCCTATTCCAACGATTCGATGAAGCGGTCCATCTGTTCCATCATCCGCCCGAAATGGGGGTTGAACGAAAGGCGGCGCAGCGTCGTCTTCGCGAGATTGTCGGATGTGATCTCTCCAAGAGGAGTCCGCCCGTCGCGCCGGCAGGCCTCCCATTTCTCCCTGTTCCCGGTGTAGTGGAGGCAGTTCCTGTAACCGCTGTCCCGCCCGTAATGCGGGTCCTCGGGAGGCATGGGAATGCAGGGGTGGGAAAACGCAAGCACATTCATCTCCGGGAGGCGGCTGTTTTCCACGAGAATCCGCGCATCCCCCTTCCCCGGCGCCGGCCCCTCCGGCCGTGAGCTGTAGAGGATCAGGCGGCTCTTCGGCGAGGGCGCATATTTTTCAAAAACCTCGACGATTTTTCCCGCGTCCACGGTGATGTCGTCCTCGCTGACCGCCGCAAATATCGGCACACTCAATCGTTTGCCTTCGGCAAACTTGCCGTCCGTCAAACGGGTCAAGCGGTGGATCTGGTACGCGGCATTCACGGCAAAAGTCTCGTACTTCGCGATATCGACATCGTCGAGCGGTGGGCCGACCCAGGTCGTGAACACGGACATGAGGCCCGTCAAGGCGACGCGCCAATCCTTGATCGCGAACGCCGGGGCAAAGAGGAACAGGCCGCGCACCTCCGGATCCTTCATTGCCATGAGGGCGCTGAGCGTCCCGCCGGTGGAAAAACCGCCCAGATAGAGGCGCGAGACCAGCGGCCTCAAGCTTCCCGCTCCGTATTCGACGGCCTTGATCCATTCCTCGCAGGTCACGGTCAGCAGATCGCCCGGAACCGTTCCGTGTCCGGGAAGGAGAATCGCCCGGACGAGAAAGCCCTTATCCTGCAAGTGACGGGCGACGGCACGGATGTGGTAGGGCGAGTCCGAAAGGCCGTGGACGAGCAGAACACCGTTCCGGTATTTTCCGGCAGCCGTCCGCGGGAAACGCTTCTCGTCGGGTTGAAGTTCGAAGGGGCTGTTGGCCTCAAGGATCGCCGTTCGATTGATCTCATTGAGGTCGACGCGGGCCGTTACGATCATCCGGCGGGTCTCTTCGACATACGCCTCAAAGGGCGTGTCCGGCGCGAAGGCGAAGCGGCTGTTCAAACCTGATTCCCTCAGGCGCGGCGCCGCCGCCGAACAGCCGGCGAGGACGGTCGCCAGGACGGCAAGGACGACAAGATTCCGAATAGCGCGGGTCATGATCTGCTCCTCCCAAAACTTAATGCGTCTGCACGGGCAGGGGAAATGCGACGGTGTCGCAGTCCATGGCTTGACTCGTCGTGGCCCTTTCTAGCTTTTCATTATCCGAACGAGGAAAATCCCGATCAGCGCCGCCGCGATCAGCCAGACGGCAACGATGATCGCCGCAGCAGTGCGACTTGCCGGCCGGCCTTGCCGCATGACGTCCCACGCCCGCAGGCGGCATTCCTGCAGGACGTCCGCCGGGATCATCTTCAGCGTGAGCCATATCCCCAACGGGACAAGGACCAAGTCGTCCAGGTATCCCAGGATGGGAATCGGATCCGGAATCAGATCGATGGGACTGAACGCATAGCCCGCGACGCAGGCCGCGAAGACCCGGGCATACCAAGGCACCCTCGGGTCCTTGCAGGCCAGCCAGATCGCGTAGACTTCGACGGACAGGTCCTGGACCTTCCGCTTCCAAGATTGCACGAACCGCGGACTTCTCATGCTTCGGCCGCCCTCACGACCTCCTCGTCAGCCAGGAATTGAAGCGGTCGATGTAGATGTAGAAGACCGGCGTGATGAACATCGTCAGGAACTGGGAGAAGAAAAGGCCGCCGACGACGGCGACGCCGAGCGGCTGCCGCGACTCACCCCCCGCGCCCAATCCCAGGGCGATGGGCAGGGTCCCGAAGAGGGCCGCCATCGTCGTCATCATGATCGGCCGGAAACGCACCATGCAGGCATGGTGGATGGCCTCCTCGGCCGTCTTCTTGTCCGTCCGCTCCGCTTCCAGGGCGAAGTCGATCATCATGATGCCGTTCTTCTTCACCAGCCCCACGAGCATGATGATCCCCACGAAG
>CAZDLM010000041.1:0-28701 GCA_964506465.1 uncultured Syntrophaceae bacterium
TGAACCGATTGTCCAGTGCCGCAACTACCTGGACAGCCTGCAGATGAAATTCGCGCCGATCGTCGTTTTCCTGGGGCTGGGACTGGGATATCACCTGTCCCTTTTTCTGCGGCACTATGCGGAGCGCCTGGGAGTGCGAAAGGTCGTCGTCTTCGAAGAAGACATCGATATGCTGCATTTTGCCCTCCGCCATGTCGACCTGCACGAGATCATCACCCATCCGGACGTCCAACTTTTCATCGGAGAGGACATCGAGCATGCCCATCTGATGCTGCGCCGGGACATCGTCATGGACAAGGGCGCGCAGAACTTCATGAGAGGCACAAGGGTCATCCCCCTGCCCGTTCACATCCGACTGAGTCCCGACTACTACCGCAGGGCCGTTCAGGTCACAAAACGCTCCTTCGCGCAGATGATGATCCTGGCCGGCAACGATCCGATTGATTCGTTCCTGGGCATGGACAATCTGCTGATGAATATCCCGCACATCGTCTCGAACCCCGGCATCAATCGGCTCTTCAAGCGTTTCAGCGGGAAGCCGGCCGTGACGGTCGCCTCAGGACCTTCTCTGAACAAGAACATCCACCTGCTCAAGGAACTCCGCGAAAAGGCGTTGATCGTCTGTTGCGACGCAAGTTTCCTTCCCCTGATGAAGCGGGGCATTCGCCCGCATCTGGTGGTCGGATTCGAGCGGACCGATGGATCGGAATTCTTCTACGAGGGGATACCGGATTTCGACGGTATTTATCTGGCCATCTGCCCGCTGGTCCGCCCGCGCACATTCGACAGCTTCAAGGGGAAGAAGATCATCGCCCAGCGCGCCTTTTCTCACTTTGACTGGCTCCATCAGGACAAGGGGACTCTGTCGATCGGACCCTGCGTCGGCAACATGGCCTACAAGGTAGCCGAAGTCCTGGGCTGCGATCCCATCATCATGATCGGACAGGACCTTGCCTTCGCCTCGGACGGGGACACCCATGTCAAAGACATGCCGTTTGGTGAGCGGGACGAGTTCTATCACGAGAAGGTCCTCGAAGTGGAGGGGAACGACGGCCGGCCGATAAAGACCTCCAAGGCCTGGGATGTCTTTCGCATCGCCTTCGAAGAGGATATCCGCGGCAACCCGGGAACCACCATCAACGCAACAGAGGGTGGCGCCAAGATCCGGGGGGCGAAGGTCATGACCTTCCGGGAGGCAATCGACCGGTATTGCCGGGAGGATTTCTTCCCCCTGTCGACCATCGATGACGCCTTGTCGGGCTTTCAGGACGCTCTCGATATCCCGACGGAATACAAGAAGTTTCACATGCGCGTCCAGGATACCCATGAAAAACTTGCGTCGCTTCTGCAGCGATTTCGGGAGATGATGACGGAGACCCGAAAGGTGCAGCGCGAATCCCTCCTGCCCTTCATCCGGGAGGGTAAGGCGTTCGACCGGGCGCCTCTGGAGGCAATCACAGCGAGGTTTCTGAAATTGCTCGAGGAGTATCTGAACGACCCGGACGTCCGCGACATCATGCTGCACACCGTCCAGCCGCACAGTCTCTGGTTCTCCAACAAGTTCAACATCCTGCCCGATTTGTATGACGATCCCGACATGCTCCTGGCGGCGCAGGTGATGATGATCCGGGATTGGCTCGGTGTCGTGGGGCAGCTCTTCGTCTCGACTGCAGACGCCTTGACGAAGGCGGGATCGATGCTGACGAAGGAACTTGAAAAGGAGGCGTATGCCTCTTGACGCCGAAACCGCAGGACTGCCATCGTTCATGGTTTCTCCCAACGGGAATATCCCTGCCGATGCGTCGGGGCGTATCCGCTTCTTTCCATCCGCGACGGGGGCGATGACCGCCGCCGTCATCGGAGAAGACGGCCGCAACCGGCTCGTCCACAGCAGGATCGACCCCCTCAGGGAGGCCATCGAATGGGCTTCCCTGCAGGAGGCGGTCCGCCGCCGCGCCGTCCTGATCGGCGCCGGCATGGGTTATCCGGCGGCGGCGCTGCTGGAAGTCCATCGCGGCATACAGGAATTATGGCTCCTGGAGGCGGAACCGATTCTCCTCGATACGGCAGCGACGAGTCCGCCGCTTGCAGGCGCCGCATGCAGAATCCGCCTGCTGCCGGCAGGCGACCCGCATTTCGTCTTTTCCGTCCTGATGCCGCATCTTCCGGATCTCTTCTCCATCCACCTGTCGCCCTCCGCCCTTTCGCTGGCGCCGAAACTCTATGGGCCGATCGTGGAAGGCCTGGAGGCAAGGCTGCAGGCGGTTCAGCTTGAACGGAACGCCCTGCCGGGCGGGGGCTCGCCGACGGCGGCGCTTGCCGAACGGATGGTTGCGGAGATCGGCTCATGAACATCCTCGTCATCCGCCTTCACCGCCTGGGAGACATTCTGCAATTGACGCCGATGCTGGAAGGCATCAAGAGGCATTATCCGGGATCCGTCACGACCTTCCTGACCTCGGACAGGCTGGCCGATGCGCTTTCGGGAAACCCCTTTGTGGACCGGATCATGACGATTCCCGAATTGCAGTGGCGTTGCCTGGCCAAAGGAGAGTTCAGGGATCGGACAAAGGCCTTCCTTGCGGTGCATCGCCTAGCGGCATTCCTGCGAGAGGAGCGTTTCGACCTGGTCATCAACCGCCAGTACGAAGAAGGGGGCATCCTCGCGGCCATGGCCGATGCCCCGCAGGTCAACGGCGGGGTCTTTTCTCCGCAGCGCGGCCATGTCTTTGACGATGAACCGTCGCGGGAACTTTTTGATGCCGTCAAATCCGACCGCAGAGGGAACCGGAGAAACCTCGTGGACTGGTCACTTCGCATCGCAGGCGCGCCGCCTGGAAGCGGCCGTATGTGCTTGAATATCCCGCGGGCAAACGCTCGCGAGGCCGATCATCTTCTGGCTTCGGTCGGCGGTAAGTTGCCCCCCATCGCCGTCCAACTCGGCGCGGCGCGGTCGTTCCGTTGCTGGGGCGCCGGCAACTTCGCGGCGGTGATCCGCCGTCTGGCCGACTTCCACGGGAGGTCCGTGGTCCTGTTGGGGAATCCGGACGAACGGGAACTCGCCGAAGGCGTTCTGGCCGGCTGCGGACGGCTCTCCGGCCGAATCGTAGACCTGGTTGGAAAGACAAGCCTCAAGACCCTCGGCGCCGTATTGCAGCGTTGTGAAGTCCTGATCAGCGGCGATACTGGCACGGCGCATGTGGCGGCGGCCGTGCGCACGCCCGTGATCAGTCTCTTTTTCGGCACCGCCTACCCCTGGGAGACCGCGCCCTACGGGACGGGAAACCTCGTGCTCTTTGCCGACCTCCCCTGCGCCCCCTGTCTGGACCCTTCACGCTGCCGGCATGGTCAGGCGTGCCGCAGCACCGTCCGCGCCGAGCACGTCTGCCGCGCCTGGGAGATTCGAGAATCGCTGTCACGGGGGAAGGATCAAATTGAAGGATGGCGCGACGACGTCGTCCGCCTTCTCGTCACCCGGAAAGAGGAGGGCGCGGAGATGACCTTGAACGACTTCAACGGGTTCGACACCCTGGACCCCGCATCCCTGCTTTCTTCCCGAAGAGAGAAGGAAGAGAAAGCCTGCCTTGACGCCTCCGAAGAGGTATTCCGCTTCCTGGAAGAAATGGAGTCCCGGCTCTGCGAGGCCCTCTATCTTCACGAAACGCCGTGGGAGGAGCCCCTTGCCGGCTACCTGGATGCCTGGCGGCATGTCATCTCATTTGGATGCGTGAAGGAGGGATCTGCCGAAGCCGCACGGATCATCCTGAAGGACCTTCCTCCGCTTTTCGGTGCGTCCGCGTCGGCCCTTTCATCCGGCGATCCCGTTGCCGTCGGCGACATCGTGCGATCCGGCTTCCGGCCGCTGCGGCATTCCTTGGAGGTCTCTGTCGCCGGCCCTTCCTCCAAGAACTAGTCCCCTTGGCGGCGCCGCCTGGCGAGCCCGTCAAAAAATCCTCAAGTTCAATTTCCGTTCTTCCGATACTTCTTTCGGACGCGGTTTGCGTGCCGTCCAGACTTCGCAGGAAAGGAGGGAAACGCCGACCAGGGGACCGGGTCCCTGAGGATCCGGAAAATCGAACCGGCAAGGATGCCGGACAAGCCCGGAACGCGTGATGCGCGACGGGCAACACATCAAGGAGGATAAGAGAATATGGGTCTTCGAATTCAGAACAACATCACCGCGCTGAATGCGCACCGTCAGTTGAGCATCTCCGACTCGAACATGTCCAAATCGTTGGAGAGACTCTCGTCCGGTTATCGAATCAACAGGGCCGCTGATGATGCGGCGGGGCTGGCCATTTCTTCGTCATTCCGCGCCAACATCGCGAGTTTCAGGGTCGCTTCACGCAACACGTCGGAAGCGAACGCGCTGTTGCAGGTTGCCGAAGGCGGTATGGAACAGATCGAGAACATGCTGACCCGGTTGAAGGAACTGGCCACCCAGGCGGCTTCCGCCAACGTCGGAACGAGCGAGCGCGTCAAACTGAACGCGGAAGGAAACGCGCTGATCTCCGAAATCGACCGGCTCGCCCACGCGACCAAGTATGGCAGCACGAACCTCCTGGACGGCACCTTCGGCGCCTCCAAGAGCGCCGGCACGTACGCCATCGCTACGAACGCGAATGTCTACGGCGAAATGGCCTTTGCATACTCCGTCGCCGTCGGCACGGCCAACACGGGAATCCTCGACATGGGCATGACCATCACGACCATGGCGTCGGATATGGTCGAAGGCAATTGGACCTTCAGCGCCACGGACGCCACCCATGTCAAGATCATCGGCAACGGCGTTTCGGAAACGGTCACGGCGGCCATCGCCGGTGCGGTTTCCGGCACGCAGACATTGAACTTCGTCAATCTCGGACTCACCATCACCGTCAACTGCAGCACGACAAGCGCGGCGTGGACCGGTGCGACTCTGTCCGTGAGAGACACGGGCGTCAGCAGCCTGAACGTCACGGGGGCTTCAACCGGGACCTGGACCTTCGCGGCGGCGGCGGACGGATCCGTCACGCTCGGCAACGGCACGGTGTCGCAGACGGTCTCCGACATCACCCCGGGGACGGCGAAGGATTTGAATTTCGACACGCTGGGCATTACCTTCAGCCTGGGTGCGAACTACGATGAAAACGATCTCGAAGGCATCAGCTTCGTGGTCAGTTCCACGGGCACCGGGTCAACCTTCCAGATCGGTGCGGACAACGACGCCAACAACCGCATCTCTCTGAGCGTCGGGAGCGTCATCGGATCGGCATCGAGCGGTTTGGCGCTGAGCTTCGATTACCTCGATTCGACGACGGAAGCCCAGAGCATGCTCGACCTGGTGGACAGCGCCATCAGCACGCTGGCCTCCCGCCGAGCCGACATCGGCGCCTCCATGAACCGGCTGTCCTATGCCGCAGCGAACCTCTCGACGACCATCGAGAATACGACCGCTGCGGACTCGGTCATCCGTGACGTCGACATGGCGGCGGAAATGACAACCTTCACCAAGAACCAGATCCTCATGCAGGCCGGCACGGCGATGCTGGCGCAGGCCAACCAGGCCCCGCAGCTCATCCTGTCGCTGTTCCAGTAGGCCGAGGGACCTTCCGGTTCCCGGTGACTTTCACCTCGGCGGCCTCGCCTCCCGTAAAAAAGGGGCGGGGCCGCCCCTTTTTTACGCGGTCGGCCCCACCTTGGCTGATTTCTTGCTTTCCTCATGAAATAGTTAAAGTTCCAGGCATTTTTTTCCGATAGAAACTGCAGGACAAAGGCGTCGAAACAACCAGAAAATGCCAGCCCGCGAGCCGCGCCCAAGGCCGGGTGTATCCCCCCCTCAGCAGGAGGAAGTTTCATGGCCGTCAGCACCAATCTCATCAGCGGTTTGACCACCGGCTTCGACTGGTCAGGCATGATCGAGCAGTTGATCGCTCTCGAGCACGAACGCGTCGATCTCGTCTCCGCAAAAAAGACCGAATATGAGAGCAAGCTGACCGAATGGCAGAGCGTCAACACGAAACTGCTCGCCGTCAAGACCTCCGCCGCGGCGTTGTCCGATTCCACGGCCTTCGACGTCTTCCGGACAACCCTCAGCTCCGACACCAGCACGGCCGCCGCCGATATCCTCTCCGTTTCGACGAACTCCACGGCCGCATCCGGCACATACAGCCTCAAGGTAACCCAATTGGCCCAGTCGGAAAAGATTTCCTCCGCCTCTTTCGCCGGGACGGACACGGCCCTCTCGATTGCCGGAGACATCCTGATATCCGGGAAAGTGGTGAACATCGCCGCAACCGACACCCTGGCCGACATCAAGGACAAGATCAACGCCGTCAATACGGGAAGCAACCCCTCGGACGTGACGGCCAGCATCGTTTCGCATTCTTCGACAGACTACCACCTGGTGTTGACGAGCGACGAAACGGGTGCGGAGGGCATCAGCGTCCTGGAGGCATCGTCGGGAAACGTACTCAACAATCTCGGTCTGATCACCTCGGCCACGGCAATCAAGAATACGACGAGCGACGGTGCCATGAGCGATGTCTTCGCCGATTCGAATACCGCCGTCGGTTCGCTCCTCGGACTGACCAGCCCTCCCGGAGACGTCTCCGTGACGATCGGCGGACAGGCCGTGACCATCAACCTTGCGACGCAGTCGATTACGACGATTGCGGCGAACATCGACGCCCTGGCCGGGATCTCCGCGTCCGTGGTTTCGGATACCGTCGATGGAGAGACTCGATATCGCATCGACATCAGCGGCACGACTTCCTTCGTTGACGACGACAATGTTCTCCAGAGCCTGGGCATCCTTGAGGGAACCTACGGCGCCGTCGCCGAAGTCTTGACGGGAGGCACGGCCCATACGACCGACGGAACCACCGCCATCTCGCCCACGACGCAGTGGGATCAGATTTTTGGAGCGAACGTCCAGGCCGGAACGTCATTCACGATGACGGGCCGCAATCACGACGGCACGGCCGTCTCCGGATCCTTCACGATCTCTTCGACCTCCGCCCAGGTCGGCGAGCTCCTGACCTACATCGAGGACACCCTGTTTTCGGGAACGGTGACCGCAACGATCGACGCCGCGGGGAAGCTCCAGATTACGGACGATGTCACCGGCGACAGCCGCCTGGAACTCGACCTCATCACGAACAATCCCGCCGGGGGAAGCCTCGACTTCGGAACCGTATCCACCAGCGACGAAGGCAGGAGCATGCAGCTCGCGGCGGGCGCCGATGCCGAGATCGAGCTCGACAACGTTGTCCTGACCTCCACCTCCAATACAATCACCGATGCCATCTCGGGAGTATCGATCGACCTCAAGGGCGTCAGCGATTCGACGACCGTAACCCTCAAGATCGAGAGGGATACCGATTCCATCCGCACCAAGATCCAAGGACTGGTCACTTCCTACAACGCCGTCATGTCCTATATCAGAGCGCAGTTCAGTTACGACGAAGACGCCGCGACAACCGGCGGCGTGCTGTTCGGCGACGGCACGTTGTCCTCCGTGAAATCGGATCTGATCAGCATCGTGACCCGGAGCGTCACGGGGCTCTCCAGCGACTGCAATCGCCTGTCGCTCATCGGCATCGCCTTCAACGACCAGGCACAACTGATGATCGACTCGACGGTCCTGACGGATGCCCTTAAGACGAACTTCGACGAGGTGAAAAAACTCTTCGTCGCGACGGGTTCGGCGTCGAATTCGCTTCTCCAGTACGTCAGCCACACCTCCGCGACGGAGGGGGGGGCTTACGCCGTCAACATCACGCAGGCGGCGACCCGCACGACGGTGACGGGTTCGACCGCTCTCGCCGGAGCCCTGTCCGCGCCCGAAACGATCTCGATCACCGATTACAGCTCCGGACGGGAAGCGCAGGTTACCCTGACGGCGGGCATGGACCTCGACGATGTCGTCAACGCCGTCAACTCCGAACTGGCCAAGTCCTATACCGAGGTCCTCGAGGGGAGCGTCGAGACCGGTTATGCGGCCTCCACGAGTTTCTCCGAAATCTCCGGCGCCGACGACGGCGACGTCATCACCTTCTCCGGCAAGAGGCCGAACGGCCTGGGATTCTCCGGCAGCTACACGGTATCGACGGACAATACGCTCCAGGACCTGCTGACGGCCATCGAGGATGCCTTCGCAGAAGACGCCACGGCGACTCTGAACGCCGCAGGCAAGCTGGTCGTCACAGATCGGATGACGGGCGACAGCCTGCTGGAACTTACCATGGACACCTCGTCCGTATCCGGTCTCGATTTCGGAACGATCTCCGCCTCGCAGGAAGGGCGAAACTCCATCACGATCACGGCCTCCAAGACGGGCGACAATCACCTGCTCCTCACGCACAACGATTACGGGACCGGACATCCCATCGTCGTGTCCGAAACCGGGGGAACGGAATTGGGTTTGAACGACGCATCCCAGGTGTACGGCGTCAATGTCGCGGGCACGATCAACGGCGCGACGGCGACCGGAAGCGGCCAATCCCTGACGCTGAATGCCGAAGGCGACGGCGCCGACGGATTGTCCATTCTCTTTACGGGAACCAGCGCGACCTCCGCGACGTTCAACATGACGCTTGGCATCGCCGATCTTCTGGAGAGACAGCTTTCGATCATTACGGACAGCGACGACGGGTATGTCGGCTTCAAGCAAACCTCTCTCCAGGATCGCATCGACGCGTTTGAGACCCAGATTTCCCAGATGGAAGTCCTGCTGGAACGCAAACAGGAGGCCATGATCAACCGTTTTGTCAGGATGGAAACAGCCCTGAGCAAGCTCCAAAACCAGGGAAGCTGGCTGGCAAGCCAACTGGATGCCTTGACTCGTTCATAACAGCCGACCGGGGGGAAACTTCGGTCCAGTTCATATTTCGACAAAGGAGAACATCTCAATGTTTGGAAGCGGCGCAAAGAACTACAGGCGTGTGGAAGTGGAGACGGCGGATCCCAAGCGGCTGGTCATCCTCTGCTACGAGAGCGTCCTCGGCAATCTCAGGCTCGCGCGATCTTCCTACGAATCGGGTGAATTCGAAGTGAAGGCCAACGCGCTTCAGAAAGCCCTCGACGTGATCTGCGAGCTGCGCAACGCCCTGGATTTCGAAAGAGGCGGCGAGATCGCGCGGAACCTCGATGCACTCTACGGATATATGAACCGCCGGCTGCTGGAAGCGGATCTCAGCAAGGATCTTCGCGGCATCGACGAAGTGATCGGCATGCTCGAGGACCTGGAATCCGCCTGGAAGGAGATCTTCTACGGTCGCGCGGAAACCGCGACGGAAGAAGCGGGTGCCGACCCGGCCCGCATGCCTTACCCGGCTCAGGCCGCCATGAGCGCCTGAGCCTTCCCGGAGGAGCGATGGAAACCGATCAGACGATGCCCGTCCATGCGAGTCCCGCCGAGCAGAAAACCGCCGTCTTCCGGAAGGTGCTGGAGCTTACGGAGCGCATCGAAGCATGCCTGCAGGGTGAAGCCGATGACGTAACGGCCCTCCTGAATGAACGGCAACTGTGGATGGACAGGATCGACGGGATCGCCGGATTCCGCGCCGTCGAGCCTCACGGAAAAGCGCCGAAGACCGCAAAAGAGGATCCCGCGGGATCGGCAAGGGACGCCGCCGACCGGCGCAGGATCAAGGCGCTGATCCGGGCCTGCATCGACAAGAACGTCCGATGTGAGCATGTCCTTCAATCGGCCTGCGGAAAAGCACGCGAGGCCCTTGCCGCAGGATGTCCTGCCAGGCCCTCCTTCAGCGGCTATCGTGATGCTCGAAACGCCGTGCCGCGTTTTGTCGACGTTCGCTCCTGAAGCCGGGTTTTCCGTTGATCCTGCGGCCTAAAGTTTCCTGCAGGAAGAGCCGATTATAAAAGTGACGGAAAGGAAAAGTCCTCCTGAGTCATTAAGAAGGAGGGGGTCCAACGATGAATGTCAGCAGTGCAACAGCAAGTCCCGCAAGCGCCGCCACATTTTCCCCGCCGGCACAGGAATCGCTTGCTCATGAGCCCGCAACGCCGGCGCGGGAGACAAGGGTCGCCGCGCCTCCTGCGGCGCCGGCCGAGCCGGACAACGCGCAAATCCGGCAGATGATCGAAGAAATTCGGAGTCAGTTCAACACCATGAACCTGAGCCTGAATTTTTCGACCTACGGCAAGCACAATGAAGAGGTCGCGATTCAGGTGGTTGATGAGGAAACAGGCAGGGTTATCCGTGAAATCCCACCGAAAGAGCTTCAGAAACTGTCGACGAAGTTCGACGAATTGATCGGACTTCTCTTCAACGCATCCGCCTGAGAAATAGTTTCCAGGATATCACGCCTCGCGATCTTCTCCTCTCGTCATCCTCATATATTCAGAGGCTCCGGAAGCTGTCTTCTTCCATGATATCGACACCTGCCACCGGTTGCATCCCAACCGGGCGCACAGATATGCATTCACGAACTATTATTTGATTGTCAATAGATAGGATGATAAGTTAAAGCAAAACTTAGCGGAAGCTACTTCCCTGTGGCTGCAGATTCGGGACTTCCCTCGCACCGCTGGAAACTCTGAGGGGCTCTTGCACCGGCGTGGGACGGCCGGTCTGCGGGCCGGTCCGCCAGAGGATATTGAACCGGATAGACATCATCTTCCAAGACAATCTGCTTGGCGATCCGCCGGGTCGCATGGACGATCACCGGCGCACGGAGATTCGCCGTTGCCGCAAAGGGTTCCTTGCGGATGGTCACGATCGCAAGAACGAGCACATCCGTCGGGTGGCCGATTTCCAGGAGCCTGACATCTTCATCGCCGAGAGTGGGTGCGTAATCGGCTTTCACCATGAATGGATCGACCACGACAAAGGCGACGGCCCCGTCTTCAACCGATTGCAGCCATAGGAACGGGCTCTGTTTATTGTGCTCGATCAGAGCGAATTTTCTCAGACGTTCGAATCCGAGAATCGGCCCCTTCATTTCGATAACCTTGGAGAAATCCACTTCGATCGCCCCGAAACGGCTTGTCGTGATCTTCACCGCCCCACCTCCCCCACATCCTTCTTCCCGCCGACGATCCGGTGCAGTTGATCCATCATGTCCGGCAGTTCACCCCGGTTCAGCAACGCCGCGTTCCGGTTCTGGTTCTGGATAACCCGATAGACCTCTTCGCGGTGCACGGTCACGGACCCGGGAGCCTCAACGCCTATCTTGACCTGCCTTCCCTTTACCTCCAAAAACGATATCCTGATGTCGTCTCCGATCTGAATCGATTCCCCCAACTTCCTTGTCAGGATCAGCATACTCTTCCCCGCTTATTCTGCGCCGGACCGGTCATCGCCGTCCCCGGCAGCGCTATTTCAAGAACTGAATGATCGAATTGTTTCCGATTTGCGCCGCCATCGAGTAACAGGCCTCGAGGGCGATCTCATGGGAATTGTATTCGATCAACAACTGGGAAACGTCCGTATCCTCCGCATTGGACATCAGTCCCGTCAATTGCAGGTCCAGAGCGGAATAGCTGTTCCGGGCCGCCTCCAGGACGTCCACCCGGCTCCCGCATCGGGAAACGCCCCGGACGATCTGGTCGTAGCCGGTCTGCAGAAGATTGATCTGATTGGAAATCCCCGTTGCATTATTCGTCTCGAGGGCCGTTTTCAGATTGTTAAGGACGGTGAAGATGTCGACGTTGCCACCGTCCTTATCCGTGAATAGGCTCTCGCCCGTTATTCCATACCGGAAGGTGTTCCCCTTCCCGATTTCAACGGCAGGTTCCTCGCCATTGCCCCGGTAATAGCCGGCCGTGAGGGCCTGCACCGTGAACAGATCTCCGCTCGTCAATTGCTCCGTTCCCGTTTCTTCGAAGCGGATGTTGACGCCGTCGCCGATGGCGACGTCGCCGACCAGGCCCGCATTGACCGCCCCCCATGTCTTCCCTCCGTCGCTCGAAATCTGATAGGTCGCCGCGGCCAGCGCACCCCCGGCTACGATGCGGACGGCGTACGTCTTGTTCGAGTTTGCCGTGTACGTACCTGATGTAACGGCGTCGCCGTCGAATACGTTGCTGCCCGAAGGGTCGGCCGCGCCGATGGAAGCGCTGCCCGCGACGGAAGAGAAAGGGTCGGCATTCGTGCGAGAACCGGCAAACAGGTAGCGGTCGCCGAATTTCGAATTGGCGATCGAGCGGAGTTCATCGATGATGGAGGAAATCGAAGCCGCCGCGCTCTTGCGCGAAGCCTCCGAAGCCGTTGCACTCGACTGGGACAGGCTGAGTTCCTTTGCCTCCAGCAGCAGGTCCGCCGCCGATGAGAGCCTGGATTCCGTCACGGAAAGCCAGGATTCGGCATTGTTGATGCTCCTTCCGTATTTCTCCAGCGAGGCCAGCATCGTCCTCAAATCCATGACGGTGCTCGTCCCGAGCGGGTCGTCGGAAGGACGGTTGATCCTTTTCTGCGAGGCCATCTGTTCCATGAGCTGTCCGTTCCTGTTCTGCACCTTGAACAGGTTGTCGGTCATGAGGGAGTACTTCATCTGTTCCGTGACCCGTGAAATCATTGCCCCGCTCCTCTCTGCAGCTTCCGCCTCATCGCCGGCCTACTCCCCCAGCGCCATCAGCGTATCGAGCATCTCGTTGACTACGCCGCACAACTTGCCCGCGGCGTTGTACCCGGCCTGATACTTGATGAGGCTGAGCATCTCTTCATCCAGGGAAACGCCGGAAACGGATTCCCGCTGACTCACGAGCTGCGAGGAAATCGCCTGCTGGCGTTCCGCTGCGTTGGCCGCCCCCGCGGCATCCTGGCCTATCGTCGCGAGGAACGACGAATAGTAGCTCGATATCGTAACACGCCCGCCGCTCATCAGGAGACTGTCCTGAAGCGTGGCGATGCTCCTGGCTTTATCGCCGTCGCCGTTGACGGTCGCCGATGCCGCAATCTTTGCGGAATCAGCCTCGATGGCCGGATTCAGGACCATGCCTTTCGCCGTGGCCGCCGGGAGAAAAAAAGTGGCGCCGGCGTCGCCGTTGACGTCGTATCCGCTCTGGTGCGCGCTGTTGACCGCCGAGATCAGGGCGGACGCGACCGCGTCGAGCTCCTTCATGTATTCCGGAATCTTGACATCCCGGATTTCGAGAAACCCCCCGATTTTTCCCCCGCGGATGGCGCTGTTGAGAGAGACGTCCGTCTCGTTGACGGCTACGACGTCGTAGAGGTTGCTGTTGCTCGGATTGTCCTTCACCATGAGCGGGAAGGTCGTGGCGCCCTGAACGAGCGCCGTTCCGTTCGACAGGAATACGTTGAGGCCGCCGTCGGCCTCCTCGAAGTACTGGATATCCACCAGAGTGCCGATGCTCTTCAAGAGTTCCGTTCGCTGGTCCTTGAGGTTGTCCGCGGACATCCCGCCGGTCTCGCTCTGCACGATCTGCTGGTTCAGGACTGCCATATCCGTAAGATACGCATTCAATTGGGAGACCTGATCGGCGACCCCCTCATTGGCGTCGCTCTGCAACGACTCTAGTGAACTCGAGTACTGGCGGAACGCGGAAGCCAGGCTGCCGGCAACGGAAGCGAGAACGTCCCGTTCTCCCTTGTCGGAAGGATTTGCAGACAGATCCGACCATGCGCCCCAGAACTGGTTCATCAAATCGCTCAGGCCGTCGACGGAACTCTCGTTGAAGACCTCTTCGACCCGGCCCAGGAGGTCCGAACAGGTGTCGTTGTAGCCCACTTCCTGCTGCTGCTGGACGAGTTGTTCCTCCAGATACCGGTCGTAGATCCGCTCGACATTCGTGATCCTGACGCCTACCTGAAGCGAGTCGACCCCTGCGCCGGCCTGCCGCACGGCGCCGAATACGGGCCGCAGGCGGGAATAGCCGGCCGTATTGACGTTGGCGATGTTGGAGCTCGTGACGTTGATGGCGGTGAGATTGCTGAGCAACGTCTCTTTCGCCGTGTTGAAGACCCTGCTGATGTCCGACATTTCCTTACCCTTTCGTCTGAACGATCCGGCCGTTGCATCCCGCACGCATCAGGCGCCCGCTGTTCTGATAGACGGGGTTTCCCGTCGTCAATTCTTGAATGAAATTGATGGCATTCCTGAGAAGCGAAACGGACACGTCCAGGAGATCCTGATTGCCCCGGTTCAGCTCATAGATCTCTCGGAGCAGCGATTTCAGGTCCTGCCGGCAGGACTGGAAATCCTCGCGGACTTCGCCTTCGAGGGCACCGGAAAGGGAGGTTATGTTGACTTCGTTTTCGGGAATCCCCATCGCCCTGCCGATCTTCCTGATATACCCCGCGCGGACCTCTTCCAGCATCTTCAGCTTCCAGATCACCGTCTCTTTCTTCGCGTTGAGATCGCGCAGCGTATCGAGAGATGAGGGCCGCTTGATCGTCTCCCTCTCGCTCACGATGATCGCCCGAAGGTCCCGCCATATCTCCGTTTCTCTTGCCAGCGCCATCAGCAGGGCCCGGCAGAGTTCATCGGGGTCTCGGGTGGTTAACAGATCCTGTTTCAAACGGAATTCTTCCTGTGTCATGGCTCTTTCCTTGAAAGCTTCGGAAACGACGCCCGGAGATCCAAAAACCTGCGGTGCGCTCTCGCGGGAAGCCGACAATGGTGGCCCGGCACGGGAAAAGATGAGGAAGGATGGGGAAATCAGGCAAAAAGGTCGATGATCGACTCTCCCACCATCTTCTCGGCAATCTTCTCCCCGCTCACATCGTAGGCGCCTTTTTCGATCCGCTCCTGGAGTTCCTGCACCTTTTCTTCACGTACCTCCGGGAGTTCGGATACCGCGTCCTTGAGCTGCTGGATTTCCCTTGCCTTGGTGGAAAGATCGACCTTCTCTTCGGGAGACTTGAAACCGTTCACCTGCTTTTCGGTTTCCTGGCGCGTCCCGTCGGCACGCTGATACTGCTGAACCAACGGGGCCGCCATATCCTTGACATCTGTTACCTTCATATCTCCGTCTCCTCGCGTGTGATCTTAACACACCTATCGGCAAGTTTGTGCAGATACTTTAACTTTATTTTTGCGGACCGTCATTTTTGCGGCCCCCGGTTCAGTTGTTCGAACAGGATTTTCTGGAGGCCCAGGCCTTTTGCCTGACCTGCCGCCTCCTCGGAGATCTTCTGGTCCATCAGCATTTCGTAGGTATCCTGCCCCGTGACCTTTCCTATCACCCCTCCTGCGGGAACCGTCTTCCGCATGGTCTTGAGCATGTAATAGGTGAAAACGGCTTCGAAATCCTTGCAGGCCTTCTTCAACTGCCGCTCTTGCTTCAGATCATCCGCCGTTCGCGCGGCCTCCTTGCCCGCCCCTTCTCCGGCGGCGGAAATAGCCGATATCGGAATACCGCTTATTTGATTCATTCCTTTTTCCTAATCTTCTCAAATCAGACGAAGATCCGCCTGAAGAGCGCCGGCTGCCTTAATGGTCTGCAGGATCGTGATGAGGTCGCGGGGCGTTACGCCGATGGCGTTGAGCGCCTTGACGACCTCCTGGATGGTGACCCCTTTGGAAACCACCATCAGTTGCTTCTGTTCTTCCCCCACCCCTACGGTCTTGTCCGTCGTGACGACCGTCTGGCCGCCGGGCGCGACAATGGTGCCGCTCTTGTCGGCCATCACCGGCGGACTGCCGGCAGGCGGTGCGGGCGCAAAAGGAAGCGGCTGCGACACCTTCTGCTCCTCCTTGATCTGGACGCTGAGATTCCCGTGGGCGATTGCCACCGTGGAAATGCGCACGTTTTCCCCCATGACGACCGTACCCGTCTTCTCGTTCATGACGACGACGGCTGTTGAATCCACGGGAACATCGAGGCTTTCGATCTGCGGAATCAGGTCGACCATCGTCCCCGAGAAGGCGGCCTTGAGTTTCAATGCCACCGTCCGCGAATCGACCTGCCGGGCATTCACGTAGGGATTGTTCTGCGCGACGATTTCCGTCAGACGTTTGGCGGTTGTGAAGTCCGGCGAATGGAGGTTGAGGGTGAACGCCCTGTTCCGGTCCAGTTCATGTTTAAGTTCGCGCTCGACGAATGCTCCGTTCGCGATAAATCCCACGCTTGTGTGATTCTTCGTTACGCTCCCTCCGGCGCCGCCGGCGGAGAACCCCCCGAGCGTCAGCGGACCCTGGGCGACGGCGTAGATCTCCCCGTCCGCTCCGCGGAGCGGCGTCATCAGGAGGGTGCCTCCCTGGAGGCTCTTCGCATCGCCGATGGAAGAGACACTCACGTCGATCCGAGTTCCGATTCTGGAGAACGCGGGAAGATTCGCGGTGACCATCGCTGCCGCGATATTGTCGGCCTTGAGGGTCTTGTCTTTCGTCGAAAGCCCCTGGCGGCTGAGCAGGTTCGCCAGCGTCTCCTTGGTGAAGCCGTTCTTGACGTCGTCCCCCGTGCCCGCCAGTCCGACGACGAGTCCGTATCCGATCAGCTGGTTGTCGCGGACGCCGCCGATTTCGGCAATGTCCTTGATCCTCGCCGCTTCGGCGCACGTGCCGGACAGGAATGCGGCCAAGAGAAGAAGAGAAAGCCCGATCTTGATCTTCATGATTTCACCGTTTCCGTTCATACAGCCTGCCCTGAGCCTGTCGAAGGGCGCAGACGGGTGTTTTTCAACAGTCCGGCTAAAATGGCCATACCCCATCCACTACCCCTTCCCGCCTGTTCTAGATCTATGCAGCTCACTTTTCCGAGGACTGTTCAAAAATGCCTGGCTGCAAGGCTCCGAAATCCTGAGGAGTGAGGCGTACTGTATGTACGCCGCAGCGACCGAGGGATGAGGAAACGCCGCAGACGGGTGTTTTTCAACAGTCCGGCTAAAATGGCCATACCCAGTCCACCACCCTCGTCAACCAGCCGGGCCGCATCTTGTCGTTGATCACCCCTTCCCCCGTGTAGATGATCCTGGCGTCGGCGATATAGCGCGACGTGATTGTATTTTCCGTGGTGATGTCCTCGGGCCGAATCACCCCCGTGATAACGAGGTACTGGTCTTCGGCATTGACCGTCAACTGCCGCTTGCCCTCAATAATCAGGTTCCCGTTGTCCATGATGTCGACGACGCGGGCGGACAGGCGCGCATCGAGCTTTCCGCCTCGCTTCGTGTCGCCGGTTCCCTTGAGCGAGTTGTTCGAGGATCCTCCGACGCTGATTTTGCCCCCCATATTGGCGTTCCGATTCAGAATGGACTGATCCAGACCCAGCAGGGCCGATATGCCCGTCGACGTAGAGGTATCCCGAGCGGTATTCGTGCTGGCGGTATTTCCGCCTTCCGCATCCTCTTCGATGATGATCGTCACGATGTCGTTGACGTACCGCGCCTTTGCGTCGGCAAAGAGAGAATTCTTGGCATTTTCACCGGGCCAGATCGAGCCCGCCTGAGGCTGCGGTCGAACGATCTGGGGGCTCGGCGCGAGCGGCGCGACCTTGAGCATCTCGGCTTGGGGGGCGCAGCCGATCATCAGGACCGCGCAAAAAGCTCCCAGGAATTCCACTCTTCTCATGATCTCCCCCTCAGAACTCCACCCTGACGACGGATGCGCTTTCCACACGGGCATAAACGATTTTCTTCGAAGAGATATTCTGGACGCGTATCATCTGGCCGTTCGCCCCGTCTTCCTCAGTCAAGCCGACTGTGTGGACATTCATGAACTTGTTTTCAAGCACGATCCGTACCATCTTCCCCTTCTTGACGACGGGGACATCCTTCACCATGGAACGCCGGACCTCCATGTTCTGCCAGAGGTCCGTGCCGAGCTTCTTCCCGACCACGTCGGCGGGATCCGTGAAGACCTGATAAGGCGTCCTCCGCATCCACTTCTTCGCCACCATGACGTCTTCCGGAAAAAGAATTTCGTCGCGGCGCAGCGCCCGCTTGGCTACGACGATATCCATCAGGACCTCGATCTTCGCCGTGATATGCTTCTGCCGCACCGGAAGGCCGTTCACGAGGAACTTCACCATGTACGTGCTGTCGCCCAGAAAGCGGTCATCGGTGCGCCCCGAAATGGAATAGGAAAAATTTTCCGACGGCAGCACGACATCGTCGAGCCTTCCTGTGATCTCGAATCGCGCACAGCCCGGCGCCCACGGCATATTGGAATCGATATAGTCGCTGACCATGGCCCGGACGCGCTCTGCGTCCACTTTGTAGGAAACGGGCGGCGCAGAAAAGGCCGGCGTAGTCGCCGCCAGGACCATCGCCAGCGCGATGCAGCAAAGAAGTTTTCCCTGCCTCATGTTGATTACCTCTTGAGGTTATTGATCAGTTGCAGCATGGAATCGGCCGTTTGAATCGCTTTGGAGTTGATCTCGTAGGCCCGCTGCCCGACGATCATCTTCACCATTTCCTCGATCACGCTTACGTTGGACATCTCCAGATAGCGCTGGGTGATCGTTCCCATCCCATCCACGCTCGGATTCGCCAGGACCGGATCCCCGGAGGCCTGGGTCTTATCGTAGAGGTTCCGCCCCATGCTGGTGAGGCCCGCCGGATTCATGAACTTCGCAAGCTCGACGCGGCCCGTCGCCAGCGGGGTCCCGGCATTGTCCGTGGCCGACCAGGTCCCGCCGCTGTCGATCGTGAAAACCGTGGCGTTTGCGGGAACCGTGATGTTCGGGACCAGCTTCAGACCCTCGGAATTGCAGACCGCTCCGTCCTTGTTGAGTTTCAGGCTTCCGGCCCGCGAATAGAGCGTTTTTCCGTTGTCGTCGAACTGGAAGAAGCCGTCGCCCTCTATCGCCCAGTCAAATGTATTGCCCGTCTGCTGGTAATCGCCCTGAGTGAAGATTTTCTGTGTCGCCACCGGCTTCACTCCCATGCCGATCTCGATCCCGGCGGGAATCTGATTTCCGCCCGATGTCTCCGCGCCGGACTTCGCGGTGATCTGGTACATGAGATCCTGAAAATCCGCCCGGGACTTCTTGAAGCCCGGGGTGTTGACGTTGGCGAGGTTGTTCGCCACGACATCCTGGTCCAGCTGCTGGGCGACCATGCCGGTCGCCGCCGTATACAGTGATCGAATCATTATTCCCCTCCTGCGGCTGTTGAAAAACGCCTGCCTGCCGCGTTTCCCTCATCACTCGCCTTCCGGCGTACATCCCAGTACACCTCACGGCTCAGGATTTCGGGAGCCTCGCACCCAGGCCTTTTTGAACAGCCTCGCAAATCATTGACAATTCCTATACGAGCTTGCCGACCCGGTTCGTGGAAAGGCGATCCATGTCCGACAAGTTCTGAATGAGCTTCGCGTACGTTTCGAATGTTCTTTGAATTTCGATCATGGCCACCATATGCTCCACCACGCGGGCATTGGAACGTTCAAGGTGGCCGGGAGCGAATTTGACGTCGGCCGCCTTCTTGGGCGCGGCCTCTCCGACGTTGACGAAGAGCCCATCGCCCTGCTTCTTCAGATCCGTGAGGTTTGCAAAGCGCAGGACCTTGAGCTTGTCCCCTGCGGCCCCGTCCACAACGACGGTCCCGGCGTCGTCGATCCGCACGTCCGTGCCCCGCGCGGTAATCCGCCCGCGTTCCCCCAGCACGGGCATCCCTTCATCCGTCACCAGTTCCTTTTTTGCGTTGAGCAAAAAGCTGCCCTTGCGCGTATAGGCCGGACCGTTCTTCGTCTGGACGGCAAAGAACCCTTCTCCCTGAAGGGCAACGTCCAGGGCATTGCCCGTTCGCTCGAGAGCACCCTGCGAATGGTCGATATTTTGGAGGACGTCGGCGAAGCGCGACGGCTCGGCAGCCCGTATATGAAGATATTGGGCCTTGAATCCCGGCGTCGCCGCATTGGCCAGGTTGTGGGCGATGGAATCGAGTTGACGAATCTTCTCGTTGCTGAGGTTTGCAAGATCCTGAATCGTGTAATTCATGAAACGTTCGCCTCCGGCCTTGCAGACGGATTTGCAACACGTGTGCCACCGGGAAGGATAGGTCTTTTTCGCGCCACCTATTTCGCTAGATAATGAATATTGCTAAGATTTATTTTAATGGCCTTCGATGAAACGAGGAGGGGAACATCCCTGCGCGGAGCGTTGAATCCTTCGCGGCGGCCGGTGCGGCATTTTTTTCCGGGTATTTTCTCTTCAGGCGCCCTTTTGTTCTCTCCAGGCGTCGTTGAGCGTGTAGACGAAGGCGAGAATTTCGGCGACGGCCCGGTACAGTTCCATCGGGATCTGCTCGTCCAGATCGAGCTTCGCCAGCATCTCCGCCAGGGCCGGATCCGCCGTGACGGGAATGCCGTGTTTGCGGGCAATCTCCAGAATCTTTTCGGCGACGGCGCCGCGCCCTTTCGCCGCAAGGATCGGCGCTTCATCCTTCGCACCGTCATATTTCAGGGCGGCGGCCAGCAGTTGGCGTTTGCCGCTCTTCCCGCGCCCGCCTTTCTCTTCTTTCCGTTTCATCGGCGGCAACTTCCCTTCAATCCCTGGCAGCGTCGTTCACGCAAAGAGATTGACCGAATTCTGATCATACAGGGTCAGAGATTCCAGGAATTCCAGCTTGTCTTCGGCCAGCAGGGGTTTGGCGACAAAGCGGATCGTTCGAACGTCATACCCCGTCTCCGCAAGCCGATGTCTGAAATCGTCGACCTTTTCGGCGGCAAAATCCCGGAAAGATTCGTCGCTGCACTTGATCCAACACTCCAGCGTCTTCCCGGCGAGCTTCACGTCGACAATCATCTCTCCCACGGCATCCAGATCCAGCAGGAGAACGATGCGGCTGTTGCCCTCGCCGCGCCGTCTCCGCTCGGCGTCGCGGTCCACCTGGATATAGACGTCCTGCATCCGTATCCCATCCGCGCATTGAAAAGGGACCTGCAGAAAGAAGGTGTTGTCCGATTGCCAGCCGACCGCATTCATCACCTGCTGCGTCTCAATCGACTTCACCGAGGCATCCAGGAATTCGAACAGGCTCTTGTATGAATGATACGACGAAGTATCCGCCACCTGGGCGATCGCCTGCGAACGCAACTGCTCCGACAACCGGAGCAGTAAGCCCTTCAGGCTTTCCTCCGGCTTGAGAGATACCTTTCGCCTGCCTTCCCGTTCCCCGCCCGAGAGGACCTTCAGAAGATCCGCTTCCATCAGCAGACCCAGTTGGCCCACAAAGTTTTTGACGAACAGCGTATCCTTCAGATTTCCCTGCGTATAGACAAGTTTGTCGACGAGCAGCAGGATGTCCGCTATCAGTTTTTGCATTGCAGGCTGCTTGAGAGAGGGCAGGTTGCCGGTCGAGAAGGCCTCCGCCAAGTTTGCGAACAGGCGGGCCAGGGACTGCGGCTGGGAGCGCTGCAGACGAAGATAGCCGCCGACCTTCTCCGCATCGGACATCTCCGCGCTCAGGACCTGCAGAAGAATCTTCGGTTCCACCTCTTCGACGCGCACGACCAGGCGATCGCCCGCGCGCAGAGCGACCGAGGATTCAGCCAGCATGGTGTTTCCCCTGACTTCGAGCAGCACGCGGCGGGAGTCGATGATGTTGGCGACGAAGGCTTCCAGGGTGTTGCCGACGGCGAGCCCGGCCGAGGCGCTCGGCGGGGCCGTAATCGGAAAGGGATTTTGAACCGGCTGCGGGGCGATGCCGGTGACGTTCCGGACGGACATCAGATCTTTTCATCCTTGACGGCATCATGAGACGTCCGCGTGCCCGCGTTGTGCAGGCGTCTCCTACGTTTTGGCGATCTTCCGATTTCCTGCCGGACTGTCGCCCTTGGCGCGCTCCAGATCGAGGATCAGGCTGATCTCCCCTTCCGGCAACCCCGACTGCCGGGCGATATCGCTTCCGCTCATCCCCCTCTTATGCAGGGCAATCACCTCGCCGTAGCGGTCCGAAGGGGTTGCGGCCGATTTTCCGTCCGTCTTTGCGGAGGGATCTCCGGAGACGTGGGGCGTCTCTCCCGTTCGCAGGAGTTCTTTCAGCGTCCTCTCTCTTTCCTCGAGTTGATAGAAAAGTCCCTTCAGAGACTTGCGGCTTTCCTCAACGCACTCGAGGAAGCGGGCCGCCGCCTGTTGAGACTCGTCCAGCATATCGCGTAATTGTTTCAGATCCTGATCCGCAGCCCCGGCGCCGCGTTCCTTCATCCCGGCTGCCGACCGTCGTAACAGGACGACGATGGCCGCGCACAGCACGATATCCGCAACGATCTGGATTCCCAACAGGACCTGAATATCCATCTCAAACCCGAATGTTGATGTGGTGAACTTCTTCGTCCTCGTCCGAAGCGGCGGCGGGCTGATCGGTCTTCGATTTCTCCTCGGAGTTCTCCTCCCGCGCATCGCGGCGACCTTCACGCTCCTGCTGCTCGTGGATCGCCGCATGATCTACTTCTTCAGAATCCTTAACCTTTTCCTTCAGCAGTTTCTTTTCTTCCTGCAAATGCAGCTCGAAATACCGTTGCTGCCTGTCGGGGTGCTGCTGCAGGGTCTGTTGCACCTTCTCCGAGGTATGGGATTGGAGCAGGACCTGCTGCATGTCGACCGCCCGTAGCATGATCTCTCACCTCCTCATAGAAAGAAGGGTCCGGTGACGTGAGGAGACTTCCTTCTCCCCCTCACACGGTGAAATCGTCAAAACGGCGGCAAGTCTTTAATCGGCCGTTGAAATCCGGCGAAAGCTGCAATCCGGTGCGGTCCGCTCCTTCCCGTTCGTCTTTGCCGCAATTCCCGCCGCGGCGCCGCAGGGAATCCGCAACGAGATCCTGTCGAATCCGGCACGGGTGCCGATGCCGATCCCGGCGCCGCAGCTTTTCGCAACCGCCAGCGCCTGAAACAGCCGCTTCTCGGGGCCCAGCCCGGCTCCGGTCTCCGTCAAGTCGTCGAGACGATCGAGAAGCATCCGCGTCTTCCCCTCGGTTAGGACGCCCCCGCTGTGCTCGGCAGACAGCAAAACGCATCCGTCCTCGAGCTCCGTCGATATGGTGAACTCCTTGACCGGTTTTCCCCTCAGGGAGTCCATCACGTAACGAAGAAGCGCCGTCAGGATCAGCGAATAGTCGGATACCTGACCGTTCACCTCGGGCAGGCCGCTCTTCAACTGAATTCGTTTGGTTACCTCGTGCTTGAAATCGAGATAGAAATCCGCAAACTGCATTTCAGCTTCAACCAGGCGCGACAGGTCGATCGGCTCCTCCCCCGTCGAGGCGATCGCGTAGAATTTTCCGGAAATGCCGCGAAAGAGCTGGAACAGCCGGTCCGATTCCTGCGCGATCGCGTCAATGTCTCGGACTACTTTTTGACAACCCTCCGCAAGATCCTCCGCCGTCGCGCCGGGCTGCGCCCCCACACGGCGGACATGATCGGCCATGCGCTTCTGAAGCAGCCTCGTCCTGCCCATGATTCCGTTCAGCGGATTGGCCAGATTGTGGAGAATGCCGGGGATCAGCTCCTCTGCGATCGTCTCCGTGAAATCCCGCTTCAGTTCTTCGCGAATTCGTTCGATGTCCTTCACCTGTTCTCCAGCCTCCGGCGTTCAGTATCTGTCCGTTGCCGCATCGGTCGTTTTGCGGCATCCCGGTGCTCTGCAACGGCCCGCTATAGTACGACAAATTTCGTAAAATAGACATCCCGTATCGGCGGGACGCCTTCTCTCTTCGCCAGCAGTTCCCGGATCTCCTTTTTCAGCGCGTTCTTTCCTTCCGACGTCATCAGGCTTTCAACCCTTCGGCTGCGCAGCGATTCGTAAATGATGCGGCGGAGATCGACGTCCCGATCGAGCAACGACGCCTCGCGCCCTTCCGCGTCCAGGGCGAAGCCGCACAAAACAACACGGGGGTTCCCCTTCTCGTCCTGCAGGTCGACGACAAAGCCCTCGATCTCCGTCGCCCGAAGCGGCGCCGGCCGCAACGGAGCAGCGGCCCCCGCCGCCGGCGCACTCTCCGGCGCCGGCGCGGCGATGGTCTGTACCGGGGGCACTTCATTTGCGCCGGGCGGTGCAGAGAGATTCGTCCACAGGACGTACCCTCCTGCCGAAAAGATCAGGGCGGTGATCAAACCGGCGATGAGCAGCTTGCCAGGCTGCCACTTTTCCGGCGACGCTTCCTCTTCCGTCGGATTCCCCTCTCCGGAAAGCGGTTCCTCAATTTCCAAGATGTCGACGGTCACCTTTTCCGGCACAAATCCTCCCCGTGGGCCGTTGAATAACGCCCGTCCCCTCTCCGGGAGACCGCGTCTGTCTCGCTTCCCCCACCCTTTGTCCGCATCATTCCTTCACCGCCGGATGACACCCTATCCGGCATCAGCGCAGGTCCTTCACGGATCCTCGCAGGCGAAGCGTGGCCTGCGAATGAAGCTGGCAGACCCGGGATTCCGTCAGCTTCAGGACCTTGCCGATTTCCTTCATGGTCAGTTCTTCGTAATAGTACAGGGAAAGCACGAGTCTTTCCTTGTCGGGCAGATCGTCGATGGCCTCCTTCAGGCGTTCCCGAAGTTCGGAGTTGGCCAGGAGCTGCAGAGGATTCCCGCGGGCGAGCTCCTCGACGACGTCCTGCCGGCTGAAGTGCTCCAGAAAATCGGGAGGAAGATCCTCGGCACTGACGATGGTGACGAATTTCGATTCGTCAAGCATCTTATAGTACTCCTCCACGGCGACGCCGAGAAATTCGGCAACCTCCCCGTCCTCGGGCGGCCTTCCCAGGCTTTTCCGCAGTTTGGAAATGGCATCTTCAATCCGGTCGTCCTTGTTCCGGACGGATCGCGGCACCCAGTCGCGCGCCCGCAGCTCGTCCAGAACGGCTCCACGGATGCGGAAGCGCGCGTAGGTCTCGAACTGAACGTTGCGGG
This sequence comes from uncultured Syntrophaceae bacterium, assembly GCA_964506465.1. GTDB lineage: Bacteria > Desulfobacterota > Syntrophia > Syntrophales > UBA6109 > UBA6109. The sequence continues at coordinate 24,754 of CAZDLM010000041.1, forward strand.
ACGGATCGAATTTCTCGAGTGCGGAGATCAATCCGATGATCCCGACATGCACCAGATCCTCGCGGTCCGCCGCGGGGATGGGCAGCTTTGCCGTGATTCGGCCGACCGTATACTTCACGAGGGGCGCGTATTTCAGAATCAGTTGATCGCGGGTTGCCTTGTCCATTCACAGACTCTCACTGTCCAGGGTTTTTCTCGAAAGAAATCGGAGGCCGCCGGCGTCGGTCTCCTGCGGCTTCTCGCGGCAGAGACGATCCGCGACGGTGCGGAGGCAGACCGAAGCCGGAGATTCCGGATAGAGCTCCGCAAACAGCTGCTGACGTCTCACGGCATCCGTGACGTTCTCGTCCTGCAGGACGTGGCCGAGGTGGGAAATCTGCAGGTTGAGGAAATATCCCACCGCGTGGCTCAAGCGCTGGAAGACTTCGCGTCCTTCCGTCGCCGACCGGACCATGTTCACGAGCAGAAGAAAGCGCTTCTTCGCATGCCGCTGATAGAGGACCTTGATGAGCGCGTAGGCGTCCGTCATGGCCGTGGGTTCCGGTGAAGTGACGACGAGAATTTCTCCGGCGGCCATATTGAAATACATGACGTTTCCCGATATCCCCGCGCCCGTGTCGATCAGCATGAAATCCAGTTCCTGTTCGAGGAGGTCCAGTTCATCGAGGAGCAGCAGCTTCTGTCCCTGCGACAATTCGGACATTTCCTGGATTCCGGAAGCCGAGGGCAGGATGCGGATGCCTCCGGGCCCCTGGATCATCGCCTCCGCCAGGCTTCTGTCTCCCTCCAGCACATGGTGGAGGTTGTACCGCGGGGTCAGCCCCAGAATCACATCGATGTTCGCGAGACCGAGATCGGCGTCCAGGATGAGGGTCTTCCGCTTCCTTCTCGTCAGAAGATAAGCGAGATTGGCCGTGATATTCGTCTTGCCCACACCACCTTTCCCGCTGGTAACGGCAATCACCCGCGCGGGAGAGGCGCTGCCGTGGAGCGCCCGCCGTTCGCCGGCAAGCGCTGCCGCCCCGCTGTGCAGTCCTTCCGACTCTCCCGTCATTTCCCGCAAGGTCTCGGCCTGATCCATTGCACACCTCGTCTTCCGACTGTCGACTCTGCCCGCCGAACCTTATTGCACGCATCCTCGCACAATGAGGTTCGCCAATTTTCCCGGATCGGCCTTTTCGATATCCTGCGGCACGGACTGGCCGTTCGTCACAAAGGAAACGGGCTTTCCGATTCTCTCGATCACATCGTACAGACAACCGAATTTGCCGCATTCATCGGCCTTTGTGAGGATCAGAGAATCAAACTGGAACGGCGCAAACCGGGACGCGGCATCCAGAGACGCTTCCTGGCTCGACGTAAGGCTCAGGAGCAGGTGCTTCTCGGGCGCCGCCTCCCCCTTCAGGGCCTCCTGCAGCCTCTCCATGTATCCCATATCGGATCGACTCTTTCCCGGCGTATCCACCAGAAGAAGGTCAAAACCCTCAAAGCCGTTCATTGCCTTTTTCAGAGTGTTCTTCTCAGAGGCGACCGCCATGGGAATCCCCATGATGTCCGCATAGATCTTCAACTGCTCCGCCGCCGCGATCCGGTAGGTGTCCATGGTCACCAGGGCCACCTTCTTTTTCTTCTGCAGGGCATAATACGCAGCCAGTTTTGCGACCGTCGTCGTCTTTCCCACCCCCGTCGGACCGACAAGGGCCTGGACCCTCGTCCTCCGGTCCTGAGCAGCGGGGATGCGGATTGCCCGTCTTACCACGGCCGCAGCAGCGGAGATTCCGCCTTCGAGATTTTCCATCCTCCCGCCGGTTTCCTCCCGCGCCGTCTGGAGAATCTTCCACGCCTTCGGGCGCGACAGCCCTCCCGCGGTCAGGCGCCGGTAGATCTTCAGCCACGGGCCGTCCGGCCGCCCTTCCAGACGGTATCCGGCGGCCGACAGGAGTTCTTCCAGCGTATCCTTCAGTTCCGCAAACTCCTCGTACAGCAGGCGCGAATCCTGAAACCCGGCGAGAAGACTCTTCATCCCGGCGATTTCCCGCCGGATACCGGCGAGTCCGTCATGGCCGCCGGACACGTCCGGAAGTCCGCCCTTCCTCTCGGCCGTACGCGGCCTGACGTCCATGGGGGACAGGGTGTCCTGATCCCTTGCCGCGGTGAGTTCGAAGACCGCGCCCCGTCCCTTCCCGATCCGGTTCGTCGAAAGAACGACGGCCTCCGGGCCCAGATCGCCCTTGATCTTCATGATGGCTTCCTGAAGGGTCGCCGCTTCGTATCGTTTGATTTGCATATCAGATCTCCACCACGCCGAGGGACTTGATGAGCGCCTCGCGGGTTACCTCGTTATGGGATATGACGACAAGATTCGGGAAGAATTTTTCCAGAATCTTCCGCAGATGAATGCGGACATTGGGGGAACACAGCAGAATCGGCTGCAGGCCTTTCGCCGTGAAGCTGCTGACGAATTTCTGCAGACCGGCCACCAGGCGTTTGACCATGTTCGGATCCGGCGAGGCGAAGGATTCATATTCCATATGCTGGATCGATCCGGCGAGCGTCTCTTCGATTTCGGGCGACATCATGATGACGGTGATGTTGCCTCCCGCATCCTGATACTGCCGGGTGATCGTCCTCGACAGGCTCTGGCGGACGTATCCCGTGAGGATGTCGACGTTCTTCGTCATACCGACGTAATCCGACAGCGTTTCGACGATGCTGGACAGATCCCGGATCGAAACCCGTTCCCGGAGAAGCCTCTGGAGGACCTTCTGCAGGACTCCGATGGGGACCACCTTGGGCACCAACTCTTCCACGAGCTTCGGATGGGTCGCGGCGAGGTTGTCGAGCAGCGCCTGGACTTCCTGCCGTCCCAGAATCTCGTCCGCGTGGGTCTTCACGACCTCCGTGAGGTGGGTCGTGATCACGGTTGCCGGATCGACCACCACGTAGCCCTTGGCCTGCGCCATCTCCTTGTCCCGTTCGGGAATCCATACGGCCGGAAGACCGAAGGCCGGTTCTTTCGTCTCGATCCCCTTGAGCTTTCCCGGCCGGTCGTCGGAGGTGATGGCCAGGGAGTGCCCCGTCATCAGTTCGCCCCGGGCGAGTTCGATGCCCTTCATGAGGACCGTGTATTCGTTGGGCTTCAGGTTCAGGTTGTCCCGGATGTGGATGGCCGGGATGATGAACCCCATCTCGAGTCCGATCTGTTTCCGGAGCGACTTGATTCTCTGGAGAAGCTCGCCTCCCTGAGCCGTGTCGACCAGCGGGATGAGGCCGTAGCCGACTTCGACCCCGAGCAGGTCCAGAGGCGAGAGGAGGTCCGGCGGTTCCGCCGCCGCAACGGGAGCGGGCGCTTCCTCCACGGTTTCCTTGGACTTGGCGGTGCGCCGGAACAGGCTGTAAGCCATCCAGCCGGCGCAGGCTGAAACCAGGAGGAACGAGACCTTCGGCATCCCGGGAATCAGGGCAAAACTGAACAGCATCGCCGCCGCCGTTCCGATCGCGCGGGGATGCATGAACAACTGGTTCTTCATCTCCTCCCCGAAGTCGTAGGAAGCGGCGCTCCGGGTGACAAGCATCCCGGCCGCCGTTGACACGATGAGCGCCGGCACCTGCGTCACCAGCCCGTCTCCGACCGTCAGCAGCGTGTAGTTTCGCGCGGCCTCCGTCATCGGCATGCCCTGCTGGACGATCCCGATGATGAGACCGCCGATGACATTCACGAGGACGATGATCACGCCGGCGATCGCATCCCCCCTCACGAATTTGCTGGCCCCGTCCATCGCGCCGTAGAAGTTTGCCTCCATTTCGATTTCCCGGCGGCGTTTGCGGGCGTCGACGTCCGAGATCAGCCCCGCGTTCAGATCGGCATCGATGCTCATCTGCTTTCCGGGCATGGCGTCCAGAATGAAGCGGGCGGCCACCTCGGCGATGCGCGTGGCGCCCTTGGTG
>CAZDLM010000042.1:0-13572 GCA_964506465.1 uncultured Syntrophaceae bacterium
CTCAATGGCATCTCCGTTGCGCCCATGAAAGCATTGATGAAGAACAAGACCTACTACATCATGATCAAGGCGGAATTGGAGAGAGTCAAGCTGCCTCTCTCGATGGAGTACCTGTTCTTTTTTGTGTCTCTGTGGGATTTTGAAACCGACTGGTACAGGCATGATTTCATCTATTAAACGGATGATGCGATGTTCCGCACGGAGGGCCGCCGTGACCGGCCGCGGGAGACGACGCGTCAAGGCGGCACAGCCGTCGCCGCCCGATATTGGATGTAGACGGGTATGAAGACATTCAGAAAGAAAGAACGTCTGCAGCCCCAGCTTGATTCGCGGGAAGCTCGGAGAAGAAAGAGGGAAAGGATCATCATCTTCCTGGCGATGCTGGTCATCGTCGTCCTGTCCCTGGTTGAAAGCCATCTCTTCCAAAGGGATGAGGCGCTGTCCCTTTCCAGCAACGTCCTCATCTTCGGGATGATCAACATCAACATCATCCTGATCATCCTGCTCGTCTTTCTCATTGTGCGCAACGTCGTCAAGCTCATCTTCGAGCGCCGGCGCGGCGTCATCGGCTCCAAACTCCGGACGAAGCTGGTCGTGGCCTTCGTCGGCCTGTCCCTGATTCCCACCGTGCTTCTGTTCCTCGTATCGGTCAATTTTCTGTCCTACAGCATTGACAACTGGTTCAGCATCCGCATCGGTCAGGCCCTGAACAAGACGCTGGAGCTCGCCCAGAACCATTACCAGCAGACGGGGAGGAGCGCGAAAGATTTCGCGAGACAGATCAGCTCCGACGTAACGCGAAACCGCCTCTATGAGAAGGAAAAAAGGGATTATCTCAAGGCACTCATCGAACAGCGCCAGAAGAGTCTTCACCTGGGGGCACTCGAGGTCTACATCGACAACCGCAAGGAGAAGATGTTCGCCGGCAATCCCGCTATCCCGGAAAATCTTCACGTCAATCTATCGCCGAAGATGATCGAAGATCTTTTCATCGGCAAAGAGGTTTCCGCAGTGCAGCAGGTGAAGTCGGGCGATCTGATCAGCGGCATGGCCCCGATTTATTCGGTCGTGACGCCGCAGACCGTCGTCGGCGCCGTCATCGTCAGCTATTATGTTCCGCAATCCTACGTCGACGATGTTCATGTGATCTCCCGCACGTCGGAACAGTACCGCCAGCTCAATCTGTTCAAGAACCCGGTCAAGATGAGTTTCATCATCACCCTGTTCATTGTTACGCTGCTGATCATCTTCTCGGCGACGTGGTTCGGCCTTTTCCTCGCCAAGGGGATCACCGGACCCATCCAGGATCTTGCAGAGGCCACGAAGAAAATCGCGCAGGGCGACCTGAACCAGCGCATTGAAGTCGTGGCGGACGACGAAATCGGCGTCTTCGTCGATTCCTTCAACTCGATGATGAAAGATCTCAAGCGAAGCAAGTCGGAGTTGGAGCAGGCCAACGTCGACTTGGAGCAGCGTCGAAAGTACACCGAAACGGTTCTCCGCAATGTCTCCGCGGGAGTTGTTTCCGTCGATCGGGACGGGGTCATCGTCACGATCAACCAGGCCGTTGAGCGGCTGCTTCCCATCAAGACCGAGAAGGTTCTCAACCGCCGGTACGAAGAGGTTCTCATCCCGGAACACAATCAGCTTGTCCGGGAGCTTCTTCAGCAGATGAAGGAGAGCGGCGAAAGCTACGTGGAAAAGCAACTGGAATTGATGCTGAAAGACAGGGCGCTCACCCTGCTCACGGCGATCACGGTTCTGAAGGATGAAGAGGGGAACGACATGGGAATGGTGATCGTCTTCGAGGATCTGACGCAGCTGCAGATGGCCGAACGCGCGGCCGCATGGCGGGAAGTGGCGCGTCGGATGGCTCACGAGATTAAGAACCCCCTGACGCCGATCCAGCTGTCGGCGCAGAGACTGCAAAAGAAATACGGTCAGACGCTGGGCGAAGAGGGCATGGTCTTCGAGGAGTGCACGCAGACGATCATCAATCAGGTGGACGTGTTGAAGCGGCTCGTGAACGAATTCTCGCGCTATTCCCGCATGCCGGTCACAAAGCTTGCGCTTCATGACCTGAATGAAACCATCGGCGATTCCGTCTCGCTTTTCCAGGATGCGCACAAGGACATCCACTTTGTCTTTGAGCAGGGTACCGGCATCCCGAGGCTGAATCTCGATCCGGAGCAGATCCGGCGCGTCATGGTCAATCTGCTGGACAACGCCGTTGCGGCGATAGACAAGAACGAAGGCCGCATTGAGATCAAAACGTCTCTGGAACACGAACAGCGGCGTGTCAAGGTGGAGATCGGCGACAACGGCTGCGGCGTCCCGCCTGCCTACAGGACCAAGGTCTTCGACCCTTATTTTTCCACGAAGGGGACGGGGGGCACGGGCCTGGGGCTGGCCATCGTTCGGTCGATCATTTCCGATCATCGCGGGGTCGTCAGCGTGAGGGACAATGAGCCTTGCGGAACCGTGGTTTCTTTTGAACTCCCGGTGCCGGAGGCGACCACATAAGGAAAGAGAGATCGCATGCGAAAGTCGATACTGATTGTGGACGATGAGGAAAGCATTCGTCAGACCCTGGGCGGCATCCTGGCCGATGAGGGCTACGAGGTCCTGACGGCGGGCAGCGGTGAGGACGCCCTGAAGATCATCGAAGAAGAGCTTCCCAACCTCGTTCTCCTGGACATATGGCTTCCGGGCATGGATGGCATCGAGGTGCTCAAGGCCATCCGCTCCAATTATCCCCAGATCCGCGTCGTCATGATTTCCGGGCACGGGACTATCGAGACCGCCGTCAAGGCGACCAAGCTGGGCGCCTTCGATTTTATCGAGAAGCCCCTCTCTCTGGAGAATGTCATCCTGGTTGCCAATCATGCCCTCGACATGATCCGCCTGGAGGAGGAGAACGTCCTCCTCCGGGAGAAGATTCACAACGAATACGAATTGACCGGAAACAGTCCGGCCATCGTCGAACTCAAGGAGGTCATCGCGCTGGTTGCCCAGACCAATGCCTGGATTCTGATTATGGGTGAAAACGGAACCGGGAAGGAACTGGTGGCCCGCTCTCTTCATCGCCGGAGCAAGCGCGCCGAGAAGCCGTTTGTCGAGGTCAATTGTGCGGCGATCCCGGAAGAGCTGATCGAAAGCGAGCTGTTCGGCCACGAGAAGGGGGCTTTCACCGGCGCCACGGCGAAAAAGCGTGGAAAGTTCGACCTGGCCCACGAAGGGACGCTTTTTCTCGACGAAGTCGCCGACATGAGCCTCAAGGCTCAGGCGAAGATCCTCAGGATCCTCCAGGAGAAGAAATTCGAACGGGTCGGCGGCAACACGTTCATCATGACGGACGTCCGGGTGCTGGCGGCGACGAACAAGGACCTGGAAACGGAGATGGAAACGGGCCGGTTCCGGCAGGACCTGTTCTATCGTCTCAATGTCATTCCGCTGGTCATTCCCCCGCTGCGCGAACGGAAAGAAGACATCCCGGCGCTGGTCGAGTGTTTCCTGCGGGATTTCGCGGTCAAGGAAGGGGAGGCGCCCAAACGGCTGTCCGACGACGCCATCAACGTGCTGCTCCGGCACAGCTGGCCGGGGAACGTCCGGGAGTTGAAGAACATCATCGAGCGGCTGGTCATCATGACGCCGTCCGACGTCATTACGGCCAAGGATATCCCTGCCCTGGGCATGGGAATCGACAAGATCCCGGAGGAGCCCTGTGTCCCGATTTCCGCCGATTCCTATCGCGAGGCCAAGATGGACTTCGAACGGCAGTTTCTTGTCAAGAAACTCAAGGAATTCAACGGAAACATATCCAGGACGGCGGAGGCGATCGGCCTCGAGAGGAGCAATTTGCACCGGAAGATCAAGAGCTACGGGATTGAAGTGAAAGAGGATTCCCCGGTTTAGCCGCTATTTTGTCTGCGTCATCTGCCGCCGCAAATCCGCGAGCGTGAACCGGTGGAAGGGGAGACTCGCCACGCCGAGAGCGACGACGATGACCAGGGAAAGAAAGTGGTAGACGATGGCGAAGCTCAATGCGTCGGGCTTGGAAATTCCGTAAAGGGTGAGCGCCAGCACGCAGAAATAATGCCAGTTGCCCACAAAGCCCGGCGCCGCGGGAATGGCGATGCCGACGATGAGGATGATCATGACCACGAAGGCGGCGCTCACCGGCAGCTGGTAATGGAAGGACAGAAACATCAGGTAGATGATCAGCACGTCGACGAGCCAGATGACCAGGGAGAGCCCGGAGGCATACACGATGATTCTCCTGTCGGCCATTGCCTGAAATCCGTCGATGAAGTGACGCAGAAGCCGAAGCGCCCCGGAGGCATATTTCTCCGGGAGACGTCCCGCCAGCATTTCCGCTTTCTTTTCCAGTGCCCCTCGCCACAGGATCATGAGGACCAGGAGCAAGGTCGCCGCTGTCGCGGCAAACAGCAACAACCCGCTCGCCCTGCTCATCCAGGGCGGTGCGGGGGTGAGGACGAGAACGAAGACGGCGATGAGGAGGACCGTCAGGACGTCCAGGATGCGTTCCACAACGATCGTTCCCAGGGCGGAACTCATGGCAATGCGACTGTGCTGCGTGATGAGATAGGGGCGGGCAAGCTCGCCTAACCGGGCCGGAATGGCCATGATGGCGAGAAAGCCGACGTTGGAGACCGAAAAAAGGGAAAGCTGGTTGACCTTTTCCAGCGGGCTCAACAATATGCCCCACCTCACGGAACGGAGCCACTGCATCGCCGCCATGAGGATCAGGACGGGCAGAAGATAACCGCCGTCGATGCCCTGAAGATTTTTCGCCACATCCTGGAAATCGATCCCCCGAACGGAGAGGTAAACCAGGATGCCGCCGAGGAGAAGACCGGCGATCAGTTTTGTTTTCATGAATTTTTACAAGATGCTCGGGACAGGGCCGGCGAGACCGAGGCGCATCCGGTGAAACATGAGTTGTCCGCGCGCTAGTTTTTTGCGATGCGATCGCTGATCTTATCCTGGATCAACTGGGATGACAGCTTGTCGCCGATCAGCCCGACCCGGACGGCCACCGTCGTCACATTCTTGGCTTTGTAGTTGACGCTGATATGCACTTTCTTGTCGTCCACCATGGCGGTGATCGTGCCGCGGCCGATCTCCTTGTAGGGTTCGACTTCAATGCCCTTCATGTCCGCCACGGTTTTTTCGCAAGCCGCCCAGACCTTGTCGAACGAATGGTAATAATCGGTCTTCAATTCGCCGTTGATGTACACATAGGTTCCCGAGCCGGTGCCCAGTGCCGCGCCTCCGACGACGAGGGGGGCGCAGCCATACACAACCAGAGCACCGAAGGCCGCGAGCATGACGTAACTGAGGATTTTTGCGCCAAGTTTTTTTGTACGGGTCATAGCTTCGTCTCCTTGGGAAGACTCGATAAAAAGCGAAAAAACCCTACCGCATCCGGCACCGATTGTCCACTTTTTTGTACTTCCCTCTCTGAAATGGAGAAAGACGGATCGGAAGGAATCGTGAGGTTAATGCCCCATGCGGCAGGAACGGTCCAGGGTGCTCGGGCGAAGTGTCCGGCGTCAGTCGTCGAGGGCGACCAGGCCTTCCCGGATGGCGTATTTCGTCAATTCGGCGACGCTTCGCATGTTCAGCTTCTGCATGATGTTCCGCCGATGGGTTTCGACGGTCTTGATGCTCAGGTATACATGGGCGGCGATTTCCTTCGCCGTCAAGCCCTCGGCGAGGAGTTGCAGAATCTCGCGCTCCCTGGAGGTCATCAGATCCACTGCGGTGGGAGAGGACTCGGTCATCTTGTGGAGGTATCCCTTCACAACGACGTCTGCGATCTTGGGGCTCAGATAGGTATTGCCCGTCATGACCTGGCGAATGGCACCGGCCAGTTCGCCGAAAGCGCAATCCTTCAGCAGGTAGCCCGATGCGCCGGCTTCCAGCATGCCGAGCACGAACCGCCGGTCCGAATGCATAGAAAGGGCAATGACCTTTACGTCGGGAATTCCGCTGACGATCTTCCGCGTCGCTTCGATTCCGTTCATGTCCGGCATGGAGACATCCATGATGATGATATTGGGGACCAGTTTCTCCGCCAGCGCGATGGCTTTTCTGCCGTTGTCCGCCTCGGCGACCACTTCCATCCCCGCCTCTTTCTCGATCAGGGTCCGAAGACCATCCCGAAAGATATTGTGATCATCGGCAAGGAGAACTCGAATTTCCATTTTCTGTCATCCCCACAGACCGCCCAACTGCGCCTCTCCGGCCCTCTCCTGGATATGCCGGCCCTGCGGAACCCGTCGGAACGGATCGGCAGCGGCGGCACCCGGAAGATCCGGCCGCACACTTTGTGACAAATATAACAGCATCCACCGACCGCCGAAATCAGGTTATCCCTCATCCTGCCCCGATCTTTCCCTCAAAGTGCCTCATCCATTGTCTGAGGGGAGGTCAGGGATTTAATCTCTCGTGAGGACGGCGCCCGTCACCGGATCCATCTCGATCCGCACCGCCTTCCTGCCCGCCGATAGGAGGATCGTCGCTCCCGTCATGTTCCCGGCAGGCCGGAGAACGATGGAATACTCTCCCTGCCGGATCTCGCCGGCCTGCGGATCGATAATCCGGATGGCGGTCCCCGGCGGGATGTCTCTTGCCGATCGTCCCTCGATTCCGAAGCTCCTCTTGCCCAGATCGATGATCACGGTCCGGGGTTCCATGTTCATGCGGGAAAGGTACCGCGCCTGGCGGATCGTCGCCGCGATTTCCCTTCCCGTTGCCTGAAGTCGAACGGACGGGAGAAATCCGGCGAAGAAAACCGTAGTCAGGCCCAGGATCAGCGTGACGAGAGAAAGCACGATGATCGTCTCCAGGAGAGTAAATCCCTTTTCCTCCATCTTCATACGTCCATCCGTTTTTTGCCGAAAAAATCCCACCCTTACAGCGGAATATCGGAAATGCTGAAGATCGCCAGCAGCATGGAAATCACGATAAAACCGATGATCAGCCCCATCACCAGGATCAGGACCGGTTCGAGAAGGGCCATGAACCTCTTGACCGCCTGCTTGAGGCTCTTCTCATAGATCACAGCAACCTTCATCAGCATCGAGTCCAGTTGTCCCGTTTCTTCTCCTACCGTGATCATGGAGAGCGCCATCGGCGGGAAGACGCCCGCCTTCGAAAGAGGATCCGAGATCCCGCGCCCCTCCTTGGCCCCCTTCGAAAGCGCTTCGACATTCCGGGCGATGACCCTGTTGCCGATGACGTCCTTGGCATTGTTCAGGGCCTGCAGAAGGGAGACCCCGCTGGACAGAAGGGTTCCCAGGGTCCTGCAGAATCTCGCCGTCTCCAGTTTCGTGATCACATCCTTCATCAGGAAGAGTTTCAGGGCATCCCACCGGTAGCGTCCCCGCTCGGAAGCGATATAGCTTCGAAACAGAAAAACCGCCGCGATCAGCGCGATCAGGAGGATCCACCCGTACGATTTCAGGAGTTCGCTTGCCGTGAGGAGAATCTGCGTCGAAGCGGGAAGGGACGTTCCGAGTTCGGAAAAAATGACGGAAAATCTCGGCAGGACGAAGGTCAGGAGCAGGATGATGGATATTCCGCCCGTGAATGCTAGGATCGTCGGATAGATCATCGCCGAAGCGACGTGGTCCCGAAGTTCCCTTGACGATTCGAGAAACTCGTTGAGCCTTTCCAGGACCGCATCCAGTACGCCGCCGGCCTCACCGGCTCGGACCATGTTGACGTACAGCCGGGGAAAGATGTCCGGCTGCTTTTGGAGAGCATCGGAAAAGGAAACGCCTCCCCGGATCGACTTCAGAAGAGCCTGAACCATCTCCTTCATTCCCCGGCGGTCCGATATTTCGGAAATGACGTGAAGACTTCGGTCGAGGGGCAGTCCCGCGCCCAACAACGTGGAGAGTTCCGCCGTAAACGTCATCAGATCCCTTTTCGAGGCGCGGAACCGTATCCCGGACCCGAAGACGCGATCCGTGGGGGAAGTGACCGCAAGCGGGATCAGCCCCATATTCTTCAGCTTCTCGACGGCTGTCCGCGAATCAGCGGCCTCGATGACCCCTTCGGAAACCTCTCCCGCCAGGCTTGTCGAACGGTACGCAAAGACGGGCATTTAAACCTCCTGGGTCACCCGGAACACCTCGTGCAGGGTCGTCATTCCTTTGCGGACTTTTTCCGCACCGTCCTCCAGGAGCGTCTTCATCCCAAGTCTCCGCGCCGCCTGGCGGAGCTCGTTTGCATCCGCGTTCCGGAGAATCCGTTTGCGGATGTCGTCCTCGACCGCGAGCAGTTCGAAGATGCCTTTCCTTCCGTAGTAGCCGGTGAAGGTGCACTTCTCGCAACCCCGGCCCCGATACAGTTCGACATCCGTGCCGAGGCCGAAGATGTCCAGCTCTTCCCGGTTGACCGCGGAGGTATCCCGTTCCCGGCAGTTCGGGCAGATGACCCTCACCAGCCGCTGCGCCAGGATTCCCCGAATCGTCGAGGACAGGAGGAATCGCTCCACGCCGAGATCGAGGAGCCGCGTGATCGCGCTGGGCGCGTCGTTCGTATGCAGCGTGGAAAGAACCAGATGACCGGTGAGAGCGGATTGAACGGCGATTTCCGCCGTCTCCAGGTCCCGGATCTCGCCGATCATGATGACATCCGGATCCTGGCGGACGATGTGGCGGAGCGTATTGGCGAAGTTGAGGCCGATGCCGGGTTTCACCTGGATCTGATTGACGCCCTTGAGCTGATATTCCACCGGATCCTCGACCGTGATGATCTTGCGGTCCGGCGAATTGATCTCGTCCAGCGTGCCGTAAAGGGTGGTCGTCTTGCCGCTTCCGGTGGGACCGGTGACCAGGATGATGCCGTTGGGCTTTGAAATCAGCTTGTGAAATTGCGAGAGCGCATCGTCCGAGAACCCGAGGTGTCCGAGGTGGATGTCGATGCCTTCCTTGTCGAGGATTCTCATCACGACGGATTCTCCGTAGAGCACGGGGATGGTCGAAACGCGGAGATCGATCTCTCTCTGGCCGACCTTGATCCGGATGCGGCCGTCCTGGGGGAGCCTCCTTTCGGCGATGTTGAGCTTCGCCATAATCTTGACCCTTGAGATGATCGCCGGGAGAAGCTTCTTCGGCGCCGTTTCGACGTGGTGAAGCACGCCGTCGATGCGGTAGCGGATCTTTAGGCTGTCCTCGAAGGGTTCGATATGGATATCGCTCGCCCGGCTCTCCAGCGCCCTCGTGATGAGGAGGTTGACGAGCTTGATGATGGGAGCCTCCGAGGCCAGATTCTTGAGATGCCCGACGTCCTCCCCCTCTTCGTCGACAAATTCGAATTCGTTGCCGTCAATGTTTTCGATGATCTTGTTGAGGTCCTGGGTTTCCTGCCCGTAATACCGGGCGATGTAATCGTCGATCATCTGTCCGTCGCCGGAATAGACCTGGACATCGGCGCGCAGGGCGACGGCGAGGGAATCGATCACTTCCCGGTCCCCGGGATCGGCCATCAGGACCTTCAGCAGGTTGTTCTTGATCTCCAGGGGGATGAAGCGTTTTTCGCGAATGAACCGGGACGACAGGCCGTCGATCACGATGGGGACCTTCGGAAGCTGTTCCATCTGGATTACCGGTACGGTCTGACTCATGTTTCCGTCCCCTTCGTTTCTTCCCGTTCGGCATATTTCCAAAACGCTTGATGAATCCGGCGCGGCCGGGCACGCGTCGCCTTTCAACCGTTTCCGGCGCTTGAGAAATTTCTGGCACTTTTCCGTCCGCTTCTCCATCGGGCGATGACGCGATCGGGAAGGGCAATTCTCTTAATTCTCCATCGGGGAAATACTGAACGCCCGCGACGGGAGGGGCAGGAATGCGCCGGAAGCGCGGCCATCGCGGTCTTTTCGATGATTTAGAGCGAAGAGATCATCCGTTTCGGAACCCATCTATATCATCATTGGAAATCCCAAATGAGATAACGGGCGGCAAAACTTGCGTCTGCCCCCGATGGTGGGTTGCCGTGCACCCAGTCTATCTTACAGTCGAGGTCAAGCGTCCGGACGAAGAGGACTGAACGGCCCTCCTTCTTCAAGGAGACGGGCTGAAACCCGGCCTCGCGAACGCAGCATTGGGCACATGGAGGAATACATGAAGAAGGTTCTGGCGGGGTTTTTCGGGATGGTTCTTGCGTTTGTGATGACGGCGGACATCGGCCGGGCGGCGGACAAGGTGCAGGCGATGACCGACGTTGAGAAAATCAGCTACAGCATCGGCTATCAGATCGGCGGCGACTTCCGGCGGCAGAGTTGGAAAATCGATGCCGCGATGTTGACGCAGGGCGTCGTGGACGCCGCAGAAAATGCCACCCCCAGGATTCCCCCGGCGCAGATGAATGCGGTTCTTTCAAACCTCAAGAAGAAGCTCGTGGCCGATCAGCGTGTGACGGCCAAACAGGTCGAAGAGTCCTTCCTTGCCGCGAATGCGAAAAAGGAAGGCGTCGTCGTCCTGCCGGACGGCGTTCAGTACAAGGTGATCAAAGGCGGCGACGGCAACCAGCCCACCATGAAGGACGACGTGACGGTCAAGTATCGCGTCAACCGGATCGACGGGCGGGAGATCGCCACGGGGTATCCCGATGCCGCGCTCCGGACCTATCCGCTGAAGAAGGCGATTCCCGGTTTGAAAGAGGTCTTACTCCTGATGAGGGAAGGGGACGTCTGGCAGGTTGTCCTTCCTCCGGGGCCCGCGTTGGGCTCGCGAGGGGAGGCGTTGGAAGGTACGGGCGTCCTTGTTTACGAGCTGGAACTGGTTTCCGTTCAGCCCGGCAAATGATCGAAGCGCCTATCAAGCGGCAGGACGCGTGATCTTGCCGCTATTCTTATCGTGAAAGAGGAGGAAAGAAGTATGAAGACGAAACCATCAGGGCCTTGGCGGCTGAGGTGGGTCAGAGTTGTGAGTCTGGCCTGTATCGGAGCTCTCCTATGCTTTACCGGCGGTCCGGCATTCGCCCAGACCTACGTCCCGGGCGGAACGCTGGACCCGACGACCATTCCCAAGTACGTGACCCCGCTGGTGATACCGCCGCAGATGCCGAAGAGTACGGCCTCCCCGGCGCCGGCCGCGGACTACGACATCGCCGTCCGCCAGTTCCAGCAGCAGATCCTTCCGGGCGGCATCTGGGGAGCGTCCTTTCCAAGTCCCGCGGGCGGAGGCGCCACCGTGGGGCCGTTCCCGGCGACGACGGTCTGGAGTTACGGCCGCGCGGAAGACCCGGCCCCCGACTCTTCGGGGATCGGCGGGGCCGCGGGTGTAGCGCCTGCGCAGAACTCATCCTTCAACTATCCGGCGTTTACCGTGGAGAACACTTCAAAGGCTGCAACCACCGTGCGCTGGATCAACGGCTTGGTCGACGCAAGCGGGAATTATCTGCCGCAGCTGTTCCCCGTCGATCAGACCGTGCACTGGGCCAACCCGCCCAAGTCCAACTGCGCCATGGGCGACCCGAACCGCACCGACTGCGAGTCGACGGTTCCGACGCCCTATACGGGACCGGTGCCCATCGTGACCCATGTCCACGGCGCCCACGTCCAGCCGCACAGCGACGGGTACCCCGAGGCGTGGTGGCTCCCGGCCGCCAACAACATCCCGGCCGGCTACGCCACGCAAGGGTCGAACTACGGCCAGGCGGACATCACCAATACCGTCCCCGGGTCGGCGTATTTCAGTTACGAGAACACCCAGCCCGCGGCGACCATCTGGTACCATGACCATGCCCTCGGCATGACCCGGCTGAACGTCTATGCCGGTCCGGCCGGTTTCTGGCTCATCCGCGGCGGTTCGCACGACACGGCCGCGGGCGTTCTGCCCGGCCCGGCGCCGACCCTTGCGGGTGGCGATCCGAACTTCAACGCTACGGTCCGTGCGGCAATCCGGGAGGTACCGATTGCGATTCAGGACCGATCGTTCAACACCGACGGCTCCCTCTTCTATCCGCAGGACCGCACCTTCTTCGACGGTTTCACCGGCCCCTTCATCGGGGGGACCGGAACGCCTGCCGGGCCTTCGGACATCCACGGAATCTGGAACCCTGAGGCCTTCTTCAACACGATGGTGGTAAACGGGACGACCTGGCCGAAATTCGAAGTGGCCCCGGCGCGCTATCGCCTGAGGCTTCTGAACGGCTGCAACTCGCGGACGCTGAACCTTTCTCTTTTCGTCGTGAGCAGCGATCCCGACGGCATCCCCGGAAACGCCGATGACGTCCTCGGCGGCGAGGTGCCGATCTACCAGCTCGGCGGCGATCAGGGATTCCTGCCCAAGGTCGTGAAGATCGTGACGGGCTTCGTCACGACCCTTCCCGGCGACGGTACGATTCCCGCAGCCGTGGCGGCCGCCGATCCCCGCCAGGCGCTGCTCTTGATGCCCGCAGAGCGCGGCGACGTCATCGTCGACTTCAGCGGCATCGGCAACGGGACGCGGATCCGGATGATCAACACCGCTCCCGATGCGCCCTTCGGCGGCTTCCCGGCGGCGCCGTTTCTTCCCGGCGACGTTGCGGATGCGCTCACCAGCGGCCAAGTCATGGATTTTATCGTCAACAGCACCCTGACGCAGCCGGGCGATGCAACCTGCCTGCTGCCGGAAAATATCGTTCTTCCGGCATTGCCGGCGATCGGCGCAACGACCAACACCCGCCAAGTGACCCTGAACGAATTGTCTTCGAGTCAGGTCTGCGTCGAAATCGACGCGGTCGACGGGCACATCGTCGGGACGCTCTTCAGCACCTTCGCGGGCGACCCGAATTTCCTGAACAACTGCGCGGCCGCCGCGCCGACGATTCCGGGCAACCTCCCGGAACCCATGGGGCCGCAGATGGCGCTCCTGGGCGTAGTGACGACGGACGGCGTCGGCAATGTGACTGCCCTGCCGAAGCGGTGGGGCGACGCGGTGACCGAGACCCCGCTCCTCAACAGCACCGAAGTCTGGGAGATCTTCAATACCACCGCCGATGCGCATCCGATCCACCTGCACCAGGTTGGTTTCCAGGTGATGGAGCGCGAGGACCTGGATCCGGGCGCCCTCGCACTCGGGAACCTCGTCCCGACCGGGGCAAAGTATCCGTCGCTGCCCAATGAAAAGGGCTACAAGGACACGGTGGTTTCGTATCCCGGCCAGATCGTGCGCATCAAGGCCAATTTTGACATCGCCGGGCTCTACGTCTGGCACTGCCACATCATCGAACATGAAGACCACGAGATGATGCGGCCGCTGTTCGTCAACGGGGACAGTCTGATCTATGCGGCCAATACGGGCGCCGGCATCTCGCAGTGGAATCTGGGCGTGTGGAGCCAGATCACGGCCAACGATCCGCAGTTCATTTCGGCGTCCGGTTTGAACTTGCATGCCGCCTTCGGGACGGGCATCTGGACCTGGAATGGGACGGCCTGGAGCCAGATCACGCCCAATGTCCCGGAAGCCATGACAGCCTCAGGCGCAAACCTGTACGGAGATTTCGGCGCCGGCGGCATCTGGAACTGGGACGGCACGACCTGGAATCAGGTTA
>CAZDLM010000042.1:13672-28456 GCA_964506465.1 uncultured Syntrophaceae bacterium
CGGCCAGCAATCCGGAAGTCATCGCTGCGGCCGGCACATTCCTGTACGGAGATTTTGGGCCCGGCGGAATCTGGAAATGGGACGGCGCGACCTGGAATCAGATTACGGCCAGCAATCCGGAAGTCATCGCTGCGGCCGGCACATTCCTGTACGGAGATTTCGGGACGGGTGGCATCTGGAAATGGGACGGCACAACCTGGAATCAGGTTACGGCCAGCAATCCGGAAGTTATCACCGCGGCCGGCACATTCCTGTACGGAGATTTCGGGACGGGCGGCATCTGGAAATGGGATGGCACGGCCTGGAGTCAGATTTCAGCGGATAACGCGCAGACATTGGTTGCGTCGGGCTCGTTGCTGTATGCGGACTTCGGTGGAACCGGCGTCTGGAAGTGGGACGGCGCGACTTGGAGCCAACTCACAACGACCGATCCGGCTCTCCTGGCATCGACCTTCTGAGACCCGCAGTCTGCGGCACCGATACTGGTTTTGCTGAAGCCGTGAACAGAAATAACCCTTTTGCCTCGGGGAGGGAGAAATCCCTCCCCGAATTCTTTTCCTTCCGGGCATCCCGCTTGGCGATGGAGTACGGCACCCGGAGCCGGTTTCCCGCCGCAAGCTAAGGCAATCCAAATTCGAAAGTCCGAATCAGCCTTTCGCTGCGGGGATTTGAGTCTTCCCCCTATGGAAGAGAGTCGCGCAACACCTATATTATCCGCAGCAGCGGAATGCAGCCGTCAAGGCGGGATCCATGTGGAAGACGCCAAGGATGCGGCCTGCATGCCGGGGCGTTGATGCGGGGAGGCAGCCCCGGGGAGAGAGAAACAGCACTCGACGGGTGTGTCCAATTCGCCCGTCAGAAAAATGAAAGGCAGGTGTCACTCATGATGGAAACGAGGGATTTCGTGAAGGGAGCCGTTGCGGGAGGGGTCGTCGGTCTGGTTCTGGGCATTCTCTATGCGCCGAAGAGCGGCAATGAGACGCGGGAGACGATCCGCCGATCGGCGGAGGATCTGTGTGAACGGGCCAGAAGCACGGGCGAGGAGATCAAGAACAGGATCGAGGGGCTGGCCGACTGCGGGAAGAAGGTCTTCGCGGGAGACGGCGCGGAGAGAGACAAGTCACTCTTATAGAGTCTCGAAGCACGGGCAGGAGATGCGACCGGCAGGTCCCGACGCGCATCGCCATCTTCCCTGCATTGGAAGGAGACAGACCATGGAATATCTTCCGGTTGGATTGTTCGCGGTGGCCGCGGTCGGCGGGTTGACGCTGGTGACCATGAAACTCACGGGGAAAGGGATGCCGCTTCCCCTGGCCTTCGGTCACGGGATCTTCGCGGCGGCGGGGCTGGTCGCCTTGATCGTCAGGGTTTTTGAGAACAGTGGCAACGCGCTGATGAACCTGTCGCTCCTGCTTTTTCTCGCCGTTGCTCTGGGCGGCTTCGTCCTTCTGGCGCTTCACCTGAGAGGGAGAAGGCAACCGGGCCTCCTGATCGCGGCTCACGCCGCAGGCGCGGTTGCATCGTTCGTCGTGCTCCTGGTTGCCGTGTCCGGATAGGCTGCGCTCTCAGGGTTTTCGTAAGCCGGAATCAGGTTATGCCTGATTGAGAACCGGAGTCCGATTACATATCCTGCAAGCATGATCCTGTGCGTCGATGGATGAATGGCGCATGGGTGGAAGGGCACAAGGCGAATCGGGCGCGAGTTCCGGCAGGGTTCAGGCCGGCAGGATAAGAAAACGAGTGGGTCCAAGAATACTGAGACTTAGGAGGTAAGACAAGATGAAGAAATCGGTACTGAAGACTTTGGTGATCGGAGCCGCCCTGGTGGTCGGCGTGATGTTTGGCCAGGCGTTCGCCGGCTCAGGCCCGGGCGGACAGGTGATCGGAGAGGGCGGAAATCCCGGTGCGTGGACGCTCGACATGCCGGTAGTCGAACTGGAAGGTATGAAAGGGAACGAACCCATTGAAGACTTCTCGGGCACCGTGACGGCGGTGGAGAAGATGAAGGGCGTGAAGGACGGCGTTCAGTTGAAAATGAAGTCGGGCAGCAGCACCTACACGGTCCTTTTGGGACCCGGTTGGTTCGTCAAGAATCAGTCCCTCAAATTCAACGTGAAGGACAAGATCGACGTGAGGGGCAAGAGAGTCGGATTTGCCATCGTTGCCTCCGAGGCTTCGAAAGGCGATTGGACCATGCGGCTTCGCAATGAGGCGGACGGAACGCCCGAATGGCAGTGCTGCTTTCTCCGCGAAAAAAAGAAGATGTAGCGACAAGAGGACGGCGACCCACTCGTTTTCTTATCTTGTCGGAAGCGTGCACGCAATGGAAGGGTTCGATGCCCTGCGGGTAAGGAGGATGTCATGGTGACGATACGGTGGTTATGGAGGATTCTTCTCCTTCCGGCGTTTTTCCTATTCTTTGCTCAGGTGGACGCAGCGGTCGCCTTTCGTACGACGGACGATGTTCCCAGAATTTCCATCGAGCAACTGAAAGCGAAAATGGATGCAGGAGAGAACATCGTCATTATCGACATGAGAACGGACAGGGACTATCAGGAAAGCAGCGAGAAGATCAAAGGCGCCGTTCGCATCGCCGTCGTTCAACTGGAGGACAGTTCGCGGGCGCTCCTCAAGGGCAAGGAAATCATTACCTACTGCTCCTGAACGAATGAGGCGACGAGTGCCCGTGCGGCACAGATTCTGATGGCGGAAGGTTTCAAGAACGTCAGCGCCCTCAAGGGCGGGTTCGACGCCTGGAAGAAGGCGGGATATCCGATGGAGAGGAAGTAAAAGGCGCTGGATGGATGAAGGACGGCATCGAAGCCGGCGCGATTTCATCGCGGGATGCGAGGGACGCGGCCGGCATTTCTTTTCAATAGACTTTTTTTGGAGGAAAACATGCATCGCAAGGCATTGGTTCCGCTGGACGGATCAGAGATGGCGGAGTGTTCGCTGTCCCACGTCAAGGACTTTATGAAAGACGGCACCGTAGGAGAGGTCACTCTTCTGCATGTCATACGGGTGGATATCCCCTGGCAGGGCGTGTACGAGCAGCGTCTGGATATCGAGGGCCTCAGAAAAAAGCTCTTCGCGATATCCGAAAAGTATCTCGCGGACATTTCGTCCCGGCTGGCCGCTGACGGCATTCAGGCGAAGACCGAGACGATCGAGTCGAATTACCTTGCCGATGCGGTTAATGAATATGCCCTGAAGCACGGCATGGACATGATCTTCGTCGCCACGCACGGGTATACGGGATTGAAGAAGATGCTCCTGGGCAGCACCGCATTGAGCATTCTGCAGCACTCGCACGTGCCGGTCTACTTGATCCGGCCGGAGGCCTGCCGCCTGTAAGGCTGTGGACAGACCGGCGGAAGCCTTCAGCATCTGCTCCAGGAGGCCGTTCGCCTCATCGGCAGAGGGCGGAAACGTGAAAATCAAAGTCTGGGGCTGCCGTGGTTCCATCACGACGCCGGGAACGAAGACCCTTCGCTACGGGGGCAACTCCACCTGCCTGGAAGTCCGATCGGCAGGGGGGCAGGTGTTCGTCGTGGATGCCGGATCCGGCATTCGCAACTTCGGCAGGGCCCTGCGGGGCGAGCCGGAGATCTCACAGCTTCGCTTCTTCCTGACGCACGCCCATTGGGATCATCTGGTGGGTTTCCCTTTCTTCGAGCCCGCCTATTCGGACCGATATGTCTTCACCTTCTGCAACGGCGCACATGCCCAGAATGCGATACGGAAGTACCTGTCCCGGCAGATGGAGGCCCCGTATTTCCCCGTGGAATTCCAACACCTAAAAGCCCAGTTCTGCTTCCGCTGTGAGTGCCCGAACGCGGAAGACCGCAATTGTCAGTTGAGCGGCCTGGAGGTTCGTGCCTTCCCCCTGAGCCATCCGAACGGCGGGTACGGTTTCCGGTTCAGTGAGAATGGTAAGACCTTCCTGTTACTGACCGATAACGAGCTGGCCGTTCAGCATCCCGGCGGGTGGACCCGTGAGCAATACGTCGATTTCTGCCGCGGTGCCGATCTCCTCTTTCATGACGCCCAGTACACGCCGGAAGAATACCGGACTACCCGCGGTTGGGGCCACTCCACGTTCGGAGACGCCGTGGATCTGGCGCTGGAGGCCGGCGTGAAGCGACTTGGGCTTTTCCATCACGATCCGGAGCGCTCGGACGACGACCTCGACCGGCAGACGGATCTCTGCCGCGAAAAGATCAAGGCCGCGGGCGGCGGGGTTGAATGCTTCGCCTGCGCCGAAGGAACAGCGATAGAGCTGTGACCGGGCCCCACCCGGGCGACCCCCATTTCTGCAATAGCCGTTCCCATCCCCCGTTTCCGGGGTTGCCATCCCGTTTCCGCTCTCCCTCAATTTCCGACCGGCGGCCGCTCCGGCTGCGGAGGCCGGAGCGCGCACGGCCCTGCAGTCCATCCGCGGGAACAACGCGCCGCCGCCTTCCCGTCAGAGTCGGCGATGCTCGCTTTAGGGGTTTTCGAAGCAGGATTTAAGGATACGCCCGATAGAAAATTGGGCGTCGATTTTCTATATCTAAGCGAAACGGAACACAGAAGTTCAACCTTTTACAGCAGCGGCGAATGTAGCCCCAAAACGCCCCGGATGGAACTTAGAGGGCGGAGCTGTATCAAGGAATCACGCCACGATCCCTTCCGACAAAGAAATTGAACGATCGATGATCTCCACGGCCAACACGAACGGTTCGATAAGAAGCGAGGACCTCCTTATGGATTTCTCGGAGAACACTGGGACCGCCGGTGCGGCCTATGCAAAAGGAAAGCTCTATGACCTTTCACTGAATGATCTCCTCGTCGATCCCAATCAACCGCGCAAGGTCATGGAAGCAAGAGCGCTGGAAGAGCTGACCGCCTCGATCGGGAAACACGGCGTTCTGGAGCCGATCCTCTTCCGGTGCCATCAGGGGAATCTGATCGTCGTTGCCGGCGAACGCCGCATTGCGGCCGCGCGAAAGGCGGGACTGCGCACCGTCCCCGCCCTGTGCGTCGACGGCAATCCTTCGGAGATCGCGCTCGTGGAAAACCTTCTGCGCCAGGACCTCACCGCGGTGGAGGAGGCCGAGGCCCTGCAGCGCCTTCTGGAGCAGCAGAGATACACCCACGAGCAGCTCAGCATCGTCATCGGCAAGGCCCGCACGACCATCTCCGATATCCTCCTCATCAACCGTCTGCCACAGGAAATCCGGGAAGAATGTCGGGGTGATCGAACCGTCTCCAAAAAAACTCTGATCGATATCGCCCGCAGGAAACAGGAGCGGGCGATGCTAACGTCATACAGGGTCTACAGGGAGAGGCTGCAGAACCCGCGGAGGCCCCGGCGGAGAGGCGCCGCCGGCAACGCCGATCCGCTCGAGGCCGCGGCCCGGATGGCCGGCAAGACCCTGGCCAGCCTCCACGAACTGGATACGGCCGAGCGGCGCGATGACGGCGACTGGAAGAACCTGCAGGCGACGCTTGTCCGTTTGAAGGCCTGGATTGACGCCTTTCTGGGTCGCTCGCTGCCGGAAAAGCCCTCGCCCGCAAAAGAGATGTCCGGCTGGAGCCGGGAGACATCGGGATGAAATTTCCGGGCCTTCGATTTATTTCTCAATACAATCAAAGCGTTTGTCGTTGCCTGAGCTCCGGCATCGGTTCTGGAAAGACGGCAAAGGATCGGGACCCGAACGGGACGCCGCAAGGTGAAAGGCAAACCATTCGTCTTGATCGATTCCAGGCCGATATCGCCACCCGCAAGGGCAATTGTCTTCTTTTTGAGACGGTAATGCCCGCCAGGTTGCACTGTGAATCCTGAACGAAGAGAAACGATATCGATTCGGCTCAACACCGTGGCCAACTATGCCGGCACCCTGTGCCAGGCGTTGCTGGGGTTTCTCTTCGTGCCTCTGTATATCCGCTATCTCGGCATCGAGAATTACGGCCTCATTGGGTTCTCCGTGTCATTCAGCGCCATTCTGCGACTGGCGGATTTCGGGCTGAGCGCCACACTGAGCCGGGAGTTCGCGCGCTGCTCCGGATCGACGGAATCGTCAGCGCAAATGCGCAGCATGCTCAAGACCCTGCAGACCGTGTACTGGGGAATCTGTCTGCTCGTGGGCCTGGGGCTCCTTGCCGTCGCCCCTCTGATTGCGAGATATTGGATTTCCGCTGGGCCTCTGGATGCTGCCGCGGTGGAAAACGCCGTAATTCTCATGGGGCTGGCGGCCGCCCTGCAGGGTCCGATGAGCCTCTACAGCGGCGGAATCTTCGGCCTCCAGCGCCATGTCTTGGGCAATGTCATCAATGTCACGCTGTCGCTCGCACGTTTCGGAGGCGTTGTGCTGGTACTGGCCTTCCTGTCGCCGACCATCGAAGCCTTCTTTGCCTATCAACTGGCCGTTGCATGGATGGGCGCCCTGGGTTCGGGCGCAATCCTGTGGGGTCTCCTGCCGGCGACTGCGACTCCCTCCCGCTTTCGGATGTCTCACCTGACGTCGGTAAGACGATTCGCCGCAGGCATGAGCGTCAATTCCGTTCTTGCGGTAATCCTGTTTCAATTGGACAAGATCATCCTGATCAACATCCTGCCGCTGAAAGCATTCGGGTACTATGCAGTCGCCAGTACGGCGGCCGTTGCCGTAACCTATCTGGGCGGGCCGCTCCTCACCACTTTTCTGCCCCGATATACTCAGCTGTATGCCGCCGGCGATGACGCGGCGCTGAGAATCACCTACCGGAAGAGTTGCCGCCTGAACGCGATCGCAATCATCCCGGCCGCCGTTCTCCTGACTCTCTTCTCCAGGGAGGCGCTGCTGCTCTGGACGCAAGATCCGGATGTCGCCGAACATGCATCACTGCTGCTGAGCCTCCTTGCCATCGGATACGGGTTCAATCAACTGGCCGCGATGCCATTCTGCCTTCACGTGGCATCGGGCCGGCTGAGGCTGGGAGTTTATACCAATGCTTGCGCAGTGCTCGCGTTCGTGCCGGCGCTGGTGATTGCAAGCCGCCTCTATGGCGGTGTGGGCGCAGCCGCGGCATGGCTCGTCCTGCACGGCGCGTACGCTCTGGTTTTCATCAACTTGCTGCACAAAAGCATTCTGGAGGGAGAAGCGTCTCACTGGTTTGCCGGGACCATCCTGCCGCTGGTTATGGCCGTGGGAGCCGGGCTGGCCGGCCCGCACTTCCTGAAGGGCGTCACGGGCCCTTGGCTTGCTGTATCGTTGGGCCTTCTGTGGGCCGTCACCGTCGGCACAGCGGCACTGGCGACATCCGAGCTGAGGGCGGGATTCGTGGATTTTCTCGGGCGCGGCAAACGCTACTTTCTGACGGTTCCACAAACGAAACAGGGGAAACCATGACCAATACGTACGACGCGAAATTCTACAATGACCTTCGCGCCGGCTCCAGGAAGTCGGCGGAAATCGTCCTGCCCATCCTGTTCGATGAAATCAGTCCGCGATCGATCGTCGACATCGGTTGCGGAACCGGCGCCTGGCTTTCCGTCGCGAAGGAGAAGGGCGTTCCCGACGTACTGGGGCTGGATGGAGACTACGCAAGAGGCAGTCTCCAGATCGGCCCCGATCAGTTTCGGGCGGCGGACATCGGCAAGGGTTTCGCGCTGGACAGGAAATACGACATGGCCATGTGCCTGGAGGTGGGCGAACACGTCCGGACCGAAGACGCGCCGCTGCTGGTGGAGTCCCTCACCAAGGCCGCCGACGTGGTCCTCTTTTCCGCCGGCATCCCCGGCCAGGGCGGGACCCATCACGTCAACGAACAGTGGCCGGACTTCTGGGAGCGCCTGTTCCGGACGAGGAACTTCGTCCGCATCGACTGCATCCGGCCCCTGATCTACGGGAATCCCGAGATTGAATGGTGGTACCGGCAGAATATCCTTCTCTACGTCGAACTGGAGGCCCTGCAAAGGTTCCCGCGCCTTTCGGCCCTGCAGGGCCGGGCCAGCGACATCGTCCTCGTCCACCGATCTCTTCTGGAGAGGCGATACGGCTTCGCACGATCCCTCGGGAGCCTTCTGAAATATCCGCTATCGGCGGCGCGATCCCGACTGGGGTTCCGCAGATGACGCTGGATGCCTCCAACCCGGACAAGGGTCGTCACGGCCGTTCCGGAGGCCTGGGTAGGCAGACGGCGCTGCCGAAGGTGTCGGTCATCGTCCCTGTGTACAACATGGAAAGATATCTGCGGAAGTGCCTGGAATCGTTGATCTGCCAAACGCTGAAGGATATCGAAATCATCGTCGTGAACGACGGGTCGGCCGACGCCTCAGCGCAGATCATCGCCGAATACGCATTGCGGGACGGCAGGATCAGGGTCGTTGACAGGAAGAACGGCGGCCTTTCCATGGCGAGAAATTCGGGGATGGGCGTCGCCACGGGGGAATACATCGGTTTTGTCGACGCCGACGACTGGGTCGAGAAGGACATGTTTGCGAGGATGTACGAAGCGGGAAGCCGACACTCCGCAGAAATCGTCGTCTGCGATTACTGCAGGGTCTTCTCAGGGTACGTCGAGAAATCGCGACTGGGAATGGCGCCGGAAGTGATCGACATGGAAGTCCTGGGGATCCCTCAGTATTTTGAAAAGTATGTATTCACCTACCGGCACGGTGATGAGGCCTGGAACAAGATCTACCGGAAAGATTTTCTCCAGGCCCATGGAATCGTGTTCGAAAAGAACAGTGAGATCTTCTCCGAAGACAAGCTGTTCAACCTCTATTGCCTGCTGAACGTAAAGAGGATCTGCACGGTCGACGCGCAGCTTTACAATTACCTGCAGCGGGAAGGATCCATCATGTACGAGGTGAAGCCCGATCATACGAAGAGGCTGATGACGCTGCTGGAGAGGTTTCATAGGGCCGCGCATCTCTGCAACCGGCAGAAGGACGTCGAGACAGTGTTCGGCGGATTGATCCTGCAAGTGATCGGGAACGCCGTGTTCGACAAGTTCATGGTGGAGAGGCTCGATCTTTTCAAGGTCTGCGATGACTTGAAGAACGTCAACCATTTTCCTTTCTTCAAATCCAGCATGTGGAAGGTGCTCACCGATTCCCCTTCCTTGAAGGAACGGCTGTATTCGTTTCTGCTCTACTACAATGCCTTTGTCCCTTTTCTGCTTCTGAAGAAGATGACCATCGGCGCCAGAGCGATGAAGAGGGGCTCTGGATATTGCATCCCGCCCGCTCGACAGGCTGAGGACCCGCAGTCATGAACGGATGGATTGACAGGATCAACAACCTCGACGTCAGCCTTTTTGCGGCGATTCCCACGCAGACAACCTCCGGCGACAGGCGATCGCTGCTCGCCGTACAGAGGGCCACCGCCGGTAGGCACAAAGAATACGTCTATCTCGAAATCGGTTCTCATCTGGGAGGATCGATTCAGCCCCACTTAGCCGACGAGCGCTGCCGGCGGATCTATTCCATCGACGCGAGACCCGCGCAGCAGCCGGACGACCGCTCCCCGGGCTATGTCGCACGCTACGACGACAACTCGACGGCAAGAATGCTCACCCTGCTCGGCAGCATAGGCGCCGGTGACCTCGCGAAGATCGAGTGCTTCGATGCCGATGCATCCGAGGTCGATCCGCGCCGGATTGCCTGCCGCCCCCACGTGGCATTTATCGACGGCGAGCACACGCAGGCCGCGGTCACGTCCGACTTCCGGTTCTGCCGGGAGGTCCTCCGCGAAGGGGGGACCATCCTGTTTCACGATTTCAGCATCGTTTCTCCCGAGATCCTCCGGATCTGCAGGGAATTGGACAGGCGGCATGTCGCGCACGTATCCTTGAAGCTCGAAGACGAGGTGTTCGGCATCTTCTTCGATCCCGCTGTGGTCGGTCAAGACCCCTATCTGCTGTCGCTCTACAAAAAAAACAGGAACGTCCTGCTCGGCGTCCGCGTGAAGAACTGGTTGAGAGAACGGCTTCCGGCCCCTTTGCTGAAAGCACTCAAGCGCGTGCGGAACGCCTTTGCAGGGGAAAGGGCGGAACGGAACGCCGCGGGGGGCAGCTAGTCCCCGGGGGCGCAGGACTTTCGTGGTGGCATGAAATGTTGAACCGGTCAGTCAGCATCATCATCAACAATTACAACTACGGCAGATACGTGTGCAGCGCCATCGACAGCGCCCTGCAGCAATCCTGCGAGCCTGTGGAAATTGTCGTGGTCGACGACGGATCGAAAGACGATTCCCGGGCCCTGATCGCGCGGTACGGCAGGCGGATCAAGGCCGTGTTCAAGGACAACGGCGGGCAGGCGTCGGCCTACAATGCCGGATTCGAGGCATGCGGAGGCGATATCGTAGCCTTCCTGGACGCTGATGACATTCTTCACGAGGATGCCGTCCGTCATGCCTTGGCGGCATTTGAGGACGATCGCGTCGTCAAGGTGCAGTTCCGGCTGGAAATTATGGATGACGAAGGGAAGGGCAGCGGCATCCGCGTTCCGGCGGGCAGAATGCCGAACGGCGACGTCCTCGGCATGTTGCTGAAGTATGGCTCCTACGGGTCGCCGCCTGCATCGGGGAATTTCTACCGGAGAAGGGCATTGAGCCCGATCCTGCCGATGCCGGAATCGACCTGGCGCATCGCCGCCGATTCGGTTCCGGCCCTGGCGGCGCCGTTCTTCGGCGACGTCGTGTCTGTCGATCGCGTGCTGGGTTATTACAGAGTCCACAACAGCAGCCCCGCGAAAAGGGCCGCTGCGGCAAGGCCGGGGAACTCCGAATCCCTCTGCGACAAGGTGGAGGCCTTCCTCAAAACCGAACAGTACCTGTGCGGCCTGTGCGCAAGGTACGGCAGAAAGATGAAGCCGAAAATCATCGAGCGGAATCCGTCGATGCTGAAGACCTTGCTGTGCTTCAAGATAGCGGAGCCGGACCATGCCGGCAACAGGGAATACGGAGTCGCCGGGCTAGCGGTGACGGGGGCCGGCGCATCGCTGCAATACCCTCTCTACCCCGCCTATCACAGGATCGGCATGGCTGCATGGTTCCTGCTGGTGGCGGCAAGTCCCCCGGCGGTCAGGAAGAGGCTGATTTCATGGGGGCTGCAGCCGGGGTTGCGCCGGCTGAAATTAGCGTGAAACGGAGGTGGCGGTGCGGTGCAGGCATGCCGTGATTCCGTCGCAATGTCATGACATCCCGACTGCCGGTCCTGCCGCAGCAGGCGTTGTTCCCCGGAATCCACGATCGTCTCGCGGCTGACGCACGATGAGAATCGCACGATTCAACAACCTGTATGCCTATTTCTGCTGCTCGCAACTCATCTTTCTGCCCATCTACTTCTATGAAACGCCATGGATCTCCGAGACCGTTCCAACGGGCAAGGCGATGCTGATGCACCTGCTCGGCATCCTCTGGTCCGCCGTCGGCTACCTTACGGCCAGACTGTCCTGCTCCGCGGGAGCGGAGAGACCGCCGGATGAGGGGGAAGGCAGCCCCTATTCCTTCCGTGCAGCCTTCTATCTGTCTTCCTACGCGCTCGTCCTGCTGGGAATGACGGTCGCTGTATTGCAGGTCATCTATTTCGTGCCGCTGACGGAATACCTGCCGCGACTCTTCGGAGCCGATTTCGAGGCGGGGATCCGTGAAGCCTTTCTCACATCCTCTGAGGATGAAGGCCTGCCGGGCATCGTCAAGATGTTCTCCTACGCGCCCCTCTCCGTCTATCTCATGTCGCTGGGGCTGTCGAGTTTCCTGAAGCTGGGCGAAGCGGATGCGCGGAAGCTCCGGAACCTGAGCCTGGCGGCGCTGGCGGCGGTCGTGGTCAAGATCTTCTTTTCCCTCGACCGTTTGACCGTCATGGCGGTCCTGCTGGCCAATATCTTCCTGATCGTCAAGAAGGGCTACATGGGCAGAATCCGGTATTGGTTCCTGCTCGGCCTCTTTGTCCTGCTCGCAGATTTCCTGTCCACGAAACGTCTGGAGGATGTCGGCATCGTCGAATTTACGCTGCTGTATTTCAAGCTGGGGTTAGTGAACTTTCAGCTGATGATCGATACCTGCTCCGGATTCACCTACGGATTCTCCACCATCCTGGGGCCCCTGTATTATGTCATGAAGGTTGCAGGCCTTCCCGCGCCCGATTTCCTTCTCGAAAGCTCCTACGAATGGGAATGGAGTCCGCTGCAGTATTTTTCCTCCTATGCCTTCCAGGACTATGGATATTTCTATTTCATCCTGTTCTATTTCACCGGCCTCCTGTTGTTCGTCGTCGATTTCAAAACGCTGAAGCAGAGGAACATTCACAGCACGGCGATCTATTTTGCCGTCCTGTACGGCGTCGTCTCGTTTTTGTTTGTCCCCGCCATCAAGGGCGTGGATTTCTGGTTCTCGCTGCTTCTCCCCCTTCTCCTCGTACGTCTGTTTTCAAGAGAGGTGCGCGGAAGAAGGCCGAGGTCGAAGACATGAGCCTGATACGGCGCCTCGACCTTTGCCGGGCCTACCTGTCCAGGCACCGGGATTTCGACTGCGCGCTCGCGGACCTAACGGGCAAGCTGTTTCGGCCGACGTGCGCGGTCCTGGCGAAGTCCTTCATATCGGAAATCGCCGATACCGGGGAGCACAGGCGGGTCGCCTTTCGCGGTCTGGCCGAGCCGCTCTACTGGCCGAAGGAGATCCCCCTTCACAACCTGTATATGGTGACCGTCGAGTCGTCGGACGAAAGGGACTGGCACTACTATGAAGCGCCGGAAACGAGGGTCGAGCGCGGTGACGTGGTCCTGGATTGCGGTGCCGCCGAGGGTCTGTTCTCCCTGAGGGTCATGAGGCGCGCCCAGTGCATCGTCGTCGAGCCGTCACCCGTGTTCGTGGCGAGCCTGAAGGAGACGTTCCGCGGCAGGGACGGCGTCCGGATCGTACCGCAGGCGCTGGGCAGCCGCGAAGGGTTTGCGTACCTGAGCCGGGGAACGCTCGATTCCGTCCTGGCGGGAGCAGAGGCTACCGCTGGTGCCGTCGAGGTGCGGATGACGACGATTGACCGGCTGGTTGCGGAACGGGGACTGGCCAGGGTGGACTATATCAAGGGCGACCTGGAGTCTTTCGAGCTGGAAGTACTCAAGGGGGCGGAGCGGACGATCCGGGAGCACATGCCGAAGATCGCCATGACCACCTATCACCCCGGCAACGACTGGAAGGAAATGCGCGATTACGTCCTCGGACTGGCGCCCGGCTACTCCTGGCGCGTAAAGGGCTTGAGCTGGTCGAACGAGGGGCCCAAGCCGGTGATGATCCATTTCTGGAGGTCCGGACGACGCTGATGGGAACGAAAACAGCCATCGACTATTCGAGCCTGATTTCCCTGCAATTGCGGGCGGCATGCCTCCTCGGGAGAATCCTGTGTCCGCGCAACGGAGATGGATCCACGGCGAAGGGGACAGTGCCCGCGAGGATTCTCGTCGTGAAGACCGACGAAATCGGCGATTTCGTGTTGGCGACGCCGTTTTTCAGGGAACTGCGGCTCCTGTATCCGAAGGCGGAAATCGTGCTGGTCGTCAACCCGGTCACGTACAACCTGGCCGAGCTTTGCCCTTACGTCGACGAGATCATCGTCTATCGCCAGGCAGTGGCGCGGTTCCTCCGACCCTTCGTATTGCCGTGGCGCGCATTCAAACTGGGGCATTCCGTACTGCAGCCGAGGGAATTCGACCTCGCCGTCATGCCCCGCTGGGACATGGACGGCTATTACGCATCCTATATCGCTCATTTCAGCGGCGCAAAGCGACGGATCGGATTTTCGGAGCACGCCAACGAACGGAAGCGGATGGTGAACAGAGGTTTTGAAGCATTGTTTACAGACGTTCTTCGCCAAGGGGAGACGAGACACGAAGTCGAGAGGTGTCTGGACGTCATCCGCTTTCTCGGCGGGGAACCGTCGTCGAGCGCCGTGGAATTGTGGACCGACGCCGGTGATGAGAAGCGGGTCGACGAGATGCTGGCCGGGCGATCCGACAAGACGCTTGTCGCGCTGTGCCCCGGCGCGGGCGCCGCGTGGCGGCGGTGGCCGAAGGAGCGGTTTGCCGAACTGGCGAAGCGCCTGAAGCGGTCTTGTGGTGCGTCCTCCGTCATCATCGGCGGCAAGGAAGACCGACGAGCCGCAGCCGCGATCCAGGATGCGCTGGGCGGAGCGGCCATCGACGTCACTGGCCGAACCACTCTCCGTCAGACGGCGACGCTGCTGAAGAAATGCGATCTCTACGTTGGCAATGACACCGGGTCAATGCATCTGGCGGCGGCTGCGGGGATTCCCGTTGTGGAAATTTCGTGTTTTCCGATGGACGGGCCGGTCTGGCACTGGAATTCGCCGCGGCGGTTCGGACCCTGGGGCGTGCCGCACAGGATTCTGCAGCCGAACGGACATCCCGCTGCCGACGGTTCGACCGGGGCGGGTGCAACTGCAGCGATTGAAGAGATCACCGTCGACCGGGTGGAACGCGCCGCGGATGAACTGTTCCGGCGCCGGGGCGATGCAGGCGGGAGGATTTGAAGAGATGAAGGTTTCCATCATCACGGCCGTGCTGAACGGGGAGCGGACCATCCGCGACTGCATGCGGAGCGTATCGGACCAAGGCTATCCCGATATCGAGCATGCGTTCATCGACGGAGGGTCGACGGACGGAACCGTCGGCGTCATCCGGAATTCCGGCGATGGGAAATCGCGGTGGATCAGCGAGCCCGATAAGGGGCTCTACGACGCGATGAACAAAGGGATCCGGCTCTCGACCGGGGAGATCGTCGGCATCCTGAATTCGGATGA
>CAZDLM010000043.1:0-28233 GCA_964506465.1 uncultured Syntrophaceae bacterium
GGCCCCCAAATCGATTTCGAGTCGATCCCGTTACGACCACTTCGGTATCTCTCCGACCGGATGGACGATCGGCGCCTCTTTCGAGGGGCGTTACGTTATCCTCTTTTCCTGGAAAAATCTATACAAAATTTCCCCGCAGGCCGTCGCGAGAACGCCCCCCTGAACGCGGACCCGGTGGTTCAGGCGGGGGTCCTCCAGCAGACGGAACAGCGAGCCGACCGCGCCGCCCTTGGGGTCCGCGGCGCCGTAAACGAGCCGGGTCAACCGGGCCGCAAGAATCGCCCCGGCGCAGAGAATGCAGGGTTCGAGCGTCACGTACATCGTCGCCCCGACGAGCCGGTAATTTCCGATCCGTTCCGCCGCTCCGCGTATAGCCAGGACTTCCGCATGAGCGGTCGGATCGACCAGCGTGATAGGGCGGTTGCGCCCCGAAGATACGATCCGGCCCTCCCGTACGACGACGGCGCCGACGGGGACCTCCCCCTCGTCATACGCCCGACGGGCCTCGTCGAGGGCCGCCTGCATGAACCCCTCGTCCTCGGGAAGCGCCCCTTCCGGAGGGACATCCGCTTCATTGAAAGTAGGCACCATCGGAACCGTCCCGAACCGGCGATTTACAGCCGGCCTTTCGCCGACATCGATCCGGTTGATTTTAAGGTCTTTTTCGGGTAGACTGGGCATCCTTTTTTTTGACAGAGGCCTATGATACCGAAAAAACTGTTGCTGATTGCCGCCATGATCTCGATGGGCGGCCACCTGTTGCTGGTATCGCTCACCGGCTTCGTCGATATGCGTTCGTCGAGCAAACCCCAAAACGTACTGACCGTCGATCTGAAGGAAACGTTCAAGCCTTTGGAAAAGAAGAACGCCGCGGCTGCGGCCGCCCTCCGTTACAGGAAGGCCATGGCCTCGCGCGGGATTGCGGTTTCCCAACCTTCCGGAGAGGAAACCGTCGACCTCGACAGCCAGGACGAGCTCTACACTCCCTACCTGAAAAAAATCAAGAAGAAGATCGAACGCGTCTGGTGCTATCCACAGACGGCAAAGGACAACGGTGAGCAGGGAGTCGCCGTCGTAAAATTCTCTCTCAATCCGCGGGGCGACCTGATCGGCAACGTGATCCTTTCGTCCTCCGGGTTCGACTCGCTCGATGAAGGCACGCTGGCGGCCATCCGGGAAGCCGGTCCCTTCACTCCCTTCCCCCCGGACTTCCAGCCCTCGGTTCTGCATGTCATCGCCACATTCCAGTACCGCATGGTCGGGGTGTAGAGGCGCGATGGCCGCTGACCGCGTTCCCCGGCGAGGCGAAAACCGCCGCTCCCCCGAAAGAAAAAACGGACGGTTCATTTTCCGCACGTTGGCTTTCCTGGGGCTTCTCTGCCTCCTGATTCCGTCCGCCGCCGTCGCCGGCGCCGAGCAGGATGAACTCGGCAGGGAGGTGATCGTCCCCGCAGAACCCCGGCGCATCGTGTCCCTGGCCCCGAACATCACGGAAATCCTTTTCGCCCTTGAATTGGAAACGCGAATCGTCGGTGCGACGTCCTACTGCAACTATCCGGAGCGGGCAAAACGCATTCCCCGCGTCGGCGGATTCACCGACGTTTCCCTGGAGACGATCGTTTCGCTCGCACCGGACCTTGTGCTGGCGACGGCGGACGGCAACCGCAAGGAGACGGTCGAGCAGATCGAGCGGATGGGCCTGCCCGTCTATGTCGTCAATCCGAAAAACCTGGAGGGCATTCTGGCGACCATGCGCCGGATCGGCCGGATCACCGGGAGCGGGGAGCGGGCGCGCACCCTGACGAGCCGATTCGCCCGCCGCGTCGAAACTGTTTCGAAGAGAGTGGCGGGACGGCCGCGGCCGACGGTCTTCTTTCAGGTGGGTCTGGACCCGATCGTCACCGTGGGGAGGAACACCTTCATCGATGAATTGATCGGGATCGCCGGCGGCGCCAGCATATCTTCCGGCGACAGGACGCGCTACCCCCGTTACAGCATCGAGGAGGTCCTGGCAAGGAAACCGGACATCATCGTGATTTCGACGATGGAGAGGGCAAAGGATCCATCCGCGGTTGCAGAGATCTGGCGGCGCTGGCGGGAGATCCCCGCCGTCGCCAACGGCCGCATTCATCCCCTCGATCCGGATCTGATCGCGCGGCCTTCGCCCCGGATCATCGATGCCCTGGAGATCCTGGCGCGCATGTTTCACCCGGATGCGTACGGGTTCAGTCGGAAACCAAGAAAACAAAGAGAATAGGCTGTTGACATCCCTTTTGAATAAGGGCATTAAACGACTGTCATTTTCTCGTTTGCTCGGCAAATCCACCAATCTGCATTTTGGGCTACTGGAGTTCGTTGTGACGACGCCTTATCTCAAAGGAGATTCATCATGCCCAGGAATTCCAACCTGCCCCGAGTCATACGCCTTTTCGTCACGGTCTTTCTGATTTGCGGCCTGATCGGCCTGGCCGGTTGCGCCACGCCCTCCCCTGTGATCAAGATGACCCAACCGGCGCCGGATATCATCAGGGAATACAAATCCATTGTCGTGCCCGCCGGACAGATCGAAATGTTCGATACCGGCGTGGAGGTAAAAAAGGGAGAGCAGATTACAGTTCTGGCCGAGGGAGAGATCGATGTATCGCCAAGGATATTTAGGACCAAGAAGCCTCACGGAAGCCTTTTGTTTCGATTAGGGGCATATAATATTGTATCAAGATATGTTGGGCAAGAATTAATCCCTGTTGCTACTGATGGAAATCTCTATCTCGGTTACATAGGCTCTCCAATCAATAAATATGGCAATCCTAAGAATCCGGAATATTACAGTGATGACATGGGCTATTATGTAGTCGATATCATTGTGTGGAAAACACAGAACCCTATTCTTATGGCAGATTTTTTCAAGGAAGCGAGCCAAAGAGATCCGCAAAAAGATATTTTGAAGTTGATGGCGACGAAGTTCGAATCGCGTAAAGAATTATTTCTAGCCGAGCAGAAGGCAAAAAAGGAGTTAGTAGCAACAGAGAAAGCGATAGCATCTTTACAGGGAGAAGAACTTTCAAAGCCCAAGGTACCTAGGGGAAAAACAGTGGAATCTCCCCCCGCTGTTGATGTGACGAAAGGAGAAATGCTTAAAGCCGCCCAAAAGCCAGAACTGCAGAAAGAAGAGCCAACTGCAATCCCGAAACCCACCGGAAGAAAAGAAAACCCCTCCGCACCCCCGCGGGAAAAGACTGTTCCTGCTGTAAGGGATGATGACAAGAATACGAAGGACGCCGAACTCAATGAAAAGCTCCAAAAGGCGATCCTGGCATTGCAGGCCGTGGAAAACATAAAGAAGCAGATGGCCGAGCAGATGGCGGAACAGCAAAGAAGAGAGGAAGAAATGGCTGCCCGCTTGGAGGCCCTGGAGCTGGAAAAAACGAAGCAGCCGAAGAATATCCCGGTCATTGCGATCGCATCGCCTGCAGACGGGATCATGGTAGAATCGGAATACATTTCTCTCAGCGGTGTGGCCGAGCATGAAAAGGGAATCGAAAAGTTCGAGATCCTGCTGAACGGCGTGCTGTTGCGTTCTAGAAGCCACCGGGCGGTCATACCGGTTGGGAAGAAATTGAACCGGATCGAATTTTCCGAAAGAATACGCCTGGAGGAAGGCAGTAACAGCATCACGATCCATGCACAGGAAAGAGATGGGATTGCCTCGGAGAAAACCATTGCCGTTCAAAGGAGCCCAAAGAAAGGAAGCATCTGGGCGGTGATCATTGGCATCAATTCATATCACAGGCTTCCCTCTCTGAAGTATGCCGTCCATGACGCAAAGGAAATTTACCGCTACTTGACGGAGGTGAGCGGGGTCCCGAGGGATCATGTCTGGCTCCTCCTTGACGAAGAGGCAACCCTGGAGCGGATTCGCAGCGTCTTGGGAACGCAGTTGCGGAGGAAGGCAGGGAAAGAAGACATGGTGATCATTTTCCTGGCAGGCCATGGGTCAACGGAGAAGGATGCCTCAAGCCCCGACGGGGACGGGTTAGAAAAGTATATCCTTCCCCATAATGCTGACTCCAAGGATCTATACGCCTCTGCCATCCCCATGGGAGAGGTCGCGCGGATTTTCCAGCGGATCAGTTCCGAAAGACTGATATTCCTGAGCGACACCTGCTACAGCGGCGCGAGCGGCGGAAGGACGATCCTGGCGTCGGGAACGCGGGCGAATGTTTCCGGGGCCTTTTGGGATAGGGTTTCCCGGGGAAAGGGCAGAATTGTCATAACCGCCAGCGATGCCAATCAGGTGAGCGCCGAGAAAGACGAATTGCAGCACGGGGTCTTCACCTATTACCTCTTGGAGGGACTTCGCGGCAAAGCGGACTTTGACGGGGATGAAGTCATCACGCTGGACGAGGTTTCCCGTTATGTGTCCATCAAGGTTCCCCAAGCGACCGGGCAGGATCAGCCTCCCGTCAAAAAAGGAGAGATGACGGGCGAGATCATCCTGGGCATCGTGAAGAAACCGTAAACCGGTTCATCACATTACCTCACGAAGACTGCCCCCTGAGAATGTCAACAAGCATCCGTTTCGCCTCGACGATCCGCTGCTGCCGCTGGCTTTTCTCCGCTGCCGTTCCCAAGTCCAGTTGCTTTCGCTGGCTCCGCAGGTAGGCCAATTGGTCCTCGACGGCGGCCAGCGCGCGGTCCCAGTCAAAGCGGTCGATCATCTTCGGGACCGCGGCTTTGCCTTCGACCCGCCCGTCTCCCAGCGTCCATTCTTCGAGGTAATCGGGAATCTGCACGGAGAAACCGAAACGTTCCCTCAAATCTGCAGCCAGGGACTCCTGTGCGGAATATTCGCCGTGCACCAGGAATACCTGCATGCCCGGCGACCGGAATGCGCTGACCCACGCGAGGATCTGGCTGCGGCCGGCATGGGCCGAAAAGCCGTTGATGGTGTAGACCTTCGCCTTGACGGCGATGTCTTCGTTGAGAATCCGGATGACCTTTGCGCCGTCGACGATCTTTCGGCCCGTCGTCCCCTGCGCCTGGAAACCGACGAACACGATGCTGGCCCCTTCCCGCCACAGGTTGTGGCGGAGGTGATGTTTGATTCTTCCGGCGTCGGCCATGCCGCTGGCGGAGATGACCACCGCCGGCCCGCGGAGCTCGTTGATGGCCATGGACTCCTGCGTCGAAAGCGTGAAGCGCAATTGCGGCAGCGAGAGCGGGTCTTCGCCCGCCGCCAGGAGTTTCCTCGTTTCCCGGTCGAAATAGTCGGGATGATTGCGGAAGATCTCCGTGGCCTTGGTGGCGAGCGGGCTGTCGACGAAGACGGGCATGTCCGGCGGGAGACGTCCCTGCTTCGAGAGAAGATATAAGGAGTAGATAATCTCCTGGGTCCGTTCCACGGCAAAGGCGGGAATGACGACCTTCTCGCCGCGGCCGTAACTGTAGGAAATGGCCTCGGCCAGTTCGTTCAGGCTCTGCGTCTCATCCTTGTGGTCGCGGTTGCCGTAAGTGGATTCCAGGAAGAGGACGTCGGCCTTCTCCACGATCGAGGGATCCTCCACCATCAATTGCGAGCTCCGGCCGATGTCGCCGGAAAAGACGATCTTCCGACGCACCCCCTCTTCCTCAATCCAGACCTCCAGAAGCGACGACCCGAGGATATGGCCGGCATCCTGGAATACGACACGAATCCCCGGGGCGGGATCGAAGGGAATCCTGTAGCCGACGACCTCAAACAGGGGAAGCGTACGGACGGCATCCTCCGTCGTGTAGAGCGGCTCCACCCTGTTTCCCCCGAAGCGAAGGCGCTTGCGGCTCTTCCACTGCGCCTCCATTTCCTGAATGTGTGCGCTGTCGAGGAGCATGATCTCGAGCAGATCCCGGGTCGGTGGGGTCGCATAGATCCGGCCGCGGAATCTCTCCCGGACCATTCTCGGCAGGAGCCCGGAGTGATCGATATGGGCATGGGTCATCAGAAAAAAATCGATTTCTTCCGGCCTGTAGGCCGACAGGTCCCAATTTCGCTTTTCGATCTCGGCGCTGCCCTGATGCATCCCGCAATCGATCGCAAACCGGCTTTTTCCCGTTTCGATGACAAAACAGGAACCGGTTACGGTTCGGGCCGCGCCCATGCATTTGATCTTCATGAACAGACATTCCTTCCATCTTCAGGATTTTAAAATACCGTCGGCCAGCATCTCCCGCTGGATCATCATGATCTTCCGGCTCAAAGCGCGCTCCAGCTCGCGTTCCAGAACCGGAAATTTTGCCGTCACGAACTGCAGATACGGCGAGCCGGGCGAAGGCTCCGAGAGCCATACGCGGACGACCCGGGCCTCCAGATGAAAACGCCTTTCGTCCACGTTCACTTGGAGGCGGATGGACTCGCCCGCCTTGAACGACCTGGTGTCGCCGTGGCTGAACCCGACGCCGCCGAGGGAGATGTCCACCAGATTGACCCTCTTTCCCCCGCAGGAGAGCGCCAACCCGCTGTCCGACTTGGGCCGGACGCGGAAGTGCAGCCGGATGTTCATCGGCTCGGGAGCGCCCTGCATCTGCAGGACCGGAACGGCCACCCGGTCGCCGGAAGCCATCTCATAGTCCTTCATGAACTCGGCGATCTTCGCGGCAAAACCGAACCGGGCGGCTCTGCCCTGATTCTTGACCAGATAGGTTACGGAAACGAGATGCCCGACGTGGCTCTTCGTCAGCGGCGGCGACGTCTGGGAGATAACGATGCGTTCTCCGGCGACTTCGTAGACCATGGCCTTGAGAATGTGGACGCTGTTCTTCAGATCATCGCGCTCCCAAATGATATCGACACTGGAACCGGGACGAACGACACGACCGGCTTCCCGCGGTTCTTCTGCCATGCTCCTGCAACCTCAAAAGGAATCTGCGGCGAACAAAAGGGGAGATGTCCCCGCTCGCTCTCCCGTGCCGTGTGAAGATCCGGCGATCCCTGGAAATTTGCCAGCGTATTCTTAAAGAAAAAACAGGATTCGTCAAATGGTTTTCGACCACCGCGCCTCATCAGGGACCGGTCCGCCCGATCCGGCTTGACTTTCCTTCGGCCCTGCGATTACATGATTCTGTATCCTGGAATTGTGTCCAAAAACCATTCCCCTGCCCTGGAGGATCTCAGACGATGAAAGAGAACATCCAATCCGTCGTCAGCCGGGTGGATATTTCCGGCTGGAAGACCGTGCACGTCGAATACGGGGCGGACGCCCTGGAAATCGCCGTCCCCCGGGACTGCCGGGTTCTGACCATGCGGGACATGCCCGTCATCGAAGATCCCCAAAGCGCCATCGCCGACGCCCTTGCCCACCCGATCGGGAGCGACCGGATCGCCGGCATCGTGAGGAAGAAATCCAAACCAGCCGGGAAACTTTCCGCGGCGGTTACCGTCTCCGATATTACGCGGCCCGTTCCCTACAAGGGAAAGAACGGCATCCTTCTTCCGGTTCTCCGCGAACTCGAAGAAGCGGGGATCGTCCGATCCCATATCGTGATCGTCGTCGGCAACGGCATGCACCGGC
Source organism: uncultured Syntrophaceae bacterium (assembly GCA_964506465.1). Lineage (GTDB taxonomy): Bacteria > Desulfobacterota > Syntrophia > Syntrophales > UBA6109 > UBA6109. The sequence goes on from CAZDLM010000043.1 coordinate 7,545, forward strand.
CGAGCACGGAACGGGAACGGATCGACATGTACGGCGAGGACATCTGCAGGGACTACCGGATCGTCGACCACAACTGCGATGATTCCGCTTCGCTGACCCACGTGGGAAAGACCCGGACCGGCGGCGACGTCTTCGTGAACTCGATCTTCTTCAACGCCGACATCCGCATCGCGACGGGTCTCGTCGAGAGCCACTTCATGGTGGGCTGCTCCGGCGGCCGGAAAGCCGTCTGCCCGGGGCTCGTCGACACGCGCACGATCCAGAAATTCCACAGCCCCGCCTTCCTGGAATCCCCCTTCGCCGACAATCTCATCCTCGAAGGGAATCCCTGCCATGAGGAATCGCTGGAGATCGCGCAGACCGTCGGGGTGGATTTCATCGTCAACGTGAACCTCGACAAGAACATGCGCCTCTTGAAAGTCGTCGCCGGGGATCTCGTCGCCGCCCATCGGGAGGCCTATTTGTTCGTCCGGAACTTCGCCGCCGTCGAGTCGGATGAGGAGTTCGACATCGTGCTCACCCACGGGGGTTACGTCGGGCGGAATCATTACCAGACGGTGAAGGCGGCCTACAACGCGCTGCCGGTCGTGAAAAAAACCGGGACGATCATCGTCGCCGCCGACAACCGCGACGTCGAGCCCATCGGGGGACTTGAATACAGGAGCCTCCTCCACCTCCTGAAGCTCCAGGGCGCGCAGGGCTACATGAAGATCCTGGAGAACCCCTCGTGGATCTTCACGAAGGATCAGTGGGAGCCGGAGATGTGGGCGAAGGTTCTCCGGAAGATCGGAGAAGAAGGGCTGGTCTACTGCACACTGGCCATCCCGCGGGAGGACCACGAGCTGCTGCCCGGCCAGTGCGGGCTTGATTTCCTCTGCGAAACGGAGGCGACGGCCCCCCCGCTGAAACGGGCGACGGAAATGGTCCAGAACGCCTTTCTCGTTGCCTATGACCGGCAGCACCGCAACTCGGCGAACCCCCGTACGGCCTTCGTGCGGGAAGGTCCTTACGCCGTGCCGGTTCTGACATCCCGTAAGCAAATATAGAAAGGCATTTTGCCCGACATGACGAATTTGCAGCCCGCCCGAAAAGCCGTCGTCGAGGCGGGCGACCTCCGCAAGAACTTCGGCAAGACTGCCGCCGTCGCGGGCATTTCCTTCTCCGTTCTTCCCGGAGAGTGCTTCGGAATCCTGGGACCCAACGGCGCAGGCAAGACTACGACGGTACGCATGATCTACGGCTTTTCTCCCCCTTCGGCCGGGTCCATGAGGGTCTTCGGGCTGGATATTGCCCGGGAGGGCCGGCGGATCCGCTCCCGGATCGGCGTCTGCCACCAGGAGAACAACCTCGACCCCGAACTTTCCGTTCGGCAGAATCTTGAGGTCTTCGCCCGCTATTTCGGTCTTCCCTCCCGCGTCGCCGGCGACAAGGCCGCGGAGCTTCTGACCTTCATGTCGCTGGACCACCGGGGAGACGCGAAACCGATGGAGCTGTCCGGCGGCCTGATGCGGCGTCTCATGGTCGCCCGCGCCCTCATCAACGATCCGGAGCTGCTGATCCTGGACGAGCCCACCACGGGACTGGACCCGCAGTCACGCCACCAGGTCTGGAGCCGGCTCGAGGAACTGAAGCACCGCGGCATGACGCTGCTCCTGACAACCCACTACATGGATGAGGCCGCCCGTCTGTGCGACCGCCTGATCATCCTGGACCATGGAAAGATTCTGGTGCAGGGAACTCCCGCCGAGTTGATCCGGCGACACGTGGGGCTCGATGTCATCGAGGTGGCGGAGCCTTCTTCAGAACTCCTGCGTTTCGTGCAGTCCTCCGGCCTTCAGCATGAGAATCTCGGGCACCGTCTCGTGATCTACAGCCGCGAGCGGAATTCGCTTTACACCGAGATCGGCGAGCGATACTGCCGGGAGGGCTGCACGCTCCGCACCGCCACCCTGGAGGACGTGTTTCTCAAGCTCACCGGGAGGGCGCTTCGGGATTGAAAGGAACGTCCATGAACCTGTCGGGAAGATTTGTCCGTGTCTGGCAGCGAAACCTGATCGTGTACCGGCAGACCTGGAAGATCAGTTTTCTGCCGCCGTTGCTGGAGCCCCTTCTCTACCTGGCCGCTTTCGGCGTCGGCCTGAGCGGCATGGTGGGAAACCTTCAATATCGGGGCGAGGAGATCTCCTACGTCGCGTACCTGGCGCCGTCACTGATCGCCATCAACATCATGAACAGCGCCTTCTTCGAAAACACCTACTCTTCGTTTGTCCGCATGTATTACCAGAAGATGTTCGACGGGATGATGGCAACCCCGCTCACGGTCGAAGAGATCATCGCGGGCGAGATCGCCTGGGGCGCAACGAAATCCGTGATCGGCACAGTCATCATGATGGCCGTCATCAGCCTATTCGGCCTTCTGCGCTACCCGGAGACCCTGCTGATTCTGCCTGTTTCCGTTCTGGCCGGCCTCGCTTTCGGGTCGCTGGGCATGTTCTTCACCGGAATCGTTCGCAACATCGACCTGTTCAATCTCCCCATTTTCCTGTTCATCACGCCGATGTTCCTCTTCGGCGGGACGTTTTTCCCGATCGACGCCCTTCCCTCCTGGGCGCAGACCGTCGCCCTGGCTTTCCCGCTGACCCACCTCGTCACTGTCGTGCGCGACGCAGGCCTCGGCCGTATCGGTCCCGATTTCTGGTGGGGTCTGGCTTATCTTTCGATATTCGTGGTTTTCTTCTTCCCGGTGTCGGTTCGCAGGATGCGCCAGCGCCTGATCAAGTAGCCTCTCTCAGCCGCCTGTCACGTTCAGCGGGACGATTCCACATACTGCACAATCGCCCCCGCCATGGCCCGGATCGCCTCTTCGAACTTGCCCTCGTCCTTCTCCAGGAGCGTCATGCGGAAACCGGGCAGAGAAGTATAGAAGGACGTGAGGGGGACGGTGCAGATGCCCGTTGCGCCCAGGAGATAATAGACGAATCTCTTGTCGTATTCGATCTGGCCGGAGACGAGTTTTTCGATGTAGGTCCGCACGTCCGCCTGTTTGATCGGCAGCGTCTGCCGGCCGTTCAAAACGGCCTCGTTGAAAGCGACCGTCATGTAAAAGGCCCCGTCCGTCCTGTTGACCACAACGTAGGGTACATCCTTCAGCAGGTTGTAGGCGATGTTCGAAAGCTTCTCGTAGTGGCGGAGTCTTTCCTGAAGGTACTCCGGATACTGCGGGTGCGAAAGGATCACCGGGATCGCCATCTGGGGAAGCGTCGTCGAGCAGACCTCCGACATCTTCTGGTGAAAAACCGCATCCACGTAACGGGAAAATGCCGGGTCGCGGTCTACGTTGTACACCTCCACCCATCCGCACCGGGAGCCGGGCCAGGGGAATTCCTTGGAGATCCCCTTCATCGCCATCCCCGGCACCTCGCCGATGATGTCCGACAGGGGGACGGTCTTCTTCCCGTTGAAGACGATGTTGTTGTACGTCTCGTCGAAAACGAGGAACAGGTCGTACTCGCGGGCGATCTCGACGATCTGTTGCAGAACCTCGGGCGGATAGACGAATCCCGTCGGGTTGTCCGGATTGATGACCAGAATCCCGACGATGGATTTGTGGCTCTTCACCTTGCGCTCGAGTTCATGGATGTCGGGCTGCCATTCGCAATACGGGTTCATCCGGTACGTGTTGGGAGGGAAGGAGGCATGCAGGACCTCCGCGAGCAGATGGGTCGAATAGGTCGGCTCCGGCATGATGATCCGCGCATCGACGCGAATGGCGCTGTAGACCCTGGCAATCGCGTCTCCCAGCCCGTTGAAGAATATGATGTCCTCGGGAGTTATCTGGACACCGCCGCGCGAGTTGACCCGTTCCGCCAGGTACTGGCGCGTCGCCAGCACGCCCTTTGTCGGAGAGTATGCGTAGGTTTCATCCCGGCGGATCAGATCCACCAGGACTTCCTTCATCCATTCCGGGATCTTCTCCCCCTTGTGAACGGGATCTCCGATGTTTTCCCAGTGGATCTGGACGCCATGCTGCTCAAGCCTGGTGCCCACCGAAACGATGTTCCGGATCTCGTAGACGAGACCGCTTCCGCCCTTGGCGATGTCAAATCTCATGGGTTCCTCACAGATACACAAATTCATGGAACAAATGAATTTTGCTCCCTTAGTACAAACGCGCAATTTTTTCCACGAATTTGTTGGAAACGCTGGAAAGAAGTGGCGACCCGGCGTATAATCGCCGTTCTCGCAGGGTTGCGGCCGACGGCTGCGGCGGGTTATCCATTTCCAGCAAGGAGAGGTCTATGAGCGTCCTCGTCGATTTGGCGATGTTTCCCACCGACAAGGGGGAAAGCGTCAGCCCCTACGTCTCCCGCATCATCCGCATCATCCGGGACAGCGGCCTTCCCTACCGGTTCGGTCCCATGGGGACAAGCATCGAAGGGGAGTGGGAGGAGGTCATGGGTCTCCTGACCCGCTGCTTCGAGGAACTGAAGAAGGACAGCAACCGAATCTACATGACGATGAAGGTCGATTACCGCCGGGGCGAAGGCGGCCGGATCGAAAGCAAGATACGGTCCGTCCAGAGCAAACTCTAGCGCGGCTGTTCAAAAATGCCCGCCTGCGGCGTTCCCCTCACCCTTTACCATTCGACGTACATCCCAGTACGTCTCGTGGCTCAGGATTTCGGGGGCCTTGCATCCGGGCATTTTTGAACAGCCTGAAAAAAGGAAGCATGGCGCTGCTGAATCCGACAGCGGGGCGACGACTCGACAGTGACCTTGACTTTGCGACAAGGGTGTCACTACATTAAAGGAAATATTGCGATCGTCCCGGCTCAGCGTTTCCATCGGCGGACGGCAACAGAAAGGAAGGATAACGGCCATGTGGGAATACACGGACAAGGTGCGGGAGCATTTTCTCAACCCACGCAACGTCGGCGAGGTGGAAAATCCGGACGGATCCGCGGAAATCGGCTCCATCGCCTGCGGGGATGCCCTGAAGCTGACTTTCAAACTGGATGAAAACAAGCGCATCAAGGAGGCAAAGTTCAAGACCTTCGGCTGCGCCAGCGCCATCGCTGCTTCGTCGGCGCTGACGGAAATTATCAAGGGCATGACGCTTGAAGAGGCCGCCAAAGTCACGAACCAGGATATTGCGACGTATCTGGGAGGTCTCCCCAAAGAGAAGATGCATTGCTCCGTTCTGGGGCAGCAGGCGCTGGAGAAGGCGATCGAAAACTACAGGGGAATCGCCTCCAAGGAGCCGGAGGAAAAAATCATCTGCGAATGCTTCGGTGTGACCGACCGTGAGATCGAGCGGGCCATCCGCGACAACAAGCTCACCACGGTTGAAGAAGTCACGAACTATACGAAAGCCGGCGGAGGGTGCGGGGGATGCCATCCGGAAATCCAGGCGATCCTGGACCGTGTGCGTGCGGAAAGCAAACCCGCAGCCAAACCGAAGATGTCCAACATCCAGAAGATCCGCAAGATCGAGGAGACGCTGGAGCGGGAAATCCGGCCCTCCCTTAAACAGGACGGCGGAGACATCGAGCTGATCGACGTCGTCGACAACCGCGTCCTCGTGGCCACGCGCGGCGCCTGCGCCACCTGCAAGGCCTCCGACATCACCATGAAGCACTTCGTGGAATTGAAACTCCGGGAATTCGTCACTCCCGAGCTTACCGTGGAGGAGGTGACCAAGTGAAGACCGTATACCTCGACAACAACGCCACAACAAGAGTCGCCCCGGAAGTCCTCGAGGCGATGCTCCCGTTTTTCTCGGAGCTTTACGGAAATCCTTCCAGCATGCATTCCTTCGGCGGCCAGGTGGCACATCACCTCGGTCAGGCCCGCGGGCAGGTTGCGGATATTCTGGGCGCCGAGCCCGAAGAGATCGTTTTCACCAGTTGTGGAACGGAGAGCGACAACGCCGCCATCCGGTCGGCGCTGACGGTTTCCCCGGACAAGAAGCATATCGTCACGAGCCGGGTCGAGCACCCCGCCATTCGCTCGCTCTGCCACCATCTCCGCAAACAGGGATACCGTGTCACCGAAATCCCCGTGGATTCGGAGGGACGGCTGGATATGGACGGTTACGCGAAGAGCCTTACTTCGGACACCGCAGTCGTAAGCCTCATGTGGGCCAACAACGAAACGGGCGTCGTCTTCCCGGTGGAAAAGGCCGCCCGGATGGCCTATGAACGGGATATCCTTTTTCACACCGATGCCGTGCAGGTCGTGGGCAAGACGCCTATCAACATGAAGAAGAATACCATCAACATGCTGTCTTTTTCCGGCCACAAACTTCACGCCCAGAAGGGCATCGGGGTTCTGTATATCCGCCGAGGCACAAAATTCGCTCCTTTTTTCATCGGCGGCCACCAGGAGCGGGGACGCAGGGGAGGCACGGAAAACACACCGGCCATCGTCGGCCTGGGGAAGGCCTGCGCACTGGCCATGGCGAACCTCAAAGAGGAAAACACGAGGGTGAGAGCGCTCCGGGACAAGCTTGAAACCGAGCTGCTCAGGAGAATCCCCGGCAGCCGCGTCAACGGCGACACCGCCCAACGTCTGCCCAACACGACCAACATCAGCTTCGAATATGTCGAAGGGGAAGGCATTCTTCTCTTGATGGACCAGTTCGGCATCTGCGCATCCTCCGGTTCGGCGTGCACATCCGGCTCCCTCCAGCCATCGCACGTGCTCCGCGCCATGGGCGTCCCCTTCACGATGGCCCACGGTTCGATCCGCTTCAGCCTGAGCATCTACAATACGGAGGAGGACATCGACTTCGTCATCGAGAAATTGCCGGGGATCATCGAGCGGCTGCGCGGCATGTCGCCCTACTGGAAACCCGGCGAGAAGTGCGCCAGCGCTTAGAAAAGCCCGCATTTTCGCCGGACCGCCGGCAAAAGGATCTTCATGGACGACTCGAAGATGGATGCATGCAAAACCGACGTGGCCTCGGAACTCGAGTATCGGGCTGAAATTCCCGCCGTTGTGGAGCGGTTGGTCGTTTCGTGCGGCGGCAGCAACGGCTGCTTCGAGCATGTGACGTCCGAACCGCTGCCTTCCCGGGAGGCCGTTATCGACTTGATCGAACGGACGCGGCGCATCCTCTACCCCGGCTACTTCAGCCGATCCCGCGTGGACCGGATCAACCTGACCTATTACTTCGGCCAGGAGGTCACCGCCCTGTTCGAGGCGCTGTCCCGGCAGATCGCCCTAGCCATCCGCCATGACTGCATCCGCTATCATCAGCCCTGCACGTTCTGCGACGAGCGGGGACAGCAGATTGCGATCTCCCTCATCCGTTATTTCCCGCAACTGCGGGAGATGCTGGCCGAGGACATCCGGGCCGCTTTCGAAGGCGACCCCGCCGCGCAGAGCCACGACGAGGTCATCTTCAGTTATCCCGGCCTCTTTGCCATCACCGTATATCGGACCGCCCACTTCCTGCAGGAACAAAAGGTCCCGCTGCTTCCGCGGATCATGACCGAGTACGCCCACAGCCTCAGCGGCATCGACATTCACCCCGGCGCGGAGATCGGACGGAGCTTCTTCATCGATCACGGCACCGGCGTGGTAATCGGCGCGACATCGATCATCGGCGACCGCGTCCGGATCTATCAGGGTGTAACCCTCGGGGCTCTTTCCCTGCGCAAGGAAGAGTGCGAACGCCTGCGGACGGAAAAACGGCACCCGACGATCGAGGACGACGTCACGATCTATTCCAATGCCACGATCCTGGGCGGCCGCACCGTGATCGGCGCCCGTTCCGTCATCGGCGGGAACGTGTGGATCACCGATTCGGTTCCGCCCGATACGGAAGTTTTCCTGAAGAAACCGGAACTGGTCTTCCGGGGGACCTCCGGCTGATCCTGCACGCCCCCCCTTGCGGCTGCCTCTCACCCGGCCGAACGCCTTTTTCCCTTTGACAGACGGGGTTTTTCGGGCTATCCACGAAGGCAAAAGCTGATCGCGCCGTGCGGTTCCCCATCAACCTCTCAACAACGCCCGCCTCCGCGGAGGTCCGGCCGTCGAAGCCGAACCGGGGAGAAAGCGGGGAATACAGGAGGGTATGGCCATGAAGGAAAAGCCGATAGACTACTTCGTCGCGCTCTACGATCTGGCGAGGGTGATCAACGCCTCCCTCGACCCCTGCGTCGTGCTGGAACAGGTGGCGCAGCATGTCGCCCTGACGATCCGCGCCAAGGCGTGCAGCATCCGGCTCCTGGATTCGCGAAAACAACGGCTCCTCTTGAGGGCGGCCTACGGCCTGTCCGACAAGTACCTGAGAAAGGGTCCGGTCCTGGTCAAGGAAAGCGGTCTGGACAAGAAGGCCCTGCAGGGGAAGACGATGTGGCTCCGGGACGCGAGCACGGACAAGAACTTCCAGTATGGAGCCCGGGCCAAAGCCGAGGGGATCAAGTCGGTCCTGGTTCTTCCCCTTCTTATCGACAATAAGGCGACGGGCGTCCTGCGGGTCTACTCGGATAAGATCCGTGAGTTCGACGACCAGGAGATTCGTTTTCTCGAGGCCGCGGCGAACCTGAGCGCCATCGCCATCGAAAATGCCAGGCTCCACAAGACGCTCCAGAACCGCTACGAGCTCATGACGGAGCACAAGAACCGGATCGACGACAATTGATGCCGCATTGCGGCCCCTTGCGGGGCTCCGGAACCGAACCCAACCCCTTGTGACCGGAAGGAGGAACGTATGATTCGCCTTGGCATCAACGGATTCGGACGCATCGGACGGCAGGTCTTCAAGGCCGTTCTGGCACGATATCCCCAGTCGCTGCAGGTGGTGGCGATCAATGACCTGTTCGACGTCCGGACAAACGCCCATCTCCTGAAATATGATACCAGCTACGGGCGCTTCGCAGGAAGCGTCGAGATCAAGAAGGACGTTTTCCTCATCGACGGAAAGGCCATCAAGAGCTTCGCCTGCCGCGAACCTTCCGCGATTCCCTGGGACGACGAGGGCGTGGACATCGTCATCGAAAGCACCGGATTATTTCTCACCGGACCCAAGGCGTCCGCCCATCTGGAGGCCGGGGCCCGGAAGGTGATCATCAGCGCACCGGCGAAAGAGGAAGATCTCACCATCGTGATGGGCGTCAACCACCGCCAGTATAACTCCCAGAAGCATCATATCATCTCCAATGCCTCCTGCACGACGAACTGCCTTGCGCCGCCGGCCCTCGTCGTCCACGAAGCCTTCGGCATTGAAAAGGGCATGATGACCACGGTGCACTCCTACACGAACGACCAGCGCATCCTGGATCTTCCCCACAAGGATCTGCGGCGCGCCCGAGCCGCCGCCCAGAACATCATCCCGACGTCGACCGGCGCCGCCCGCGCGCTGGCCCTGGTCATCCCGGACCTCGCCGGCCGCTTTGACGGATATTCCCTGCGCGTCCCCACGCCGACGGTGTCGATCGTCGATTTCACCGCCGAGTTGAAGAAGAAGACGAACACGGCGGAACTGCGGGAGGCCCTGAAAAGCGCGACGCGCAGACACCTCAAAGGCATCATGGCCTGCGAAGAGGAACCGCTCGTCTCCACGGACTTCCGGGGCAACGACCATTCCTCCATCATCGACGTAGAGTTCACGCAGGTGCTTCGCGACAACATGGCCAAGGTGGTCGCCTGGTACGACAACGAGTGGGGCTATTCGTGCCGCGTTGCGGACCTCGCCAACTACATGGCGGAGAAAGGATTCTGATCCCGCAGATGCCGGTAAGGATTCTGATCATCGACGATGACGCCGTCGCCTGCGAGTTCCTGCAAGAGGCGCTTTCCCGGGCCGGCTATGACGTGGACACCGATACGTCCGCCAGGCGGGCCCTCGACCGGGACCTCTCCTGCTACGATCTCCTCATGTCCGATATCCGGATGCCGGATATGGACGGCCTGCAATTCCTTCGCCACGTTCACGGCGGCCGCCCGGACTTGCCGGTCATTCTGATGACCGCCTACGGCGACCTGCAAACCACGATGGAAGCCCTCAACCTGGGCGCCTGGGACTACATCAGCAAGCCCTTTTCACCCGACGCCGCGCGCGCCCTGGTGAGCAAGGTCCTCGAAGTCCGGGAGTTGAGGCAGCGGAGGATGCGCGGCCAGCCGCCATCGAAGGATGAGCCGCATTTCATCGGCTCTTCCGCGACGATGGTCGAATTCTACAAGCAACTGGCCCGCGTTGCCGATGCGGAGGCAAGCATTCTCATCGAAGGGGAAAGCGGCACGGGAAAGGAATTGGCCGCACGCTCGCTGCACCAGCTCAGTTCGCGGTCCGCAAGACCCTTCGTCCCGGTTCATTGCGGCGCCATCCCGGATACCCTGCTGGAATCGGAGCTGTTCGGACACGAAAAGGGGGCTTTCACGGGCGCAGACCGCCCCCACCCCGGGCTTCTCTCCTCCGCCGAGGGCGGCACGATTTTTCTCGATGAAATTACGGAGATGTCGACCGCGCTGCAGGGAAAATTCCTGCGGTTCATGCAGGACGGCGAGGTGCGGCGGCTCGGCGGACGGGAAGTCCACCATGTCTCCGTGCGCGTCGTGGGGGCGGCGAACCGCAAGATCGACGAAGAGGTCGCGAAAGGAAAATTCCGGGCGGATCTTCTCTACCGTTTCGTCGTTCGCCTGCACATGCCTCCGCTGAGGGATCACAAGGAAGACCTCCCACAGCTCATCAAGTCTCTCCTCATCAAGCTGGGATATCCCGCCGCCAGGATATCCGATGACGCCATGGAACAGCTCATGGCCTACGATTGGCCCGGCAACGTCCGGGAGCTCCAGAACGTATTGCAGCAGACGCTGCTCCTGTCCCCCTTCATGATGATCCTGCCGGAAAATCTTCCCGAGAAATTCCGCAGGAAGGCCGAATGGCGGCCGTTGGAGGGCGCCGAGCGCGAGCAGATCCTCCAGATGCTCAGGAACACCGAGTGGAACCAGAGCCGGACGGCGCAGCTCCTCGGCATCGATCGGAAGACGCTTCGCGCCAAGATCGTCCGTTACGGGCTCTCCAGAGACGGCGGCGGCAAGTAGCCGCCGATGAAAAATTCCCCATCAACTGGGGAGGAATTCTACAATACCCCCGCCGCATCCCTCGGTCGTCCCCTGTGCGTAATCGCCAATACCCTTTGCATTTGAATATTTGCATCATGAGCCTCCCGGCGGGACCTATGGCACGGGCCTTGCTCAATATGAGGCAAAAGTCAAAAAATCTCAGGAGGTAGTGAAATGAAGCGTTTGATGGTTATCGTGATCGGTTTGGTGTTCCTGTTCTGCGGTTCGGTCATCGCGGCTGAGAAGGCTGCCCCCGCGGCTGCCCCGGCGGCCCCGGCAGCGGCAGAGCCCGCGAAGGCAGAGCCCGCAAAGGCGGAACCCGCAAAGAAGGCCGAGAAGAAGAAGGCCTCCAAGAAGGCCTCCAAGAAGGCCGAGAAGAAGGAAAAAGAAGCGGCTGCTCCGGCGGCGCCCGCAGCGAAGTAAGACTTTTTTCTGCGGATTTCAGATCTTCGGGAAAGGCGCGGGTCGATCGACTCGCGCCTTTCCTTTTCTCTCGAGTTCTCCCTCCCCATCATTCCTCGCGCCGGGAATCGGGGAAGAACAGCGTAACCGTCGTTCCCCCGCCCGGGGGACTGTCGATCTTCACGCGTCCGTTGTGGATCTTGACGATATCCTGAACGATCGCCAGCCCCAGCCCCCGCATCCCCTCGTCCGTGTGGGTGCTGAAGAACGGCTGGCAGACCTTCTCGATCAACTCCGGAGGAATCCCTCTGCCGCTGTCGCCAACGGCCAGCGCGATGCTCCGCCCGGCCTCGTCCTTTTGTGCGGAGATCAGAATGCGTCCGCCCGCGGGCATGGCCTCAACGGAGTTCTGAATCAGGTTGAGCAGGGCGGTCTGAAAGCGGTACCGGTCGACATAGATCACCGGAAGAGAGGGTTCGATCTGGAGATCGAGGCGGATGCCCGCTTTCGAAATCAGCGGCTCGATCAGCGGAAGGGATTCCTGGAGGATATCGGGGACCGTCAACGCTTCGAAGTGCGCCTCGGGCAGGCGGGTCGCCCGCCGCACGTTCTGAATGACGCTGTGGAGTCTCTGCGTCTGCTGCAGGATCAGCTCAAGTTTTCGCGTGGCGTCGGCCGGCCAGTCCTTCCGCTCCAGCAGGAGCTTCGTCATGCCGGCGATGGAGTGCAGGGGCGTGCCCAAATCGTGCGCGAGGGTCGCCGTGAGGTATCCGAGGGCGATCAGTTGCTGCAACTGATTGACCTGCATCTGCAGATCGACCACCTTCGAGGTCGTTTCCTGAACCTTTTGTTCCAGTTGCCTGTTCAACTCCTGATTCCGCGCCAGAACCCTTTCCACCTCATCCGCCATCCGGTTGAAGTGGTCGGACAGTTGTCCCCATTCGTCGCGACGTCGGCCGAAAGGAATCCGCTTGACGTACTGGCCGGACTGGAAGGCGTCGATCGTGCGGATGATGATTCGGAAGGGCCGGCCGATGATCCAGCCGTAACTGAGGGCAAGAACGAGGAGAATCGCCAGCAGCAATCCGCCCGTACTGAAAACCATCAGGTACTGGGCCCGGGAAAGTATCTCCCAGTTCGCACGGGAGAAGGCGATGACGCCGACAATCGTGAGGACATCATTATCCGCCGGGAAAGGGTACAGAAGCCCCAGGGCGGGGCCTCCGTCGGTCGACAACTGAACCATCTCGGGCTTCATCTTGGTAGCGGCGGTCGCCACCAGGGAGTCGGGCCATTCGTAGTGGACGCGGCTCGCGCCGGCCACATATTCGATCGATCCCTTGCCGAGCGAAAAGAGATCTATTCGGGCAAGGCGGACATCCGACTGGACATGCTCCTTGAGGGCCGTGTCCAGAGCCGAGAGACCCTGGAGGGTGGGGAAATGCTGGTAGTAGGTGGCGATGGTCTCCGCGACACCGCTCAGGCGTTTTCCCTGCTGTTCGAACAGAAGGTTCTCCAGCGTGCGCAACTGGATCCAGCCCCAGATGGACATCGTTACGATGAGCGCCAGCACAGTCGCCAGCATGAGACGGGCACGGACGGTCATAGGGGAACCTCGGCATTCTTGCGGCGGCGGATTATACCGCGCCCCATCCGGAAAATACACGGAATTTGAGAAAAACAAAGGCCCGGAGCAGAACGTGCCGCCTCGGGCCTGCGAGATCCATCTTCGTCATGAAAAGAATCAGCGGGTTCCGCTTTTTTCCTTGGGGGGCGATTTTCCGGCCGCTTTTCCGGGAACGGGCGTCTTCCGGGGCGGGAGCTTCTTTTCTTCCGTCTTCGCCACTTTGAAGGCCACATACCGGCCGCCCTTCTCCCGGTAATTCACGCTCACCTTGTCCCCCACGGCAAGACCTTCCAGGGGTCTGTCCAGACCGAATTCCATAATCTCCTTCTTGTCCTTGAAGGTGCGTTCGATCTTGATGGTCTGCTCCGTAATTTCCGTAAGGACCCCCGCTGTCTTCATCGTGGTGACCTTGGCCGCGGCAGGAACGATCTTCTCCGCTGCCGGCCGGGCAGGCGCGACGGGAGGTTTCCCGTCCGCCGCGAAGGACGGGGAGAGAAGCAATGCAGGAAGACAGAGAGTGATCAGACAGACGGATAGTTTCACGCTTCCATCCTTCGGACGGTGAAGATCCAATCCCCTTATTCCAGAGCAATTTACATACCAGCCGACGCGGATGCGGCGCGGGGTGCGCAATGCCCCAGAAAGGCTTCACAATGGACAGAAGGTGGAATGCTCTCCGGGATTTGCGCGCACCGGGAATATGGAGAATTCCTCCTCACGAGCTGAGGAATTTTTCATCATCGGTCTTGCGGATGATGCGCGTCAGCCGGCGATGATGTTCAAGGCGGCTGGCACAACTTCGAAGCGAGACGGCAAAGTCCCGGGCTGTTCGCCGTCCACGTCCAGCAGGACCGAATCGCCGGAAGAGGCCTCGACCTTCCGGCAGACCGCCATCCGCACTTTCCGGATATCGCCGATCCGCCTGCTGTAGAGCTTGGGCAGGTGCCAGAAGACTTCCGGCAATCGAAGGTCTCCGATGACGGTCACGTGCAGGAGCCCGTCGTCCGTCGCCGCGTCGGGAGCGACGCACATCCCTCCTCCATGATAGCGGCCGTTGGCGACGGCGATGTTCCAAACGGAGCACTCCGTCTCCGGACCGTCGTCGAGACGGAGACGGACCCGCTTGGTGCCGTAAAGAAGAAGCGACAGAAGCGTCCCCCACATGAAGGAAACGAAGGGTCCGAAGGCCTTGCTGGTTCGATTGACCCGCGCGACGACTTCCCCGCCGATTCCGAAACTGGCGATGTTGTGAAAATAGCGAACGGCGGTCTCTCCGCGGTGATCGCGATAGGTCAGCCGCCCGAGATCGAGACGGCGCGCATGTCCCTCCTCGATCAGCGAAAAACAGGCGTCCAGCTCCCGTGGAATGGGATTGGTGCGCACAAAGTCGCACCCGGTCCCGTTCGGGATGAATCCGACGACGACGCCGGCGGGAACCACGCCGTCCTCGCCGACCAGACCGTTGACAACCTCATTGAGCGTCCCGTCTCCCCCGACGCAGATGATCCGTTCGAAACCCCGGCGGAGCTGTTCTCCCGCCGCGCGCGTGGCGTCGCCCGGCCCCGATGTCAGGTGTTCCTCAAAGGGCCCGAGGCGATCCCGGGCGAAGGCTTGAATGCGCGGCCACTCCATGCAGGTTGCACCGTTTCCCGCATGGGGATTGACGATGAAGGCGGTTTTCCCGGCCAAGATCATCCTCCGACGTTTCCTCCCGTCCTTCGACGGGAAGCGGCGTCATGATGCAACGTTTTCCTGCATTTGACAAGCCTCAAGTCTCTCCTTTTGCACGGCGATCCCGCATGTTGCGTTGCTTTCTCCCCCTCCTTCTGTTATGCTCAGCGCCCCGGCTGGGCGCGGCGGGACGCCGCGGCAACCGGCAACAACGCGCCGCTTTCTGTATGGAGTATGAAAAGAAGTCCCGGTAAACTGCATTTCTACATCCTTCTCCAGTCCCTCCCGATCAAGCCTCTCCTCCGGAAGATCGGATTTCATGTCGATATTGTCGAGGCTGCAAACGCCTTCTACTGGCCTGAATTTTCCCAGGCTCCACGCTCGGAAAGCGCCGTCATCCTTCCCCACTGTCTCATCGGCGACGAATGCCCCGCCAAGTTCTCCAAGGTGGACGGCATCCTCTGCATCAAGTGCAAGCGTTGCGGATGCGGGGAAATCAAGCAACTGTGCGAAAAAAAAGGGCTGCAGTTTTACGTCAGCCCGAGCACCGGGTTCACGAAACGCCTGAGCCAGCGGAAGAACCTCAAGGCCGCGATCGGCGCGGCCTGCGATTTCGAGATCGAGAAGGGACTTCAGGGAGTCCGGCTGAGCCTCATGGGAGTCCAGTTCAACCGGCGGACCGTCATCCCTCAGGTCTGCGTCACGAAGCGCTACGATTGTCTGAGCAACGAAATCGATTGGGATCGCCTGAAGAAGCTGATCGAGGATCTCCCCTGAGACCAACGAATTCTGCTCTCCCCGAACCGGCACCGGAAGCCTTCGATGGATTGGTGCGGCAAGAGCGATGCGGCCGGGCAGGCCGGAAGAGGCGGCCCTCTATGTCAAGGCTTCCAAAAGATCAAGCCCCGCTGATTGTTCTCGGAGCCGGCGCCGGAGGGATGATCGCCGCCGGCCGTGCAGCGGAACTGGGCGTCGAAGTGCTCCTTCTAGAAAAAACCGAACGCCCGGGGAAGAAGATCCTCATCAGCGGCAAGAGCCGCTGCAACCTCACCAACGCGAAGGATCTGCCCGACTTTGTCGCCATGTACGGCGCCAACGGGCGCTTTCTCTATCCGGCGTTTCGCCGATTTTTTCGGGATGAACTTCTGGAATTCCTCCACGGCCTGGGACTCGACACCCAGGAAGAACGCGGGGGACGGATCTTTCCCGCGTCCGGCCGTGCGGCCGACGTGGTCGATGCCCTGACCGCCTGCCTGCGCGACCGGGGGGCGCGTCTGACAACGCGCTGCAGCGGGACGGAAATCCTCACCCGCAACGGCCGGGTCTGCGGCGTTTCGACCGCACAGGGCGTCTTCGGCTGCCGGGCGGTTATCGTAGCGACGGGAGGTGCGAGTTACCCCGAAACCGGCTCCTCAGGCGACGGCTACAGGATGGCCGAGGAGCTGGGACATACGCTCATCAAGCTGCGGCCGGCCCTGGTTCCCCTGGTCGTCGAGGAGATCGAACTCGCGAGGTCCATGCAGGACGTCGATCTGCGCAACGTACGGCTGACGGTCTTTTCGTGCCGGGCGGAAGAAATCGATCCGGCGCTTACGCCGACGCGGGACTCGGGGAGGGGAACCGGAGGACGGCAGCCGCGGCCGCCCGTTCTCGAGAGCCGGTTCGGCGAGATGACCATGACCCATTTCGGCATCGCCGGACCGATCACGCTTCTTGTGAGCCTTTCGGCCGTCGCCGCCCGTGAACAGGGTCCCGTCTCCGTCTCGATCGACCTGAAACCGGCCTTGACCATGAAAATGCTCACGGCCCGCCTCCAGAGAGACTTTGACCGTTCCGGGCGGGACAATTACCTGACCGTGCTCACAGGCCTCCTCCCGCAGAAAATGATCGAACCATTCGCCGGATTGACGGGTGTTCCGCTTGAAAAGCGCGCTGCGGAGATCGGCGCCGCCCAGCGGGATACCATTGCCAGGCAGCTCAAGTCGCTTCGCTTCAACATCCGCGGACCGCTCCCCCTTTCGGCAGCCATCGTCACGGCGGGAGGCGTCTCCCTGAAGGAGGTCGATCCCCGGACCCTGGCCTCCCGGAAGATCGAGGGGCTGTATTTTTGCGGAGAGGTGCTGGACATCGATGCCGACACGGGCGGGTACAACCTCCAGGCTGCGTTTTCGACCGGATACCTTGCGGGGGAATCGGCGGCAAAATACCTGGCCGCGTTGCCGCCTCCGGCGGAGGGATGAGCCTGAGAGCGGCGACCGGGGCGGGGCAGCAGCGCTTCCGGCGGAAAAAGCCCTTGTCAAAAGCGCTGTTCCCTGTTAGACAATTCGGCAAACATATTGAAAGGATGGGTGATGGGAGAGGGAATTTCCGACTACACGAGATGCCTGGTCGATCTGCGGCGGCACATGTGGCTTGCCGGTGTGGAAACGGAACTGCGACGGCTCATCTGGCAGATCGCCGTGACGGGGAAGTATATCTCGGCGAAGATCCATGAATCGAACCGGAAACTCGCCGGTTTGAAGAACATCTTCGGAGAAGAGCAGTTGGCCCTCGACCGCACGGCGGACGAGATCCTGAAGAATCAGCTTCAATTCTCCGGCTTCGTCCGGGAATACGTCTCCGAGGAGCAGGAAAAGGTCGTCCCCATCGGCAAGGGTCACGAACAGTACTTCATCACCGCCGACCCCCTGGACGGCTCCTCTCTCGTCGACACGAATCTGTCCATCGGCACGATCATCGGCATTCACAAGGAGTCGGTTTTCTCCGTGGGCAGGAAGACGATGGTGGCCGCCCTCTACATCACCTACGGGCCGCTGATCACCATGCTCTATTCGGCCGGAAAGGGCGCCCATGAGTTCGTGTTGAACCGGGAGGGGGAGTACGTCCTTTCGGAGGAGAACATCCTCATGAAGGACAAGGGCTCCATCTTCAGCCTGGGAGGGATTAGGAGGGACTGGACGCCCGGGCATCTGAAATTCGTTCAATTCCTGGAGAGCGAAGGCTACAAACTCCGCTACAGCGGCGGTTTCGTCCCCGACATCAATCAGATCATCATCAAGCGCGGCGGCGTCTTCACCTATCCTTCGCTGAAGAAGGAACCTCGTGGAAAGCTCCGCCTTCTCTACGAACTCCAGCCCATGGCCTTCATCGTGGAGCAGGCGGGCGGCACGGCCTCCGACGGCTCTCGCAAGATCCTGGATATCCAGGTTGAGGAGCTCGACCAGCGCTGTCCCATCTATATCGGAAGCCGCTTTGAAGTGGACCGGGCGGAGGAGTTTCTCGCCCGAGGCTGATTTCGCATTCTTCATCGCCCCCTCTTTCCTTTGCTTTCGATGCAAATGCGGGGGTGGTGGATGCCTTCGGAAAGAACCGACAGATCTTTTATAAAGGACGACGCTATGGTCTTTGAATCATCCCCCGCGTTGAAAAAGGGAATCGCCGGCGTTCTGGAAGTATCCGACGACGATGTCAAAATCCTCGATGCAGCTCGCCTGCAGTCGACTTTGATCGACGATCTCGTGGCGACGGCCGTTTTCAGCTCCGACCTCGAAGCGCTCGGGGCGGCACGCTGGCTGATCCGCAGGGCCGGCGTGGGCATGGGCGTCGTGTCGTCCTCGATCCAGACCCTCTACGAGGCGATGGGTCGCGGCGAAGTTTGCGGCTTCACCGTCCCGGCGATCAACATCCGCGGCATCGCTTACCACACCGCCCAGGCCGTATTCCGCGCCGCTCTCAAGGCAAGTGCCGGCGCCGTCGTCTTCGAGATCGCCCGTTCGGAAATCGACTACACGCGCCAGCGTCCCTCCGAATACGCCGCCGCTGTCACCGCAGCGGCGATCAAAACCGGATGGCGTGGGCCCCTCTTTCTCCAGGGAGACCACTTCCAGATCAGCGCGGCAAAATATGCGAAGGACTCCGAAAAGGAGACCCGCTTCGTGAAAGACCTCATCTGGGAAGCGATGGAGGCGGGCTTCTACAACATCGATATCGACACGTCGACGCTGGTCGACCTCTCGCAGCCGTCGATCGGCAAGCAGCAGAAATTGAACTTCGGCCTCGCCGCGGAACTGACGACGATGATCCGCGACCTGGAGCCCGAAGGGATCACCGTTTCCGTGGGGGGAGAGATCGGCGAGGTCGGCGGGAAGAACAGCACCGTCGAGGAACTGCGCGCCTACATGGACGGCTATCGCAGGGAGTTGGACAAGAAGGCGGGCGCCGGCGTCAAGGGCATCAGCAAGATCAGCGTCCAGACGGGCACCACCCATGGCGGAGTGCCGCTGCCCGACGGGACGATCGCCAAGGTGAAGATCGATTTCGACACGCTGCAGGTCCTGTCCGAAACGGCGAGGAAGGAATACGGCCTGGCCGGCGCGGTTCAGCACGGCGCGTCGACGCTCCCCAACGAGGCGTTCGACCGCTTCCCCGCCGTGCAGACGGCGGAGATCCACCTCGCGACGGGCTTCCAGAATATCCTTTACGACAGCAGGCATTTCCCGGCCGCACTGCGGGAGACGATCTATGCCCATCTGAAAGCGGAGATGGCCTCCGAACGCAAGGAAAAGGACACCGAGGAGCAGTTTCTCTACAAGACGCGCAAGAAGGGCCTCGGCGTCTTCAAGAAGGAGCTGTGGAACCTCCCTGCACGGACGCTGGCGTCCATCGGCGCCGAGCTGGAAAACCAGTTCTCCTTCCTCTTCAAGAAGCTCAATGTGACGGATACGGCCGATCTCGTCTGCCGCCACGTCCCGGCGATCGACGTGCCGGTGAAAAAGCCGGATGGTCTAAAACCATAGCCGGAAGAAATCCTTGTTCACTTCGGATCACGAGTTCGAAGACGAAGTGAATGATAGCCGGACGATTATCGCCGTTAGCGTAGTCTGACGGCGCATCCATCCGCGGCAGCGAGAATGGGCCGAACTACCGCCCCCTTTAAGCCAGCCTTTTACCCCCCTTTAACCTCGTTCGGCATGTCAAGGTGACTAATTATGAATCCAGATGCGATACGGGAGAAGTTTGGGAACGACTACATAGCAGATGAACGTACGTTCATGATGGGCATTGATCAGCGATTCGCCACGCATATGGCAGAGCGGTTCCGTGGGTGCAGAGTCCTTGAGACGTGTACAGGTGCCGGGTTCACGACCATCGCTCTGGCTCGAGCAGCATCCCAGGTGATAACCGTGGAGATTGAACCGTATCACCAAGCCCAGGCAAAGAAGAACCTGCAGAAGGCCGGCCTTGGGGGCTCCGTGACATTTGTTTCCGGTAATATACTCGACCAAGGCCTTTTGGCAGGGCTTCCGCCCTTTGATACTGCATTCCTGGATCCGGACTGGGCCATAACCGGCCCTGATCACGTATATCGTTTCCTTCACTCCAACACTCAACCGCCAGCGGATATACTGCTCAAGACGATTCTTGAGCTGACTGAAAATGTTGCCATTGTGCTGCCACCACTCTTGGATACACGAGAATTGGCAGGGCTGCCTCCAAATGAATGCCAGAAGCTTTATATGGGGGAGAGTCACGAACTGTATTGCCTTTATTTTGGAGACTTGGCTGTTGGCCTTGGTGACACGGCTTTCCGTGTACGGGTGTGACGCCGGCGCTGCCGACCAAGAAAAATGCGGCGGACGGGGGGGTGATTTTTCTTTCCTATTTTCGTCCCCCTTGGCCCACCGCCGCTGATTTCTTTTGTTCAGCAGACCCATGGAGAATGCAATGACGGCGGAACTGCCGGCAACTGGGGGAGACGAACTCTCCACTTGGACGAGCATGAAATCATGATTGCGGCAACCAGGACCGCCGAACCGTCGGCTGCTGCGGACACGCTGGATGGATGAATGAAATGAGGGCATGCTGTCAAGAGCAAATAGAAATGTCCGGTTTTATAGCACAAGGAAATGTCCGCTTT
>CAZDLM010000044.1:0-15065 GCA_964506465.1 uncultured Syntrophaceae bacterium
CCTTCTATCCGCCCGCGACGTCTCCATCTTCAAACAGGACCGCTACGCCGTGATTCAATTCGACCAAATCCTTGCCGTCCAGCCGGATGGCGCCTTCCGCGGCACCTATCTCAAACTTTTTCTCGAAAGCCATAACGGACGCTGGGGCCCCGTCCGCGACATCCCCGCCGAACCCCTGGTGACCCCGCTCGCCAAGGCAAGCGCAACGGCGGTGCGAAAGCCTTCCGCTCCGCCGCCCGCCGTTCCCTCCTCCGGAATAAAGCCAGCTTCCGAGGCGGAAACGGCTGAGGTCGTCCGCTTCGTCGAAGCGTGGCGGTCGAGTTGGGAAAAGGGAGACCTGTCCTCCTATCGATCCTGCTATGCAAAGGATTTCACCTCCCGGTCCATGAATCTCGATGCATGGATCGCCTACAAGGGGGACCTGCAGCGGCGCTACAAGAAGATCCGTGTTCGCGTGGAAGGCCTATCCGTCGAAGCCCGCGACGGCTCCATAAGCGCCGTCTTTATCCAAAAGTACAGCGCCCCCGGCATCAAGACCTCCGGAAAAAAGAAACTGGACCTCAAACGTGAAGACGGGAAATGGAAGATCTCCCGTGAGACATTTCATTCATAGCCCGCGATCCGCAAAGGATCTCGCCGTTTTATTCCTCTGTCTTTTCCTGTGGGTGCCCGCCCCGCTCTGCGCGGAAGTCTCCGCCGGCGTCCCGATTCTGGAAACCGCTTTTCCAGGAACCTCCCACGAGGTGAAGATCTACAGGATCGCCGGCCGCGAACCGGGTCCAACGATGCTGATCATCAGCGGTATCCATGGGGACGAACCGCTGTGTTCTCTTGCGGCGGATTCGTACACCCGCATCAGGCTGGAGAAGGGAAATCTGATGGTGGTACCCCGCCTCAACCGTGCCGCGCTTCGCACCGGCAAGCGCCACGGCGCCGGCGGCGACATGAACCGCATGTTCGGGCTCCCCGAAAACAGCAGGAATCCGGATATCCGCGTCGTCAATCTCGCCCGCAGCCTCATCCGCAAATCCGATTACGTTCTCAACCTTCATCAAGGGAGGGGATTCTATTCGCCCGTATGGATCGACCCCAAGAGAAATCCGCGCCGCTGGGGACAATGCAACGTCATCGACGCGCCTTCCTACGATCTCCCGAACGGAGACAAGATCGAACTGGAGCGTTATGCCAAGAGCATCGCAGAAAATGCGAACGGGGGGATCGCCGACCGGAACTTTCACTTCCTCGTCAACAATACCGATACGTCAAGCCGCAACAGCCGCCACGTGGAACAACAGAAGTCGCTGACGTACTATGCACTCACGAAAGAGCACAAGATCTCCGTCGGGATCGAGGTGACGAAAAATTGCCGGCGGGAAGAGGCCATGTCTTTTCTGCGTGCCGTCATCAATGCCGCCATGAGGTCTGCCGGGATCTTGGCGGTCGAATACCCGTCCTGAGGAGCACGGCTGATCCTCAGCTTTTTTTCTCCATCGCCTGGCGGACCCGGCAGCCTTCCTTAAAGCCCAGCCGACAGGCGGCGTCCGCTTCTTCCAGGGCTTTTTCCTTCTCTCCCAATTTGTCATGACAGCGGCCGCGCTGGTAATGCGTCCACCCCTGTCCGGGCTTCACCTCCAGGGACTTCGAAAAGGCGGCCAGGGCTTCGCGCCACTGGCGGCGCTCGGTTTCCACCCAACCGAGCCAGTTCAATGCATTGAAGTTTCGGGCGTCAAGGGCAATGCTCTTCCGCAGATCCTCGCCCGACTTTTCGTATTGCTTCAGTCGCGCGAAACTCCGGCCCCGCCAATAATAAGCGGCGGCATCCTTCGGATTGTCCTCGACGGCGCCTCCGAATTCGGCTATGGCTTCGGGCAGGCGGTTCTCCTGGAAATAGCGGATCCCCGAGGCGAGGCGGCCCGCTTTCCCCTGTGCCTTTCCCTGGGGCGTCCCCACCGCCCCCGCTTCGGAGGTCTTCGTTCCCTGCGCAGCAACGGCTAGGGGTCGAGTCTTCCCTCCCGGATCGACGTAGGAGGCCGACACCACGACCCATCTGCCCGACTTCTTTTCAAGCGAAACGCTTGCCTTCATTTCTCCCTTCGTCCCTTTGAGTTTGACGGTAAGGCCCGCATTCCCGTGGCGTTCCGAACTGTTGTAGCTGATCGGGGGACGAAGGCCCCACTCGCGCACCTCACCGATCGACGATTGAACCTCGGGATGGCCTTTCAGAAAATCAAGCGCCACCTTCAGCGGCTCAGAATTCTCAATAAGGCCGAACAGGAGATAGATTCCGAAGAGCGCAAGAACCACGATCAGAATCGGGATGGCGCGAAACGAAGAGCCCTTGGGGTGAATGGGCTCGTAGGAGACCTCGGGCTTTCGTTTGACAGCCGCCCGTATCAGGTCCAGCAGATCGCCCGGACGCGTTTCATCTTTCTCATCGGATCCCTTCACGGTCGCCTCCGTTTTGAAGGATGGGGTTGCGCGCGGCTCAGTCTGCGACCAGCGCCGCACCGATTTCCTCAGCTTCTTTCATCAGTTCGCGATTCTTCGAGATTTCACCGGCCAGCATTGCGCTTCCGTAGACGGCGCCGACGATTTCCGCCCCCGCATAGCGGTAGGCGTCCTGGAAAGTCCGCAGGGCGTTCACACAGCCCGAGTTGAATGGATCCCGGTCGCCGAAGGACATCGCGATGGCGATTTTCTTTCCTTGAAATGCCTGATTTCCGGCGCCCGCGAGCGCAAAACAGCGGTCCATGAATATCTTGAGCTGCGCCGACATCGTGAACCAGTAAACGGGGCTCGCAAGGATCCAGGCGTCTGATTCCTTGAGATCCCGGTAGAGGGGCTGCATGTCGTCGCGGAGAACGCATCCTTGCGCCTCCGGCTTCTGGCAGGCAAGGCAGGCGCGGCAGGGTGCGATGTTCAGATCCTGCAGGAAGACCGTCTTCACCTTCGCCCCGCGGCTGCGGGCGCCCTTGGCGATCCTTTCCGCCAGGACGGCGCTGTTACCCTTCCGGCGCGGGCTGCCCAACACTACCAATACGTTTCTGGGTTCGGCCTCCTTCTCTTTCTTCGCCATGGCGGAACCTCCCGGGTATTTTGCCGGTATTGTAGGTCAAGAGAAAGGGCATTGCAAGGGACGGATCGGGCTGTGACCGTTGGGTCTTGACGTCTCGCGCCGTCCAAAGGTATGAATGCACGGAAGAAGAAAATGAACGGAGTGTCTCGTGTGGCATGCTGTTTTCGATGCAAAAAGATCCTGACGATTCCCCGGATTCCATCCCGGAATGACGTCTGTCCCTCCTGCGGCGCCGACCTACGCTGCTGCCGCAACTGCCGTTTTTACGACGGTGCCGTGTACAATGCATGCCGCGAAACCCAGGCTGAGCGTGTGCTCGACAAGGAACGCAGCAATTTCTGCGATTTCTTCCGCTTCCGAGAGGCCATGCCGACTGCGGAGAAACGGTCGGATACGCCTTCTGCAGCGAGAGAAAAGATCGAAGGACTTTTTCGAAAAACGAAATCCTGATTCTGTACTTCATCTCGTGATTTCTTTGGATAGGGAGGGAACCCATGAAAAGCAAGATTGCCGAGGCCCTGCGTTTATCTATCGATCCGGTCGCCCTCATCTGGTCCGAAAAAAAGCCGGAAGATGCTGCGCAGTTTCAGGCGGGCCGCTGGGGCTGCGTCATGTGGCTGCTGGCGGGCGCCGCCAAGGGGAAGACGGCCGCCGTCGACCGGAATACTTTTGGCTGTTTCGGAGGGGGCGTCGGGCTGGGGTTCGGCAATCTCTACAAAGATTTCCCCGGTGGCGAAGAGACCTTCTGCCGCTTTCTCTCGGTGGGAATCGAGGGATGGGAAAAGGAACCCCTGGTTTCCGGTCAGGCGGGGCCGGTCATGCGGCCGGAGGCCTACGATCAGCTCCTTCACGGGGAGCGCTACCTGAAATCCCCCCGGCAGGTTCGTCGTTTTCTCGATAGCCTCCCCATAACCGAAATCCCGGCACAGTTTGTCGTTTTCCGTCCGCTACCCCAGGTTGAACCGGATGCCCCGTCACCGGAGGTCGTCGTCTTCTTTGTCGATCCGGACCGCCTTTCGGCCCTGGTCGTCCTCGCCAATTACGGCCGCGACAGCAACGAAAGCGTCATCATTCCCTATGCCGCGGGCTGTCAAACCGTCGGAATATACCCCTATCGAGAGGCGAAATCCGACTTCTCGCGCGCCGTTGTCGGATTGACGGACCTTTCCGCACGTCTTCATGTAAAACGAATCCTCGGCGGTGGTCTCATGACCTTCGCGGTTCCATGGCGGATGTTTCTCGAAATGGAAGCAAACGTATGCGGATCGTTCCTGGAGCGTCCGGTCTGGCAGGAGTTGATCGGCGGGAATCCGCCGAAATAGCAGGCTGTCTGGAGAAACGCTGTTGCGACCTTTTTTTCAGGCGCTCCGCACCAGCATCGTCGCGGGGTCCAGCTCCAGATCCTTCCCGGAAGATGCGCCTTTCGCGCCCTTGATCGCCTTCAGACGGATTTCCCTGCCCTCGCTGAGGAGTTCAAGGGTCATTTCGAAGAGGTCACTGATCTGCGCAAAGGACGGCGGCAATCCGTCCGCCGTTCTGCCCTCGTGACGATGCGCGTGAACCGTGAACCACACGCTTACGCCGCTTTTCGCCGCGAGTGCCTTCAAGCTCTGGAAGACCTCCCGTGAAGTCTCATCGATGTGCAGGCCGTCCAGGATCACGATCCTCGGCCGGAAGATATTCTGAATGATGAGGTCGTTCAGCCGTTCTTCCAGCTTCGGCACGCTGAAACCGTCCACACGGAAGGTCATGATGAAGCGGAACGCCTGCAGCACATCCCAGATCTGGCGGTTGTTTCGCAGGCCGGCCCTCTCCGTCAGGTGCTGCAGAAGCTCCCGGTACCAGAGATCGACCTTGTGGACGGGATCCTGAAGGCTGACGTGCCGGACGTTGATGCCGTTGCGCATCAGAAAGAGGGCGGTCTGTACCAGCAGAGCCGTTTTTCCGACGCCGGCGTGGGCCAGGACGGAGCCGAAACGCCCCGCACCGAGAATATCCTCGGCCTCGTATCCGAGAGGCCCCAATGGGTTCTCAATCGAAAGTTCTTGAGGGATCATAGCGGTTTTCCTTTTCCTGAAAGGGATGACCCTCGGAGAATCCGAAGGCCCCCAAGATATCGCACAGGTCGTAGAAGGATTGCGCCCCTTTACCGGCGTCTTCCTCCCTGTCTGACTGTCATGCCGCATTCCGCTTGCGCTGCGCCACCTCTTCAGCGATTTTCTCGGCGATCGATGCGGGAACCAGCCGATACGCGGAGAATTCCATCGTGAACTGCGCCTTGCCCTGCGTGGCGGATCTTAAGACCGTGGAAAAGCCGAACATCTCGGCCAGCGGAACCTGTGACTCAATCACGGACATGGTTCCTTCATCCTGCGCGCCTACGATCATGCCCCTCCGCTGATTCAGAAGCCCCATGACGGCGCCTTGAAATTCCGTCGGCGTTTCCACGACCACCTTCATGATCGGCTCATGGACCACCGGACGCGCCTTGAGGTAGGCCTCGCGGAACGCCGCCCTTGCCGCAGTCTGGAACGCAAGGTCGGAGGAATCAACCGCATGCGAGGCGCCGTCGTTGATGACGACGCGAACTCCCGTCACGGGGAACTCCAGTTTCGGCCCCTTCTTGACGCAGGAACGGAATCCCTTTTCCACGGCGGGAATGAACTGGGTTGGAATGGCGCCGCCCCGGATTTCATTGACGAAGGCAAAATCCTCCTCGCCCTCCCCCACATCGCCCAGCGGTTCGATATAGCCCGCGATCCGGGCATACTGCCCCGCACCGCCGGTCTGCTTCTTATGGGTGTAGTTGAACTCCGCCCGCGCGGTGATCGTTTCCCGGTATGCGACACGGGGATGCCCCGTCGTCACCTCGGCGCTGTATTCACGGCGCATCCTCTCCACGTAGATCTCCAGGTGCAGTTCTCCCATCCCGGCGATGATCGTCTCCTTGGTCTCCTCGTCGACGTGCGTGCGGAACGTGGGGTCTTCCTTTGTAAAGCGCCCCAGGGCCTTGGACATGTTGATCTGCGACTTGTTGTCCACCGGCGTGATCGAAAGGGAGATGACGGGTTCGGGAACGAACATGCTGGTCATCGTCACGTTCATTCCGGGACCGACAAAGGTATCGCCCGATGCGCAGTCGATTCCGAAGAGCGCGCCGATGTAACCGGCGGGAATGCTTTCGATATCCTCCATCTCGTCCGAATGCATCCGTACGACGCGTCCGACCTTTACTTTCTTCCCGGTGCGGGCGTTGACGATCGTTTCGCCGCGGGCGATGGTGCCCTGGTAAACGCGGATGTAGGTGAGCTGTCCGTACGGACCGTCTTCGAGTTTGAAGGCAAAGGCGACCAGCGGCTTCTCCGGATCCCCGTCGAGCGCCAACGGCGCCTCGTCCTTGTCCCGGTCGAGTGCGGTGTTCGGCACGTCCGGAGGCGCCGGCAGTACCTGCGTCACCGCGTCGAGCAGCAATTGCACGCCCTTGTTTTTGTAGGCCGATCCCATGTAGACCGGCGTCATCTTCCGTTCGATCGTTCCGCGGCGGACGGCATCGTAAATGAGTGATTCGGGAATCTCGCGGCCTTCCAGGACCGCCTCCATGAGCTCGTCGGAAAACATCACCGCCGCGTCGAGCATTTCCTCCCGCTTCGCTTTGGCTTCAGCCAAATGCGTTTCCGGAATGGCTTCGCGCCGGATGAACTGGCCGTGATCCCCGTCGAAATAAACCGCTTCCATGGACACGAGGTCGATAACGCCCTCGAAATTGGACTCGAGCCCGATCGGCATCTGCATGGCCACCGCATGATGCCCGAGCTTGGAACGCAACTGGGAGATCACGCGTTCGGGATTGGCGCCGCTGCGGTCGAGCTTGTTGATGAACGCAATGCAGGGAACGCTGTACCGTTTCATCTGTTGGTCGACCGTGATCGACTGGGACTGGACCCCGCCTACCGAGCAGAGAACGAGCACGGCCCCGTCGAGGACGCGGAGCGAGCGCTCCACCTCGATGGTGAAATCGACGTGTCCCGGCGTGTCGATAACGTTGATTTCATAGCCGTCCCATTCGCAGAACGTGGCTGCCGACGCGATGGTGATACCCCTTTCGCGTTCCAGCTCCATGGAGTCCATGGTTGCCCCGACCCCGTCCTTCCCCTTGATCTCGTGCATGACATGGATCCGCTTCGTGTAGTAGAGGATGCGTTCCGTGAGTGTCGTCTTCCCCGAGTCAATGTGGGCGCTGATGCCGATGTTCCTTACTTTTCTGATATCCCGTTTCATGGTGTCCAATCCTTGTTTTCCAAAACGAAAAAATCCCTCATCCGGAAGTCGCACCGCATGGGGGATTTCAAAACCGCACTATTCGCGACGGAATTTGGCTTTCTAATGGAGTTTTTGTCTTTTGTCAAGGAATTTTCTTCCTGCGACCGACCGGGGAAACCTTGACGATTCCCCGGGAAACCATTATGAAGAGCACAAGTTTCGTTCAAGGAGAAAACCATGTTGAAGACCTTTCGCCTGGGATACCCCGATGTGGTCGATGAAGCGATTCGTCTGTGGGGCAAGGATGTCGTATCCTGGGACCGCGAGAAATGCACCGTGACGGTCGACATCGATGCGGAAAACCTTGCCAGGTACGAGCACTGCCATGAAGTCGACAACATGGACCTTGCCTGAGACGGCAAGCTGAACAGGAGGAGGGCGTCATGAAGAACACGACCGTTTTGATCGCAGGGATGATCGGAACCGCAATGCTGGGATTGGGGATATCAGCCGCCGGGGCAGCGGACCTCTCCGGGGAGAAACTTGCCGGCGACCGGTGTACGCGCTGCCACACGGCCGAGAGGTTCATAAAGGCGAAGAAGGCCGCAGCCGACTGGAAGGTCACCGTGGACAGGATGATCGGCAAGGGCGCCAAACTCAGCGCCGGCGAGCGTCAGTCGGTCCTCGACTATCTGAGCATGCTGAGCAAGAAAAACGAACTGCGTTGACTTCGAAAGCGAAGGTATTTCTCCATCCGTGGAAGAAAAAACCCCGGCGAAAAGGCCGGGGTTTTTTCTTTCCTTCACCATTTCCATCAGCGCTGCAGAATTTCACGGAGCGCTTCGAACAGCAGCGCGACGTTTTCCCTGCGGCTGGAGAATCCCATCAGTCCCACGCGCCAGGTCTTCCCCTTCAGCGGGCCGAAGCCGCCGGCGATCTCGATACTGTAATCTTCCCTCAGGGCCGTGCGGACTTTGAGGTCGTCGACGCCGGGCGGGATGCAGACCGTCGTCAGAGACGGCAAACGGTGCTCATGGGCGACATGCATCTTCAGCCCGAGCTTCTCCAATGAGCCCCAAAGGTATTCCGCATTGTCGCGATGCCGTTTCCAGCGGGCCTCCAGGCCCTCCTCCATGATCATCCGCAACCCCTCGCGGAACGCATAATGCAGACTGGCCGCCGGCGTGTGGTGATAGACCCGATCCTTGCCCCAGTATTTTTCGATCATGGTCAGATCAAGATACCAGTTGGGCACGGCGGTTTTCCGCTCATGCAGGACCTTCATCGCCCGATCGCTCACCGTGAAAGGGGCTAGCCCCGGAGGACAGCCGATGCATTTCTGCGTGCCGCTGTAGGACACGTCCACCTTCCAGTCGTCAATCCGAACCGGAACGCCCGCCAGGGATGTCACGCAGTCCACCATCAGCAGCGCCCCGTGGCTGTGGGCAATCTCACCGATCCCCTCCATCGGCTGGAGGGCGCCGGTGGACGTTTCTGCGTGGACCAGGGCGACCATCTTGACGGAGCCGGTCTTCTTCAGCCCCGCCGCGATTTCCTCCTTGCTGAAAACCTCTCCATACGGCTTTTCAAGCCGGTTGACTTTTGCGCCGAGCCTCGTCGCGATGTCGCACATCCGTTCGCTGAAGAAACCGTTGCAGCCGACGAGGACGGAATCTCCGGGCTCCAAAAAATTGCAGAACGCCGCTTCCATGCCGGCGCCGCCTGTCCCGCTCATCGGCAGCGTGACCGCGTTCTTCGTCAGGAATACGGACCGCAGCAGTTCCTGTTCCTCGTCCATAAGGGTGAGCCATTCCGGGTCGAGATAGCCGATCAAGGGAGTGCTCATCATCCGCAGCACGCGTGGATGAACGGCGCTCGGTCCCGGACCAAGAAGAATGCGTGGAGAAAGATTGAGATCAACGACAGACTTTTTCATGACAACTCTTTTCACCTCTAAAAAAATGACCGCCTTCCAGGGCGGTCTACAAAAGAATGCGCGCCGCTTCTTTCACCACGCGGCCCTGTTCCAAGGCCCTGATAACACAGGCGGCTTTCAATACACTGGCCGCGTATCCGTGTCAAGGCGGAAATGACTGAAAAGCCTTCTTGACCGAGTTCCAAAGTTGTGAGAGGGGAACCCCATGCAACCGGTTTTCCACTCCACGGCCGATTACCATCGCCGGGGGATAGAGTCGCTCGGATGGGAGTTGACCGTCTGCAATATGCTCGAGTCGCGCAACAGCCCCTGCCGCACCGTCCTGGCGACAAAATCCTCCTATGGACACCTTCTCTACGATTTTCTGGCCGGCAGAGTCCCGATGGAGGACGTGCGCTCCGTCTTTGAAATCGGCGGCGGTTACGGCTGCCTCATGCGGGACTTCCTCGATCGGAAACCCGCCCTCTCCGTCACCATGCTGGATATTTCACCGGCTCTCCTCAAAAAGCAGCGCGATACGCTTCGCGGAAGAAAGATTGAATGGAGAAACGAGGACTTTCTTTCCTCTGACCCGCAGACTTTTTCGGCGTTTGACCTGGCCGTTCTCAACGAGATCCTCGGCGATTTCCCCGTAGTGACCAACCTCGGAGTCGATGACTTGTCGCCGGATGCTCCCCATGTCTCCGAAGAGGTGCGAGCCGTCGGACGGCTGTTCGACCGTTACGGGTTCCCGAAGCCGGAGGCCGAGTTATTCTCCTTCCATATCGGCGCCGTGAGGGCGACGGAGAAACTCTGCGCGGCGGCCATCCCTTACATCTTCATCGGCGAGCACAGTTGCGAAGCGAAGGTGCCGGAGGAATACCGCCCCTTTGTCCGCGTTTGCGGCAGCGGCATCCCGGAAAGGATCCCGCTTTACGGTCATGACGAATACACGGTGGCATTCTCGCACCTCGCGAGGGTCGCCGGTGCCTGGGGATACGACGTCGCGCGAGGCCCGTTCGCCGACTATCTGCCCATTGAATGGACCGACGGGCTGAGATGCGTCCTCTCTTCGGGCGTCGAAATGACGGGGCGTGAAGAGACCCTGCGCCAGTTCGTCGGCGACCTCTATCAATACGAATATCTCCTGCTTCAGCGATGAAAGGATTGAATTGTTGTCGGAAATATCGCATACAGATTGCGAGCGATGCGGCAAGTGCTGTCTCGCCGACTTCATTGCGTATGTGCGCGACGAAGACATCGACCGCTGGCATCGCGAAGGACGAGACGATATTCTTCAGATGATCCGGCGCGAACACGCTCTGTGGATGGGAGATCACCTCGTCTGCGCCGACGACGGCCGCTATCTTCGCGGTTGTCCGTTTCTCGCTTTCGAAGAGACTCAGCACCGATGCAGCATCTATGCGACAAGGCCGAGGGTCTGCCGCGATTACCGGCCCGGCTCCTCGGAAATATGCCCGAAATTTCACCGTCGGTATCCGCGATCCGGAAAGGAGGATATGCCATGAAACAGAGTTTCAGCGGTTTCCTTTTTTTCGTTTTCGTATCGGTTTTCGCCGTCCATCTCTCCGCAACTCCCTCATTTGCCTTCCGCTGCGGCGACGGTCTCGTCGGCGTGGGGGATTCGAAGGCGAAAGTCCTTCTCGAATGCGGCCCACCCACCCTGAAGGAAACAACCAGCGTCAAGAGCAACGTGAAGACCACCGCTCCCGGCAAGCGAAGCAAGAATGCCAAGAAAGTGGATCAATGGTACTACAACTGCGGAGACAACGACTTTGTCTATGTCCTGACCTTTGAGGGAGGCGTCCTCGTCGGGGAAAGCACCTCCGGACGAGGCAAGGGGCCGTCGAATTGCCTCGGGAAGAAATATTGAGAAAGCGAGGATTGCCTGTCATGCCGGAAGTCGATATCCATCGAATCGCCGAAGATCAAATTGCGTTGCGCACACGCGCCGGCTTGTCATCTCCGCTGTCCGCGACAATTCCGGACTTCGATCTCGCCGCGGCCTATGCGATTGCGGCGGAGATCGTACGCATCCGGAGACAGCGCGGCGAACGGACCGTCGGCCGCAAGATCGGCTTCACCAACCGGGCGATCTGGACGCAGTACGGCCTCGATACCCCAATCTGGGCGCACATGTACGAGGACACGGTGAGCTTCGCAGTCCGGGATCGCGACTCCATCTCGCTGGCTGGCATGGCCGCGCCGAGAATCGAGCCGGAGGTCGTTTTCAAGCTCCGGTCCGCCCCGTCGGGCGGTGAAGAGAAATCCCTGCTGGCTTCCATTGAATGGATGGCTGTCGGGTTTGAGATCGTCGATTGCCACTATCCCGGCTGGAAATTCCGGCCCGCCGACACGGTGGTCGATTTTGGGCTGCACGCCGCGCTTGTCGTCGGTACTCCGGAGACGTTCGCGGAAATGCGCGACGAAACCCTTCTCCGCTGCCTGAAGGAGTTCCACATCGTTCTTCTCTGCGAAGGGAAAGAGATCGCGCGGGGAAAAGGAGAGTTCGTTCTCGGCAGTCCGCTTCTGGCGTTGAAATACCTCTGCGATTTGCTCGCAAGACAAGGCGGCGAGCCCCTGTCGGCCGGCGAGATCGTGACCACGGGAACCCTCACCGCAGCCCTCCCCGTCCGGCCGGGGCAGACGTGGACCGTCGGCATCGACGGAATCGACCTGCGGACGCCGTCCCTCACGCTGACGTAGGAGCGAGGCTCTCAGGACACACCGGGATCGTCTTTCTTCACATACACGGTGCGTATCGGATACGGGATGTCGATTCCCTCTTGCCGGTAGCGTACGAGCAGGCGCTTGATCATCTCGTGTTTGAGCGCGTACTGGTCGACGAATTCCCTGGCCCGCAGAACGACGTTGAGATCGATCCCCGAATCCGCGAATTTCTGGTAGCGGACCGCCGGTTCGAATGCCGGAATGCCCCCCTGCACCTCCGCCATGACCTCCTTGGCGACTTCGATCGTCACCCTCTCGACAAGAGCCAGATCGCTGTCGTAGCCAACCGACACCGGCAGCGAAACGGCGATTTCCTTGTCGGGCATGTGGTAATTCGTCACGATCGCGGAGGCAAGTTTTGCATTGGGGACGATGATCATGTTGTTCGACGGCATCCGAATCGTCGAGTAGCGCCAACTGATGTCCGTGATGTATCCCTCTTCCCCGCTGTCCATCCGGACATAGTCGCCGGGCTTCAGTTGTCCCGAGGCAATGACGTGGATGCCCGCGAACAGATTCGAGAGGGTATCCTGGAGCGCAAGGGCGACGGCCAGGCCTCCGACGCCCAGAGCGGTCAGGATCGGCGCGATGGAGATTCCGAGCGACTGCAGAATCACCAGGATGCCGATGACATAGACGACGACCCTGGTGATATTGACGAAGATCGAGGTGGAGAGAAACACCCCGCCGACCTGACGGCTGTAAAGACTCACGAGGTCCGCAGCGATCCGCGCAAGGACAATCGTAAAGGAAAGGATGAAGACTACCAGGAGACCCTTGTGAACGACGTCCAGGGTCGCCCTCGGAACGTGCAAATGAAGAACCGCGCCGTAGATGCCGCCCAGCAGAAACCACAGCGTCATCATGCCGGTCAGGGAGTGCACGATGATGTTGTCCGCCTGCCAGCTCGTCCGTGCGACGATCTTCTTCACCGCATTGAGAACGATCTTTTCAAAAATATAGCCGAGCACGAGCCCCCCGCCAATGTAAGCAAGGGCGATCGCGATCGGCTTCACGAATGTCAACATGTCATTCATGCCATCCTACCTCTCTGTCGGGCGCATTTCCCAAATGGAATTGTAGCGGATTGCCCGTGACCTTGACAACTTCTTTCTGATGCATAGCCTAAGGCATGGGGCGCGCGCAGGCGCCGAACAGGTTCCTGCGCGTTTGTCGTTCAAGGAGCATGGCGGTCTCCAAAAACTATGAACCGGATGAGAAAGCCGAAAGTCGTGATCATCGGCGCGGGCTTCGCCGGCCTGTGGGCCGCACGCAGCCTGGCAAAGCAA
Source organism: uncultured Syntrophaceae bacterium (assembly GCA_964506465.1). Classification (GTDB taxonomy): domain Bacteria; phylum Desulfobacterota; class Syntrophia; order Syntrophales; family UBA6109; genus UBA6109. The sequence continues at coordinate 13,292 of CAZDLM010000044.1, forward strand.
TGGGCCGATGTGCTCCTCGTCGACAGGAACAACTACCACACCTTTCTCGCCCTTCTCTACCAGGTGGCTGCAGCCGAACTGGAACCCGAGGACATCGCCTATCCCGTGCGAAGCATCTTCTGGGGTTGCCCGAACGTAGCCTTCGCTCTCGCCGATGTCAAAAAGATCGACCTTGAAAAGAAGTCGATCCTGACGGACGGGAAACCGATTCCCTACGATTGCCTGATTCTGGCCGCCGGAAGCATAACGCACACCTTCGGGGTCCCGGGGGCAGAATCCCACGCCTACTATCTGAAGACCTTGGAAGAGGCGGTCACCCTCAAGAACCATATCATCTGCTGTTTCGAAAAGGCGGCCCGCGATCCCGACATCGGCCGGCGCACGGGCGTCCTCACCTTCGTTATCGTCGGCGGCGGCGCTACGGGCGTGGAGTACGCGGGGGCGCTGAGCGAACTGGTCCACGGCCCCCTCGCCCGTGACTACAGGGCCATAGATTTTCACACCGTCCGCATCGTTCTTCTCGAAGCCGCCGACAGGCTCGTCGCCCACATGCCGGGAACGGTTTCCAACTATACGGCGCGAAGACTCGCGAAGATGGGCGTTGAGGTGCGACTCGACACCAAGGTCCTGGAAGTGACGCCGGGGGGAGTGCGCTTGCAGGACGGCAGCGAGATCCTCTCCCGAACCGTCGTCTGGACGGCCGGCGTTCGCGGCGAACCGCTGGCCGCGCTCTCCGGTCTCCCCACCGGACGCGACGGGCGCATCCCGGTCCTGCCGACCCTGCAGGCGCCCGGCCATCCGGAAATCTACGTCGTCGGGGACCTGGCATCCATCAGGGATCGGGAACGTCCCCTGCCCATGGTGGCGCAGGTGGCGATCCAGTCCGCAGTAGCCGCGGCGGGCAACATCGTGCGCCACATCAAAGGAGAGCCGCTCCAGCCCTTCGTCTATCGTGATCGGGGGATGATGATCGCCATCGGCCGCAACGCAGCCGGGGCGGCGATCGGGTCCAGAACCTACACCGGCCTCTTCGCGTGGTTTATCTGGCTGCTTGTTCACCTCTTGAATCTGATCGGTTTCCGCAACCGCATCATGGTTTTCATCAACTGGGCATGGGACTATCTGCTCTACGAACGGGCCGTTCGCTTCGTCTTTCCCGCGGAAATGCCGTCCGGCGTGGAATCGTCGGCCTGCGCGTCCGACATCGGAAGCATGACGGATCGGCCCGAAGGACGAAACAATTCCTGCCCCGCACCGCACGTCGGCTCCGCCGCAAGCGGGCAGACCTCGAGCGGCGCTGCCGTCAGTTGCCCATCGAAAAAGAACGCCGACTCCGACTTTTCCGCCGGCCGCACCAAATCCGACAGGGGCTGAGACCGGGCAGGGCGGAAGCGGCGATTTCCGAATGGACACATTGCCCCTCCCCCTTTCGAGCGCCGCGGGGAGCTCCGAACAGGGGCGGATAACAGACGGGGAAACCGTCCCTTCTTCGCGACGATATCCATCCACCGGAGACGGGACCAGAATCGCCCCAGAAGGAGGTTGCCATGGCACTGTCAGGCAAGTACGGCAAATTGGACATTCCGAAGATCGCCCCTCAGGAACCTGTATTTGTTCTCCGGGCCCAGGATGCCCTCGCGGCAACGGTCATCCGGATGTACCAGTTGCTGGCGGAGTCACACAAAAGCCCGCTGGCCACGGATGTGGACAAGGAGATCCGGGCGTTTCAAAGCTGGTCCGGACCGAAAAAGATGCCCGACTGAAGAGCGTCGAC
>CAZDLM010000044.1:15075-28186 GCA_964506465.1 uncultured Syntrophaceae bacterium
CACAAGCTTTCCAGAGGGGCCTCGCGATGCCCCATGCCAAGCCTCCTTTTCGCGACCGTCTCGACGCCGGCAGGATCCTCGCAAAGCGCCTGCAGCGATATCCAGCCGACGACGCCGTCGCTTTTGCCATCCCGCGCGGCGGCGTACCGGTCGCCGCCGCGGTAGCCAAGACGCTGGGCATCCCGCTGGATATCATCGTGTCGCGCAAGATACCGATCCCCTCCGATCCGGAGGCCGGGTACGGCGCCGTCACCGAAGACGGCGCCATCGTCCTCAATACGCCGCTGGTGCAGCGCCTGCGTCTCACCGCGCAGCAGATCGAACGGCACGCCCAAGCGGTAAGGGCGGAGATCCGTCGGCGCCAATCGGTATTCCGGTCGATCCTCCCGGCCTCCCCCACGAAGGGAAGGACCGCCATCGTCATCGATGACGGGCTGGCATCCGGCTACACGATGATGGCCGCCGTCCGATCGCTGCGTCAGCGCGGCGCGGCACGGGTCATCGCGGCGGCGCCGGTCGCTTCCCTGGGCGCCGCCGAGTCGCTCAAAACGGTCGCCGACGACGTGGTCGCCGACGTTGTTTCGGCCGGCTACCCTTTCGCCGTTGCCTCTTTTTACGAACACTGGCATGATCTGACGGACGAAGAGGTCCTGAACGAACTGGAAAGGTACGCGGAAGATTCTGGAGGTCGCGGCGATGATTAGAGAGGCCATGTTCTGGGAAAGGCTGGAGGGAACGAACGGGCAGTGCCATCTGTGCGCCCACGAATGTCGGATTCCGGAGTCGAAATTCGGCGTCTGCGGCGTGAGGCAGAACAGCGGCGGCGTCCTCCGGACGATGGCCTATGCCCGACTGGTCGCGGCTCATGTCGACCCCATCGAAAAAAAACCCCTCTACCACTTCCTACCTGGGTCCTCGTCCTTCTCCATCGCGACCATCGGCTGCAATTTCAAGTGCGGATTCTGCCAAAACTGGCAGATTTCCCAGGCTTCCGTGAAGGATGGCGCCGACGCCGGCCGAGAGGTCATGCCGGAGCGCATCGTGCAGGAGGCGACACGAAGCGGCTGCCGCAGCATTTCCTATACCTACACGGAGCCAACCATCTTTTTCGAGTATGCCTACGACACGGCCCTTCCCGCGAAGAAGGCGGGCCTCGGCAACGTCTTCGTCACCAACGGCTACATGACCCGCCGCGCCCTCGAAACGATCCGGCCGCACCTGGACGCCGCCAACGTGGATCTGAAGAGCTTCAGCGACGCATCCTACAGGAAAACCTGCAAGGGGCGACTCCAGCCCGTCCTGGACACGATCGCCGCCATGAAGGAACTCGGCATCTGGATCGAGGTGACCACCCTGGTGGTTCCGGGCGAGAACGACTCGGAAGCGGAGTTGAAGCGGATCGCCGATTTTCTCGCCGGGATCGACAGGGACATCCCCTGGCATCTGAGCCGGTTTCACCCGGATTTCGAATTCCAGGATCATCAGGCCACCCCGATCGAGACGCTCAAAAGGGCAAGAGAAATCGGGCGCGAGGCCGGGCTTCGTTTCATTTACCTCGGCAACGTCCCCGAGGGGACGAACACCTATTGCCCGGAGTGCCGCAAATTGATCGTCGAGCGGCGGTACATGGGATTGAACAAACTCCATCTGCAGGATGGACGCTGTCCCTCGTGCGGAACGGCGATCGCAGGCGTCTGGTCCTGAGCCGGTCCGCCGCCTCCGAGACCGTCGAAGGATCAGCCGTCCAATCTCATGCAACTTGACAGGTTCTCCCCCTTCATTATACTCCGTCCCCGAAAATCGTGATCGCCGATTGCGCCCCCTAATTCGAAATCGGCGGGAAGGACTCCGTGATTCGGAAATATCTTCTTCTGTCCCTCGGACTGGCTTTGCTGCTCCATATCGGCTACCTGTACTACAAGGTCGGCCGCGGGGTTGGCGGAGACGCTTGGGAAGCCCCTTCTATCCTCTACGGCCGGGCCACGGAAATCCGCAAGGGCGACCATCTCGGGAATCTCCGTCTCACCGAAAGGCTCCGCAGGCTCTCCTACCGAAAAGTCGCGGGAAAGCCGTCCGCCCCGGGAACCTATTCTGAAGGCCAAACGAGGCTCCGGATATTTCTCCGCGGCGAAGACGGCGAAACACCGGCCGATGCAAAGGGTCCCGTCGAGATCGAAATCGTCGACGGACGCGCCGCGTCTCTTCTGTCTTCCGGCGGCGGACAAGTCGATGTGATCCGCCTGGAACCCGAAGAAATCGCCCGCATCATGGGTCCGAAGATGGAATCCCGGCGCCCGGTTCCCCTTTCCGCCATCTCTCCCCTGCTGCAAAAGGCCGTGATCGCGTCCGAGGACGCCCGTTTCTACTCCCATATCGGAATCGACTTCCTCGCCATCGGCCGGGCGTTCATGACCAATCTCAAGGAGCGGCGTTTCGCCCAGGGCGGATCCACCATCACCCAGCAGCTCGCAAAAAACTTTTTTCTGTCCCCGAAGAAGACCCTCTGGCGCAAGGTGCGCGAGGCGGAACTCGCGCTCCTTCTCGAGTTGAGATTCTCCAAGCGTCAGATCCTCGAGATGTATCTGAACAAGATCTACTTCGGGCAGGAGGGCCTCCGGGGCATCTACGGAATCGAGGAAGCGGCCAGATTCTATTTTTCGAAGCCGGCCAGAGACCTTTCACTCGAGGAGTCGGCCCTGCTCGCAGGCGTCATCCGCTCCCCCAGGCGGTACGCATACCTGCGGAACCACAGGGCGCTGCAGGAACGGCGTGATGCGGTCCTGGCGCGAATGCGCCTGCTGAAGATGATCGGCGAGGAGGAATTCCGCCGCGCAACGAATGCGCCGCTGCGGATCCGGCCGCGCCGCGCCGCGCTTCACGTCGCCCCCTACCTTGTGGACTACCTCCAGAGGATCACCGCAGAGGAGTTCGGGGGTGAAAAACTCTACCGCACGGGTTACCGCTACCACACGACCATCGACCCCCTCCAGCAGGCCGCCGCCGAAGAGGCCGTCGCACGGGGCATCGAGGAAATCGAGAAGGCCGCCCTCCCGGCCGGTGAACCGCTTCAGGCGGCGCTGGTCGCCGTGGATCCGGTCAGCGGGGCGATGACCGCCATGGTTGGAGGGCGGTCCTACGAGCAGACCCAGTTCAACAGGGCTGTAGATGCGCACCGCCAGCCGGGAAGCGCCTTCAAACCTTTCGTCCTCCTCGCGGCGCTTTCCCCGTCGGCGCAGGGCAAGGCGGACAGGACGCTCTCGACAATGGTGTCCGGCGGGCCGGTGTCCGTCCCGACCCCGGAAGGGACCTGGACGCCCGTCAATTTCGAAGGAAAAGCTTACGGCGACATCACGATCCGCAGGACCATCGAGGACTCCGTAAACACCGCAACCGTCCGGATCGCAAACGACGTCGGTCTGAAGGAAGTTCTTGAAACGGCCCGCGCGGCCGGAATCACGAGCCCACTCAAGGAAGTGCCGTCGATGGCGCTGGGAAGCTTCGAGGTATCCCCCCTCGAGCTCGCCTATGCTTACACGACGATCGCCTCGGGAGGCGTCCGCTTCGCCCCCTTTCCCCTCTCCTCCGTGACGGCCGCCGACGGAGAGGTCATCCTGGCGAAGAAGCCTCAACGGCAGCAGGCATTCGACCCGAGGACGGCGTACCTCGCGGCGTACGCGCTCGAGGGCGTTCTGGCGCGCGGCACGGCGAAATCTGCAAAGTCGCTGGGGATTTCCTTCCCTGCATCGGGAAAGACAGGAACGACGAACGGCAACCGGGACTCCTGGTTCGTAGGGTTCACCCCGGACGTGGTCTGTGCCGTATGGGTGGGATACGACTCCGGCGCCGATACGGGCCTGACCGGGGCGCAGGGCGCGCTCCATATCTGGGCCCGGTTCCTGCGGGCCCTCTACCCGCAGGCCGGACCGGCCGCCATGCGTGCGCCGGAAGGGATTGAAACCGCCGTGATCGATCCCGACACCGGCTACCTCGCCACGAGCGAATGCCCCCAGGTGCTGAGCGAGGCCTACCTTACAGGGACCGCGCCGAAAGAAACCTGCCCCCTTCATCCCGCCAATGTCGTCGTGGAGACCCTCCGCAAGGGCATGCGCGGCATCGGGGAATTCTTCCGCAATTTGTTCAAATAGGGATCGCCGTCCCATTCCTGCCTTGATCATTTCTCTGAGCACGAAATAAGAAATTCCGAAGCGCTTTATCATCGTCCGCCTGATTGCCGCCAAACGGCGCGTCATTCGACAATGATGAACACAATCCTGTGAAACTGGAGATTCATCTCCCGGGAGGGCAAAAATCGTGTTGAATTTTGACCTGACACCAGAGCAGAAAAAACTGCAGGCGGATGTGCGAGCCTTCGCAATTCGGGAGGTCCTGCCGGCGGCATGGCATTACGATGAGAAGGACGAGATTCCCCTCTTCCTGCTGCAAAAGGCCTTCGCCTCCGGCTTTATAAACAGCGATATCCCTGCAAAGTATGGAGGCCGCGGGCTCGGCCTTCTCGAAGGCGCCCTTCTCACGGAAGAGATTGCGGCGGCCTGCCCCGGTGTCGCGACCTCCATGTTCGACAACTCCCTCGGCATGGCGCCGCTCATGCTGTCGGGCAATGAGGCGTTGAAGGAAAGGGTTCTTCCGCTCCTCGCCCGCGAGTTCAAACGCATCTGTTTTGCCACCTCCGAACCGCTCATGGGTTCGGACGTGGCGGGAATGCGCTGCAAGGCCGAAAAGAGCGGGGACGACTACATCCTGAACGGAACGAAGTACTGGATCACCAACGCCGGCATTGCCGATTATATGACCGTTTTTGCCTCGGTAGACCCGGCCAAGAAACACGAGGGCATCGGCGCGTTCCTCGTGGAAAAGGATTGGGAGGGCGTCACCGCAGGCAAACCGATACCGAAACTCGGTCAGCGGTGCTCCAACACGGCTAGCCTTCATTTCAATAATGTCCGGGTCCCGAAGGAGCACGTGATCGCGGAACCGGGGAAGGGTTTTGTCCTTGCCATGAGGACCTTTTCACGCACCCGGCCGGTCATCGGCGCTTTTGCCGTCGGGGCCGCCCGTTCGGCGATGGAATATGCCGTCGATTACGCCAGGAAAAGAAAGGCCTTCGGCACGCAGCTTTCAAACTTCGAGGCCATCCAGTTCAAGATCGCCGAGATGTACCAAAAGGTCGAAACGTCGCGCCTCCTGGTATGGAAGGCGGCATGGGAAGCGGACAGCGGCGTGGACCCGACGATCAGCGCCTCCATCGCAAAATTCTACGCCACCGAAGCGGCCATGGAAGTCGTCAATGAGGCCCTGCAGATTTTCGGGGGTTACGGATATACGAAGATGTTTCCTATCGAAAAACTGCTCCGGGATATCCGGCTCTTCAGCATCTATGAAGGCACCAGCGAGGTGCAGAGGCTGATCGTCTCGGGGCACGTCTTGAACAGCTACAAGCCGGTGATGCCGCCCCTCGAGGACCTCCCCCTGCTGCGGGGCCTCGATTTGAACGACCCGGCGGCGGCAAACGCTCCTGCGTGGCGCTGTCGGATCTGCGGCCACGTCCACTACGGCAAGGAACCGCCCGAAGAATGCCCCTCGTGCTTCTTCCCGAAAACGGCGTTCAAGAAGGTGTGGCCGGCCACAGGATGACGCGGGAGGAGAACATGTCCGGGTACTGGTTGCTTTGCGTCGTTGTCATGGTGACGGGCTGTCCGCACGCCTCTTCTCACGCGACGGGGGCGGCAGGCGGAAGGCTCGCAGTCTGTCCTGAATCCCCCAACTGCGTTTGTTCCCAGGACACCGATGCGAGACATGCCATTGCGCCCCTGCGCTACAAGGGGTTCTCGTTCGAACGGGCCAGGGAAGTCCTGCTCGGGGTCCTGTCAGGCATGAAACGGACTCGCATCGTCGAGGATACAGGCGCCTACATCCATGTGGAGTTCACGTCTGCGATTTTTCGCTTCGTGGACGACGTGGAGTTTCTTTTTGATACCGGATCCGGGACGATTCATATGCGGTCGGCCTCCCGTGCGGGCTATTCCGATTTCGGCGTGAACCGCCGTCGCATGGAAGCCATCCGCTCGCAATTCGACGCTCTCATGAAGAAAGGGGCGTGACGCAGTTCCGTCAGCCCACGGCGCCTGCGCCGGAAAGATCGCAGGACACCCCGCATTTTCGGGATCCGCGGGACGATCCCTACCGGGCGGCGATCCCCGTGAGCGTCGCGATGTATTCGTCCTTGCGCGAGAGATTCGTTGCGCCCTTCAAGTCCTCCAGAAGGAGTTTGATGTCCGGGCCGATACTGAGCCCCAGCGGGTTGAGCTTCCGCCGGTCGGCCTGATCCACAACGAGTACGCTGTAGTATCGGACGAGGATCCGCCCGCGGGAGTCACGGCGCTGGAGGTAGGAGGAGCCGCCCAGGGTATTGAGGAAAAACAGCGCGTACGGATAGACGTCCTCCAGGCGCACCTGCAGCCCGGTTCCACCCGCTCCGCATTTTTCCTGCAGGAGCAGGGCCTGATAGAGGATCGCCAGGGACGACTCGAGAATATCGCCCTCCTTCCGGACGATGTCTCTCAGCAGCAGCGCGTCCTGTTTCCCCAACACCCGGTAGAAGTGCGCCCGGTTCCGGAGGATATTCTCGAGGCTTTCGGTTTCCTGACGCTGCACGAAGGGAGGCGTCTTGAGCAGGCTGGCTAAAAGGCCCTTGAAGTGTTCCGCCGTCCCGCCCTTGAGTTGCCGGGAGGCGATGTAGTCCCTCCCGTCGAGATAGGCGAACAGCCCCTGCAGCTTCTCCCGGCTCTCCTCGCACGCATCTTTCGGCGCCGCTTGCGGCGCCACGGGAACGACCGTGGCGGGAGCGACGGCGGCCGGCTGCGCCTGTTCCTTCACCGGCGCCGATCCGCTTCTCGTCTGGCTCCAATAAAGGTAGGCGGCCAGACCTGCGACAACAATTACGGCGGCGGCCACGATCATCTTCACAGTTGCTTTCGGTTTCGCGTCCATGAGGTCTCCTCCATCCAAGCCCGTGAAGGCGTTAAAGGTGAACCCCTGCAACCTGATGTTGAAGAGCTGTCCGCGAGACTCCCAACCAGAGCCCGTTCTTTTTCCGGTACCTTTTTTCGGATGCGGCGTCAACTCCAAATCGAGTAAAATTTCCTTGCGCCCCCTCCCCTTTTCGACTATCGAATTTTGGAAATCCTCTGAGAACCCGAGGAGACCGCTTTCAAAGATGTCAAGGAGCAACTGTCCAGTTTTTCCCGACCAGTTCTTCCTTCCTTTATCGGTTTTCGCAAACCGGGAGATACCCCTTCTTCTATCCCTGACACAAGATCTGATACATCACCGTCAAGATATTGGATATTGACCTACAAGAACGCGTTTCCTATACTAACTCCCACAAGAAAGAAGTTCTTATCAATCAATTATATCAATACATACAATGTTCTCAGGGGCTTAGTTGAATTATGTATAAAAGAGCATTAAGGGTTATTTGCGTGTTCTCCTTGTGCGTCGCATTGTCAGCCTGTGCAACAACCGGCCCGCTGCATGTCGCCTCTGGAAAGGGTGATTTAAAAGCGATGGAGGCGGCCTTGCATGCGGGGACCGACCCCAATGAACCTGACAGCACAATCATTGACCCGTGGACAGCCATGGGGAGTGCCGGCGGACCGCCCCTGCATCATGCCGCATGGCATTGTCAGGGCAAGGCGGCGGCGCTGTTGATCGCAAAGGGCGCGGACGTGAACGCGCGAGGTGGTTATGATTTCACGGCGCTGCACCGGGCGGCCTTCACAGACTGCGTGGATGTCGTCAGGCTTCTTCTGGAAAAGGGAGCCGACATCAACGCACGTGACTCACTGCATGGTTATCGTAAGGGTTACACGGCGCTTGAGTGGGCCGCAGTTCGCGGTGCCAGGAGAACCGTACGCGTGCTGGTGGACAACGGCGCAGATCCGGAAGCCGCAATCTTCAAGATTGGAGATTTCGGCGAGCCTGTTGGCACGTCCAATAAAAATGGAATACAGATTCTCAGCGCTTTTGTCCAGCAGGACAAAAGGCCAGGCCAGACTGCGAAGCCCAAAGGCACGCCTGAAGTCACCCGGTCGGCAATCGTTCCCGATCTTGACGACCTTCCCTCCGCGAAAGCAATTCCCGACAAAAAAGCTTATGCGATTGTGATCGGCATTGAGAACTACCGGCAGAAACTTCCCAAGGCCGATTTTGCAGTGAGCGACGCCAAACTCATGAGCGCCTATCTCTCCAGGGTCATGGGCTATCCGGAAGAGAACATCGTCACACTGACGGACGAACGAGCCGCCAAAAGCGACTTCGAGAAATACTTTGAACAGTGGCTGGTCAACCACGTCGAAAAAGACAGCACCGTATTCGTCTACTATTCCGGCCACGGCGCTCCGAACCCGAAGACCGGAGATGCCTACCTGGTGCCCTATGACGGCGATCCTTCTTTCATCGCGCAGACCGGATATCCACTGAAGAGGCTGTACGACGCCCTGGCCGGGCTTCACGTGAAAGAAATCATCGTCGCCCTCGATTCCTGTTTTTCCGGCGCCGGCGGTCGATCGGTTCTCGCGGAGGGCGCCCGGCCTCTTGTAATGGAAAGAGAACAAATCGGAGCAACGGGCCGGAACATGACCATCCTCGCCGCCGCGTCCGGAAGCCAGATCAGCTCGACTTACAAGGAAAAGGGACACGGCCTTTTCACCTATTTCCTGCTCAAGGGGATCAAAGAAGAAGATGTCGTCAGGCCTGACGGGTCCATCGCAGCCGCCGACCTCTTTCAGTACCTGAAACCCCAGGTGGAGCGCATCGCCAGGAGGCAATACAACAACGAGCAGTCACCCCAGCTGATCGGCGGGAAATAGCGCTGCTGCGCGACTACCTGAATGCAACGGAATCCGTCGCCGAAATCGCCCGCGAATTGCGGGTGAACGAGAAGAGCCTCCGCCGCATGCTCGGTCCGAAGGGGAATCCGACCCTCAAGAACTTCCTGAGCATTCTCAAGGTGTGCAGTTCGGCGGAGCGCCTTAAGCTCCAGGTGTGTCAGCACTGATTGCCGAGCAAATCAAACTCTTCTGCCGTCTGGACGGCACGCACGGCCAAAACTTCTTGCACGTTTTCCTTTTCTGTAATACGAGGTACGCACTCGTTTACTTTTTGGCATATGTACGCGTCGGTCTGTCACTTTCCACCTGCAGGAGTATGCCATGACAAAATATCGAACCCCGTCACTCGAATGAGGACGGGGCTTCTTTTTGTCTGAACTCATACCCGTCAAGGCTGACGGATTCTCGCAAGAGGCCATGCACTCTTTTAGAGGATGATCGCGTCAGGAGAAGCACAAGACATGGAAAACCGATTCTATGAGCGTCCCATTCTCAATTCCCCCTATCAGTATCCGGAAAGTCACTGGGAACTCGACGATCAGGGCCAGCCGACGCAGAAGATCATCCATAGCCGTCGCCGTGCCGAGTTCATTACGCCGGTCCCAAAGCCGAGAAAACGCAAAGCATCGACCGTTCAGCAGCAGTTCGTCTTCGACGAAGGCAAGGGGCTTTCTACGGCGGAACAGGAATACGACCCCACGCCGATCATCAACGACCTTCGCCGCCACGTCGACCGATGGCGGAGTCTCCCGAACGAAAACACGTGGCACGTCACTCCCGAAACCGCGCGCCTTCTCCGCCACTGGCGGCATCACAGATTCAGCAGCGTGCGCCCCTTTTTCTGCCAGGTGGAGGCGGTCGAAACCCTCGTCTGGTTGACCGAAGTCGCCCCGAATCTCGGAAAAGCCGAAAGAAGTTTTCTCGAACATCTTGTCAACGCCAACCGCGACGCGAATCCGGAATTGACGCGCCTGGCCCTGAAACTCGCTACCGGAGCCGGCAAGACCACCGTGATGGCCATGCTCGTCGCCTGGCAGACCATCAACGCCGTCCGCCGTCCCGGCAGCAGCAAATTTACCCGCGGCTTTCTTGTGGTGACTCCGGGGATCACCATTCGAGACCGTCTCCGTGTCCTGCAGCCGAACGATCCGGACAGTTATTACCGAAGCCGCGAGCTGGTCCCCGAAGACATGCTGGCTGACGTTGACCGCGCCAAGATCGTAATCACGAATTACCACGCTTTCAAACTCCGGGAGCGGGTTGAACTCTCCAAGGGCGGTCGTTCCCTGCTCCAGGGGCGCCGCGACGACGCGCTCAACACCCTCGAGACCGAAGGACAAATGCTCCAGCGGGTCATGCCGGGTCTCATGGGGATGAAAAACATCCTGGCAATCAACGATGAAGGACACCATTGCTACCGGGAAAAGCCGAACGACAGGCAAGACGCCTTGAAGGGAGACGAGAGGAAGGAAGCGGACAGAAACAATGAAGTCGCTCGGCTCTGGATCTCCGGCTTGGAAATCGTCAATCGCAAGCTGGGACTGACGCGTGTGCTGGATTTGTCCGCGACGCCTTTTTTCCTGCGAGGATCGGGCTACGCCGAAGGCACCCTCTTCCCCTGGACCATGAGCGACTTCTCTCTAATGGATGCGATCGAGTGCGGCATTGTCAAACTCCCGCGCGTTCCCGTTGCCGACAATATTCCCGGCGGGGAGATGCCCCGCTATCGCAAGCTGTGGGACCACATTGGACCGCGAATGCCGAAGAAGGGACGCGGAAAGGCGAGCGCACTCGATCCTCTGAGCCTGCCCACCGAGCTTCAGACGGCCCTGCAGGCCCTCTACGGTCATTATGAAAAAACCTACGACCTCTGGGAAAAGGCGGCAATCGGCGTACCGCCCTGTTTCATCGTCGTCTGCCAGAACACGTCAATCTCCAAGCTGGTCTACGACTACATCTCCGGTTTCCATCGCACAAACAACGACGGTTCGCAGATTCTTCAGAACGGCTGGCTGCCGCTGTTCCGCAATTTCGACGAAGACGGCAGGCCTTTCGGCCGTCCTCGCACTCTCCTCATCGACAGTGAACAACTCGAATCCGGCGATGCGCTGGACGATCATTTTCGCGAAATGGCTTCCGATGAAATCGCCCGTTTCCGCCGTGAGATCGTCGAGCGAACCGGCGACCGCCGTCAGGCTGAGAACCTCGGCGATCAGGATCTTCTCCGCGAGGTCATGAACACCGTCGGCAAACCGGGCCGGCTTGGCGACTCGATCCGCTGCGTCGTCTCCGTCTCCATGCTGACCGAAGGCTGGGATGCGAACACCGTGACCCATGTTCTGGGCGTGCGCGCTTTCGGTACGCAACTCCTGTGCGAGCAGGTCATCGGCCGGGCCTTGCGCCGCCAGTCTTACGAACTCAACGACGGCGGACTTTTCAACGTGGAATACGCCGATGTCCTGGGCATTCCGTTCGATTTCACGGCTAAACCCGTTGTCGCGCCGCCGCAGCCGCCCCGCGAGACCGTACAGGTCAGAGCCGTCCGTCCCGACCGGGATGCCCTTGAAATCCGTTTCCCGCGCGTCTCCGGCTATCGCGTCGAGTTGCCTGAAGAGCGTCTGACGGCCGTTTTCAATGCAGACTCGGTTCTGGAACTGACGCCGGAACTGGTCGGGCCGTCGATCACAAAGAATGCCGGCATCATCGGTGAGGACGTCGACCTGAGCCTGGAGCATCTGGATGCGATGCGCCGCTCCACAATTCTCTTTCATCTGACGCAGCGCCTTCTCCTCACGAAGTGGCGCGATCCGGGCGAAGAACCGAAGCTGCACCTCTTCGGGCAGCTCAAGCAAATCGCACGGCAATGGCTCGATGTCTGCCTGAAATGCAAGGGCGGCACCCATCCCGCCCAGCTCATGTACCAGGAACTGGCCGACATGGCTTGTGAAAGGATCACCGCCGGTATCACCCGCTCCCTCGAGGGAAAGCGCCCCGTCAAGGCCGTGCTCGATCCGTACAATCCCACCGGGTCGACGATGCACGTGAATTTCACGACATCGAAGAAGAACCGCTGGGAGACCGATGCACGGCGCAGCCACGTCAACTGGATCGTCCTCGACAGCGACTGGGAGGCCGAGTTTTGCCGCGTCGCCGAATCCCATCCGCGCGTCCTCTCCTACGTCAAGAACCACAACCTCGGTTTCGAGGTCCCTTACCGCTACGGTTCCGAAACCCGCCGTTATCTTCCCGATTTCCTCTGTCTTCTTGATGACGGCCGGGGGGCCGAAGATCCGCTGCATCTTGTCGTAGAAATCAAAGGCTACCGGCGGGAAGATGCCAAGGAGAAGAAGAGCGCGATGGAAACCTACTGGGTTCCGGGCGTGAACCACCTCCGCAGCTACGGCCGATGGGCCTTCGCCGAGTTCACTGAGGCATACGAAATCGAGTCGGACTTCAAGAGCAGAATCGAAGTGCAATTGAGTAAGCTGATAAAGGAATAAGCCCATGGCCGCGAAAAAGAAGACACCCCTGAATGTCGAAACCATCACGCACCGAAAGGCGAAGAGAAAGAACATCCCCACCGCCGAGTACCAGTCCGTGATGCAGAAGGAGGAGCAGGACCCTGTCCGCGTCGCCTACGGACGCGGCGCCAGGGGACTGGCAAAGGAAAAATCCGAACGGAATCGGGACCTCGATCCGCAACTCCTGTGGCGCGGCAAGGACGAGAAGGACTGGTCGGATCTCGTGGTCCAGGCGCCGCCGCTCTACATCCAGGAGAAAGTCCACCCCAAGGCACTGATCGACGAACTGCGGCGGCAAACCGAAAAGGCCGCGGCCCAGAAGCCGAACTTCCAGCCCGACCTCTTCGCGGACTTCAACGGCCTTCCCGAGGCAGGGGCCAAGACCGAATTTTATCGTCACGACGCCAACTGGAGCAACCGCATGATCCTCGGAGACAGCCTCCAGGTCATGGCGTCGCTCGCCGAGCGGGAGGGCCTGCGCGGCAAGGTGCAGTGCATCTACGTCGATCCGCCTTACGGCATCAGATTCAATTCCAACTTCCAGTGGTCCACGACCAGCCGCGACGTGAAGGACGGCAACGCCGATCACATCACCCGCGAGCCGGAACAGGTGAAGGCGTTCCGCGACACATGGCGCGACGGCATCCACAGCTATCTGTCATACCTGCGCGACCGCCTGAC
>CAZDLM010000045.1:0-26782 GCA_964506465.1 uncultured Syntrophaceae bacterium
CATCCGAAAAACTGATCTGATCCTTTTTGAGACCGTTGGCCTCCGTCTCCTTCCCGACAAGAAAACGCTTCGCGATGCCGAGTTTTTCCAGCTCCGTGTATCCTGCCAGCCGGATCACTTCCATCCGATCCTGAAGCGGCATTGGGATCGTCTGCAGCACGTTGGCCGTCGTGATGAACATGACGTCGGACAGATCGTAATCGACCTCGAGGTAATTGTCGTTAAAAGCGTAGTTCTGTTCCGGATCGAGCACCTCGAGCAGTGCGGATGCGGGATCTCCGCGGAAGTCGGAGCTCAGCTTATCCACTTCATCGAGGCAGAAGACGGGGTTGTTCGAGCCCGCTTTCTTGAGCAGTTGAATAATCTTCCCGGGCAAAGCCCCGATGTAGGTTCTGCGATGCCCGCGAATCTCCGCTTCATCCCTCAAGCCGCCCAGAGACAGGCGGACAAACTTGCGATTGGTCGCTCTCGCCACCGATTTGGCGATGGATGTCTTGCCGACCCCCGGCGGGCCCACAAGACACAGAATCGGTCCCTTGTTTTTCTTCATAAGAGACTGCACGGCCAGATATTCGATAATCCTCTCCTTCACCGGTTTCAGGCCGTCATGATCATCCTCGAGGATCTTTCCCGACTCCTTGAGGGTGTATGAATTATCCGTCTTTTCCGACCAGGGCATGTCCAGGATCCAGTCGATGTAATTTCTCACAACCGTCGCCTCGGCGGACATCGGCGCCATCATCTGGAGTTTCTTGATCTCCTGCTTGACCTTCTTATGGGCCTCCTCGGACAGCTTCTTCGTCTTCAGTCTTTTTTCGATTTCGGCGATCTCGTTCTTGAGGTCGTCCTTTTCTCCCATTTCTTTCTGGATCGCCCTCATCTGCTCATTGAGGTAGTAATCCTTCTGGGTCTTCTCCATCTGCTTCTTGACCCTGCGTTTGATTTTTTCCTCAACCTGCAGGATCTCAATCTCGGAAATCATGCGTTCGTACACGTTTTCGAGACGCTCGTTGACGTGAAAGATTTCCAGAATCTTCTGGCGTTCGTCGAGCTTGATGTTCAGGTGGGATACCACGACATCGGCCAGTTTCGCCGGGTCGTCGATCGCGTTGATCGTGCCGACGATCTCCACGTGGACCTTCTTGCTCAGTTTCACGTAGGTTTCAAACGATTCGCGGACGTTCCTCATCAGGGCTTCCGC
Organism: uncultured Syntrophaceae bacterium; assembly: GCA_964506465.1. Classification (GTDB taxonomy): domain Bacteria; phylum Desulfobacterota; class Syntrophia; order Syntrophales; family UBA6109; genus UBA6109. The sequence goes on from CAZDLM010000045.1 coordinate 1,202, forward strand.
CTTGACCGCGTCGCTGTCCACCGCTTCTTCGACCTCTTCCACCCGGACCATGAAGAATTCTTCGTTCGGCAGATACTCCCGGATCGCGCCTCTCCTCTTGCCTTCGACGAGGACCTTCACCGTCCCGTCCGGAAGCCTCAGCAGTTGAATGATGATGCCCACCGTCCCGACACGGTAGATGTCGGCTTCCTGGGGTTCGTCTTTCTGAGCATTCTTCTGAGCAACGAGGAAGATGCCCTTTTCATATTTCATCGCCGACTCCAACGCGGCGATCGATTTTTCCCTGCCCACGAACAGCGGGACGATCATATGGGGAAACATGACGACGTCGCGCAGCGGCAGCATGGGTATGACGATGGTTTTTTCTTCTTTTTTCACAAAATCAAACATGGCAATCCGCCTCTTATCGGCAGCTTCTATGCAGTTTCAGATTTGGTCTCGAAGACCAGCAGGGGTTTTTCCTTCTTCAGAACGACATCTTCGCTGATCAGGCACTCCAGAATGTCATGCCGTGAAGGGATCTCGTACATGATGTCCAGCATCGTCTCTTCCAGGATCGCTCTCAAACCGCGGGCGCCTGATTTTCGCTCCACCGCCAACTGTGCAATGGCCCTCAGGGCGCCCTCCGTGAATTTCAACTTAACGTTCTCGATTTCGAAGAGTTTTTTATATTGTTTTGTAACCGCATCCTTCGGTTCGACGAGGATCCGGATCAGGTCGTCGGGATTCAGCTCGTTGAGCGTCGCGATCACGGGCAGCCTTCCCACGAATTCCGGAATCAAGCCGAATTTCAGCAGGTCTTCGGGCTGCACCTGGGACAGGAGTTCCCCGATCCGCTTCTGCTTCTTGCTCTTGATTTCCGCGCCGAAACCCAGGGTATTGAAGCCGACGCGGCGGGCGATAATATCCTCCAGATCGACAAAGGCGCCTCCGCAGATGAAGAGAATATTCGTTGTGTCCACCTGGATGAATTCCTGTTGCGGATGCTTCCTTCCGCCCTTCGGAGGAATGTTGGCCAGGGTCCCCTCGATGATCTTCAGGAGGGCCTGCTGCACCCCCTCGCCGGAAACATCCCGCGTGATGGAAGGATTGCCCGATTTCTTTGCGATCTTGTCAATCTCGTCGATGTAGACAATGCCCCGCGACGCCTTTTCGACATCATAATCCGCATTCTGCAGAAGGCTGAGGATGATGTTTTCCACGTCCTCGCCCACATAGCCCGCCTCGGTCAGCGTTGTCGCGTCCGCGATGGTGAAGGGCACATTGAGCATCTTGGCGAGCGTCTTTGCCAGAAGCGTCTTGCCCGATCCCGTCGGTCCGATCAAGAGGATATTGCTCTTCTGTATCTCGACCCCTTCAAGATCCGTGGGGGAAAAGAGGCGTTTGTAGTGATTGTAGACGGCGACGGAAAGCACTTTTTTCGGCTTGTCCTGACCGATGACGTACGAATCCAGGAACTTCTTGATATTCTTCGGCTCCGGGATCCCTTTCTTTGATTCCTCCGGTTTCGAACCTTCGCTCTCCTCCTCGACGATGCAGCGGCACAGTTCGATGCACTCGTCGCATATATACGCTGCGGGTCCCGCCACCAGTTTGCGGACTTCGTTCTGGTTCTTCCCGCAAAAAGAACAGTACAGGAGTCCCTGACCGTTCTGCTGATCCTTGCCTTTTTTCACTGCTTCCAACCTTTCTCCGGTCAACGGCTTCTCTATTTTCTCTTCTGGATGATCTCGTCGATAATGCCGTACTCCTTCGCCTGCTGACCTGTCATGTAATAATCCCGCTCCGTGTCCGCGAGAATCCTTTCAATGGGTTGTCCGGTCAGATCCGCCATGATCGAGTTCAATTCATCCTTGAGACGAAGAATTTCCTTCGCCTGAATGTCGATATCCGTGGCCTGACCTTGAAACCCGCCCAGCGGCTGGTGAATCAAAATCCTCGAATGCGGCAAAGCGAACCGTTTGCCCTTCTGGCCGGCGGCAAGCAGAATGGCGCCCATGGAAGCCGATTGTCCCATGCAGAAGGTGTGGACCGGGGGCTTGATGTATCTCATCGTATCGTAGATCGCCATCCCGGAGCTCACATGACCGCCCGGCGTATTCAGGTAAAGAAAGATCTCCTTGTCCGGGTCCTCCGATTCGAGGTAGAGCATCTGGGCGATCACCAAATTCGCCACGTCGTCATCGATGGCCGTGCCCAGAAAAATGATCCTGTCTTTGAGCAGCCTCGAATAGATATCGAAGGCCCTTTCTCCCCGGCCATCCTGTTCCACGACCATCGGGATGAGGCTCATGTCTTCCCTCCCGCCGAAGGTCCTTGGCTCACCGTAATCTTCGCATTCTTCTCAATGAAGTCGAATACCTTCTTCGCAAGTTCCTCGCCGCGGACGCTTTCCATCAGGTCATCTTTTTCCAGAGATGCCTTCATGTCATCGAACGTCCGGCCGTTGCCGGCTGCAAGCTCCCGGATACGAGCCTCCAGTTCCTGGTCGCTCACCTCAATCGCTTCCTTGACGGCGATCCGTTTTACCAGCAAGAAGGTCTTGACGATTTTCGTCGCCTCTTCCTTGAACTGATCGTGAAGCTTGATGCTCAACTCCGTCGCTTTCTTTTCATCCATCCCGCGGTACATCATTCTGCGATGGGCATCCGCCATCATCGAAAAAATCTGTCTTTCAACGAGGGTCTCCGGGACATCGAAAAGATTGTTTTGCAGGATTGCCTCGCGCATGCTCTCCCGGAAGGCCCTTTCCGCAGCCGCTTTCTTCTCCTCCTGCAGAGAAGTCTTCACCTCTTCCCGAAGCTGATCCAGGGTTTCATATTTCTCAAAATTCTTGATAAATGCCTCATTCAATTCGGGAAGCTTCTTTTCCTTGATGTTTTTCAGTACAACGGAGAAAACCACGTCCTTTCCGGCAAGGTCTTTTGCGCGATATGCCTCCGGAAACGTGACGGAAAATTCCTTCTTCTCCTCCGGCTTCATCCCGATCAACTGTTCCTCGAAACCCGGCACAAACATGCCGCTGCCGATCTCAAGAAGATACCCGTCCGACTTCAGTTCCTTCCGCACCTCTTGCCCGAGGCGGCCCTCGAAATCAATCGTGACGTAGTCACCCTTCTCGGCTCCCCTTCCTGCCGGGACTTCCTCCAGGGTTGCGTAAAGGTTTCGGATTTCCTTCAGGCGGTTCTCGACGTCTTCCTCGGTGAGGGAGGATTCTTCCTTGTTCAATTCCAATCCAAGATATCCCTGGGGCTCAAAGACGGGGTCGACTTCCACGGTCGCCGTAAAGTTGAAGTCCTTTTCCATTTCAATTCCGTGCTGCTCGATCTGCGGCTGACCGACGGAGGCGATCTCCCTCTCTTTCAAAGTCTCCCAGTAATGGCGGTTGATGAGGTTCGTAACCGTCTCCTCTGTCACGTAATCCTTGTATCTCGTTTCGAGAATCGTGCGTGGTACCTTACCCGGCCGGAACCCCTTCACTTTTACCTTATGGCTGACCGTCCGATATGCCGACTCAAGCTCCTGCTTCACATCCTCCCACGGGACCTGAAACACCAACTTCTTCTTCACCTGACTCAGATCTTCCACTGTCACTTCGGCTCGCACTCCGCTCACAATCGGCTCCTTCCGTCTCTTCCGTGGCAAGAATATGGTGCGAGAGAGGGGAGTCGAACCCCTACCCGCAAAGCAGGCTGGATCCTAAGTCCAGTGCGTCTTCCAGTTCCGCCACTCTCGCGTATTTGCTTTATTTTAGTCATATATATACATTGCAAGGGTCTTGTCAACCGCAATCGCCCTGCGGGTTTCCGCGATCGAATCAACAAAAAAACCGCCCCGAAGAAGCGGTTTTTTCATTTCATGGTCGGGGCGAGAGGATTTGAACCTCCGACCCTCTGAACCCCATTCAGATACGCTACCAGACTGCGCCACGCCCCGACGTGCTTGAGAAGCGGCTGATCTCTATCATCGTTGCCGGATGATGTCAAGGACTATAAACCTTAAAAAATACCTTGATTTACGGAACCTCGTTCGCTATAAAAACACCATTGGATTGCGGGCTTTTTCGCCGAAAGGAACTCTAAATAAGGATGACGGCAAGAAAACTCCTCTATCCCTGGTTATGCCTCTGGGGAGCCCTCCTTATCATGGCGCCCTCGCCTTCCCTCGCAGATATTTACAAATATGTGGACGAGGAAGGCGTCATCCATCTCACGAACATTCCTACGGAGAGCGACGTTCCGTATGAACTCGTGATGAGGGAAAAACGCGTCCAGTTCAACCTGAAGCCTTCCGAGATCAGCCGGTATGATCACCTGATCGTCAGGGCAGCCGAAAAATACTCGATCGATTCCGCCTTGATCAAGGCGATCATCAAAGCCGAATCGAACTTCAACCATCAGGCCGTTTCACCCGTGGGCGCCAAGGGCCTCATGCAACTGATGCCCGCCACAGCGTCATCACTTCGCGTGCGCGACACGTTCCACCCAGAAAACAACATTGAGGGGGGGACCCGTTATCTACGCTATCTCATGAATGTTTTCAAAGGCGACCTCCCGCTTGTGCTGGCAGCATACAACGCCGGGGAAAAGGCCGTCTTCAAGTACGACAAGCGTGTTCCTCCCTACAGGGAAACGCAACGCTACATCCAGAAGGTCCTGGCCTACTTCGACCAGTATCGCAAACCGTGACGCGTGCCGCTGCTTCTGCGGTATGGTAGAAACGGCCTTCAGCGGCGTCCGACCTCGATCGTCTTCCGAAGCCTCTCCAATTTCCTGTCTTTAAAGCCCTTGATCGCTTTCAAGTCATCGATGGAGCGAAAGGCGCCGTGCTGAGAACGGTACGCGACGATCGCCGCGGCGGTCTTTGGTCCGATCCCGTTCAGCAGCACCAGTTCCTCCACCCCGGCGCGGTTGATATCGAGCGGCACATCGAAGAGAAGCTTCGTCCCGGCGGCCATCTCGGAAATACTTAATTTGCGGGCCAAATCGCCTCCGCCGGACAGATACAGGCACGCCCCGTTGCGGGGCCGTTGGTCCGCGTCGCTGACGGGGAGCCCAGCCGTGCCGTATCCAGCCCTCTGAAGAATATCCCCTGCCGTTGCAGACTCCGGAACGTGATAGATGCCGTCGACCGCTGGCTGCACGCGAAGCTCTACGGCTTTCGTGCCGGCTTTCCGTTCCGCGTGGGAAAAGCCGGCAGTCCCGTCTCGTTTCGCAGAAACCAGGAATAGAGCGGCGATCAGCCAGCCCGACAGGATGAGGCCCATGAGAGCGATCACCCCCATTTCCTGGCCGCACGCCGGAGTGTCTTCAGCGTTTATCCAATTGGAATGCATCGTGAAGCGCCGCAACGGCAAGTTCCGTATACTTGGATTTGATGACGCAGGAGATCTTGATCTCCGACGTGCTGATCATCATGATGTTGATCCCCTCGGCCGCAAGCGTTGCGAACATCTTGGCGGCGACGCCCGAATGGCTGACCATGCCTACCCCGATGATGGAAATCTTCGCCACATCATCATCCACTTCCACACGGTCGGCGCCCGCAGCTTTGGCGGCCGTTTCGATGATCCGCTTCGCCTCTTTGAGCTCCTTCCTGGAGACCGTGAAGGTCAGGTCTGTGCGGCCTTCCACGCTCGCATTCTGGATGATCATGTCCACGACGATGTTATGGTCCGAAAGCGGCGTGAAAAGTTTCGCGGCGACGCCTGGTACATCCGGCACGCGGATGACGGTGATCTTTGCCTGGTCGCGATCGTAGGTCACGCCCGACAGCACTGCCTTTTCCATGTCCTTGTCTTCCTTCGTCACCAGGGTACCTCCTTCATCGGTAAAGGTTGATTTCACCATCACAGGGACCTCGTACTTCTTCGCGATCTCGACGGAGCGATGCAAAAGCACCTTCGCGCCGGCCCTGGCCATCTCCAGCATTTCGTCGTAGGAGATCCTGGCCAGCCTTTTCGCCTTGGGGCAGATGCGCGGATCCGTCGTGTAGACGCCGTCCACATCCGTGTAGATCTCGCAGACATCCGCTTTCAAAGCGGCCGCCAGGGCAACGGCGCTTGTATCCGATCCGCCCCGGCCCAGCGTCGTTATATTCCGTTCCTCGTCCACGCCCTGGAAACCGGCAGCCACGATGATCGTGCCCTTGGACAATTCCGCTTTCAGCGCTTTGGTGTCGATATCCAGGATGCGCGCCTTCTTATACGCGTGGTCCGTTTTGATGCCCATCTGAAAGCCTAGAAATGAGCGGGCCTTATGCCCCATACGGTTCAGCACCATGGCGAGCAGGGCCACGCTGACCTGCTCTCCCGTCGAGATGAGGGAATCGTATTCTCTTGGATCCGGCTCATCGGCGGCCTTTTGCGCAAGCTGAATCAATCGATCGGTTTCGCCGGCCATGGCCGAAACGACAACAACGACGTCATTACCGGCTTCCTTGGCCTTGATTACTTTGCGGGCGACGTTCTCGATCTTTTCCAGATTCGCGACCGAAGTCCCGCCATACTTCTGAACCACCAGAGCCATTTGACTAACCTCCTCTTCCATGAAATCCGCCCCGCTCCTGCTCTGCGCTGGCATCTCCCCGTCGGGACATGTTCGTCTCCTTACGTCAACGACTGCCGCCGGCTGGCGGCCTGTGAAGAATCGCCCTTTTGTCGCCCGACAGCAGTGCCGTCAGTCCCGCAAGACGATCGGCTCTCCCGCTGATTTCTATTTCCCGTTCCTCTTCACCGATGTGGGAGAGATGAATAACCCATGAATGCTCGGGCAGGATATCCAGGATCTTCTCCGCCCATTCAATCCCCGTTGCCCCCCCGCCGTAAAAATATTCTTCGTATCCCAAGTCCGCCAGGTCTCTTTCGCCGGAGAGCCGATACAGGTCCAGGTGGTACAAGGGGATGCGGCCCGGGTATTCGTTCATCAGCGTAAATGTCGGAGAAGTAACGGCGTACTCCGCCGGTACCTCCAACCCCAGGGCGATCCCCTGCGACAGCACCGTCTTGCCGCTGCCGAGGTCTCCGAGGAGGGCCACGATATCGCCCTGCTCCAGTATCGCGCCCAAGGTCATCCCCAGACGACGGGTATCTTCGGGGCGCGCGCTGCGAACAACGATCTTCCCGCCGCTCCCGCCGTCCCCCACTTTGTCAGGATTGCATTTCACCCGCACGGCCCTCCCGGCAACCGCGTGCATTCTCTTCCGTCCGTCGCGTATCAAGAAGCGGCGATGGCTTCCGCCACTCGTACAACCTTCACCATCTCCCTGACATCATGGACACGCACGATTTGAGAACCGTGAAGAACCGCTGCGCAAACGGCCGCCGCTGTGCCTTCCATCCGTTGCGGCGGCCCCCCGCCGGTGATCCGGCCGATGAAAGACTTCCGGGACACCCCCGTCAAGACCGGCCGTCCGACTTGACGAAAATCACGAAGGCGGCGAAGAATCTTCAGGTTGTCCTCCCAGCTCTTGCCGAAGCCGATGCCCGGGTCGATAACGACTCTTTCTGCGTTGATGCCGCGCGAAACCGCAAATTCCGTCCTCTCCGCCAGAAAGCGGACGATCTCTCCAGGCATGGATTCGTAGGACAAATCGCCGGACTGCATGTCGGCCGGTGTTCTTCTCATGTGCATCAGGGCCACCGCGGCACCCGACTGCCGAACGACCTCGGCCATGCCCGCGTCGAACCGCAGCGCGCTGATGTCGTTGACCATCTCCGCCCCCGCCGCGATGGCCCGCTTCGCCACCTCCGCCTTGCAGGTATCCACCGATACCGGAAGGCCGCTCCGCGCGACAATGCCATGGATCACCGGCAGCACGCGCTCCAGCTCCTCGTCCACAGACACCGGCTGCGCACCGGGCCGGCTGGACTCGCCGCCGACATCGATCCAGTCGGCTCCGGCTTCGAACATGGCCAGGGCGTTTTCAACGGCGTCTTCCGGACGCCGGTACCTCCCGCCGTCCGAAAAAGAATCGGGGGTCACGTTGAGGATGCCCATGACCTGAACACGGGTCCCCAGCTTCACGGTCCGCCGGCAGGTCTTCAGAGTCCAGGAATTCAACTCCAGATTCGCCATCAGTCCGAACAGTTCTTGCGAGATGTCCGCGAGCCCGAACGGCTGCGCCGCGATCTTTTCCGCGAAGCGCTCGATCTGTTTGCGCGTTCCCATCAAGACGACGTCGCTGTGGGGCACGCTGCAGTCGACCGCCCCTCTCGAGACGGCTGCGTCGGCGCCCAGGGAAAGCATCTCCTGCTTGATGATATTGGCGACCTTGCACTCCACCGCCCCGATCCGGATGCACAGATACCGCATCTTCGGCACCATCGCTTCGATGCCGTACGGATCCGTGCCGATCTCCCGCAGGAGTTCGACGGCCTCTGCCGAAGATTCGGGGCTGATGCAGTTCAGGCGGTATTGCATGAATGTCGGATTTTCAGGACGCCTCCTGGGCGCCATTCGGTCCGAACGCCAGCACCTGCTGTTGACATCCGTGGATGATGTCGTCAAGTTCGGTCGTGTTCAAGACCTCTTTTTCCAGGAGTGCAGCGGCGATCTTGTGGAGGATTTCCACATGGTCCGTCAGAAGCCTTTTTGCTTCGCGATAGGCCTCCGAGACGATTCGCGAGATCTCCTCGTCGATCTTCTGCGCGGTTTGCTCGCTATAGTCCTTGTGCGTCATAAAATCACGGCCTAGAAAGACCTGCTCTTCCTTCTTTCCGTAGCTCAGCGGTCCCATCACCTCGCTCATGCCCCACTCGCAGACCATCTTCCGGGCCATACCCGTCGCACGTTCGATGTCGTTGCCCGCGCCGGTGGTGAAATCGTGAAGGACGATCTCCTCCGCCGCCCTTCCTCCCAGAAGGATCGAGATGTTGGTCAGAAGATACCTCTTCGGATACGTATGCTTTTCATCGATCGGCAACTGCTGCGTGACGCCTAGAGCCCGCCCGCGGGGAATGATCGTGACCTTATGGATGGGATCGCTGCCCGGCAGAAGTCTCGCGACCAGCGCGTGGCCGGATTCATGGTAGGCGGTATTGCGTTTTTCCAAATCGCTGATGACCATGCTCCGGCGCTCGGCCCCCATCATGACTTTGTCTTTCGCAAATTCAAAATCCGACAAATCGACCGTATCCTTGTTCATGCGCGCGGCATAGAGGGCCGCTTCATTGACCAGGTTTTCGATATCGGCGCCCGAGAAGCCCGGTGTGCCCCGTGCGATCACGGCAAAGTCGACATCGGGGGCGAGCGGCGCGTTCCGCGTGTGCACCTTCAGGATCATTTCCCTGCCCTTGACGTCCGGAAGCGGTACGACGACTTGCCGATCGAAACGTCCCGGCCTCAGCAGCGCCGGGTCCAGGACGTCGGGGCGGTTTGTTGCGGATACGAGGATTACGCCCTCATTCGATTCGAACCCGTCCATCTCGACGAGAAGCTGGTTCAGCGTCTGTTCACGCTCGTCGTGTCCCCCGCCCAGGCCCGCGCCCCTGTGGCGCCCCACTGCGTCGATTTCGTCGATGAAGATGATGCAGGGCGCGTGCTTCTTCCCCTGCGTAAAGAGATCTCTCACGCGCGACGCCCCGACGCCGACGAACATCTCCACAAAGTCAGAGCCGCTGATGCTCAAGAAGGGAACGCCCGCCTCGCCGGCGATGGCTCTGGCCAGAAGCGTTTTTCCCGTTCCAGGCTGTCCGACGAGCAGGAGGCCCTTCGGGATGCGGCCGCCCAATCGCGTGAACTTTTTCGGATCACGCAGAAAATCGATCACCTCTTCCAGTTCCGCCTTTGCCTCGTCGATGCCGGCGACGTCCTCAAAAGTGACTTTCTTCGTCTTGTCGGTCATGAGACGGGCGCGGCTCTTGCCAAAAGACATCGCCTTTCCGCCTCCCGACTGCATCTGGCGCATGAAGAAAATCCAGACACCGATAAGAAACAGCATGGGGAACCATGAAACGAGGAGCGTCATGTACCAGGGAGAATCGTCCAATGGCTTCGCGGAGATTCGAACTCCCTTGTCCTTGAGAAGCGCCACAACCCCGGCATCCTTGGGGGAGTACGTCTTGAAGCTTCGCCCGTCGGTGAACTTGCCCTGAATGCTTTCGCCCTGGATCGTGACTTCGGAGACCTGTCCCTTCTCCACATGCGAAATAAATTCACTGTAGATGACGCTGTCCTGGGCGCCTTTGGGCTGGTTGAAAAGATGATACAGCATCACGAACACGAGGCTGATCACCAGCCAGAGCGCAATGTTTTTCTGTAATGGATTCAATCGATTTCTCCTTGCAGCCTCGCGGCCGATCGATCCCGGGGATTGGGTCCCGCCTTTGAACCCGGAACCGTCAGAGGAGTCTCCTCTGAAAAAAGCCTAAGCGAAGTCAATACAATAAGGCCTTTCGTTTTTCAAATCATTTCTACGCTTCATTTCCACCATAAGAATCCGCCGGGTTCCCTCGGTAACCCTCACCCTTTCGCTCAGGCGCCAGGGTGCGACCCACAGGAGCGATCTCCGGTCGGCAACGAGCGGCACGTCGTCCCTTCTCTCCCGCGGAAACTTCATGTCGATGAAGAAATCCTTCAGCTTCTTGTGCTTCGTCATGCCGAAAGGTTGAAATCGATCACCGGGCCTGCGATTACGCACGACCAGGGGATACTCGACGCGGTCACCATCCATATAGACTCGATTCGCAAGGGAGAAATCCATTTCCTGCCTTTCGGCCCACGAGAAGTGCAGAACGGCCTCGATGCCGTCGAGGGCCACAACCGCCGGGGGGTCTACGGGAAACTCAAATGCGGCCGCGGTCTTCTCTTCCCCGATCGAGCCCTGCCGATCGCGCTTCTTCAGGATGAGGACCCTTTTTCCCGCATCGCAAGTCGCGACGATCCCGTGCGGAAGCGATATTTCACCGCACGAATCGAGGCGCGAGATCATTTGCGCCACCGCCAGGACATGCGCATAACCGATGCCCGCCCCTTCCGGAGTCATTCCTTCCAGCAATTCCTTCAGAATCCGGTGGATCAGCGCCGGGTGCAGCAGCCGCAGCGCTTCGAGAGGAACGGGAAAGATCTCCGCCTGCGCCGAAAGTCCCCATTCCCGGAGCTGTTCCTCGACGATCGCATGGAGATATCGATCCTCGTTCCGCAGAATCTCCGCAGTCTTGACCAAGGTGGCGTCGAGTTTCGGGTTGAAGCGCCTCATCTCGGGAATCAGCGAGTTCCGGAGGCGATTTCGCAGAAATCTCCCCGAGAGGTTCGATGAGTCCCGGACGTACCCGATTCCGCAATCCTCAAGAAAGCGAAGAATTTCATCACGGCTCAATTCCAGCAGCGGCCGGATCAGGAGGGCGTTCCGCATCGGCTGCATGCCCCCCAGCCCTCTGGGGCCGCTTCCACGAAGAAGATGAATGAGAATCGTTTCGGCCTGATCCTGCAGATGGTGGCCCAGCGCGATTCTCTGCGCACGGCTCCGCGCGGCCGTGTCCAGGAGAAATGCGTACCGCATCCGGCGACACAGGTCTTCCGTAGACCTCCCCGACGACGGAAGAAGACGCGGGATATCGGCCCTCCCGCATTCCAGAGGCAGCTTCATCTCCGCCGCACTCGTGCGGACAAATTCCTCATCCCGGTTCGCTTCCTCGCCGCGCAACCCATGATTGAAATGCGCAAGCACCAGACGCAGGTCCAGCTTTCCCCTCAGATGATCGAGAATCTTGAGGAGCGCCATCGAATCCGGACCTCCGGATACGGCCACGACGACGGTCTCGCCGCCTTCCAGCATCCGGTGCCGGGCGACCGTTCTTCTCACCTTCGACAGCAGGGGATGAGACCCAAGGTCTGCGGACATCTTTTCGTTTCCCTGTCTTTTCATGCAAGCAGTGTCCGGAGATTCTGGGGATGCTCGTAAACCATGTCGGGGGTTTCGGCCAGAAGAGCGTCTCTCGGCGTAAGGCCGTTGAGATAGGCGCAACTGACGACGCCGGCGTTCTTCGCAAACCGGATATCCGCAATCCCGTCCCCGATGACGACCGTCCGGCCCCTCTGCTCAGGAAATATCTCGAGAATGGCTTCCATGAGACGGGCATCCGGTTTCATGTAAGGCGTGCTTCCTTCTCCCAAGATCCGCTCGAACCGATCGGCGATGCCCAGTCCCTCGAGAATCCGCTTTGCGTAGGCGATTCTCTTGTTGGTCACCACGATCTTCCTTTTTGTGGCGTAATGGCCGAGCATCTGCGCCACGCCCGGGTAGAGACCCGTCCCGTCCAGCATGTGCTGCTCGTAATGTGCTTCGAAGATCTCCATGGCCCGATCCATCAGGTATTGATGGGCGGGGCCGATCGCCCTTTCCACGAGCCTTCCCAGGCCGTTGCCGACAAAAGTCAGAATTTTCTCCTCCGGCAAGACGGGCAGGCCGAGCGCCTTGAGCGTATGAACGGCCGACCGGGCGATGTCCCCGCCCGAGTCGACGAGCGTGCCGTCGAGATCGAAAATCATCAAATCCACGTTCTTCATGCTCCTGCACCTCTAGCGGGAACCTATAACGGAGCGATCCGTTAATTTCAATCTCTTTTGATCTTGACAGTGGTTTCACCTGCGAGTAGCGTAACACGCCTTAGCAGAATCTTTTCTTTAGTGAGGATGCAGCATGACGAACCATACGAAGCTCAACAAATGGGTGAACGAGATCGCCGATCTGTGCAAGCCGGACGCCGTTGCCTGGTGCGACGGAACCGAGGAGGAATATCGACGTCTGTGCGAACACATGGTGGAATCCGGCACCTTCATCCGACTTCATCCGGACAAAAAACCGAACTCCTATCTCTGCCGCTCAAATCCGGCCGATGTCGCCCGCGTCGAGGACAGGACCTTCATCTGCTCCCGAAAGAGGGAAGACGCCGGCCCCACGAACAACTGGTGCGACCCGCTGGAGATGAAGAAGCGGCTGACCGCGCTCTTCGACGGGGCCATGCGGGGACGGACGATGTATGTCATTCCGTTCAGCATGGGACCTCTCGGCTCCCGGATCGCGCATATCGGCGTCGAGATCACCGATTCGCCCTACGTCGTCTGCAACATGCGCATCATGACGCGCATGGGAAAGCCGGTGATGGACGTTCTTGGCCCCGACGAAGATTTTGTTCCCTGTCTCCATTCCGTCGGAATGCCTCTCCTGCCCGGTCAGAAGGATGTGCCCTGGCCCTGCAACGCGGAGAACAAGTACATCGTCCACTTCCCAGAAGAAAGGGCGATCTGGTCCTATGGAAGCGGTTACGGCGGAAACGCCCTGCTCGGCAAGAAGTGTTTCGCACTCCGGATCGCCTCCGTCATGGCCCGTGACGAGGGATGGATGGCTGAACACATGCTGATTCTGGGCATCACGTCCCCGGCCGGACTCAAGAAGTACTTTGCAGCGGCCTTCCCGAGCGCCTGCGGGAAAACCAATCTCGCGATGCTGATTCCGACGCTTCCGGGATGGAAGGTCGAATGTGTGGGAGACGACATCGCCTGGATGAAGTTCGGCGCCGATGGAAGGCTCTACGCCATCAACCCGGAGGCCGGCTTCTTCGGCGTCGCGCCGGGCACCTCCATGGAATCAAATCCGAACGCGATGCTCTCCCTGCAGAAGAACGCGATCTTCACGAACGTTGCGATGACCCCCGACGGAGACGTCTGGTGGGAAATGATGACGAAGGAAGAGCCGTCCCGCCTGACGGACTGGCGCGGACTGGAATGGTCTCCCGGCTGCGGCCGTCCGGCCGCTCACGCGAACGCCCGCTTTACCGCCCCCGCCAGCCAGTGTCCTGCGATCGATCCTTCCTGGGAAGATCCCCGGGGCGTGCCCATCTCCGCGATCCTTTTCGGCGGACGGCGCCCCGGAGTCGTTCCCCTGGTGAATCAGGCGTTCAATTGGCGGCACGGCACCTTTCTCGGCTCCATCGTCAGCTCGGAAACGACGGCGGCTGCACAGGGCAAGGTGGGCCAGGTCCGGCGCGACCCGTTTGCCATGCTCCCTTTCTGCGGCTACCACATGGCGGACTATTTCGCCCACTGGCTAAAAATCGGGCGGTCGGCCGACCCGGCGAAGCTGCCGAAGATCTTTTACGTCAATTGGTTCCGCAAAACCAAAGAGGGCAAATGGCTCTGGCCCGGATACGGGGAGAACAGCCGGGTGCTCAAATGGATCTTCGAGCGCACGGAGGGCGCCGGCGGGTCCGTGGAAACGCCCATCGGACACCTTCCGACCCCGGACGCCATCGACCGCAAAGGATTGAGCGTCTCCGCCTCCGATATGCAGCAACTGGTCGAAGTGGATCGAGACGCCTGGCTGTCGGAGCTGGACGGCATCCGGCAGCACTACGCGAAATTCGGCGAACGGATGCCGCAAGAATTGCGGGACGAGCTCAAAACGCTGGAAGAAAGACTTCGGAACTTCCGGAAGGGCTGAAAGACCCTCATCCTCTATCGGACGGAACCGGAGACCGCAATGCATCGGCAAGGCCCGAGATGCGGTTGATCTTCCGCGAAAGGGCGGCGCAGAAAATCTCTTCCCGCGCCCACACCTCGACCTCTTTTCTGGCTCGGGTCACCGCGGTGTAGATGAGTTCCCGCGTCAGGAGCGGGAAATCGCGGTCCGGCATCAAAAAGAGTATCCTTTCGCATTCCGATCCCTGGCTCTTGTGCACCGTCGTTGCGAAGACCGTTTCATGCTCGGGCAGCCGCAGTGGATCGATCTTCTTCAATGCCCCGTGATCGTCGCGGAAATAGGCGTAAAGATCCCGGTCCGCCTTCCCCTCTCCTTCCCGGTCCGCCAAGAGGACGCCCGTGTCCCCGTTGAAGAGGCCCAGCGTATAGTCGTTGCGGAGGATCATGATCGGACGGCCCGGGTACCGTCTCCCCCCTGCATTCGGAAGACCCGCGGATCGAAGAATCCGCTCGACCGCGAGATTGACGGCTTCGACACCCCACGGTCCCTGCCGGACGGCGCAGAGGATGCGAAAGCGATCCAGGCTCTCCAGGATCGCACCGACATCTCCGTTCGACCGGAGCGCCGACAGGTAATCCCGGAAACCCTCCCGCACCGCAGCGCCCAGAGCGGATGGAAATTCCGCCGGCGCCGGCGGCACGCGCCACCGGACGTCTCCATTCGATCCCGGCCGGAGACAGGCAAGCGCCGTTTCCGAGTCGCCCCTCCGTACCGCGTCACTGAGGAGGCCGATGCCGCCGTCGCTGCGAAATCGAAAATTCCGCTTCAACTCGACCAGTCCGTCCCCGATGGTTCCTCCCTGGCCGCCTTGACGGGGACTCGGCGTGAATTCCGTCGCCAAGGCGCCGAGGGCGACCCGCATGCCCTCGGAAACCGTGTTCATCGGCCCTGCATTGCAGATGTCTCCCAGGACCGCGCCGGCATCGACGGAGGCCAGTTGGTCCCTGTCTCCCAGGAGGATCAACCGCGCTCTTTCCGGAAGAGCCTCAAGCGTCCGGGCCATCAGCGGCAGATCCACCATCGACGCCTCATCGATCACGAGGATATCCGCCGGCAGCGGGCGCTGCCGGCTGTAGCGCACACGGGAGGTCCGGTAAGAAGACCCCAGCAGGCGGTGAAGCGTCGCGGACCCGCGCGGTATCGCGTCGCGGACCCACTCCGGGCAGGGCAAAGAATCCCGCTCGCGATTCAATGCCTGTTCCAGACGTCCCGTGGCCTTGCCGGTCGGGGCGGCGAGGGCGATCCGGACCGCGTTCCCCGGACCCGCCGTCTCCAAGAGCAGGGCGAGCATCTTCGCCACAGCCGTCGTCTTGCCGGTGCCCGGGCTCCCGGAAACGATGCAAATCGGACAGACGGCAGCCGTGAGAGCCGCCATCCATTGAAAGTCCGGCGCTCCGGGCACCCGCTCGGGAAACAGCCGCTCCAATGCGGCCTTCAGGACGGGCACGGAGGGAACCGGCGGCTTCAGATCGGGCATTCCTCCCGCCCAATAAGCGGTCAGGCGTCCGCGGAGGCAAGCCGCCAAATCCCTCTCGTAGCGCCAGTAACGATGAAGATACAGCCGGCCCGCGTCATCCAGAATCAGAGGTGCAAAGGCTCCGGGCCTGCCTACGACGCGGCTCTTTGCAAGGGATTCCCTCCATCTGGCCAGATCCGGTGTTCGCCGCCCTTCCCAGGAGGGGATGCCGGCAACTTCTCTCCCCGCCCACTCGGCCAGATCGGTGCAGATGTGCCCCTGACGGCTGTAACGGCTGACCGCCAGGGCCGCGAGAAAGAGCGCAGGGTCCTCCCTGCCTTCCAGAGAGCACATCAGCCGGGCAAAATGCCGATCCAGAGGAAAATCGTCCGAAAAGAAGAGCTGCGGGCTCACGACGGATCCCCTCCCTTCATCATCAGTGCGGCCAGGCGTTCAACAGCCGCAAGCGGCGGGCGCTCCCGGTAAACGCCGGAATCCGTTCCCCAGGAAGGCTCCATCCCGCGCAGAAAGAGGTAATAGACCCCGCCGAAATGACGGTCGTAATGATAATCGGAGATTCTCGTGCCGAGGTAGCAGTGAAGGGCAAGCGTGTAGATGGCGCATTGCAGATAGTAGTGCGAACGAAGCATCTCCGCCTTCAGCGCGTCTCTTCCGTAGTCCGACCGCTCCATGCCGAGAAGGTTGGATTTCCAGTCCACGAGATAGTAGCGGCCGTCGTGGCGGAAGACGAGGTCCAAAAATCCCTTCATGTAGCCGCGGGTCGGTTGAAACTGCAGCCTTCCGATCGTCTGGGGCGCTGCGGAGACGTCCGCCCAGGCCCCCTCGATTTTCAGCGCCTCTGCAAGCTTCTCCACGGTGATGGTCTTCATCGGAAAATGAAATTCGACTTCCTGGAGACGATCCCGCCGGCCGACGGCGGCTAGACGGCAGGAGGGATCGTCCGGAACAAAGGGAATCGAAACGATTTTTTCCAGGGTATCGGCGACCACCCCTTTCCACGAACCGTCAAAACCGTAGTCGCGGAGATTTCTCTCCGCCAGATTCTCCAGAACATCGCGCTTCGCGCAGGTAAAGTCGAGCTGCCGCAAGAGGTCGTGCAGAAACAGGCCTGTCCGGCTGCCCGCGGGAAACCCTCGGATCCCGTCCGCCCCGCCAGCTTCAGTCGAAACGGCCGAACGGGGAAGGCCGTCTCCCGTCGCCGGCCATGGATCCAAATCGCGGGCTTCTTCGGTTTCTTCACGTTCCGCAACGAGGAGAGAATAGCTGGCGAGGCGGTCTCCCGGATGGAGAGGTCCCTGAAACTCCCGTCGGCGCAGCATTCGGCCCGAACGGGGGCGGTCGTCTCCCAAAGGGGCCTTGGGATCCGGCGGCGCTGAGACCGCAAACTTCCCTTCCGAGGCAAGAGAGTCCAGGTCTTTCCGGAGATCAGCTTCCGTGAGCCCCTTCCACAGTTCCCCCGCCTCTTTCACGGGATCATCGACCCCGGCGGCGGAAAGACCGTGAAGCAGATAAGCGGGCGCGGACGTCCCGGTTTGATTGATCTTTCCCCAGACAAACGTGCACCGGTATTTCGCCCTCGTCAGCGCAACGTACAGGAGCCGGCAGTTCTCCGAAAGGGCTTCCCGCGCGGCTTCCAAGGCGTGTCGTTCCCGGTCCGGCGAGCCGAGATCCATGGCCAGGCGAAACCCTTCGGAGCGGTCATGATAAAGAAATTCGCCCTGACCGACATCGGATCCCTCCCACAGGAATGGGCAGAACACGACGGGGAATTCCAGTCCCTTGCTCTTGTGGATGGTCAGGATCTGAACCGCGTCGGCATCGCTCTCCAGACGCAGTTGATCTTCCCGAAGCCGGGTCGTTTCCCGTCGGCGGGCCTGCGCAAGCCATCGCCGCAGACCGCGGATGTCGAGGTGCTCTTCGAGGCTGGCCCGGTGAAGAAGTTCCGCAAGGTGCTGGAGGTTGGTGAGCCGCCGCTCGCCGCCCGGAAGCCTCAACAGGCGGCTTCGGACGGCTTCCTGCAGCAGCAGCGACTGGAACATGAAAACGAATCCGCGCTTCCGCCACTGCTCATGATAGTGGAAGAATCGCTGCCGCCTTTGCGTCCAGGACGTCTCGTCGCCTCTCCACGCATCGATTTCGGCGGCCGTCGCGCCGAGAAGTTCCGTCGCGAGTGCCGCCGCTGCCAATCCATCTGCCCGCGGCATGCCGACCGCCGCGAGAAGAATCTGCACCTCTTCGGCTTCCGGTGTGTCGAAAACATTCGCCGTTCCGCGCCGCACGCCGTGGACCCTCTTTGCGGCCAGCTTCTCCGCAACAAGCGACGCCTCGCGGTTTGTCCTCACCAAGACGGCGATATCCCCCTCTCCGAGGTCTCTGTCCCCGATCCGGGCTTTTCCCTGCCTCCCCAGAAGGACGAGTTCCGCGATCTCCGATGCGACGGCTTCCGCCGCGGCTTCGCGGGCGACCGTCTTCGAGATTGCCCTGCCGGCTGCGCCGAAATCGTCGGAACGCAGAAACCAGCAGCATAACGGCGCGCCCGTCCGCCCGTCGACCCGAAATTCCCGGCGATCGTCATTGCGGCCGGACACCGCAGGGTGGAAGTGGATGCCTTCGTAGACGAACGGCCTCGGGTTTGCCGCGAAAACGCGGTTGACGGCCTCGACGAGACCGGGATCGGAACGCCTGTTCTCCAGCAGCGTATAACACTTCTCCACGTCCGATACCGACTGCAGGTAGGCAAAAACGTCGGCGCCGCGGAATCCGTAGATGGCCTGTTTGGGATCGCCGATCAGGAAGAGTATCTCTTCCGGTCCTCCGAAGATCGTTCGAAAAATCGAGAATTGAACGGGGTCGGTATCCTGGAATTCATCGACGAGGGCGGCCCGAAATTTCCCGCGTACGGAACGGATGAGGAGCTCCCTCTGCCCTCCCGACAGGGCGTCGCGGAGTCGCACGAGCAGATCGTCGAAGTACATGACATTCGTCCCCGCTTTCCGCCTTTTCAGTTCGGAAGCGGCGAATCGGAGGCCCTCGGCCTTGAGACGGACCATTTCCGAAGCGAAGATCGCCGTCAAATGCCGCGCCTCCGCGCAGAGGGCCTGGATGCTCCCGAACATGGGATGGTCGGGAGCCGAACAGCCCTTGCGGACGGCGGCCCGGACGCTGTCCAGCGACAGCCTCTCGACCTCGGGAATCAGGGGAAAGCAATCCCCACCCGACCGAAGAAAGGCATCGACAATATCCACGATCCTGTCCGATCGAGTCCCGTAGGTTCGCGCGTTCAGCGACCCGTTCCGCAGATGCTGCCGGACGGACTCTCTCGCCGCAGGCCAGTCCGCGGCGACGCGGCACAGTGCGGCCCGGAAGCGGCCGGCGGCCGCCGCGGACTGGCCGGGATCGGCAGCCCCAGTCTGCGGCTTCACATCCACGTCCGGATACAGCAGATAATCGTTCAGAAGCTTCCGGAAGCTGTCCGCGCTCCATCCCGAGATTCTTGCGTAGGCGACAAACAGGGGATCGGCATCCGTCATCGAAAGACGCCAGAAATCGCGGACAACTTCCTCCTTCAGCGATTCTTGGTCGGTGATCAACTCCGTCTGGAACGACGCGCCGCTCTCGAAGGCAAAATCGTTCAACATCAGCCGGCAAAATCCGTGGATCGTAAAAATAGAAGCCTGGTCGAAATCGCGGATGGCGCCTTGAAGTCTCTGCAGGCATAGCCCCTTCTGCACGGCGTCTCCGTCCCGTCTCCGCACGAATTCCGCGATAAAAGGATCGGAGGCGCTGCCGCCGGCAAGGGCATGAACCGCATCCCGGAGTTTGCGGCGGATGCGGTCCCTCAACTGGTCCGTCGCGGCATTCGTGTAGGTGACGACCAGGACTTGCGAAACCAGGAGGCCCGCTTCCGCGATCAGCCGGACGAAAAGACACTCGATGGCATACGTTTTTCCCGTCCCCGCGGCCGCCTCAACCAGATTCGTTCCGTGAAGCGGCGCGTCGTGAAGATGGAAGGGCTGTTCCCGAGAGAACTTCGGGGAGGATACCGACGTTTCGGCCCGCTGTTTCATCCGCCGCTCCTGGGTGTCTGCAAGGGATCGTCCAATCTTTCCGCCGTCTGCAGAAGCGGCTGCCATATCCGCTCGGCGAGGGCCGCGAAGGATGAGTCCAGCGGATTCCGGTTTCTGAAACAGATCCTGACGTGAGGCTGATCCTCTTCTCCACCCCGAAAGTCATTCCCTCTCCAGACCTGCCGGGCGCATCGCAGGGCCTCTCCCGCCTCTTCGCGGCGGAACCGACGGCGCGCGTACTCCCAGGAGGAAGCCGGAAAGAATGCAATTGGTTTATTTTGTCCTTCCAGATAGATAGCCACTAATTCATCAAGAACGCCTTTAGCATTATCGACCACCCCGTATCGCCACCCCTCTTCCCGTCCCAAGAGAATGCTGCCACTTCCCTCCGTGATCGTCTCCGGGTTTTGCCCACTCAAAGCGAGGTGCCGGATCCACAGACGAAGATGATCTTTCGGTCCCAGACGGCCGTATCGATACGCCAGAAGCCCCCATCCGAAGACCTCCGCAATCCGGCCGCGGATCCGCCCCCTGCCGACCGGCAGGTCGATCTCGACCTCATGGCCGGATGACGATCCCCGAAACATTCTGACGACCTCCGCGAACCTGCGGGCGCCTGTCGCCAGCTCTCCGAATGCCACCTTCCCTGCCGTGCCGTGGGGAAGCGCGCCCGTTGCCTTGAAATATTCGTAGAGATCCCCCTCTTCCCCCTCCGCGGCGATCGCCTTGCCCGTGACGGCCTGTTCCAGGCGGTATCTCTCCAGGCCCGCGAGGTCGAGCGGCTCCGCATCCTGCAGAGAATCCCGCTCCTCAGGCAGAAACACTCCCAGCCTCTTCTCCAGAAAACATCTTGCCGGATCCGTGAAGAACTCGGCAAATTCGGCAAGGTCGATTTCGATTTCCCGACCGTCCGCCGGGCGGCCCGCAAGAGCACCCGAAATAAAGGGGGCAGGCGGTTCACAGGGCTCTGCGAGGCACCGGGCGGCATCGAAGTTCTCGCGTGAATAGCTGAAGATCCGCGCATCACCGCTGAAATTGCGGGGACTGAATGCCTGCAGGGGGTGCTTCAGGACCAGGGATTCCCGCGGCCGGTCGTTCGCGCCGGAATCCGCTCCCGGCCCGGGAAAGCCCGCCTCGACATAGTCGAGCAGTTCCGAGACCAGTACGGAAGGCGGAATTGCGCCGTTATCTTCAATGCTCTGGCCGATATAGCTGATATAGAGTCTCCGCCTTGCCGAAAGGACGGCCTCCAGAAAGAGGTAACGATCCTCCCCACGCTTCGAACGATCGCCGGGGCGCGGCGAAGCCGCCATCAAATTGAACCCTGCGTCCGCATCCTTTCGCGGATAATCGGCGTAATTCATGCCGAGAAGGCAGATGACGCGCGCCGGGATGCTGCGCATCGGAAGAAGGGAGCAGAACGTGACGCCGCGGGCGAGATAGCCCGAGGCGGAAGCACCGGTATCGATGGAGCGTTCCAGTTGGAAACGGACGGTCTGCAGATCGACGGGATCCGAGTTTCCAGACGCATCCTGAACGTGCTCCAGCCGGCGGATCGCCGTTTGCAGCGCGCGGATGTCCTCCTCCCACTCCCGATCATCGCTGAAGAAATTCTCCAGCGTCCCTGTCAAGGTTTCGCCCCACGCGGCCAGGTTCTTCGGTGAAGCGAAGTCTTCGGCCGTCCGGACAAGCCCTTCGACGAATTCCATAAATCGTCCCAGGACGACCGATTCATCCCCCTCGATCGGACGGGAGGGGGCAATGCCCTGAAACATTTCTTCTTCGCTCCCGAGCATGGCATAGCCCAGCAGCAGACGTTCCAGACCCGCCTTCCACGTATTCTCCGCCCTGGGTGGCAGTCCGAGCCGCCGGCGGTGTTCGGCATCGATCCCCCAACGGATCGACGCCTCGTCCGTCCAACGCTGCACCACCTCGAGATCGGATTCCGTCAAATCGAAACGGCGATAGACGGCCGGCTCTTCGAGAACGCCCAGGACGCGCGAAACCTCGAATCGGCTGTCCGCCAATGACAGGATTTCGAAAAAGACGCGGACAGCCGGACTTTGCGCCGAGAGGGTGCGATCGGCGATCCCGTAGGGAATCCGGACGGCATCCGCAGGACCCGCCGGAAATTCGAAAACGGCGCGGACAAACGGGGCATAGACGGAGATGTCCGGCGCCATCACCAGGATGTCGGAGGGTTTCAGCAGAGGATCCTCGTCGAACATGCTCAGGAGGCAATCGTACAGAACCTCCACCTCTCTCATCGGACTGTGGCAGGAATGGACCTCCAGCGAAGAGTCTTCCTGAGAAACAGCGGCGGAACCGGCGGGCTCCCCTTCCGGGAGACGTGCTGCTCCGCAAGGTGGAGCCTTTGGTGATCGCGAAATATCCGCCGGAGTATTGTTCCGTGACGGACGATCGCGAAGATACAGAATATCGCGCTGGATCTCCCCCAAGATGCCGTCAGCGTCCGTCTCCGCGAATTCCTCCCGCACTTCCGCATCATATTCAATGAGCGAGTTGAAGAAATCGCGGCCCATCGTTCCGAACGAGGCAAGCAGGGTGTTCCCCGTTTCCCAATACCCGGGGATATCCCCCGCCCCGGCTCCGCCCCCAGCGTCCGCACTGCGTTCCTTCATCCTTCCGATTTCGCGACCGCTGCGGATGTCCATCCAGAATTCACGGGACGGATTCAGGAGGAAGAAGTTCGTCTCCACGAGGGCTGACGCAGCATGGAAGATCTCCAGGTACTGGCGGGGCAGATAGGAAATTCCGAACAGGCAGATCCGCCTCGGCAGACCGGCCGGCAAGACATGGGTCCCCTCCCGGATGCGGCGGAAAAATTCCTCTTTTGCGGCGGGGAGATGTTTGAGCAGGCCCCCGCACTCTTTCCTGACCATGCGCCAGATTTCCGCCTGACATGCCTCCGCATCCGGAACCGCCCCGCCTTTTTCCCACTGCAGGATCTTCTCCGGCCGGAAGACGAGGTACTGATCATAGAGGTGGGCAAGATGTGACGCCAACTGAAAATGCCGCAAGGCGCCGGTCTGTCCGGCCAGGTAGTTTCTGACCGGTACAAAGACAGCCCGCTTGTCCAGCCGCGTCAGGATCCGAAGGATTTGCCATGCCAGGATATCCGGCTCCAGCGACTCGTCGAAGGGATCCCGTGCGTTGACGGCGGAGAGGATTTGCCGCAGGATCGATTTGGGATAGGGAAAGCGGACATTCGCGCAAATGCCGTTTCGGCTCGCAAGCGCCATCGACAGCCAACGCTGCATTCCCGCGCTTTGAACGACGACGATCTCCTCTTCCAGAGGATCATCGGGAACGGAGGAAATCGTCTCGGCAAGACGGTCGGCGAGGATCTCCATGCGGTTGCTGACGAAAAACCTCAAACCCGGCATCGTTCACCTCGAACGAGCGCAACCCTCCGGTTGCTTCGATCCCACAGGACATATTGACAACGACAGAAAAAGTTCATATAGAAAAACCAAGATCTGCTGTGCTCGTTAGCGGATCGTGTTGTCGGAATCGAACACTTGAAGAATGACAGGGTCTTATTGGCGGCTTTGCCGCACGTCTGAAGACCAACGTCTTGAAGAACGGTACTCCGACTCGCGGACAGACGGCACAAGCGGATCTTCTTTTATCTGCTCAGGCTTTCGAACTGCCCTGCGATCCATCCCCGATCGAGTCTTGTCAGTCCTGCATCCCGGGCCGCCCTCACGGCAGACCGGTACTCGTCGCCACGGAGCGGTCGATTCACCAGGGAATCCTTCCATGCCTCTCCGCACGGCCGGTACTGATCCATGATATTGACATAGGTGTCCCGGGAAACTTCCCGGGCCAGGAATTCCATGATCTCCCTGCTCCCGGCCACCCCGCCGGGCATGACCAGATGCCGAACGAGAAGTCCGCGGCAGGCCATACCCGACTTGTCCATCTGAAGATCACCGACCTGTCGGTGCATCTCGAGAAGGGCCTCCCGCGCCCGGAGGGGATAGTCCGGTGCACGGCAGAACCGATCCGCCCAGGTCTCGTCCCAGAATTTGAAATCGGGCATGTAGATATCGACGATTCCGTCGAGGAGGCGAAGCGTGTCGACCTTCTCGTAGCCGGCGCAATTATAGACCAGCGGAATCCGAAGCCCCCCCTCCACGGCGCGGATCAGGGCGTCCAAGATCTGCGGCACCACGTGCGTCGGCGTTACGAGATTGATATTGTGGCAACCTCTTTCCTGCAACGCAAGCATCCTGGCCGCCAACTGCCCGGCATGGACTTCTTCTCCCACTCCTTCATGGCTGATATCGTAATTCTGGCAAAACGTACACAGGAGATTGCAGAAGCTCATGAAGATCGTGCCGGAACCGTGGCGGCCCACGAGAACCGATTCCTCTCCGAAATGGGCCTGGCACGCAGCCACCCGCGCCTTTCTCCCCGTCCGGCAGCAGCCCGACGCCGTCTCCGTCCGGTCGATGCCGCAAGCCCGTGGACAAAGCAGGCATGACCGCAGAGCAGAGCCGGCCAGATCGGCCCTTTCTTGAAGCTGACCGCTTTGATATGCTGCGATATAAGACGGCGTTGTCATGCAATCCTCTGACGTTATGAAATATCACGGACCCTCAAAGGACTATTCCGTCCAGCCCCCGCAAACCCGTTCCCCGGCGTCGACTTGACCCGGCGCATTATTGGATACGCCAAGGCGGCTGTCAATATCGAGTTCCCCGATGCGTGAGAGAACTGTGAAATCGATCTTGCATGGGACCGGGGACTTAAGGTAAGAGTAACGCCCAATCGAAGTCCGTTATCCGGAAAGGCAAGATGCATCATCTTCCTTCACGCCATCGTGTTTCCCCGTACGTTGTCGGCGTCATCATCGGCCTTGCGCTTATGGTGACGTCCGCCGCGTTCGCCGTTATCCATCCGGCGGGAGACGTCCCCACGCCCATTGTCCAGCTCTCCTCCGGATATGCAATCCTCATCGACAAGCAGGGACAAAGACTTTTCGTCTTTCACAAAGAAGGAACGCAGATTAAGACCGTATTCGAGGCCCGATGCTCGACGGGAAAGAATCCCGGCTCCAAGATGGAGACGGGGGATGCAAAGACGCCGGAAGGCATCTTTTTCGCCACGAAGATCATCACGGAAAAGAAGACTTCCTCCATCTACGGGCCCCTGGCCATTTACCTCGACTATCCGAATTATCTCGATCGCAAGATCGGCAAGAACGGCTACAATATCTGGATCCACGGGACGAACAAACCCCTGGAGCCTTTCTCGACAAACGGCTGCGTGGCGCTCCAGAACGGCGATATCGAGAAGCTCGTCCGCTTCATCCAGCTCCAGAAGACGCCGATCATCATCCAGGACAGCGTACGCTGGGTCTCCGAGGAACAGCAGCAGTCTGCAAAGGCGGATCTCCAGAAGACCTTGGCGGAATGGCAGAAGGCGCTCACGTCCGGTCATGCCGCCGCCTCGGACTATCTCTATGCCATCAATGCGCCGGCCGAGCGCCAGCAGCAGAGAGAATTTCTTTCGGCGCTGCGGACCGTCAAG
>CAZDLM010000046.1:0-6903 GCA_964506465.1 uncultured Syntrophaceae bacterium
AGCGCTCTGCTCAACACAGGACCCGGTTTTCAAGACTCTGGATTCCCGCTGCAGCCTGCCCTCGCGGAAGCCGGGCGGGAATCACGGCTTTTACCGTTCGATCGTGTACACCGCCTGCGCCTGGGCCCAGTCGGCGGGGTCGATGGCGTTGAGGCGCCGGACCAGGTCGCTCACGAGGCCCGTGGACCGCGCGTCGTACACCTTGAACATCCCCTCCTGGAATCCCAGCGGGATGAGGTCTTCCTTCTCCTTCGTGGCGATGATCTTGATCCGCTCCTCCGCGATCTTTCCCTTGTGGCCCGGCAGGAGCATCGCCTTGAGGCGAACGGGGCTGCCGGCGGGGGGAAATTCGTAGGTCTGGCCCGTCTTGACGAGATTCTCCCGCTGTTGCCCATTCGGAAAGAGCAGCGTCACGGAGTCGTCGGCTGCAACGGAAAAGAGATAGACGTAGCTGTCGCGGCTGACCTTGTAGAAGATCCGCACCTCGTCGCCCTCTTTGAGCTCCGCCTTGGACAGGGTGACCTGTGCGGAGAAATCGCCGCCCTTCCCGGGATAAGTGGGCTCGACGCGCGCACGGATCCGGACCGTCCAGAGGTTCTTTTCCTTGTCGTCCCATCCCTCACCCAGGAGCTTCACCGTGGCGAGCTTGCCGCGGACGGAGGCGTAGATCAGGTCCTCGGCGACCTGGCTGTTGGAAACCAGCGTGTGGGACTTGATGAAGACCCCCACCGCCTGTTCAATCGCCTTGGCCTGCGCGTCCCGCCGCGCCGCCTTCTTGATCTCGCTCAGCGTATCATTCTCCCCCAGATACGCCGTCCCGATCGCCTCGACCCAGACGCCCTTTTCCGCAGCGGCCGCCGCAAAGGAAGGCATCAGGCACAGGGCGAGCAGAATCGCAACTCCCGCGCTATGGCAACCGCGCAATATCCGTCTCTTCATTCTCTTCTCCATCACGTCTCTTCTCGCTTATCTCTTGTCGTCATTGCAGCGTTTTCCGCCGTCCCGGCGCTGTCTATTCTTGTCACGTCCGCGCCTCTCTGTCATTCCCGCGAAAGCGGGAATCCAGGGTCTTGAAAACCGGGTCCCGTGTTGAGCAGGACGCTGGACCCCCGCCTTCGCGGGGGTGACAAACCAGTCGTCATTGCGAGGCCCGCAGGGGCGCTTTGGAGATTTTTCGTCTCACCATGCCTTCGCACCGAAAGACTGCAGGGCCGAAAAAGATCCAGCGACCCGGGGCAGGACGTTTTCAGATTCCTCTACACCTCGAAGCGGGCGTCGATCTTGAACGTCCGGACCCTGAAAATGTTCTGCCCGCAGGGGCGATTTGGAGATTTTTCGAGCACCATATCCTCGCAACGAAAGGCTGCAGGGCCGAAAAAGATCCAGCGACCCGGGGCAGGACGTTTTCAGATTCCTCTACACCTCGAAGCGGGCGTCGATCTTGAACGTCCGCACCGCCCGCATCTCCAGGATATCCTCCACGCCGGTTTTCGCCTTGATCCCGTCGAGCTCCGCACGGAGCCTCTCCTCCGACGGGGCGATCAGCGTGAACCAGATATTGTACTCGCCGCTCCGGCGGTAATTGTGCGTTACGCCGGGCAGGGCGTTCACCGTTTCCACGAACCGCTGCAGCCTGTCTTCCGGAACGCGGGCGGCGCAGAGCGTCGAGACGAAGCCCAGCTTCTTCCCGTCGAACACCGCTCCGATCCTCCGGATGAGACCGCCTTCCTTCATTTTCCGGATGCGCCCGATCAGCTCGTCTTCCCCGATTCCCAGCTCCTCGCCGAGGAGACGGAACGGTTCCGCCGCGATGGGGAAGTCCTTCTGGATGCGGTTGAGTATCTTGCGGTCGACGTCGTCCACGGCTCGCCATTCCTGTCTTTCTCTTTGTCATTCCCACCATGTAGCGGGAATGCAGGGTCTTAGTCTTCTGGGAACAGATTTCAAATCTGTTCCCGTGCCAAGCAGAGCGCGCTGGACCCCCGCTTTCGCGGGGGTGACAGCCATCTCATCCGCCCTTCGGCTCGTAGATGCACAGCGGTTCTTCGGCGAGGAAATCCCCGGTCGCCTCGTAGGCCCTCGCGCGGCAACCGCCGCAGACGCGCAGGAACTCGCAGCGCCCGCACTTGCCGCGGTAGCGCCCGAGGTCGCGCAGCGCCGTGAACAGTTCCGATTTCGCCCAGATCTCCGCAAAAGGCTTCCGCCTTACGTTTCCCGCCTCCAGCTCGAGATAGCCGCAGGGCTGGACGTTGCCCACGTGGGAGATGAAGCAGAACGACACTCCCCCGAGGCATCCACGCGTCGAGGCGGAAAAGGGATGTCCCGCCGGCGCCGCCCTGGCCTTCGCGTCCGCGGCCTCCGGCTCCTTCACACGGCGCTGCCGCTCCACGCGGAAGTAATGGGGCGCGCAAGTCGCCTTGACCTGGATCCTGCTTTCACGGCCGCGCGCGCAGAACCACTCGAGCGTCTTTTCGTACTGCCCAGCCGTAATCTCCTCGCCCGCCATCTCCTTCCCCCGCCCGGTCGGAACGAGGAGGAAAATGTGGTGCGCCGCGGCGCCGAGCCCGACGGCGAGCGCGTGGATCTCGGCGAGGCGGCCGAGGTTCGCGCGCGTCACGGTCGTATTGACCTGGAACTCCATGCCGCCTTTTTTCAGCGTCTCGATCCCGGCGATCGCGCCGGCAAAGGCCCCCGGCACGCGCCGCAGCGCGTCGTGGCTTGCGGCGTCTGGACCGTCGATGCTGACGCTGACGCGCCGGATGCCCGAAGCGATCATCTTCTTCACCGTCTCCGGACTCACGAGCGTCCCGTTCGTCGCCATCACCATCCGCAGTCCGCGGAGGTTGCCGTAGGCCGCGATCTCGAACACGTCGGGCCGCAGCAGCGGCTCCCCTCCCGTCAGGATGATGACAGGGGTCCCGACGGCGGCGATCTCGTCGATCAGGCGAAGACAGGCCGCCGTGTCCAGTTCGCCCGGGTAAGGCCCGCGCTCCGCCGAGGCCCGGCAATGGGCGCAGGCCAGGTTGCAGCTCCGCGTCACCTCCCAGGCGATCATGCGCAGTTCGGACGGCAGGATATGCGGCGTCTTCGGTTTCATTTTCCCAGGAACCGCGCGGCCTCCGGGGCGAAATAGGTGAGGATGATGTCCGCGCCGGCGCGCCGGATCGCGATCAACGACTCCATCATCGCCCGTTCGCCGTCCAGCCAGCCCATCGAGGCTGCCGCCTTGACCATGGCATACTCCCCGCTCACGTTATACGCGGCGACGGGCAGGTCGAATTCTTCCTTCGCCCTCCGCACCAGGTCCAGGTAAGGAAGCGCCGGCTTCACCATGAGGATGTCGGCCCCTTCCTGAACGTCGAGGTTCATCTCTCGGATCGCCTCGTCGCCGTTGGCCGGGTCCATCTGGTAGGCCCTGCGGTCGCCGAACTGCGGCGCGCTCTCCGCCGCCTCCCGAAAGGGACCGTAGAAACACGAAGCGAATTTCGCCGCGTAGGCCATGATCGGCACGCCGTCGAAGCCGCTCTCGTCAAGAGAGTCGCGGAGCGCCCCGATCTGGCCGTCCATCATCGCCGAAGGCGCCACCATGTCGGCCCCCGCCTTGGCATGGGACAGCGCCGTTTCCGCCAGGACCTCCAGCGTGGCGTCATTGTCGACCTCTTCCCCCTGCAGCATGCCGCAGTGGCCGTGGCTCGTGTACTCGCAGAGGCAGACGTCGGTGACGACGAGGATGTCCGGCACCTTGTCCTTCAGGCGGCGGACGGCCTGCTGAACGATCCCGTGCTCGGCGAAGGCCCCCGTCGCCTGCTCGTCCTTCTTCTCCGGAATGCCGAAGAGGAGAACGGCGGGAATGCCCAGATCCTTCGCGCGCTGGACCTCCTTCACCAGCCGGTCGATGGAAAGCTGGAATTGGCCGGGCATGGATTCGATCGGTTTCTTCACTTCCTTTCCCGGGACGACGAAGAGCGGGTAGATCAGGTTGTCCACGGAGAGCGTCGTCTCCCGCAGCATCCTCCGGAAATTTTCGTTTTTTCTCAGCCGGCGCGGCCGGTATTCGGGGAATTGCATGGTCTATTCTCCTTTTGCGATTTCTTCATCCGTCAGGTAGCAGGCGGGGTCCGGTGCCCAGATGTCCCCCGTCACCGATTCCGCCCTCGCCCGGAAATTTCCGCCGCAGACGTCGAGCCAGCGGCAGGTCCGGCAGCGGCCCGTGAGGTGCGGCCTCTTGTCCTTGAGCTTCATCAGCAGCTCGTTTCCGGCGTCCGTCCAGATCTCGCCGAAAGGCCGCTCCCGGACGTTCCCGAGCGCGATGTTCCGCCAGAACTGGTCCGGATGGACCGTTCCGTCCCAGCTCACGCAGCCGATGCCGTGGCCGGAGCTGTTTCCCTCGTTCATCTTCAGGAGTTCGAGGACCTCCGCCGCCCGCTTCGGGTCCTCGCGCAGAAGCCGCAGGTAGATGTACGGCCCGTCCGCGTGGTTGTCCACGGTGAGGATCTCCTTGGGCTTGCCCCGGTCGAAGAGGTCCTTCGTCCGGTTCATGATGAGGTTCAGCAGTCCACGGCTCCCGGCGTGCGTCAGGTCCTCCTCGCGCAGGGCCGAGCCGCGTCCCGAGTAGACGAGGTGGTAGAAACAGCAGCGGGGGATGTCCTCCGCCTCGAGGAGATCGAAGATCGCCGGGATATCGCCGACGTTGTGCCGGTTGACGGTGAAGCGGACGCCCACCTTGATCCCCGCCTCGCGGCAGAGGCGGATCGCCCGGATCGTCCGCCGGAATGCGCCGGGGACGCCGCGGAAACGATCATGCGTCTCCTCCAATCCGTCCAGGCTGATGCCCACGTACGAAAGGCCGATCTTCTTGAATTCCGCCGCCGTCCTCCGCGTGATGAGCGTGCCGTTCGTCGATATCACGGCGCGCATGCCTTTTTCGACGGCAAACTGCGCCAGCTCGGGCAGGTCCTTCCGGATGAGCGGCTCGCCCCCGGAAAAGAGGATCACCGGCGAGCCGAAGGCGGCGAGATCGGCGATCAGCCTTTTTCCCTCTTCCGTCGTCAGTTCGCCCCGGTAGGGCACGTTCCGCGACGAGGAGTAGCAGTGGATGCAGCGCAGATTGCACCGCCGCGTCATGTTCCAGACGACGACGGGTTTCTTGTCGGCGGAGAACTGCAGCAGGTGCGAGGGCAGCTTCGCGGAATGTCGGCCGTAGCGCAGGACGTCGCCCGCCTCCACGGCGCCGCAGTAGAGTTTGGAAATGCCGATCATGCCCGGCCTCCGTCCGCGAAATGCCGCACGATCGCCTCGACGAGTCCTTCCACCGTGTAGCGCTCCTCCATGATGTCGACCGGCAGTCCCGCCTTGCGTACGGCGTCCGCCGTGATCGGCCCGATGCAGGCGATCTTCGCGGCCGGCGGGAGGCAAAAGCCTTTTCCCACGATCCGCAGGAAGTTCGTCAGCGTCGACGGGCTCGTGAAGGTGAGGACGTCGATTCCGCCCTCGCGCAACGGCTTCAGGATTTCATCGGGGTTGCGGTCGGAAGGCACCGTCCGGTAGACGGTCGCAACATCCACCGTCGCCCCCATCTTCCGCAGCCCCTCGGGAATGACGTCCCGCGCCTCTTCCGCCCGCGGCAGGAAAACGCGTTTTCCCGCCACGTCGATCCCCGCGAAGGCCTCGACGACGCCTTCGGACAGGTAGCGTCCAGGAACGAGATCCACGCGCAGGCCCAGCGTCCCGATCTTGGCCGCCGTGGCGGGCCCGATCGTCGCGATGCGGACGCCCTTGAGGTCCCGGAGATCGCGCCCCCGCTCCTTCAATCGCTTCAGGAAGAAATCGACGCCGTTGGCGCTCGTGAAGACGATCCAGGAGTAGGTCTCGATCCGGCCGATCGCTTCGTCGACGGCCGACCAGTCTGCGGGCGGCTCCACGCGGATCGTTGGGAAAAAGATCACCCGCGCCCCCTGGGCGGTGAGGAGTTCGCCCAGCCCTTCGGCCTGCGCCTCCGGCCTGGTGACGACGATCCCCTTCCCGAAGAGCGGCAGCTTTTCGAACCAGTTCAACCTTTCCCGCAGTGAGACTACATCGCCGACGACGAGGATCGCCGGCGGCTGGATGCCCGCCTGCTCCGCCGCCTCCGCGATCCCGCCGAGGGGGGCCGTCACGGTCCGCTGCTCGGGCGTCGTGCCCCAGCGGATCAGGGCGGCCGGCGTTTCGGCGGCCTTCCCGTGTGCGATCAGCGCGGCGGCGATGTTCGGAAGGTTCTTCACGCCCATGAGAAAAACGACCGTCCCGATCCCGGCGAGGCTCTTCCAGTCGATGTCCGTCCCCTCTTTGCTCCGGTCCTCATGGCCGGTCACGAAGGCGAGCGTCGACGTGTAACCCCGCTGCGTGAGCGAGATCCCCGCATACGCCGGTACGGCGATGGCGGAGGTCACGCCGGGAACGATCTCGAAGTCGATGCCGGCCCCGGCGAGGACTTCGGCCTCTTCGCCGCCGCGGCCGAAGATGAGCGGGTCCCCGCCCTTGAGGCGCGTGACGATTTTTCCGGCCTTCGCTTCCGAAACGAGACGTTCGTTGATCTGGTCCTGGGACAGGGTGTGATCGCCGCCCTGCTTGCCCGCATAGAGGAACTGCGCCTCGGCGTGAGCGTGACGCAGGATCTCCGGGTTGACCAGGTGGTCGTAGATCACGACTTCCGCCTTTTCGAGGCACCGGATGCCCTTGAGGGTGATCAGACCCGCGTCCCCCGGACCGGCGCCGACGATGTAGACCTTGCCTTTTTTCACGTTGCCCTCTCAAAACCCCTGCACGACATTTGTCACCCCTGCGAACGCGGGAATGACAAAACCAGTGATCCTTCCGTCGTCCCTGTGCCCCTTCTGTCACCCCCGCTCCCGCAGGAACGACAAC
>CAZDLM010000046.1:7003-10714 GCA_964506465.1 uncultured Syntrophaceae bacterium
GAACGACAACCACCTCTGTCACCCCCGCGAACGCGGGGGTCCAGCTCTCTGCTCAGCACCGAAATTACAGAATAAAAGCAAAAACCCTGGATTCCCGCTTTCGCGGGAATGACATCGTATTATCGTCCCGCTCCCGCTGGAACGACAAAACCAGTGATCCTTCCGTCGTCCCTGTGCCCCTTCTGTCACCCCCGCTCCCGCAGGAACGACAACCACCTCTGTCACCCCCGCGAACGCGGGGGTCCAGCTCTCTGCTCAATGCCGAAGTCGCAGAATAGAAGCAAAAACCCTGGATTCCCGCTTTCGCGGGAATGACATCGCATTATCGTCCCGCTTTCACGGGAAGAACAGGAAATTACCTCCCGTACACCGCGTCGAGCAGCTCCCTGCCGCCGGCGCGGAGAATCCTTTCGGCCACTGCCGCTCCCATGGCCTCGGCGTCTTCGTTCGGCCCCTCCGCTTCGTCGCGGATCGCGGCCGATCCATCCGCGCTTCCCACGAGGCCCCGGATCCGCAGCCTCCCGCCCCGGTTTTCCGCGTAGGCCGCAACCGGCAACTGGCAGCCGCCGCCCAATTTCCGTAGAAACGCCCGTTCGGACCTCGCCGCCAGCCCGGTCTCCGCATCGTCGATCCTTTTCAGGATGTTGCGGATGCCGCCGTCGGAGCTGCGCATCTCGACGGCAAGGATCCCCTGGCCCACGGCGGGCAGCATGATGTCCGGATCGAGCACCTGCGTCGCCCGGTCCGCCCATCCCATGCGGCCGAGCCCCGCCGCCGCAACGACCACCCCGGCCAGATTCTCGGAGACGATCTTCCGGATCCGCGTATCCAGGTTCCCCCGGATCGGCACGATCTCCGCCTGCGGAACCACCCTCTTGACCTGCAGTCCGCGCCGGAGCGAGCCCGTCCCGATGCGGGCGCCGCGCGGCGCGTCCTCGATCCTCCGGCCGTCGGCGGAAATCCAGGCGTCCCGCGGGTCCTCGCGTCTCGGCGTCGCGCCGATCTCCAATCCTTCCGGCAACTCGGCCGGCATGTCCTTCAGGCTGTGAACGGCGACGTCGACGCGCCCGGCGAGGAGCGCCTCCTCGATCTCCTTGACGAAAAGCCCCTTGCCGCCGATCCGCGCCAGGGCCACGTCCTGCAGGATATCGCCCTTCGTCCGGATGACGACGATCTCCGTCTCCAAGCCCGGGTTCGCGTCCCGGAGAGACTTCGCCACGGCGTTCGTCTGGGTGAGCGCCAGGGAACTGCCCCGGCTGCCGATCTTCAATGTTCGTCCGATGGCGTGTCTCCTTCCCGCTTCCCCTCATCCCGGTCGAGTCCGAAGAGCCTCCGCGCCGCCGCCACGTAGGGAAGTCCTGCGCCGTCGACACTCTCGTCCTTGAGGGCGGTGATCGGGTCGTGGAGGATCTTGTTGATCATGGCGGCCGCCAGATACTCCACCTTCCGACGGTCCTCCTCCCTGAGCCCCGCGAGCCAGGAGGCCGCTTCCTCCAGCTCGCCCCGCGCCACGCCTTCCAGCTTCTCCCGGAGGGCAACGATCGTGGGAACGACGTCGAGGGCGTCGAACCAGGCGCGGAACCGGCCGACCTCCTCCTCGATGATCGCCTCCGCCCGCACGGCCTCGCGCCTGCGGGAGGCGCGGTTTTCGTCGACGACCTCCTGGAGGTGATCGATGTTGTAGAGATAGACGTTGTCGATGTCGCCCGCGGCGGGCTCGATGTCCCGCGGCACGGCGATGTCGATCAGGAACAGCAAACGGTTCTTCCGCCGGTACAGGGCCCCCGCGACCATCTCCACGCTGATCACATGGCCCGATGCGCCCGTGGAGCTGATGACGATATCGGCCTCCTGCAGCGCCCGTTCCATTTCGGCGAACGGCACGGCCGTGCCGCAGAAGGACGCCGCCAGTTCCCGGGCCCGCTCGGGGGTGCGGTTTGCGACGAGGACCCGCACCGCCCCGTTCGCCATCAGGTGCCGCACCGCCAGTTCCGCCATCTCGCCGGCCCCGACCACGAGGATCGTTTTTCCGGCAAGATCGCCGAAGATCTTCTTGGCCAGCTCGACGGCGGCGAAACTCACGGAAACGGCGTTGTCCGCGATCCCCGTCTCCGTGCGGATTCGCTTGGCGACGCGGAAGGCGTGGTGCATCGTCTTATTGAGGAGGACGCCGCTGGTCCGGCTGCGGACGGCCTCGCGGTAGGCCTCCTTGACCTGGCCCAGGATCTGGGGTTCGCCCATCACCAGGGAATCGATGCCGGAGGCTACCCGGAAGAGGTGCCGCACGGCCGCGTCGTCCTCGTAGGCGTACAGGAAATCGGCCGCGTCCTTTTCCGAAAGCCCGCCCTGCGCCGCCGCGAAGGCCCGCAGGACTCCGGCGTCCGCCGCCGCCGGCACGCGGGCGAGGATTTCGATCCGGTTGCAGGTGCACAGGTAAAGGGCCTCGCGCACCCCGGGCAGAAGAACCAGCTCCCGCAGCGACGTCCGGGCATCCCCGCAGGCAAGCGCCAGCCTCTCCCGGACTTCCAGGGGGGCGCTCTGATGATTCATGCCGACGAGAACGAGTTTCATGGGATCACGCAAACCTGTGCACCGTGGGGAAGAAGGCCGCGCCGGCGATGAACAGCGCGATCACAACTGCGAGCGCCACGACCGAAAAGAGGGCCGCCCGATGGCCCTTCCAGCCGATCGCGAGCCGCTGGTGCAGGAGGAAGGCATAGGAGAGCCAGAAGGCGAGCGTCCAGACCTGCTTGGGGTCCCACTGCCAGGCGCTTCCCCAGGCGGTCCGCGCCCAGATGGAGCCGATGAAGATCCCCAGCGTCAGCACGGGGAATCCTGCCATGAGACAGACGTGATGGATCCGGTCGAGATCCTGGAGCGAGGGCAGGTAGTGGCTGAGGCTCCTCTTTCCCCGGTTCTTGATCAGGCGGTTCTGAATGAGATACATGCCCGCGGCGGCCGCGGCGATGACGAAGAGGGCCTCGCCGATCACGGACAGGAACACGTGCACCGGCACGAGCGAACTCCGCAGGGCGTCCGGCAGATTCACATCTCCTCCCAGGCGGACCGAGGCGAAGATCATCACGACCACCGCGACGGGCGAGATGAAGGCCCCGAGGACCCGCGTTTTTGTCTTGAACTGCAGGACGAGATAGGCGCCGGTCATAGCCCAGACAAAGAGGGAAAGCGTCTCATAGATGCTCGCCAGGGGCGTGCGGCCGGCGGACGCGGCGAAGTGTACGAGGAAAGACACACTGTGGCAGAGGAAGGCGGCAAAGAGGAACCACGTCGCCGCCCTTGCGGCGGAGACCCGTCGGGTCGTCAGGGAAAACCCGTAACCGACGGCGCTGACGAGGTAGGCGGCAACGGCCGCTTTGAAAAAAAGGATGTCCATACTCACACTCTTCCGCTTACTTCTTGGTCATTCCCGCCTTACTCTCTATCGTTCCCGGTTTTCCTGCTGTCATTCCCGCGCAGGCGGGAATCCAGGTCTCAGTCTCCTGGGGACAGATTTCGAATCTGCTCCCGTGCCATGCAAAGCCCTGGACCCCCGCTTTCGCGGGGGTGACATAATTGGGACGCACGGCTCTCGCCCCCCGCTGTCATTCCCGCGAAAGCGGGAATCCAGGATCTTAGTCTCCTGGGGACAGATTTCAAATCTGCTCCCGTGCCATGCAAAGCCCTGGACCCCCGCTTTCGCGGGGGTGACAT
>CAZDLM010000046.1:10814-13292 GCA_964506465.1 uncultured Syntrophaceae bacterium
AATTGGGCATGCAAAGCCTTGGACCCCCGCCTTCGCGGGGACGACGGAACACACCTCACTTCATCCAGCGTGCGACGTCGAATTCCAGGCCCGCGAGGTCGCGGATGATCGACCGGACGCGCTCCCGGTCGCCCCGCTCGATCGCCTCCAGGATGTCGGAGTTCACCAGGGCCTCGAAGACCTTCCCGCGGCCGTCCGCCGCGGCCCCGCTCTTCATCACTTCAGCTCGCAATTCCCCGAGGATGGCGGCCAGCGTCCCGCAGGCCGGGCCGTACCGCTCCTCCAGCTCCACCCGGAGTTTCTTCGCCAGGGCCGGACTCCTGCCCGCCGTGGAAACGGCGATCTGCAGGTCTCCCCGCTGCACCAGCGACGGCAGGATGAAATCGCACCGCGCCGGTTCGTCCACGATATTCACCAGGATGCCCGCCCGCCGGCAATCGGCGCTGATCCGCCCGTTCACCTCGTCCTGGTCCGTGGCGCCGACGACGAGAAACGCCCCGCGAAGGTGCCGTTCGTCATAGTCCGAAGGCACATGCTCGATTGCGCCCTTCCCCTTCAATTCTTCGAGGGCCGGAGAGAGTTTTTCGGACACTACGGAGACCTTCGCGCCGCATTCCAGCAGCCGCTCCACCTTGCGTCCGGCGACGGCCCCGCCGCCGACGACGACGCATCGTTTTCGCCGGATATCCAGGTTGACGGGATAGTAGCGCACGGCCAATCTCCTCGATTCCGGCAGGAAAAACCGGATGTTTCGACGCTACCATGTCGATCCTGAAAATTCAAGCCGGCCCGGACGCCGCCGCGCCTTGCAATCTCCGCCGAAAGAGGTTATAGCTTGGTCAACCGGTTCCGGTGGCATAACTCTTGACCTCGCAACCAGGAGGCCGTCATGGCGCAAACCCCGAAGGAAACTCCCAAAAAGGAACGATGGCTGAAGATCGAGGCGACTGCGCCGGCCGACGTGGGCGACGCCCTCTCCAACTTCCTCACGGAGCTCGGCGCGCAGGGCGTGTTCCAGGAGGAGGCCGTCCCGCCCTCCGTGGACGACCTTCCCGACGGATCGTTTCCCGGGTCCATCAAGGCCTATCTCCCCTTCGACATCCGCCTCGACAAGAGGCTCGCTTCGCTCAAGGCCTACGCCGCGAGCCTGCACGAGATCTTCCCCCACCTTCCGGAGGTGGTCCTTTCGACGGAGGAGATATCCGATCCTGACTGGGCCGAGGCCTGGAAGATGTACTTCAAGCCGATCCGGGTGAGCCGCAACATCGTCATCAAACCCACCTGGGAGCGCTATTCGCCCTCCAGCCGCGATATCGTCGTCGAGATCGACCCCGGCATGGCCTTCGGAACGGGCCAGCATGCCTCCACGAGGATGTGCCTCGGCGCGATCGAGGATCTCCTGCTGAAGGACCGCACCTTCCCCCGCTGGCGGATGCTCGACGTCGGCACGGGCACCGGCATCCTCGGAATCGCCGGCGCCAAGCTCGGCGCGGACCGCGTTGTCTGCGTCGATACCGACAAGAAGGCTGTGGAAATCGCGCGGGAAAACAGCGAGATCAACGAAGTCTGCGACCGCGTGGAGATCCGCAACAAGGACGTGCAAAGCATCCACGAGTCCTTCGAACTGATCGTCGCCAACCTGACCGCCAAGATCCTCCTCAAGGTCCGCAGCCATCTGCTGTCCCTCCTGCAGCGCAACGGCTATCTCGTCATCTCGGGCCTCATCGACCAGGACCGCAGCGACATCGAGACGCACTTCCTTGTCCCGCCCCTCGTCGTCCACAACACGATTTCCGAGAAGGAGTGGTGCTGCTACGTCCTGAAGAAGGGGGAGAACGGCCGGTGACCACGCCGCGCATCCTGACCGCTCCGGGCCTTCGGCCGGGAGAGCGGCGCGAACTCGCGGGGGACGACGCCCATTACATCCGGTCGGTCCTGCGCCTGAAGGCCGGCGATCCGCTTCTGCTCTTCGACGGCGCGGGCCTGGAATTCGCGGCCCGCATCGAACGAATCGATCCGAAAAAAGCCGTCGTCGAAGTCCTGAACCGCACCGCACGCACCGAAACGGGACCCCGGATCAGCCTCGCCCAGGCCCTGCCCAAGGGCGTGACGATGGACGTCATCGTCCGCAAGGCCGTCGAGGTCGGCGTCTCGCACATCCTGCCCTTCGTTTCGCTCCGCTCCATCCCGAGGCTTTCCCCGTCCGCGGCCGCATCCAAGGCGGACCGCTGGCGCAAGATCGCCCTTGAGGCGGCGCGGCAGTCCGGCAGGATTTTTCTCCCCAGCATCGAACAGCCGGGATCGTTCCGGGACGTTCTCGACGCCTCCGCTCCCGCCGATTTGAAGCTCATCTTCTGGGAGGAGGAATCCCGCAGCGGCGCGAGGGAAGCGCTTTCGCCCTGGCGCGCCAAGCCGCCGGGCGCCTGCTTCGTCCTCATCGGCCCCGAGGGTGGATTCGCGCCGGAAGAGGTTGAAGCG
>CAZDLM010000046.1:13302-26584 GCA_964506465.1 uncultured Syntrophaceae bacterium
CCTGTCCGCGGGATTCCGGTCCGTCAGCATCGGCCCGCGCGTCCTCAAGGTGGAGACGGCCGTTATCGCCATCCTCTCCATTCTCCAGTATGAGCTGGGCTCTTTCGGCGGCGACACGGCAGAGAGGAGTTCCGCGCCATGACCGTCGAGCGCTACGGAGGGTTCTGGCGGCGCGCGGTCGCGATTCTCATCGACGCCGTCATCATCGTCTTGATTTCCATGTTCATCCTCCTCATCGGCGTCTTCGCCCTGCTGTTCAGCCGCTTCACGCCTGAGGAATTGCCGGGGCTCATAACCTACGGCGGCCCCTTCTTCCTGATCTACACGGGCGCGACCTCGTTCGTGACGAAGTTCCTCTATTTCGTCTACTTTCACGGCGTCGGCGGACGGACTCCGGGGAAAATGGTCATGGGGCTCCGCGTGCAGCCCCTCGGCGGAGGCCCGATGACGTTCGGACTCGCGTTTCTGCGCTGGGTCGGCTACGTGGTTTCCCTGCTGCCTTGTTACCTGGGATTTCTGTGGGTTGCACTGGACCGGAGGAAGCGGGGCTGGCACGACTACATCGCCGGAACGGTGGTGATTCGCGAGGGTGAAAAACCCGTGAAAACGGCACCTTCTGCGCCGGAAAAAGACCTTGACAAAGAGGACTACATTATATAGAGGGAAAGCCTCTTTTCATCGCCGCGGTTGCGTTCCGTGCGGCGCGATGGGCCGGTAGCTCAGTCGGTAGAGCAATGGACTGAAAATCCATGTGTCGGCAGTTCGATTCTGCCCTGGCCCACCATTTCAAACATCAGGGGTCAACCGGTTGGCGGTCGGCCCCTTTTTTTATTTCTCGTTTTCGCTCACGACTCCACGCCGGACCTCTGGCATCGAAAAAATGTTATCAAAAAGGCGGCATCCATTCTTGACATAAGCACCTGTAAAGTGTACATGTCTCCCACTTTCCAAATCTCCACGCGTCGCGTCAATCGTAAACAACAAATAAACCCCTTGCATCCCGAAAGAGTGGACGCCATGGGTTAAGCGCGTTGACTACCCCGCCCTCACAAAATGAGGACGGGGTTTTTTGCTTTGTGATTACTCTCTGAAGGGGACACGAGCGAGATGAGAAAAGAACTCCGCAGTCAGAATAGGCCGTAAGCATTTCCGAAGAATGCTACGGGAAATCAGCTTTCAAGGAAATGTATGTATTCTTAAATATATTTTCTTAAAAAACTCTACGATATTGGAATTGCAGCCCAAGGAGATGTCATATGGGAAGACGTGGTTTTATCAGCGCTCTAAATTCAATAGCACGAGAAGCAGCGCGACAGCAGCGACGAGCAGAGGCTGAACAACGTCGTCAGCATAGGGCGAATATACAGTACCAACGTCAAGTCGAAAGACTGCAGAAACTCCAGGACAAGGAAGAAAAACAGAGATATTTGGAACAGCGGCTTCAAGAAACAGAAGATGAAAATATGGAACTAACCGAAAGGGTGGAAAATCTTAGGAACATTTTAGATAAGACACTCTCAGTAGACGATACGATCAGTTTCAATACGCTCAGAATCAAAGAACAATTTAACCCCGAGCCCATTCCGGAAGACCTTGCCAAAACGCCACACGAACCACAGAAGCAAGCGTTTATTGCCAAAGTTAAGGCACCGGGGTTTATTGAAAAGGCCTTTGGCCTCAAAAAACGCTACGAAAGAGACATCGAAGCTGCAGACTTTCAATACGAAGAGGCTCGATCGAAATATGAGAAATTGGAGAAAGAGCGAAAATCCAAATTGTCGCAATTTCTAGCGGAACAGGAGAAGGCGCGTCAGGCATTCACGCTCAAAGCCCAACAGAGGAACCAGGAAGTCGACGAATTCGAAACATCATATCGAAACGGCGACTATCAGGCGGTAATCACTTATAACACGTCAGTTCTTGAACGATCCGGATATCCAGATAGGTTCCCCCAAGACTTCCGTATAGGATACGCACCCGAGTCAAAACAACTCATAATTGACTACGATCTGCCCGGTGTCGACATTGTGCCTAAAGAATCAGAATTCAGGTACGTGAAGGCGAAAGACTTGATCGATTCTAAACCTCGGAAAGCGGCAGATATTAAGGAAATCTATCAAGACATCGTATCGGCTGTGCCCTTACGCACTCTACATGAAGTATTCGAGGCTGACCAGTGTGGTCATCTTGATGTGGTTGTATTCAACGGATTTGTACATGCTACTGACCCTTCAACGGGAAAGCCTGTACACCCCTGTATCCTGTCAGTTCGTGCAACACAGGAGGGATTTTCGGGGATAGACCTCGCCAAGGTTGATAAGAAGGCATGTCTTCGTTCTTTGGGTGCGCAGATATCTAGTCAGCCACAGGCTCTTCTGGCAGTAAAACCCATCATAGAGTTTAATATGGTCGATAAACGCTTCGTGGACCAGGGAAACGTGCTCAGTGAGCTTGAATCGCGTCCAAATCTGATGGACCTGAATCCCTTCGAATTTGAAACTCTGGTCAGCAACCTTTTCGGGAAAATGGGACTTGAGACAAAATTGACTAGAACTGCCAAGGATGGGGGTGTCGACGCAGTTGCATTCGATACAAGACCAATTGTCGGCGGAAAAGTCGTAATTCAGGCAAAACGTTACAAGAATACTGTAGGTGTCTCTGCTGTGAGAGACCTCTATGGTACCATGCAACATGAAGGTGCAAATAAAGGTATTTTGGTCACCACTAGCGGCTATGGTCCAGATGCGTATGAATTTTCAAAAGACAAACCGATAGAGCTCATTGACGGCGGAGGATTATTGTATTTATTGGATCAGGTAGGAACAAAAGCAACAATAATTTTGCCGATCGAAGGAGCATAACGGCTCAATTGTCAGAGGAGCTCTATAAATCATATATTCTTATATCAAGGTCCGCGATTCTTGATAAAGCGAGGACATTATGGATAAGCAGAGAGTTAATTCAAGCAATGTGCGATCGATTGGCTATGAGGCTGATAGCGGAACATTAGAAGTCGAATTCAACAGTGGCGGCCTATACCAATATTTCAGCGTACCAGAAACCGCTTATGCAGCTCTCATGAATGCCGCATCCAAAGGTATTTATCTCAATAACCACATTAAAGGTCGTTATCGCTGTAAACGTGTACGTTAAGGAGGGAGAGCATGCTTATCGAATCCATAAGGGTTCAAAACTTTCGCTCCATTCTCAACGAAGCGGTCCATTTTGACACACTAACCGCACTAGTCGGACCGAACGGTGCGGGCAAATCGAATTTCCTCCGTGCTTTATCTTTATTTTACAGTCCGTCTGCTCGCATTGACGTTGGAGATTTCTACGACGCGGATACGACGGCTGAGATCGTTGTAGGTGTCACTTTCTCTGACTTATCCAAAGAGGCCCTCGAATTGTTCGGTGATTACGTGCAAGGTAATAGGCTTACTGTCGAGCGTGTCTTTAAATTGGAAACCGGCAAGCCGGCCGCAACTTACCACGGTGCCTCTTTACGGAATCCGGCATTCCAAGGAATTCGGAATGGGCTATCAGTCAAGGATCGCGGCAAAACTGCAAGAGCTGAATACGATGCACTCAAAGCAAGGCCCGAATATGGTGGTCTACCGGTATGGAGCAACCTCGGGGCTGTAGAACCAGCTCTCACAAAATGGGAAGCGGAACATCCCGCTGCCTGCGAACGACAGCGAGACGACGGGCGGTTCTTCGGATTCACCGAAGTTGGCCGGGGCTACCTTGGTCGATTCACTCGCTTTTTGTTCATTCCGGCAGTCCGAGATGCAGCAAGCGACGGAAGTGAAGGGCGCGGGTCTGTTCTTACTGATTTGATGGACATGGTCGTCCGTAGCGTTCTTGCCAACAAAGAGGCAGTTAAGAGACTCCGGGAAGAGACACAGCAGAAATACGAAGAGCTCATGCGCCCCGAGAAGCTGGAAGAATTGAATGGTTTGGCTGGGCGACTTTCCAAGACCCTTCAATCATTCGTCCCGAATGCTTCCGTTGATCTCCGGTGGCTTCCTCTGGATCAGGTCAAAATTGAAATGCCGAAAGCAGACATCAAACTGATCGAAGACCGCTACCCGACCGCCGTTCACAGGACCGGGCACGGACTGCAAAGGGCATTTATTCTGACGATGCTTCAACATCTTGCCATGGCTCAGTCCGTGAACGAGAGTAAACCGAAAGATGGCTCCGAGGGGGCTTCCTTGTCAGAAACAAAAGTTGACACTTGGAGTACCTTGCCAAACCTCGTCCTGGCTATTGAAGAACCGGAACTCTACCAACATCCTAATAGACAGAGACACCTTGCAAAGATCTTCCTGCAGTTGGCAAGTGGAATGACACCAGGTGTTGCTGAAAAGACGCAGGTCATCTATGCCACACACTCGCCACTTTTTGTAGGGCTCGATCGATTTAATCAAATCAGACTTCTCAGGAAATCAGACAATGGCGCAGAGAAACCACGCATCACGCATGTCGTAGGAACAACACTAGACAAGGTGGCTGAGAGAGTGTGGGAAGCTGGCGGAAGTACGGATGTCAAATACACAGGCTCAACCCTGATCAACAGGCTTCATTCGATCATTACGCCACAAGTGAATGAAGGGTTTTTTGCAGATGTAGTAAT
This sequence comes from uncultured Syntrophaceae bacterium, assembly GCA_964506465.1. Taxonomy (GTDB): domain Bacteria; phylum Desulfobacterota; class Syntrophia; order Syntrophales; family UBA6109; genus UBA6109. Next base: position 17,942 of record CAZDLM010000046.1, read on the forward strand.
GCTTGTAGAAGGAGAGGATGATTACGCTGCGATTATGGGCGTGGCACACGCCATGAACAGGGACCTTGAAAGCCTTGGCGTGTCCGTCATTCCCGTTAACGGCAAGCGTAATATGGACCGTCCTGCCATTATTTTTCAGGAGTTTGGAATTCCTGTCTATCTGCTCTGGGACTCTGACGGTGAAAAGGGGGAAACTGCAGGAGTTTGTAAGGGATGCGGTAAACCTCTTGATGGAAAACCCGATCCCCGTGACAATCATCGCCTCTTACAAATTATGGGGAAACCTCCAGAAGATTGGCCTGAGCACCGGGACACGTATCATTGCTGCTTCAAACGTGACCTCGAATGTACAGTGAGGGCCGAAATCGGCGACGAGTTGTTTGAAAAGTTATTAGGAGAGAGTCAACGGGAATTTGCAATTCCCAAGCGGAAGCACGCCATAAAAACTCCTGCCGTCATTGCCGCGATCATTCAGCATGCACAAGAAGAGGGGAAAACATGCGCGACACTTCAAAAAGTCGTCGAAAGAGTCGTCGCGCTTACAAACGCTACTGGTGACAAGAATGCCAGGCCATGATTTGCCACAGTCACCGAGGGACGTTTCTGCGTGTCACTACCACCACTTGAACACTAACGTGCGGCGTGGGTTTCGCATTGGGCTTCACAATGTCCATTCATACAATCATGTGGACGATGTTTATGGAGATTACTCATAAGAATTGTCTCATAGATTACCTGGTATGGAACTGTAATCTGGCACTGGACATCAACAAGGTCTCTATAACAAGAGCATACATGGTCCCAGATAATAGCGAGAGGGTACAAGATCGATTTCCAAGCGGATGACCGCTCAACATAAAGCTACTGTCCGTTGGAGGAATTGTTGACAAGGCTTACAGAAGTATCGGTTTGCGTACAGTCGTAGATGCGGTCAATAAGATTAGGAGAATTCAATTTGAAATAATTCTTCAAATATAAGGTGCTATGGCCTCCGAACACTGAACGTGTCGTGGTAAATATTTAAGAAATCGTCTAGGAGTTGAAAAAAATTTACTCCGGCAACAAGATAGGGCAACGCACGATCACTATTTGCGGCAAATACGGCCCTGCAGAGACTTGATGGTCATGTTTCATTGCAGGTCGGTTCCGCCCTTTCCCGCCTACTTCGCTTTGACCTTCAGCAGGTGGATTTCGGAAGCCATCAGCCTGTCCCCCCATCCTGTCAGTTTCCCGTTGACGAATACGACGGGGGTGCATTCGTCCTTCGCAGAGAGCACGGTCGTCTTCCTCTCTTCGGTCTGGTAGTAAAGGATCGCGATCCGCTCTCCCGCGGACGCTTCATAGGACTCGCTCAAGGCCGGCACGCCCATGATTGTGGAGACTTCGTCCTGCGCCATCCCGGCTTTCAGCCTCATCAGATTCGCATTGTTCTTCACGATGGCGGACGTACACGAACAGAAGAAAAAGAGAACCAGGACAGCCACGAAGATCTTTCTCATATACTTCTCCTTCTCCTCAAAATCCGGTTTCCTTTTCCTTTCGGACCGGCGATGACGGAGCCTCCCGTCTGTTGCCGGCTCCTCTGATCACGCGGCTTACGGACACGACGAAATACCCATACTCCGCCGCGTGGCGCCAGTCCGAAGGCATGCGGCTCCTCATTTACCTTCGGCAATTCAACACGGCAATCACGTCTGTACAATACCCGTATTTGCTGCAAATGGCGATCGTGCGTTGCCATGTTTTCCTGCCGCACTGATAATACAAAAGTGGGAAAAAGACAAGGAACGTTTCGCACAGCCGTCCCGAGGTATTCCGGCTGTTTACGGCTCTTTTTGCATGGGTTACTGCGAAAGAAAGCGGACCGTGCAATTGAGCCCGGCGCTGATCCGATGATCGGGGTTCGGCAACTCGACGCGTACGCCGAAGGTGCCGCTGGCCGCATCGATCACCTCGTCGACGACCACGACCTTGCCCCGGTATATGCCGCCGACCGGCGCCTCGGGCCGCACTTCCGCCAGCATGCCCGTGCGGATCTTTCGGTACATCGCCACCGGAACGACGATCTCGGCGTTGATCGGGTCCACGCGGGCGATGGTCATGATGGACCCTTCACCGACGTATTCCCCGGGGGACAGCTTCCGCTTCACGACCACACCGTCGACCGGACTGGCGATGGTGCGCAGTCTCAGTTTCTCCGTCGCATCCCGCAGCTGCAGCTCCGTAAGCCGAACCTCCGTCTCCATCTCGTCCTTGTCGTGGATGGAAATCAGCTGCTTCTGGTAAAGTTCTTCGTTTCTCTGGACCTTGCGCTTTCCGAACTCGAGGCGGGCGACCGCCAGATCCACAGCCGCTTTTTCCACCCCCGCCTGCAGTCTGACCAAGATCTGCCCCTTCTTCACCCGGTCTCCGCGATCCGCAAGGACTTCCTCGATGATGCCCGGCGCCTGGCTGCTCAATTCGACGATTTCGCTCGGTTCGAGCAGGCCCCTCAGAGAATCGGACGGCGTTGCACCGATGCACAGGGGGAGCAGGCACAGCAGAAAAACATGGGGAATTCGGATGGCGTTTTGCATCGTCTTCTACGATCTCCTCCCGGAAAAGGACAGTGTATCGCCCAGTTCGTCATCGAATTTCAGGAGCCGCTTCCGCGCTCCCGCGTGGGCCTTTTCCAGCTTCTTCTGTGCCCGGGACATCCCGAGCCGTCCCGGCACCCTCCATATACCACAGCCGATTCCTTTCGACCACTTCGCCACCAAGCGCCAGAAACCGGAGGCGGTGTTCTTCAAAAGCGGGTCCTCGATCGACAGAAAGGCTTCGTAGCTTCCCGGGTCCCCCTGCCGTCCGCACCTTCCTGCCAGCTGACGGTCGATCCGCCCCGCTTCATGGCGCTCCGTCATCAGGACGTGCAGGCCCCCGTTTGCAATAACGTCGGATTTGAGCTTGATGTCCGTGCCTCTTCCGGCCATGTTGGTGGCGATCGTGATCCGGCCGGCTTCGCCCGCCCGCTCGACGATTTGCGCCTCTTCCGCATCCTGTTTCGCGTTGAGGATCTGACAGGGAAGACCGGCCGCCGAAAGCAATGAGCCCAGATGCTCGGAAGCCGCCACGGTCCGCGTCCCCACAAGGATGGGTCTCCCGCTGCCGTGGATTTCCCCGATCCTGCCCACCACCGCCGTCCATTTGTCTTCAGCCGACGCGAATAGCCGGTCGGGAAAGGCATGCCGCCGCACCGGCCGGTTCGTCGGAATCCTCATAAACGGCAGGGCATAGATGGACCACAGTTCCCCCTTTACCTCGCGTGCCGTTCCCGTCATCCCGCTGAGCCTTAGGTATTTCATGAAGAAGCGCTGATAGCTGATGCGTGCCGCCGTTTCCTGCTGCCCGGTGATCTCGCATCCTTCCTTCGCTTCGATAAGCTGATGAAGACCGCCCTCCCACGACCGGTCCGGCATCACCCGGCCCGTAAACTCGTCGATGATCTGCACCTTGCCGTCGCGGACCAGATAGTGTTCATCACGGTGAAAGAGTCGGACAGCCGCGAGCGCCTTCTTCACCAGTTCTTCCCTGCGGACTGTGCCGCGCCACGCCGCGCCGAGGGTTTCCGAAATCCGGCGGATGTGCTCCTTCCCCGCATCGGTAAGGATGATGCGTTTCAACCCCTGGTCCGCGTCATACTCCACTCGGTAATCGACCTCCTCGCCGAGGCCGCGGGCGGCCGCCAGTGCTTGGCCGGCGACCTCCTGCTCTTCCTCCGACGTTTCCCTTCTCGAAAGGATGAGCGGCGTCCTGGCCTCGTCGACGAGGACGCTGTCCGCTTCGTCGACGATCGCGTAATGCAGGCCCCGGAGGAGAAGTCTGTCGTTCTTCCCCCGGCTTTCGTAGAGATGCTCCCCGTACAGCCGCAGAGGATCCGAGGACTCGCCGAGGACCAGCCTGTCCCGCAGATAATCGAAGACGAGCTCCTTGTTGGTGCAGTAGGTTATATCGCAGCCGTAGGCCGCGCGCCGTTGCGCCGGCGTTTTCCCATGGACCACGCAGCCGACCGTCAGTCCCAGGAAGCGGTAGACCGCTCCCATCCATTCCGCATCGCGCGCTGCAAGGTAGTCGTTGACCGTGACGACGTGGACGGGCAGGCCGGCGAGCGCGGCAACCGCCGCGGGCAGCGTCGCCACAAGCGTCTTTCCTTCGCCCGTATCCATCTCCACGAGAAATCCGTGCAGAAGTCCGACGCCGCCGATCACTTGGCAGTCGAAATGCCGCATCCCCACCGTCCGGCTTGCGACTTCCCGGATCAGCGCAAAAGCATCCGCCACGAGTTCAGTGCGGAAGCCTTCCAAACGGAGTCTCCCTTTCAGGGCGTTGGCCCTTGCCCTGAGGACCGTGTCCGCCTGACCCTTCAGTTCCCCTTCCCGCTGCCTGACGCCCTCCACGACGCTTCTCGGGCGGCTGAGAAGGAGGCGCGCGGCCCGGACGGCGCCCCCCGATATTTCCCGGGCCATGCGGTCGATAATCGTCCGCCTGCGCTGATGACGCTCCGGACGGACGAAATAATCCGTCGGCGGCCACGCCGAGATTTCTCGCATCATGGGCAATCTCTTTCCCCCACGCCCGATTCCCTGCCGCCGTGCTCTCCGGCGACCGATCCTCCGGCAAAACGCCCGCGGTGGCGGTCAGACATCGAAAGTCCTCAGGAAGAGGTGGCGAAGCGTCCTGTACGATCGGCGCGCCAGGGATTCCGGGTCATGCTCGAAGCGGACATAGACCCGCTCGCCGATCCGCGCGCCCGCCGGTGCTGGCACCCGCAGGTCGAAGTGGAAGAAGTTCTCGAACGACTGCGCCTTGCTGCTCCTGGGGTCGAGGGCGATGGAGCCGCCGCCCTGCAGGGAGAGGGCGAGGCTGGGGAGGTCGCTTGAGGCGGCGGGAACTTCCCGGACCACCTCCGATGGCACCTCCGTTGAGAGGGCCTCGGCAAGCCGCAATCGGACCGAGCGCACGTTGGTCCTGACACGGTCCACGTCGGACTGCGGGATCACTACCCGGACGTAAACCTTGGCGTAGTCGACTACCAAACCGAGCGCCTCCCCCCTCTTCACAAAGCGGCCGGCCAGGTTCTCCGCCTGGGGCAGGAGAAAGACGCCTTCCTCCGAGCTGCGGACCGTGAGCGCCGCCAGTTCCTCTCTCGCTTTGGCAAGCGCCACTTCGATGCGTGCGAGCTCTTCCCGGAAGATGCGCTCCTCGTTGCGGTCCTTGACAAACGCGACCCGGTGCCGGGCCACGACCTCCTTTCGTTCGGCCTCAAGCAACCTCACCTGAGAAAGGAGATCGGCGTTCTCGCAACGGATCAAGGGCTGTCCCTGTTTCACCCGGCTCCCCGGAGTCGCCGCAATCTCGCGGACGAATCCCTCGGCGCCGGTGCGGACCTGCGCCTGGTCCCCGGGCCAGATGATGCCCTCCGCTGTCGTGAAGGACGGGAAGGAAACAGCCGCGGCCAGGAATAGCAGGACCCCGCCTGCGCCGAGGCCCAGTGCGAGAATGCGGCCCCGTAACCGGTACAGTTCACGATGCGACAAAATGACGCGGACCACGCGCACCAGCGGCAGAATCAGGAGCCCGCCTACCGCCCAGAGGGCGATCAGAATGCCGACGAAGAAGAATCGACTGGCCACGAAAAGGGCGATCTGCAACGTGATGTAGATCCGGTAGCAGAAGGAGGCGATACCATAGAGGAAGAGCCATACCGCTTCACCTGCATCGGAGAGCGGGAACTCCGCCTCCCGGCTCCGGATCAGGTAACGCTGGAAAAGATATCCGAGATACCGATTGGACCGCGTGCCCAGATTGGGGATTTCCAGAAGATCGGAGAGAACGTAATAGGCGTCGAATTTCAGCAGGGGGTTGCCGTTAAAGAGGAGGGTCGATACGCCGGCGATCATCATGGTGTTGAAGGCGATCGCCCTCGCGGCGCCTGCTTCCAGCCGGGTCCAGAGGATCATCGCCAGGGATGCGATGACCAGTTCGATGGCGATGCCCGAGGCCCCGACGACGATCCGCTTCCAGCGACTCCGGAAGGCCGACGCCGCCGATGCATCGACATAGGGAATGGGCATGAAGACGATGAACATCACGCCCATCTCGTGGACTTCCCCGCCCCACCGTTTGACGGCGTAGGCGTGTCCGAATTCATGAAACACCTTCACGGCGGGATAGATGAGCCAGAAGGCGAGGACGTTTTCCATGACGAGAATGCGGTCGGCCAGATTTTCCGTCAACTCCCGCCAGGAGGTGAACGCCAGAACGACGGCCCATACCACAATCGCCAGCGCTGCGAGGGCCACCGGCATGTTGAGGAAGAGGCGCGCCATTCCCATCGTCCTCTCCAGAAAACGGTCGGGATCGAAGAGGGGGAGACGCAGGGCCAGCGGCGAACGGATCGCATTCGAGAAACGGGCATGGCGGTCCTTCTGCTGTCGGCGGTGAAGATTGTCCATGTCGGGGGAGATGTTCGACTGGAGAATATCCGCCTGATGGAGTTGGGAGAGAAGCGCGATCACCTCGTCCTGGGTCGGCATGTCTTCGCCGAGCTTCTCGCAGGCGGTCTCCCATATTTCCTGCAGCGTCCGCTCTCCGTTCATAAGGCCGATGACGAGATACGCCTTTTCGGTGAAGCGGTGGAAGCGGCCGCTGGAGTGGTCCTGAACGACGTACCACACCTCGCCCCGGTAATCGTGGCGGTGGATCTCCGCATGGTTTCTCACGAACGGCCGGAGGTCCGCCACACGATACCAGGAATTGCTGTACAGGGTCCTCTCCGACATGAATCCACCCTACGGCAGCCAGGACCAGAGGCGGAGGCGGACCCAGTCCACGAGATCCCTCGTCCAGATGGAGATGAGGAGTCTGCGGTCGACGCTGATCTTTCCGACGCCCTCCATGCCCGGCCTCAGCCGCGGAGACACCTCATCGAGGTCCGCCTCGACACGGAAATAGTTGCGGCCTTCGTCGGCCGTGGTTACCGGCGTGATCTTCCTGACCGAAAAGCCGAAGGGTTTGTCGGACAGGGAGGAAAGCACGAGTGCGCCCTTCTGTCCCTCGGACACATCGGCAATGCGCTGTTCGTCGACCTTCAGAATGAGGCGGTACGAGTCGAGGGGGGCGATCTGAAAGATCTCCTCGCCTTTCGTCACGGCGCCGCCCAGCCGCTGGCTGAGATCGCCGCGGATGATGATCCCTTCGAGCGGCGCGCGGATCAAGATCAGAGCCAGCTTGTTTTCCACGAGGGAGATCTGCGCCTCCGCCTGGTCGAGCTGGGCGTCGATGATGCTGGCCTCGGCGCGGTTATGCTTCGCAACGGCCTCCTGAAGCTGCCGCTGATACTGACCCTTCCTGCTGAGCCAGTTTCGCCGCTCTAACCGCAGGTCCCGGTCATCCATCCGGCACAGCACCTGGCCCTTCCGGACCACGTCGCCCGCCTTGACGGAGGACTCCCGGATGTAGCCGTCGATCGGAATCACGACGGAGCGGGTGATTGACCCTTCCAGAACGGCATCGGCGGCGAGCCGATATTCGTCCTTGGCCAGGGAAAAGAAGGCGATCAAGACCACCGCCAGAACGATGGCGATCTTCCGGCCCGCGTATCCGGCGCCGAAAGCCCTCGCGGCCTGCCGTTTCAGCGCATCGAAGATGCTGAAAACGATGGGCCGATCGTTATGGTATTTGCTCTCCAGCGCCGGCCCGGACAGCGCCGCCACGCTCTTCATGTAGTTGAGATCGTCGTTCGTGAACTGCCGGTCTCCCTGCCTCTCCAGCGTCAGGACCCCGTAGTACCGTGCACGCGCATAGAGGGGAATCGTGAGCATCGACCGCGCTCCGTGCCGCTGGGCCATGCGCTCGTGATCGCGGATGACGGTAGCCTCCGCACCCGGAGGGGCGGGATAGAGGACCTCGCTGCGCTGCATGACCGCCTCTTCCATCACCGCGCGGATGGACCGGACGAGATCCATCTGTTTGCCCACGATGGCCGTGTGGGAGATGGCCCGGACACGCACGGAATGTCCGCGCACAAGGCCCAGGCTGACGCGGTCGCAGCCCAGCCTCGTGGCGACCTCCGTGACAAAGGCCGTTGCGGCCGCCTGGAAAGTCTCTTCCGCCAGCACGACCGCCAGGATGTCGACCGCCGCCTTCAGGCGCTTCAGCGTTTTTTGGTCTTCGGTTCCCCTCTCTCTGCGAACGCTGTTCTCCAGCCATGCAGCGCCCCACTGCAGGCCCTCCATGGCGCCCCGGAGGGAATCCTCCGAAGCCGCCGCGACCTCGATGGCGACGGTTCCGAAGAGGGTTTCATCGACCATGATCGGATACGCAAGCGCATACCGCCGCTCCGTCCCGACGGGATGTCCCTCGGGAAGGGCCAGCTCCACCAGCATCCCCTGCTTTTCGGAAAGCGTCCTGTTCAGGATATCCGCCAGCCGTTCGGCGGGACCATTTTCCGGCCACGAGGCGACCGGCTGATAGGACCCAGATGCCTCTCTCATCACCAGAACGGCCTGAAGGCAATCGGGGATCATGGAACACTGGACGGCCAGCCATGCGGCTGTGAACCGGGTTTCGGGAACCGGCGCGGAGGTGGTCAAGTTCCTCGGCGGC
>CAZDLM010000047.1:0-1897 GCA_964506465.1 uncultured Syntrophaceae bacterium
TAGAAAGGGGCGGGGCATGGATTTTTTGAAGAAGTTCATGATGATTGTGGAGAAGACCAACATGTGGGTGGGGAAGATGTTGGTCATTGTGAACGCTTTGGCGGTCTTCGTGATCACGTTCGAGGTGGTGATGCGTTATGCATTCAGCAAGCCGACGAACTGGGGTCATGAGTCGATGACGCTGATGTACGCGGTGATCTACGTCATGGCGGGGGGATTTGCGCATTTTTATCGAGCGCACGTTCGGGTGGACGTGATTTACGCAATGCAGTCGGACCGGACGAAGGCGTGGATGGATTTGTTCACGTCGGTTTTCTTTTTCACGTTTGTGATCGTGTTGGCGTGGACGAGTTGGAATTTTTACTGGAGCTCGCAGATGATGGAGGCGGGCGGGACATTGTTCGGGGTCAACGTGATCGGTGAGAATTCGTTCACGGATTGGGCACCTCCCATGTACCCGGTGAAGTTCATGTTGTTTCTGGGGTCGGTCCTGCTGTTGCTGCAGGGGGTGGTTTGGTTCATCCGTGATATCCATATGGCGTTTTGGGGGAGGAAGTTGGCATGACGATGAGCATTGAATGGATTACGATAACGATGTTCAGCTCCATGCTGTTTTTCATGATGATGGGGCTGCCGGTGGCGTTTGCGTGCGGCGTGACGGGTGTGATTTTCACGGCGATGCTGCAGGGGCCTGCGGCGGTGAACATCGTTCCCACGCGTATATTCGGTTTGATGACGAACTATCTGCTTGCGGCGATTCCGCTGTTTATTTTCATGGCGAATTTGCTGGAGCGGGGGGGGTTGATCGAAGACATCTACGAGATGGTGTACCACTGGATGGGCGGTTTGAAGGGGGGCGTGGCGACGGCGTCGGTCATGGCCTGCACGTTGATGGCAGCGATGGTAGGGGTGATCGGGGCGAGCGAAGTGACGATGGGTCTGATTGCGCTGCCGGAGATGCTGAAGCGGCGGTATGACAAGTACATGGCGGCGGGATCGATATTAGCCGGAGGGACGCTGGGGATTTTGATACCGCCCTCGGTCATGCTGATCGTGTACGGGATGGTGGACAACAGTTCGATCGGTCAGTTGTACGCGGGGGCATTCATGCCGGGGTTCTTGCTGGCGGGTTTGTTCATTTTGTATATCACGCTCCGCTGCTACATCAATCCGGTGATGGGACCGCCGATTCCGAAGGAGGAGCGATTGCCGTGGTCCGGGAAGATCAAGAAGCTGACGCCGATTATTCCGACGGCGATTTTGATTTTTCTGGTGTTGGGGACGATCGTAGTGGGGATTGCGGCGCCGACGGAGGCGGCCGGGGTGGGCTGTGCCGGGGCGCTGGTGATCATCGCGTTGCGGAAGAAGTTGAATTGGCAGAACTTCATCACGGCTTCGGAGAATACGTTCAAGGCGTCGGCGATGGTTCTTTGGACGATGTTCGGCGCGAACATTTTCGTCGCTCTGTACATCATGGTGGGGGGCGGGGAGTTCGTGACGAGGATGCTGACGGAATCGGGTTTGAACCGTTGGATGATCCTTTTCATCATGCAGTTCATCCTCATCTTCCTGGGGTGTTTCATCGACTGGGTCGGGATCGTGATGCTGTGCGTGCCGCTCTTCGGGCCGATCATCCGCGCGCTGGGATTCGATCCGATCTGGTTCGGGGTGCTGTTTGCGGTGAACCTGCAGATGTCGTTTTTGACGCCGCCGTTCGGGTACGCGCTGTTTTATTTGAAGAGCGTGGCGCCGAAGGAGGTCACGACGACGGACATCTGGCTGGCCGGTGCGCCGTTCCTGGGGTTGCAGTTTGTGGGATTGATCCTGTGCATGGTCTTTCCCAAGATCATCCTCATCGCACCCGAAATCTTCTTCCGCGGCGGCGCAGGCTGAGCGG
>CAZDLM010000047.1:1997-25416 GCA_964506465.1 uncultured Syntrophaceae bacterium
AAGATCATCCTCATCGCACCCGAAATCTTCTTCCGCGGCGGCGCAGGCTGAGCGGCCGTACAACGACGTGAGAGGAGGTTCGACATGTTTACGCTGTTTCGCGAATTCATTTTTCTTGTCTGCTTCGGCATGGTGATCGGGATCGTCGGTTTCCTGATCTACGGTTTCGTGAAGGGTTGGGAGAAGATTTCTCTGGCGACGTCGCGCCAGAGCGATTCGCACGACTATTGATCCGCTTGCGGCTGAAGAACCCATGAAGAGGCGGGAAGGGGACGATCTCCGAAAAGGGGATCGCCCCCTCTTTTTTTATTCTTCCTGCAAGAGAGCCAATTCCTTTTTCGAGTTGACATTCAGAAACATCCTCCCCTGAGGGTCGAAGGCGCTGATCGCATCCGGCGGGATCTCGCGGATCCGGAGACCCTTGTAGAAGGACGTGATCTTGAGTCGGTCCCTCTCAAGGTTCCGGCGCATCGGTTCCAGGCAGCGCTGTGAATATATCGCGTGAAGGGGCTGGAATCCATCGGGCGCGCGCGGGACGACGATGTCGAAGTCGTCTCTACAATCTCTCATGTGCCGGATGAAGTCGGTGTTGAGACAAGGCATATCGCAGGCCGCGACGAAGATCCGCGGGTGCGACGCGAAAAACAGTCCCGAAAAGATGCCGCCGAGGGCGCCCTTCTCCGGATAGACATCGGTAACGAGAGCCGCTTCCTGGTCAAGATATTCCAGGGGGCTGTTGGTCGAAATCAGCACCTCCTCGAACAGATCCCGGAAGATCCGCACGCTGCGGTCGATGAGGCGTTCGCCGCCGACGCGAAGAAAGGCCTTGTTTTCGCCCATCCTTGTATTCTTCCCACCGGACAGGATCACGCCGGTCATCGGTTCGATTTTTCCCACGAGTTTCTCACCTCGATGAAAGAGATCCGCCCCCGACGATTTCGAGACGACGGCAGTATGGCATAACCCGTGTCTTGCGGCAAGATGCGGGTTTCCGATGTCTCTAGGCGGGGCTCTTGGAATTTGACTTGATAAAATGTCCCGCGGGTTGTAATAAAATTAGCGATGAAAAATGATTTCGCGGAGGCTGAACATGTACTGGGACCGGGATGTCGAGACGATGGAACGCAGCAAACTGGAAGAGATTCAACGGAAGAGATTTCAGCAGGTTTGTCGCGTTGCCGCCCGTTCCCCCTACTACGGGAAGCTGTTCCGGGAGATCGGCCTGGATCCCGACGGAATTCGCGGCCTTTCGGACATCGAACGCATACCCTTCACGACCAAGGACAATCTGCGCGAACACTGGCCATACGGCCTTGTCGCCGTCTCCAAGGATGAGTTGATCCGCATGCACTCCTCCTCCGGTACAACCGGCAGGGCAACGGTCATTTTTCATACGGCCGATGATGTCGAAGCATGGGCACAGCTCATGGCTCGCTGCCTGTACATGGCGGGGATGAGAAAAGGCGACATCTTCCAGAACATGATGACCTACGGGCTGTTCACGGGAGGACTGGGATTTCACTATGGGGCGGAGCGCGTCGGGGCGCTGGTCATTCCCGCCGGCGCCGGAAACAGCAAACGCCAGATTCAACTGATGCGCGATTTCGAGACGACGGCGATTCACATTATTCCGAGCTATGCGCTTCATCTGTCGACCGTGTTTTCAGAGATGGGCCTGGACCCGCGCGGCACGAAAGTCAAGATGGCCTTTCTCGGAGCCGAACCTCATTCGGAGAAGATGCGGCGGCGCATCGAGGAAATTTACGGCTTCAAGGCATACAATTCTTATGGCCTTTCGGAGATGAACGGTCCGGGCATTGCGTTCGAGTGTCCGGCCCAAAACGGATTGCACATCTGGGAGGACAGTTTCTTTGTCGAGATCGTCGATCCCAATACGCTGAAGCCTGTTCCGGACGGAACAGAGGGAGAGCTGGTGATGACGACGCTCTGCCGTCAGGGAATGCCGATCCTGCGTTACCGGACAAAAGATTTGACGCGGATTCTCCCGGGAATCTGCGCATGTGGACGCACCCATCGCCGGATCGAGCGCATCAAGGGAAGAACAGACGACATGTTGATCTTGAAGGGCGTGAATATCTTTCCGATCCAGATCGAAAAGAAATTGATGGAAATCCCGGGCGTGGGGACGAACTTCCAGATTGTTCTGGAGCGGGAAGGGTTCAATGACCGGATGATCGTCAGAGTCGAGGTCCAGAAGGATTTCTTCTCGGGTGACCTCAAACAGCTTGAGAAGCTCCGCCGCAAGATCGTCGAGGAACTTAAGAGCGATATCCTCATCACGCCGAGCGTGGATCTCGTCGAGCCTGACAGCCTTCCCAAGTCCGAGGGCAAGGCCGTCCGCGTCATCGACAAGAGGAAAGATTGAGGGGAAGCCATGGTCGCGTATCAGATCTCGATTTTCGCGGAAAACAAGCCCGGCAAACTTGCTGCCGTCACTTCCGTTCTCGCCAAGGCGAAGGTCAGCATCCGGGCCACGACGATTGCGACGGCCGATACGTTCGGCGTCATCAATCTGATCGTCGACGACCCCAAACGTGCGGAAACGGCCCTGACGAAGGCGGGGATGACCGTGCACCTCCGCCCGGTGCTGGCCGTGATGATCGACGACCGGCCTGGAGGCCTGGACCGTCTCACGCAGTTGCTTTTCAAAGAAAAGATCAACATCCACAATGCCTACGGATTTGTCCTGGAAAGCCGCGAGAAGGCAGTCTTCATCGTGGACGTGGATCAGATGGACAGAACGGGGGAGCTCCTGGAGAAGAACGGGTTTCGGACACTGGACACGGAGGCCCTGTCGGCGATTGAGCCGTTCCACTACATGAAATATTGACGGCCGCTGAATCCGACAGCGAGTACTGCTCCCGCGCTTTTGCGTGCGGGAACAGTCGAGCGATTGACAGCAAAGCGTTTTCCTTGGGGATCGTGGATATCCGAAGCGAAGATTCGGATATACGCCAAAACGCCTGTCTGCTTCGTTCCCCGCATCCTTCGCCATTCAACGTACGTCATGTACGCCTCATGGCTCAGGATTTTGGGGGCCTTGCATCCAAACATTTTTGAGCAGCCGAATGTGAGGTGAGTCATGAGCCGCAAAGACAAGGGTCATTTCGGGACCAAGCATGAAGGCGTGCCGCTCGACGAGACCATTGCAGCGGAACTCCGGAGAAAGGCGCGGTCAGGGGGTCTTTCCTGCGCCGAAGCGGAGGGAATTGCAGGAAAGATGAAGGCTGCCATGAAAGACGTCGGCGTCGCCATGGATCTCCTGGAAATCCGTATTGAAGGATGCCAGTTGGGCCTTTTCGGGTATGAATCGGGAAAGAAGGCCGTCAAGCCCCTCGATCATGTTCCGGATGTCCTCCGGCTCTCCATAGAAAAGGCGCTGTCCAGCGGGCGTCTTCCGTGCGTGGAAGCCTGGCGCATCGCCAGAGAGCAGGGTCTGCCGAGAATGGATGTTTCCTCGGCTTGCGAGGCGCTGGGGATCAAGATATCTGCCTGCCAGCTTGGGGCCTTCTGATCGGCTGTTGAAAAACGCGCATCTGCTTCGTTGCCTCGCCCTTCGTCACTGCGGCGTACATCCCAGCACGCCTCGTTCCTCAGGGCTTCGGACGCCTCGCATCTGCATTTTTTTGAACAGCCTCCAATCGGAGCGTGGATGTGAGGGCTGTTGAATCCGGCAACGAGCGCCATTCCGCGGCCGCGGAATGGACGAGTGAGTGAAGACCCATCCCCTTCCTCAAAGGGCCCTCATCATTGCCGTCAGTGAGCGCCGGTCTTCATTTCCAGCAGCGTCTTGACGATCGTGGCGACGGCCTCTGCGTTTCGGCGGGCGTGCCAGAGGATCTTCTCCATCGTCAGTTCCCGGTCCTCCAGCCCGTGTGCGTAATTGTCCACCGAACACAGCGAGGCGTAGGCCAAGCCGAGTTCCTGTGCGACGATCGCCTCGGATCCCATGGTCATCCCGACGAGGTCGGCGAATTGCGAGATGAGCCCGATCTCGGCCCGCGTTTCCAGGCGAGGTCCCGCCGTCTGCCAGTAGACGCCGCCGTTGACGGTTTCGATTCCGGCCGTGCCGGCGGCTGACAGCCAAGCGCCTCGTGCGTCTTCGTTCAGCCGCGGTGTGATATGCGTGGGTTTCGCGTTGATCGTCGTCGGCCCGCGCTCCAGCAGGATGAAGTCGTCCGGCACGACCAGCGTACCGGGCTTCAGCCTGCGCTTGAGAGAGCCGGCGGAGTTCACGGCATAGACCTCTTCGACTCCCAGATCCTTCAACGCCTTCAGGTTTGCGGCGTGATTCACCAGGTGGGGCAGGATATGTTTCCCGGCGCTGCTTCCGTGGCGGTGGATGAAGACGGCGGCATCGGAGACGAGCGGATAGGCGAGGCCGAATTCATTCTCCATGGTCTTCTCGACGAACCGGCTGACGACGTCCTCCTCCAGGGGGACGGTGCCGGAGATAATGCCCAATCGTTTCACTTGCGCCTCCTCGGGTTCGATCTGGGATGAAGTCGACTGGATTGCACATATCAGAGGAAGGAAACGATGTCAAAACGGACATGGGCCTTGCTTAGGCACGTGTTCCGGAAGGCAACGGCAAATAGAATTTGACATCGTTTGTCCATGTATGCCATCATTCCCGCAAGCGAATACCGGATGGGAGGGTCGGATCATGGCAGCGCAGGAGCATGTGGGACACGCCACGGACGCGGATTTCCAAAAAGAGGTTTTGGAGGCCGATAAACCGGTTCTGGTCGATTTCTGGGCGCCGTGGTGCGGTCCATGCAGGGCGCTCGGCCCCATCGTGGAGGAGTTGGCAGGCGAACAGAAAGATGCCCTCAAGGTGGTGAAGGTCAACATCGATGATAATCCCGACACCTCCAAGAACTATGGCATCCGCAGCATACCGACGCTGATGCTCTTCAAGGGGGGCAAAGCGCTCGATACCATCATCGGTCTCGTATCCAAGGAGCGTCTGAAGGAGTTTGTGAAGAAAGGTCTATGAGTACTTCGCCATCTATGAAAAAAAGAACCGCTTTGTTTGCTGTATTTGCCGTCTTCCTGCTGCTGCTGTCCGGGTGCGCCCTCTTCAAGCGCACGGACATGGCGCGCTCAACTCCCGAAGGGCTTTACCAGCGCGGACTCGAGGATTATCAGGACGGCCGTTACAAGAAGGCGGTCGAAGCCTTTCAGCGCGTCAAGGATGAGCACCCTCTGAGTGAGGTCGCTATTCTTGCGGAGTTGGGCATCGGGGATTCCTACTTCAGCAACGAGCAGTACGCCGAAGCGGAACTCGCTTATTCGGATTTCCTGAGTCTGCATCCTGCGAACGAGAACCTGCCGTATGTCATCTATCAGTTGGGCATGTGCCACTACAAGCAGATCGGTTCGATCGACCGCGATCAGACGGAAACGGTCCGCGCGAAGAAGGAATTCGAGCGGCTCGTGGCACGCTTCCCCAGCAGCAAGTTTTCCTTCATGGCGGAGAAGATGATCCAGGAGTGCCGGAGGATGCTCGGCGAAAAAGAATTCTACATCGCCCACATCTATTACAAACTGAAACGGTATGGCGCCGCGCTGCGTCGTTTTGAAGTCGTCGCCAAGGACTATGCGGGCCTGGGAATGGATTACAAGGTAAACTTCTTCCTTGCGGAAACCAAGAAACGTCTGATCGAGCAGGAAGCGAACAAAGACAAAGAGGGATACCGCGGAATCAGCAGGCCGAACGACTACCTGCTGTTCTAATGGCTGCCGAGGCGGATCCTCTCAATGGCCGCCGCGGCGCAGTCCTCAGGCGGTGCCGTTGTATCGACGACGAAATGAACGCCTGTGGGCATCTCGTCGATCGTTTCGAAAGCTTTCCGTTGCGCCGCGAAGAGTTCCCATCGGCCGTCGGACGCTTCGGTGTCGTCTAAGCTCCTTTTCTCCAACCGCGTTCTGGCAATCTCCTCCGGACAGACGCATTCCAGGACAAAGAAGTCGGCCCCTGCCGCCGCCGCCGTTTGCATCGCCATCAGGCGATCGCCCCGTCTGCGGAAAGAGGCGTCGATCAGGACAGAAGCGCCTCCGGAGAGCATGCGGCCGGCCCGCCGGAGGGCCTCCTCATAGGTGCGGCGGCTGACGGAGGCCGCATAGATACCCTCCCCGAATTTCTCCGGATGACGTTCCCCCGGATCGATCTGCATCAACTCCTTGCGAAGAACGTCCGTCCGGATGATCTGTGCTCCGAGCAGAGGTGAGATCGCCCTCGCCAGGACGCTTTTCCCGGTGCCCATCAGGCCCGCCGTAAGGATCAAGGTCGGTCTCTCCAACCGGCATGCATATCCGTAGGCCAGCTCGAAGTAGCGCGATGCGGTCGCAAGTGCCCGGCGCCGCTCGTCTTCCGGAAGGACCGCGTCGTCGAGGCGGAAACTGTTCACCTTGCCGCGTACGTAGGCATAGTAGCACTTGTAGAAATTGAGGAGCGTCAGGACTCCGGCATCGCCGGTCGCAGCGACGTAGCTCTTCACGAAGACCTCTCCAAAATCGGCGTGACCGCTGAAATCCAGGTCCATGGCCAGGAAGGCTGCCTCGGCGGCAACGTCTTCGTAACGGAAGCGTTTGTTGAATTCGATGCAGTCGAAGATGAGAATCTCTTCAGCCAGGCAGATGTGCTCTACGTGCAGGTCCCCGTGGCAGTCGCGGATCCTGCCGCCGGCGACGCGTCTGTCCAGAAGGGCCCTTCTTTCCTGCAGAAAGCCGGCGGCATAAGACTTGAGGAAGCGGTACCGGGCGTTCGTGATCGTCCGCCCGATGTACGGCGCCGTCTGGGAGAAATTCTCCTCGATGTTCTTCCGCACGGTATCGACGTCGCCGATCCGGTCGATTTCGCCGCCGGTTGCCGCCTCTTCATGGAATCGCGCGACCTTTTCCGCCACGGCCTTCATCACGGAGGGCTCGATTTGTCTCGCGGCGAGCAGCCGCTTCAACATCCGGTGGGCGGGGAGCCTCCGCATCTTTACGGCATATTCAATGATCCCGCCTTCCTCACCCAGGCGGATCCGGCCGCGATCGTCCCGGCAGATCGGCACGACGTCGAGGTACATCTGCGGGGCAAGACGTCGATTGAGGCGAAGCTCTTCATTGCAGAAGAAAAGACGTTTCTCCAGTGTCGTGAAGTCGAGAAAACCGAAGTCGACGGCCTTCTTCACTTTGTAGGCAAAGTCACCGGCAAGGAAGATCATGGAGATATGCGTCTGGATCAATTCGACGGCATCTGCGGAATGGGGGTAGAAGGCCTGGTTCCGCATTGCTTCGATCAGAGATTCGTTTGTCATCGGATGTCCTCCGCCGATTCTAAAAACCAGTTTAGGCGCATCTGCGCAGCCAAATCAAGCTCCAAGGGAGTTGTATTTCGGCGTGCCTTTGGGATAGAATGGCGGCCGTTTTCTGGCAGAACAAGGGGGAAGCGGAGAGGGACGAAATGAGGAAACGGAGATGCGGGATGCTGAACCTGATCGTGTGGCTCTGCATCCTGTACGGGCCCGTGACAGCAACTGCCGGCGCCTGCACCTTCTGGGCGGCGGCGGGGGAGAGAACCGAGAACAACGTCGTGTTGATCGCCAAGAACCGGGATGGACGGCCGGTTCAGAGCGACAAGCTGGCTATCGTGAAGGAGGGTCACGGATACCGGTACCTGGGGCTGTCTCCCCTGGAAAACGGGAAGAAACGGACCGTCTCAGCCGGCATCAACGAAAAGGGGTTGGCGATCGTGTCCGCTTCTCCCGGCAGCGGAGTGCCCGACTGGAGAGAACAGGGCGGAGGCAGGGGAATGGTCGGGCGCCTGCTGCAGTCCTGCGCCGGCGTCAGCGAAGTCTTCGCAAAGCACGAATGGCTGCTTTCTTCGCAGCCCGGATTCTACATGGTCGGAGACAGGAACGAAATCGCCTGGATCGAAATTGCGCCAGGAAGGCAGTTCGCCTCACGGGGACGGAGGCGCGGGGTTCTGGCGCACGCGAATCACTACCTGCATGAGAAACTCGCACCGCCGAATGCGAAAGTGGATGAGGGAAGCTCCAAACGGCTGCAGCGGATCCAGCAGCTCCTTCAGTCCTATGTGCCCCCTTTGAGCATGGACGATTTCGTCGTCTTCAGCGAGGATCGCAAGGGCGGTCCGGATCACGCCATCTGGAGAAGCGGGCGGGATCCCCTCGGTGAACGAACCCTCTCAACATGGATCGTCGCCCTTTCCACAAACGATGTCCCCCAGCTCTACGTGAAGATTGCCAACCCGGACGAGCCCGAAAAGGTCTTTCGTCTGAGTCTCCATCCCGCCTTCTGGGATAGCGGATTGGACTGATCTTCCTGGAACCTCTGAAGCATGACGGCCGTGCGTTCTCCGGGATCGGCGTCGCGCTGTCTGAGGAAAACGGAACCTGCCGTCGATACCGACGGCGGCCCGCCGATCTTCCCGAAAGTCCGCGAAGAGTACGGCCGCGTCCCGGGCTTACCGAAGGAATGCACGAATCCGGGATAGGAGTTCCTGATGCTCCCGATACAACCGGTGAGCCGCCTCGAGAGTGACGCGCTCGAAGTGCACGGTATTCCCAGGGACCGCCTGGGCCACCTTGGAGATGTCCGGTGAGATCACCGTGGCGATCTTCGCGTATCCCCCTGACGTCTGTTCGACGAGCAGGATGATCGGCTGGCCGTCGGCTGGGATCTGAACATTTCCCGGCGTCGTCGGCTCCGTCACGATGCTCTTGGGCATGCCTTCATCCCGTTCAATGGCGGGTCCGCGGAGCCGGTAACCCATACGATCGGCCTCCGTGGTCACTTCGTAGGAGGCGCCGAAGAAAACGCCGATATTCCTCCGAAAGGAGTCGTCCTGCGGCCCGGGCATTGCCCGAAGCAAGATCTCGCGCACATAGCGGGGGATCCAGGAGTCGGGAAACGTCCGCGGGTGGGCCGCGAGAGTTCTCTCGCCCCGGTGCAGGATGTCACCCTTAGCCAGTCCTCTGCCTCGAAAGCCTCCGATTTTCGCCCGCACGAAGGTGGAGCGGCTGCCCATCATCGGCGGGACGTCGATGCCTCCCGTCACGGCCAGATAGGCCCGGCAGCCTTCGACAGCTCTGGGAATGCGGAGGATGTCGCCGGGAGATACCCGGGCAGCACGCCATCCCGGGACGGGATTCCCGTTGATCGTCATTCCCATATCGGCTCCCGTCAGCGCGACATCGGCCGCCGAAAGAATCTCCAGGGTGGGACCCATCAAGGTGATTTCCAGCACGGCCGCCTCCTCGGGATTTCCGACGAGCAGATTGGCCGTCCGACACGCGAGGGGATCGAGGGCGCCGGAGAGGGGAACGCCGCGGTCCAGGAAGCCGCGGCGGCCGAGGTCCTGAACCGTGGTCATAGGGCCGGGATTCCGGACGGCGAAGACTTCCATCAGGATTTCTCCTCTTCCTGCAATCTGCGGAATTCGGCGGCGGAAATCGGGACAAACCGGATGCGGTCTCCCGCTTCGTACAGGAACGGGTTTTGCCGTGCGGGGGCGAAGAGCAGAAGCGGCGTCCGCCCGACGATCTGCCAGCCGCCGGGACTGTCAACCGGGTACATGCCCGTCTGCGATTCCGCGATTCCGACGGAGCCTGCCGGAAGATTCGTCCGCGGCGTTTTCCTGCGGGGCGTCTGCAGCCGGGAGTCCAGCCCGCCCAGGTAGCAGAACCCGGGCGTGAACCCGATCATGTAGATGGGGTAATTCACGGAAGAATGGAGAGCGATCACCTCTTGCTCCGTCAAACCCGTGTGTTCCGCCACAACACCAAGGTCGGGGCCGAACTCGCCTCCGTAGCAGACGGGAATCCGGACGACCTTGAATGCGGCGACTTGAGCGGAGAGGAGTTCCGTCTCCAGCGCGTGAAGAATTTCCGCCAATCGGGCGGGAGACGTTGCCAGCGGATCGTAACAAATGGCAAGGGAGCGGTAGGCGGGAACGATCTCTTCAACGCCGGCCGGAAGGGCTCTCCTCAGCAACGCGGTCATGGCCCGCACTTTTTCGTTGACGGCGAGATCAATCCCGTCTCCGTATTCGACGAGAAGCGTGCGGTCGCCGCTCAGGCGAAATCGGGCCCGTTCGTAGAGCATCGCTGCCATGGTTCGCTCACACCGCTTTCGACAGAGGTCAAACCGATACGCCCATGGGGAGGATGCGAATCCCCTCGGACTCGAGCGCCTGCCGGATCGTCTGGACATGATGGAGGGCCGACGGATTGTCGCCGTGAACGCACAGCGTATGGACCTCCATGTCGAGGCGTGTGCCGTCCAGCGCGATGACCTTGCCGTCCCTGGCCATGCGGAGGGCCTGTTCGGCGGTCCGGGCGGGGTCCCCGATTACGGCGCCGGGGAGCTTCCTCGACGCGAGCTTTCCATCGGGCGCGTAGGCCCGGTCGGGGAAGGCCTCGAAGACGACGCGGATTCCCGTCTCGTCCGCGATCTTCCGCGACAGCGCCGTTGAGGCGCCGCCCAGAACGACCCAGAGGAGGGTCGGATCGACGCTGGCGATGGCCTCGGCCACGGCCCGGGAGAGGGCCTCGTTTCCCACGCACATGTTGTAGAGGCTGCCATGGGGTTTTACGTGCTGCATCCTGACGCCGTGGAGTGAACAGAAGCCCTTTAAGGCGGCGATCTGGTAGATCACGTCGTTGCGCACCTCGTCGGGGGTGCAGTCCATGTTCCGCCTGCCGAATCCCACGAGATCGGGGAATCCCGGATGGGCCCCGATACCCACGCCGTTTTCCTTTGCCGCCTTCACGGTGCGGTTCATGACCCGCGGATCGCCGGCATGGTATCCACAGGCGATGTTGGCCGAACTGATGTGCCGGAGGACTTCGCCGTCCATACCGATCGTGTAGGCGCCGAAGCTCTCTCCCATGTCGCAGTTGATGTCCATTCTTCTCATTGTCCTTCTCCTTGCAGAATGCACCCGATGCCTACGGGGTCATTTCGCGATCATCCTGTTCGGCAGGAACATGGCGATATCCGGGAAGACCGTCAGGAGCGCCGTTGCCAACAGCATGATGAGAAAGAAGGGGAAGGCCGCCTTGGCAACGGTCATGAGGTCATCGTTGTTGAGCCCGCTGATCACAAACAGGTTGAAGCCAACTGGCGGCGTGATCTGGGCCAGCTCGATCATGAGAACCAGGTAGATTCCGAACCATACGGTGTCGAATTTCGCGGCCTCGATCAGGGGGATCACGATCGGCGCCGTCATGACGATCATGGAGAAGCCGTCGACGAGGCATCCCAGGATCAGATACAGGACGGTCAGGATGACGATGAGCATATAGGGGGAAAGGCCCATATCGGTGACGTATTTCGTCAGTGCCCTGGTGATGCCCAGGTAACCGATCACGTTCGACAGATAGGCGGCGCCCATGACGATGAACATGATCATGCAACTGGTCCGAATGGCTCCCACGAGGCTCACCTTGAAGACGTCCCAATTCAGGCTGCGTGTAATGAACGCAAAGAAGAAAGCGCCGACGACGCCCAGTGCGCCCGCCTCCGTGGGTGTCGCTATGCCCGCGTAGATGCTTCCCAGCACGAAGAGGATGAGAATGGCGACGGGCAGGATGGCGGGAATGGCGACGAGACGGTCTTTCCACGTATAGTTTTCCGCCCGTTTCGGGGCAAGATCGGGGTTTATCAGGCACCGCAGCAGGATGTAGCCGCTGAACATGAAGGTCAGCATGAAGCCGGGAATAAATCCCGCAATGAAGAGCTTTCCGATGCTCACGTCGCCGATGATGCCGTAAACGAGCATCACCATGCTCGGCGGAATCATGAAACCCAGCGTCCCGGCCCCGGCCAGGGAGCCGATGGAGAGACTGTGGTCATAGCCTCTTTTTGTCAGTTCCGGAACGGTGATCTTGCCGACCGTCGCCGTCGTGGCCGCGGAAGAACCGCTGACGGCGGCAAAGAACGTGCAGGCGAGGATGTTCACGTGAACCAACCTTCCGGGGATTGCGTCCATCCAGGGCGAGAGACCCCGGAAGAGATTTTCCGATATCTTGCTCCGAAAGAGGATCTCACCCATCCAGATGAAGAAGGGCAGCGCCATCATCGCGGAACCGCTGGTGTTGTTCCAGCAGATATTCGCCAGGATCGAGCCGTAGGAGACATCGGTAAACACGAAGAAGCCGCCCATGCCCACGAGGAACAGGGCGATGCCGATCCAGATCGAGCCGCCCAGGAACAAGATAAGAAGGCCGAGGATGACTGCAGAGACAGGTCCCAGATCAACATTCATGAAATTATCCTCTCTCTACCGCAAGGTTGTCAGCGGGACGCCGGGATGCGGACTCTATCGTCCCAGTTCGTCCGTTTCTTCCAGGATCCGGAGTCCCTCCGTATCCTGCCGCAAAATCGCGGCGCCCTTCAAGAACTCAGACAGAAACTGAAGCATCAGAAAGAACGATCCGATCGGAAGGAAGGCCTGAGGAATGGCCAGGTAAGTCTCCGTGATCTGCATGGACTGCGTCTCGTTGACGACCGAGTCCCAGAAGAATTCAAAGGTGAACCAGATGAGCCCCAGGCAGAACAGGAAGCCGACGATCATGCAGACCATGTTGTAGATGACCCGGCGCCGGCCTTTCAAAAAATGGACAAGGAACATCACGCGGATGTGCCCTCGTTCCCGCAAGGTGTAGGCGAGTCCGAAAAATGTCAGCATGGCCATGAGATAGCCGGAGTATTCATCGGAGATATACAGGGTCTTGCCGAAGATGGAGCGCGTGACAATCTCGGAACAGACAATCAGCAGGGCCAAGGCCATCATGATGCCCGCCGTCCAACCGCCGAAACCGGAGATCCTATCGATGGCGTTGATCAATTTTTTCATTTCGACTTCTCCATGAAACGAAGCAGGAGATGCACCCGAACAGGTTAAGCCCAGTAGCGGACGAATGAGACCATCCTGGAGCCCCGGAGGGCAAGCATCCGGGGCCCCAGGTTGTGGACTGATGCAGCAGCTTCGGTTAACGCTTCACTTTTTTCATGAACTCATCGTAGATCTTCTTCCCATCCGCCGGCGCCGTCTTGAGCCAGTCGGCACGGATGCCTTCCGTGATCTTCCCGAGTTCGGCGATGAGTTTGTCGGAAGGCGGGACGGTCTCGATGCCGTTCTTGTTGCTGATGGCTTCCTGCTCTTTATCCCAGGTCTTCACGTTCGCCCACATCGTCGCTTCCATTTCCTTGCCGACCTTCACGAGCGCCTCCTGCTGGGCCTTGGGGAGCTTCTGAAACGCCTTCAGGTTGACCGTGACCATATCGGTGGCGGCGGTGATGAACAGCGGCTCATAGTATTTGAGCACTTCCCAGAACTTGGCGTCCACGGCCGTCGGTGTCGAGGTCATTACGGAGTCGATGAGGCCGGTCTGCAGCGACGTATAGACCTCGCTGAAGGGGAGCGCAAAGGGCGTCGCGCCGACCGCTTCCATGACGAGGGCGCCGTTCTTGTCATAGGTCCGCGTCTTGAGACCCTTCAATTCTTCGAGGGTGGTAATCTTCTTTTTTGTCCAGAGACCTGCGCCCGGCCAGGGGGCGATGTAAAGGATCTTCTGGCCCCACTTCTTGGCGCTCTTGTCGAAATACGGCTGCGCGACCTTGGTCAGAAGCTGCAGTTCGTCAAAGTTCTTAACCAGAAAGGGGAGGGTGACGATCTGGAAGACCTTCTCGTCGCCGGCCACGCCGCTGATCAGCATGTCGGAGACGGGGACGAGACCGTCGCGAACGGCCTTCAGGAGATCCGGCCCCTTGTATCCCAACGCGCCGCCGGTGTGGACGGCCATTTCGAGCTCGCCGTTCGTCGCCGCTTTCACCTTTGCGGCGAAATCGGTGAGACCGACGCTGTGCATGTTCTTCGGCGGCCAGACGGAATTCGCATTCCAACTGGTCTTGGCCAGCGCAGGCGTGACGGCGAACCCTGCAATCAATGCGATAGTCAGCAGTACCCGGAGCAGATTTTTCATGAGCATGTTCTCCCTTCTGAATGTTTTGTTAAACTAACCATTTCCACCAAACGCCGTTTAGCCGATGCAACAGACGATGCGACCGTCTGTTGCTCCCTCCACCCTTCCTCTTCTTGTCGGAGGAGGCCGTTTCACCCAGCCCCCTCTTCAACGCGAATTTCGCGTGCGCTGCCTGGCAGCAAGATCCAGAGCCGTCACGATGTCATATAAGCGACAATGCGCCGCTGAAAAGTCTGGATGTGCGTCAACAGGATTTCCTTCAGCCTCGCCTCATTATTTTCCTTCAAGAAAATCATGATTTTGTCGTGTTCGTCGACGACAGACTTGTAGTGAAACTGGAGTGATTTTTCCGTTTTGATCTCATTGGCGAACGACAGATAGGTCAGGCGCCTGGCATGGCCTCGGACTTCATTGACCGCGTGGATCAGAAATTCGTTATTGGAGCAGCGGGCAAAATCCAGGTGAAAGGCATGATTTGACTCTACGAGGCCGTACAAATCGCCTTTCTTCACCGCCAGTCTGACCCGTTCATTGGCCGTCTTCATATTCTCGAGCAGCGAAGTATTCTCCTGGCTGACGGCCAGGGTCGCCACTCCGGCTTCCAGAATTTTCATAACCTCGAAGAGGGCCTTCGTTCTCTGCAGGGTGATCGCGGGGACGGTTGCTCCTTTGTTCGGCTGCGTCTCCACCCATCCTTCGCCGGCAAGGCGCAGGAGGGCTTCCCGGATCGGCGTGCGTCCCAGGCCGAACTCCACCATCAACTGTTTTTCATCGAGAAGCTGACCGGGTTTGTATTCCAGCGTGATGACTTTTCGGCAAATCTCTTCGTAGGCTTTGACACACAAGGGCTGCTTCTGGCCGTTTGGCGTCGTCATGGGCATGCCGAAAGGTCCTTTTTTGTTGCCGGCAGGAAGGATGCATCAGGCCGGCGGGAACGAAGCGCAGGTATCTTTTAGGACGTCATTTAATATATGTCAAGTATATATTTCTGTATATCCTTCTCGCGTCGCATTATCGGGAAATCGAACCGCTCAACTGGCCGCAGGCCGCGAGAATGTCGCTTCCCTTGCTCACCCGAAGGATCGCCGTGTAGTGATGTTCGGCCAGAATCCGCTGGAAGTCCCGGATTTCCTCTTCGGATGGCGTCCGGTAGGGGGAACCGGGAAACTCGTTGAAGGCGATGAGGTTGAGCTTGCACCGGATCCCTTTGAGCAGCCGTGCAAGTTGAACTGCGTCCTGGGCCGACGCGTTCACGCCGGACATGAGAATATACTCGAAGGTCAGCATCCTCCGGCCCGGCATGGGATAGCGCCGGCAGGATTCGAGCAGTGTCTTCAGCGGGTAACGGCGGTTGACGGGCATGAGTTCACTCCGCCGCCGATCATCCGGGGCGTTGAGTGAAATGGCCAGATTGACGCAGATATCGGCGCCCAGCCGCTCGATCAGCGGTGCGAGACCGCAGGTGGAGAGGGTGACCTTCCGGCTGGAGAATCCCAATCCGTGGTCCGATGTGATAATGCCGATTGCCTTGACGACGTTGTCGTAGTTGTCGAGGGGCTCTCCCATTCCCATCAGGACAATGTTCTTGATATCCGGCCCTTCAGTCGCCAGCGCCTGCAGGGCCGTGATCTGGCCCGTGATTTCCGATGGGAGCAGATTCCGCTTTAATCCCTGCGTTCCCGTGCAGCAGAACCGGCAGCCCATCCGGCAGCCGGCCTGTGTGGAGACGCAGATCGTCCAGTGGTGACGGCCAGGAATCAGGACGCTTTCGATGTGCAGGCCGTCGCTCAGGCGGAATAGAAATTTCTTCGTGGAATCTTTCGCCGTCTGGGTCCGGACGATTTCGGGTCCAGCGAGGGTGGCGACTTTCCTGAGGTGGGCTCTGAGCTCTTTGGAAAGCGTCGTCATCTCGTCGTAGGACGCGGCCCTCTTCTGATAGATCCATTTCATGATCTGGCGGGCGCGGTACTGCTCCTTGCCGAGTGAGGCGATGAGGGCCTCGATTTCTTCGAGGGTCAGGTCCTTGAGATTGGGGCGGTTGCTCATGCGGCGTGCGATATCGTTCATGGATTGCCGTCGGAATTTGCGCTTTTCACGACAAACGGCCGGGGGAAGGGAAGCGTATAGGATGGTGGTGCGGAAAGCAATGAAAAAATCACGGCGCTGTCTGCCCCGTTATGGCGGCTGCAAGCGGGAGAAAGACCGCTGCCTTGTCTCCTTCGCCGCGAAGGCGATCCAGCAGCCTGTACAATTCCCGCACTCCCCGTGGTTCGTTCCCGTTTCCGTGCACGAGGGCGATATCGCCGGGCTTCGCGGTCTCCCCTTTTCCCATCCAGGCTCCGGCGCCGACGGGAAGGAGAAGCCATTCCCGCAGGGATAAAACCCGACGGCGGTCCGAAACCAGGCCGGGGAAACGGAAGTAGGGGGCGGGAACGAGGCCATGCTGCAGAAGAATCTTCTCCGCTTCGAGAACCTCGGATGAGAGGTCAACTCCGGGCCTGAGGAGGAAATTCCGCTCCACGGGCGCTGACGGATCGAAGGGATGAGAGTAGGAATGGTTGATCCACGTAATGCGCAATCCGCCCGCGGGCGCGCGTCCGAGATCGACGAGCCAGCGGAAGTCTTCCGGATGATTCTTTATCCAGAGGCCGCTGGCGGCAACGCCGACCGGCACGGCTGTTCCCGATTCGGCCGCAAACCCGGCGATTTTCCGGAAGAGCTCTCGGTCCAGGGGGTTCCTGCTGGGACACAGGTCCACCGTGAGAAAATATCCCCGGGCCGGCCCTTCGGCCCGCCGGATCCCCGCATTCTGCAACGGATGCGGCGGGGCGCTGTACCGCGCCAGGGCCCCGGCGAAGGGCGTGCCCTCCCATCGGAGGCTTCCCGTGGGCGATTTCCTCTCGATGTCCCGGCGGGGGGCTTTTTCCATCTCCACGCGGACCGGGTCCATGACCAGGAAATGCGGCGTCCCATTTTCCTGGAACTGGCGCCAGGCGACGCGGAGCGTGCCGTCTGACTCCTGGTAGGCATGGAAGCAGGGGCGGTAGTCCTCGATGACGAGGGCGGAGACGGAAGCCGATGACCAGAGATACAGAAGCGCCGAGAGGAACAACAAAAAAGAGGAACGGCGGGCCGTTCCCCTTCTGCGGATTGCTGCGAATTCCCTGTCGGCAGCCCGTCTAAGCTCCCTCATCGATTCCCTTGACGCGGATGGCCTTGATGAAACGCTTGTTGAAATAGGCGGAGTCGAGACTGTTGATCGTCACCCGCTTTTCACGGGACGAGGCGTGGATGAACTCGTTGTTGCCGATGTAGATCCCGACATGTCCGAAGGGCCGCCGCGTGTTGAAGAAGACGAGATCTCCGGGGATGAGGTCGTCGCGGGAAACCGCCAGGCCGACCTGGGACTGTTCGCGGGCTGTCCGGGGAAGGCTGATGTTGAAGAATTCATAGATCTTCTTTACGAAGGCCGAGCAGTCGAGGCCGCGGACAGAAGACCCGCCCAGGCGATAGGGCGCTCCCAGAAAACCGCGGACGACGCGGACGAACAATTGCTGCTCATCGGGATTCTGCCACCGCCCGAGAAGCTCCGCCGATGCGCCCCCGCCCTCGCTCTCGGCGAGGTTGTCCGGGAGGAAATCACCGTCGGTCCCTTCCTCTTCCATATCCGCGTCGCCGGAAAGGGTGACTTCGGCGTCAGGCGCTGGTTCCTTCTTTTGCGGCGTCGCGGAGACGACGAGTTTCTGCCCTATGCGGAGCCTGCTGGAGCGGAGGTTGTTCAGCGCACGGAGGCTGTCAAGAGTGATGGCGTTCTTCTTTGCGATGCCGGAGAGGGTTTCGCCCTTCCTGACGACGTGAATCCTCTTCATCGCCTTCGAGGGGACGGTCAGGATCTGCCGGGCTTTGAGGGAATCGCCGTCGAGCTGATTGGCCGCTTTGAGGGCCTCTGGACTGACGCCCAGGCGCTTCGCGATTATCTGGAGGTTGTCGCCGGGTTTGACGACGTACTGGGGCTTTGCAAATCCCTCGGTCTGCAGACCGAACACGATGCAAAACGCTGCCAGTCCCACCCAGAGGAAAATCTGCCGTTTCATGGTGCCGCACCTCCTTGAACTTCGATCGGGGGTCGTACTATGAATAAACGGTGCACAGATTTCGGCCGGCGGCCCTTCCCGATGAAAATGAACGCTTCGGGCAACACCCGCAACTCTTCGGAAAGGTCACCGGGGGCCCTTCTTCAGGGCTTCCCAGTGGATGAAAACTGCACACGAACAACTTTGGCGATGACTTTTATAGGAATTCGCCGGAGATGTCAAAAATTTTTTGCCTTCGCAGGCGTTTCTTCGCCTCTTCACAAGGCGGCCTCTTTGGAGTAAAGACAGCGACGATGAAGAAAATGAAACGGACGATCCTCTTTATTCTCCTGTTTCTCCTGGCGGCTTTTCTGCTGGAGGTGGGAAGATTCTCCGTATATCCGAATGTGGCTCGTTTGAAGAAAGACAATCCGAAGAAGACCGCCTTCATGGTTTACCGAGAGCGGGAGCGACTTGCGGAGGGGAAGACGGCGCGCCTCATTCAATATTGGGTGCCGTTCGCAAGGATTTCTTCCTACGCCGTCAAGGCCGTGCTCGTCGCCGAAGACGACAAGTTCTGGTCCCACGAGGGATTTGATTTCGAAGCCATGCAGAAAGCGCTCGAAAAGGACATCCGCAAGAGAAGCCTGCGGGCGGGCGGAAGCACGATCAGCCAACAGCTTGCCAAGAACCTCTATCTTTCGCCGTCGAAAGACCCCGTCCGCAAGCTCAAGGAAGCCATCCTCACCTGGCGGATCGAGAGGAATCTGTCCAAACGGCGGATCCTGGAGGTGTACCTCAACGTGGCCGAATGGGGGGAGGGGATCTTCGGCATCGAAGCGGCCGCGCGTCATTACTACGGGAAAACGGCCGGTGAGCTTTCGGCCCGGGAGGCGGCTCGGCTTGCCGCCGTCCTGCCTAATCCGCGGCGCTGGAGCCCGACGGGGAATTCGCGCTACGTGGAAAACCGCGCCGACCACATTTACGGGATTCTGGTGAAGCGGGGGGCCGTCGTGCCCGATTACGAGGAGGTCATGGGGGGAATCCCGACGGACGGAAAAGGCTCGGACGGGGCCGGCGAAGATCAACCCACCCAGCCCGCGCAGGATTCCGCTGGCGGCGAGGAAGAACGCCAACGGTCCCTGGAAGGTCCGTGAAAAGAAGAGGCCGGATCAGCGGCGCTGATCCGGCCCGCAAGAAACTCCATCATCTCCGCCCCCGTTCCTACATCAATTCCAGTGCGGCCGCCATCGAAACGCCGCCCCCCCCGCACAGGGTCGCCAGTCCGAGCGACTTGCCCCGCTTTTTCATGGCATAGAGCAGCGTGACCAGAATCCGGCAACCCGTGGAGCCGACGGGATGGCCGAGACCGACGCCCGATCCGTTGACATTCGTGATCTCCCGATTGAGCTTCATTTCCCGCTCGCAGCCGAGGTACTGGGCCGCGAACGCCTCGTTGAGTTCGACGAGTTCGAAATCCGCGATTTGAAGTCCCGAGCGGGCCGAGAGATCGTGAACGGCGGGCACCGGGCTCAAACCCATCACCGAGGGATGGCATCCCCCCCGCCCGAAGGCGCGGAAGCGCGCCAGCGGCCGGAGGCCAAGCTCCCGGGCCTTGTCGAGGGACATGATCACCATCGCGCTCGCCCCGTCGTTGATTCCCGCGGAATTTCCGGCCGTGACCTTTCCGGTCTTGGGGACGAAGGCGGGCGGGAGCTTCGCCAGGTCCTCCATCGTGAGCTTCGGCCGGTAATGTTCGTCCTTCTCGAAGCGGACCTGTGGCTTGCCCCTCTTCTGAGGGACTTCAATCGGGACGATTTCCTCACGGAAATCCCCCTCGATCGTCGCCCGCTCGACGTTGTTGTGGCTTCTGAGCGCGACCTCGTCGATCTCTTCCCGAGAGAGGCTGTGCATCTGCGCGATCAGTTCCGCGGTAACGCCCATGATGTAAGGCTTTCCCCTGAACAGCTCCAGGGGCATGCCCGATTTCACCGGACCGTTCTCCGGACCGGGCAGGAGATGCGAACCGGCGTGCAGCGCGTGGATGATGTTGTCCACGAAGACCTGATCCTGGAGGCGGCAACCCCAGCGGGCGTTCGGGACCGAATAGGGAATGCCCGACATGTGCTCCATGCCGCCCGCCAGGATGATGTCGGCCATCCCCGCCCGGATCATCGCCATGCCGGAGAGGACCGCTTCCATGCCGGAGATGCATACGCGGTTGACGGTGACGGCCGTAACCGTGTCCGGGATGCCGGCCATCAGGGCGGAGACGCGCGTCACGTTGAGTGCATCGACGGGCTCCACGCAGCAGCCGAACCGTACGTCATCAATCATGCCCGGCTCGATGCCCGCTCTCCGGACCGCCTCCTTCATGACGGCGCTGCCGAGCAGTGCGCAATTCAAGTCTCTCAGAGATCCGCCGAACTCCCCGATGGCAGTGCGGCACGCCGACACAACGACCACCTCTTTTGTCATAACACCCCCCTGTTCACGCAGCGGCAAACCGCGATGGAAAGAACATCGAGGCCGTGAAGGCACCTCTTCCCCGATCACAGATCGCAGGCGGCCGGAGCGCCGTCGGTCGGCGAAGGAAGCGGACGGGCGTCGTCGCAGCGGCCTGACGACGGATGTAAAACACCTCTTCAACCTGCTGTCAAGGCGAGAAACGCGCGTGTCAGGCGGCAAAGCGCCCCTCCTTCTTCCTGAAGGAAGGGATTTTCTCCCGTTTGACATTGTATCCATCGGCGCTATACTGAAAGCTGAATCGGTTCAGGATCGTTTGTATCCGGAAGCGGAGACAGAGGCACAGAAAGGAGTCTGCCATGAAGATCAGCGCTCGCAATGTCCTGAAGGGAAAAGTCGAAAAGGTCACCCACGGAGCCGTAAATACGGAGATCGTTCTGCAGTTGGCAGGAGGCGCGCAGGTTGTTTCGATGATCTCCAAGGAGTCGGCGGAAAAACTCGGTTTGAAAAAAGGCCGGGTTGCCTACGCGGTGATCAAGGCCTCCAACGTGATGATCGCCGTAGATTGAAATACCGCCCGCGATGACCGCCTGCGGTCCGTTACGCTCCCGCGGAAGCGGGAGCGAGGGGTTGGTTTGCGCCCTGGTGAGAGATTTTCCAATGAAGCAACCGTTGTCTTCCTTCCCTTTTGAAATCTTTTCCAACCCCCGGATCCGCCGCGGCGAACCCTATGGCGAGGCGCGGAAGAAGATTCTCAATCTCGACGCAGGCCGTGAGGCCATGACGGCGATTTCTTCCTGGCCGGGCTACGGGCCGACCCCTCTGGTCGAACTGCGGGGGCTGGCGGCGGAGATCGGCGTACGGAAGGTTCTCTACAAGGATGAATCGCAGCGATTCGGCCTGAAGAGTTTCAAGGCCCTGGGCGGCGCCTATGCCGTCGCGCGGCTGCTGCGGAAGATCGTTTCGGAAAGACTCGGCAGGGAGGCGACGGCCGGCGATATCGCAGCCTGCTGTTTCCGCGACATCACCGCGGGCGTCACCGTGACGTGTGCCACGGACGGCAACCACGGCCGCTCCGTCGCCTGGGGGGCACGGACTTTCGGCTGCCGCTGCGTGATCTTCATTCATTCGCGCGTCAGCGCGGCACGGGCCGATGCCATCGCCGCCCTCGGAGCGCGTGTCGTGAGGACCGCTGGCAATTACGACGACGCCGTGCGCATCTCTTCCGAAGAGGCGGAGAGGCACGGCTGGCATCTCGTTTCGGATACTTCATTTCCCGGCTATACGGATGTCCCGCGGGATGTCATGCAGGGATACTCCGTGATGCTCGAGGAAGAGGCGGCGCGGTGGGACGAGGGACCCCCCACCCATGTCTTCGTCCAGGCGGGCGTTGGCGGGCTCGCGGCGGCCGTCTGCGCCTATTTCTGGGAACGATTCGGCGATGCGCGGCCCCGGATCGTCACCGTCGAACCGGAGAAAGCCGCCTGCCTTCTCGAAAGCGCAAAGGCGGGGAGGCGCCGGACCGTCGGTGGGGATCTCGGAACGATGATGGCGGGCCTGGCCTGCGGCGAGGTGTCTTTGCTGGCCTGGGACATTCTTGAAACCGGGGTGGACTTTTTCACGGCGATCCCGGACGCCGCCGCACTGGAGACTATGCGGCGCCTGGCGCGCGGATGCGGGGGCGATCCGCCCCTGGTCGGCGGAGAGTCCGGCGTGGCGGGTCTGGCAGGATTGATCGCCTGCACGGGTGCCCCCGAGATTGGCAGACGGATCGGCCTCGATGCCCGGTCGACCGTCTTCACGATCGGCACCGAGGGCGACACGGACCCGGAGCTGTACGAGCGGATCACCGGACATCGTGCCGAGGAAATTCTGCAGGCCCGAACTGCTAAAGAGGACCTCAATTGTCTTGACATTTCTTGAATTGAGCATAGCATGGGAACGTAAGATGTAATCGACACTACGGAAACCCGCGATTTCCCTCCCCGAACCGGGAAGGGGACACCAGAGATGGAAGCCCTGTCTATTACACGGGGCTTTTTTATTTGCAGGGTGAAGCCCTGCCGGAACGGGCATGACCGGGAGGAGGAGCAACGTGAACATCCATATCATCGAAAAAACAAATAAGTTTACGAAGCTGCAGGATGATGTGTGGGAAAGCGGCTGGTGGAGAGTGGACGAGGGAAACGCGCAAAAGCTGGTCGGCGGGGAAATCTATTTTCACAGGAAGCGGCTCGCCCCATCCTTCTATGGGGGGACCATTCTGGGATACCGTGTCGAGCCGGAGGGCAAGTATCAGGGAAGGATCGTTTTCCAGATCCGGCATAATCAGGCATGCAGGGACGTCAGGACCGACAAGTCCGGCTGGTCCAGAGAGGTGAAGATCATCGGTCTCGAACAGTGACAGCCGCCTGAAGCCCCTGAATCTCCCGGATTTATCGAACGATCGCTTGCACCGAAAAGGCATGAGGAGCTTCGCGAAGCCCGCTCCCCGGTGTGCGCGACACATCCTCAAACCGTTCTCCGGCGGCGGAGAACGTGAAGGCCATCTAGTTCCAGGATCATATGGATTCGGAGCGCCGGCATGCGATGCATGCCTGGCTTCCGCCGGATCCCACAGCAAGAAGGGCAGGGTCGGAAACGACCCTGCCCTTCTTGCTTTTCCCAGCGGGTCAACGAGGGCGAATGGTGCGATGCAAATGAACGCCGCAAAGAACCGCGGAACGGAAACAAATCCCCGGACAAGGTCCTGCCCGCCGCCTTTGCTGAAAACTGGACGATCCGGAAGAAGACGGACCTGTTCGACAGGATACCTTTTTCGAACGGATCAACGGCGAAGCCGAGCTTTTCTTTCCC
>CAZDLM010000048.1:0-24236 GCA_964506465.1 uncultured Syntrophaceae bacterium
TGGACGAGGAGCCTGTTGTCCTCCATGTCCTCCACGAGGAGGATGCGGGCCGACCGCTCCGGCGCGGGTTCCGCTGGCTCCGGTCTTGCGGAAACTCCCGCTGGAGGCCGGGACTTGCCCCTGGCAGTCAAGATCGCTTCCATCAGATCGCCGCGCTTGACGGGCTTCACAAGATAGCTGGACATACCGAGGGACCTTGCCCTTGCCCTGTCCTCGGCCCGGCTTTCCGAGGAAAGCATCATCACCAGGAGGCTGCCCAGTTCCGCGTTTGTTCGAATTTGCTCGGCCAGTTGAAATCCATCCATGCCGGGCATGCGCTGGTCCAGTATGGCCAGATCGAACGGTCTTCCCGCAGTTTTCGCCTCGTCCAGGGTCCTGATGGCCGAAGGCCCGTCGGCCGCCTCGGACACCTCGGCGCCCCAGCGCGAAAGCGTCTCCATCAGGATCAGCCGGTTGGTTTCGTTGTCGTCGACGACGAGGGTCCGCAGGCCCCGGATGTCGACCGCCGCCTTCGGTTCCTCCGGACTGCGGTCCGACGTCCAGCCGAAGCGGGCCGTGAACGTGAAGGTGCTTCCCTTGCCGGGATCGCTCTTCACACCGATCCGACCATTCATCAGTTCGACCAACTGCCGTGAAATCGTCAGGCCCAGACCGCTCCCGCCGTACTTCCGCGTCGTGGAAGAGTCCGCCTGGGTAAACCGTTCAAAGATGGCATCCAGCTTGTCAGGGGGAATGCCCACGCCGGTATCCGTCACCCGGAATTCCAGGAGAAACGTCTCGCTGCCGGGTGCGGATGGCGCCGCGTCGCCCGAGGCACCCGGGCCGACCTCGACCAGGACTTCCCCTTTTTCCGTGAATTTGACCGCATTGCCGATGAGGTTCAGCAGGACCTGCCTCAGGCGGACGGGATCGCCGACCAGACGGGCGGGGACACCGGGCCGGATTCGGCAGACGAGCTCCAATCCCTTCTTGGACGCCCGCGCGGACATCATGTCACAGGTCTTCCCGAGGACCTCCTCCAGGCTGAAAGGCACCGCTTCCAGGGTCAGCCGGCCGGATTCCACCTTCGACAGATCGAGGATGTCGTTGATCAGATTGAGGAGATTCTCTCCGGCGGAGCGGAAGACGCCGACGTACTTCTTCTGCTCCTCCGTAAGGTCGGATTCCCAGAGGAGGTCCGCCATCCCGAGAATGGCGTTCATGGGCGTGCGGATCTCATGGCTCATGCTGGCGAGAAACTCGCTTTTCGCCCGGTTCGCGCTTTCGGCTTCCAGCTTCGCCTTGTGCAATTCCTCTTCGGTCCGTTTCCGCCCGGTGACATCGCTCTCGATGGCGACGAACCGCAGCACGTCGCCCTTCTCATCGAGGACCGGCGTGATCGTCATGGAAAGCCAGTACGTGCCTCCGTCTTTGCGGTAGTTGAGGATCTCCTCCGTGAAACTCTTCCTGGAGGCGAGGGACGCGCGAATGCGACCCCCCGTTTCGGCGTCCGTAAGGGGCCCGCGAAGGATGTTCCCCGGTTTCCTTCCCATCACTTCGGCCAGCGTATACCCCGTGATGCGCGAAAATCCGTCGTTGACCCACTCGATCCGGCCTTCGCGGTCGGTGATGATGACGGCGTTGTCCGTCTTGCTGGCGACCAGCGACAATTTGGCGAGTTCTTCCTGCGCTGCGCGCATCTGCGTGATGTCTTCCTTCACCGCGACGAAATGGGTGATGCGCCCGGCATCGTCCTTCACGGGCGAGATCGAGACCGCTTCCCAGTAGAGCTGGCCGTCCTTCTTCTTGTTGTGGAATACGCCCCGCCATTCATTGCCGGCGGTGATCGTCTCCCAGAGGTTCCGATATCCCTCCGGGGGAGTCTCGCCGGACTTCAGGATGCGCGGGTTTTGCCCGATGGCTTCCGCCGCCGTATATCCCGTGATCTGCGTGAACTTGGGATTGACGTACTCGATGATTCCGTTGACGTCCGTCACGACGACGGTTGACGGGCTCTGTTCCACGGCCCGGTAGAGCTTGCGGCGGTCATCCTCGGCGCGCCTGCGGAGCGTGATATCGCGGGCGATTCCGACGAAACCCGTAACGGCGCCCTGCTCGTCGCGCATGGCCGTCACGGAAAGCACCACGGGGATGCGGCGGCCGTCCTTGTGGATATAGGTCCATTCCTGCTCGTCTTCCCCCCCCCTCCGGACCCTGGCGGCGAGAACGTCGAAGCCCGGCGCGACATCCCTCTTCAGTTCCCGGGAGATTTGTTCTGCACGCTGCCGAATCTCCCCGGCGTCATGAATGACTTCCGAGCTTTTCCGGCCGATCATCTCCTCCGCCTTCCAGCCCAGGAGACGCTCCGCCGCCGCGTTGAAGCTGACGATCGTGCCCTCCGGGTCCGTGGAGATGATCGCGTAGCCCGCATTGTTGAGAATCGCCCGCTGCATGGCGGTCAGGTCGCGGAGCCGCTGTTCGGTTCTGCGGATCTCCGTCACATCGCGGATGACCCCGACGAAATTCCGCCCTCTGCTAAGAAGAATCTCGCTGAGGGAAATATCGATCGTAATGACGGACCCGTCCTTCCGCCGCCCGGGCACTTCCCGCCCGACGCCGAGAGTTCTCTTCTCCGGCTCCTTCAGGTAGAGTTTCAGATAGAGGTCGTGCCGGTCACGATACTCCTCAGGCATGAGAACATTCACGTTCCGCCCGACGGCCTCGTCCGCCCGGTATCCGAAGATCCGCTGGGCCGCCTCGTTGAAGAGACCGATCCGTCCGTTCTCGTCGATCGTGACGATCCCTTCCGCGACATTCTGAACGATCGCCTGGAAATGCTCTTGGCTGTCCCGGAGTTCCAGGGCCGCCCGTTTGCGCGAGGTGATGTCGCGGAGCGTGACGAGATTGACCGTTCCGCCGCCGAAGGCGATCTTCGTTCCCAGCCCCTCGACCCACTTCTCCTCTCCCAGAGAAGTCCGCATGATGTACTCGCTGAAGAAACCGCCCTTCCCTTCCTTGACAAGCAGGAGATCGCGGAAGGCCGCTTCCAGGTAATCGGGATGGATGAATTCCGCGGCGTTGCGTCCGAGGCCCGCCTCCGGATTCGGTATTCCCACGCAATCGGCCGCGGCCTTATTGGCAAAGAGGATCGTTCCATCCCAGTCCAGGATCAGAACGACGTCGAGGATGCCGTCCACCAGGGAGCGGAAACGCCCTTCCGAATCACGCAATGCCGCCTCGCTTTGCGCCCGGGCTTTCTCCGCCTCGGAGAGACGCCGACGCAGTTGATCGAATTCTTCGATCCGTGCTTCCTTCGTTTTCTTTCGGTCCTTCATGGCGTCCTCGGTATCCGGCCGGCGCCGGAACACAGGGTCCTTTGCAGTTGGTCTGCTACTGTGCGGAATGTACAGGAAAAAAACGTTGCGGGCAAGAGAGGAACCTCGGGGTTCGCGGGCGGCGAGGTGGGCGGAACCGGCCGGAGACGGTTTTTACAGGAACTTGAATAGGCGGCGGCGGAGAGTTTCCAGGCCGCTCCGTTCGCCGGACAGGGCGTAGGTCCTGCTGTCCTTCCGGTCGGCCTTGTCCGACGGATCGACGGCGCGCAGGATCTCCGCATTGCGGAGATAGGTGATGGCGTTGATATAGTTCGACTGGGAGAGGGACTCCGCGCGCCGGATCTCTCCCATCCGGTGCATCTTCCCGCCCAGGCGGTGGAGCTTCTTGACGAAATCCTTCTCGGGACGCGGCTGCTTCCGCAGATACCCGCATCCCCTCGCGACCACCCAGTAGGACTCGATGTAGTTCTCGATGAGACCGGCAAAGGGCCGAAGCCTCTTCCGGGCCATGCCGCGCATCTCGAGCCACGCTTCGCCGTCCCGCTCCTGGGCGATCACCAGGTCCAGGCGGTGGAGCCACGACAGGACGTCTTTGACCTCTTCGGCGTCGTCCACGGAATCGTCGAAAATGAATTCGTGGCGGAACAGCCGCTTGAAGAAACGGTAGTCCACCATGAGCTGGTTCAGGGAGATGAGGTCCGATCCGGCGGCCAACATCGAAACGGCGACGAAGGAGATCGGCAGGAAGAAGTGCAGGATGTTGTTCTTGTAGTACTCGAGGTTCATGCGCTTGTCGTCTTCCAGCGAATACACGACGGCTTCGACGTCCTCGTCCTCCTCCTCCGACCCCAGGCGCGAGATGAGGTCGGACTGCTCGAAGAGGACCAATGCCTCCTGGATGGCCTTGGCGCGGTTGGAAAACGTCTCCGCGAACCGCACATTGCGGTACGACAGGTAGTCATGAAAGCGGTTGAGGGTGTTGATGAGATCGTCCTGGGTGATCCCGCGGCGGTCGCTGGACAGGAGCCCGGCGGCCACGAGCGAAAAGGGCGTTACGACGGCGACCTTGGCGATCTCCAGGACAAGACCGTACCCGATCTTCCGGTAGAGGCTCTGCCGTTCCTCCACCGACATCTGCAGGACGGGTTTCTCCTGCGAGGCGAGGTATTCCTTCAGCAGGATCGGCTCGCCGATATTCACATAGACGTGGCCGTACCGTTTCTTGAGGACCTTGCCGCTCCGGATGATGTCCGCCGTCTTTTCCGTGTCCTTCGGGGCGCCGCCGAGTTCCTTCAAATAGGATTTTTCTTCGACGATCCGGTCGTAGCCGATGTAGACCGGGATCGCCGCCATGTTGTCGCACGCCCCGTCCAGGTAGGCCTGGATGATCATCGACAGGATCCCGTACTTGGGCATGACCATCTTGCCCGTCCGGCTCCGGCCGCCTTCGATGAAGAACTCGATGGGCAGCCCTTCACGGATCAGCGTGCGCAGATAGCCGGAAAAAACCTCCGAATACAACTCGTTCCCCCGGAACGTCCTCCGGAGGAAGAAAGCCCCCGACTTCCGGAAGATGAAACCCAGGGGAAAGAAGGAAAGGTTCGTCCCGGCGGCGACGAACGGCATCTGGATGTTGTGTTTGTAGAAGACGTAAGACAGCAGCAGGTAGTCGATGTGGCTGCGGTGGCAGGGGATGATGACGAACGGCATCTTCTTGGAGAGGTTGCGGATCTTGACGATCCCCTCCTGGTCCAGGACGACGCCGTCATAGATGTTGTTCCAAAGCCAGGACAGGAGCTTTTCCCACAGCTCGATGAACATTTCGTTGTAGTCGGAGGCGATCTCGTGGAGATATTTTCGGGCCTCCTTCCGCAGCGCGGGCACCGAAGGTTTCCCGCGCCGGCCGAGTTCGTCGATCTTTCGCGCCACTCCCGGGTCGTCCATCGTGGACTGGATCATCTCCGGCCTGGATTTCAGGACGGGGCCGACGATGGATTCCCTCTCCTCGTCGATCCGCTCGATCAGCTCCCGGCGGATCTGCTCGATCATCTCCAGGCGGGAACGGTTCTTGTTCTTCTCGAGATACTCCGAGAGGTTGAGCGGTTCCACGGTGAGGGTGAAGACCTTTCTCGCGTAGCGCAGAAAGGTGACCATGCGCCGGAATCCGCCCACGTTTTCGATCTGCCCGAAGAGGATATTGAAGAAACTCTCGCGCTCCTTCTCCCTGCGCCTGCCATAGGTGACCAGCTCCGGCACGATGTACACGGGAACCGGCATCTCGCGCTGCGCGTCGATGAGCTGACCCAGGGCCGCGTCCGCCTCCTCGTCATCGAAGAACTCGGAATCGCCCAGGTGGATGATCACGCTCTTGCCCGCCATGGCCAGCTTCTTGAGATAGTCCGATTCCTCTTCCGGGTTCCGGCGGCGCCAGAGCTGGGCGATTCCCAGGCGCAGGGCCTTCAGCGCCTCCGGAAGCGGCTGCCACGTGATCATGTTGACCCCGTGGGCGTAGACGGGCGACGGCACGCCGAAACGGCGGGCGAGTTCGCGGAGGATGAGACTGTTGAGCTGGCTTCTTCCCTTGAGGGCGTAGACGACGACGCCTTCCGCCGCCTTCTGCGAAAGCGCGCTCTGGGAAGGGTCCGCGAAATTCACCTGCGACAGAACCTTTCGGACAAACCAGTACAGGGGATAATTCTCCCGTTCGTACATGGCGCCGCGGAAGTGCTCGTATCGTTCGGGCGTCGGCGGCGAATTGAAAGGCGTGATCAGCATGGCGAAGCGCTCTTTGTGTCAGTTTCCCCGGTTCCGAAAGGCGATGTCGGAAGGAACCGTCAGGATCCGTTGGACTGGAATTCCGCAGGGAAATGCTTCTGCATGTAACGCTCTACGTACTGCCGGATATCGTTCGCGGAGTGGAGCGACAGGACCTTCTTCAGCATCTTCTCCGATTCGGAAAAGGTCGTTCCCTGGATGATCTTCTTGACTTTCGGGACCGCCAGATGATTCATGCTCAGCTCATCCAACTGCAGCCCCACGAGGATCATGGTGTACATCGGCTCCCCCGCCATCTCGCCGCACATGGCGACAGGGATGCCCGCCTTGTGTCCCGCGTCGACGACGCGTTTGACCAGGCGCAGCACCGCCGGATGGAGCGGCTGGTAGAGATAGGTGACCTGCTCGTTGATCCGGTCGATGGCCAGCGTATACTGGATCAAATCGTTGGTGCCGATGCTGAAGAAATCGACTTCCTTGGCAAGGTCGTCGGCGACGACGGCCGCGGAAGGCACCTCGATCATGATGCCGATCTTGACGTCTTGTCCGATGGCGACGCCCTTGGCGAGCAGATCGTCCCGCTGTTCGTAGAATATCTTCTTGGCCTCCCGGATCTCTTCGAGTCCCGAGATCATGGGGAAGAGGATCCTCGTCTTTCCGTGGGCGGCGGCGCGGAGAATGCCGCGGATCTGGGTCTTGAAGAGCCCGACCTCCTTCAGGCAGAAGCGGATCGCCCGCAGGCCCATCTGCGGGTTCATCTCCTTGGCGACGTGGGGATCGGAGAAAAACTTGTCGCCGCCCAGGTCGAAGGTTCGGATGGTGGACCAGCCGAGTTCTTTGAAGCTGACGATCTGTTTATAGGCCTTGTAGTGGTCCTCCTCCGTCGGCAGCGTGTCGCGATTGATGTAGATGAACTCGGTCCGGTACAGGCCGATCTCCTCGGCGCCGTGCGCGATCGCCGACGGGATCTCCTCGATGAACTCGACGTTGGCGCCGATCTCCAATTTGCAGCCGTCTTTCGTGACGGCCGGGAGGCCCGCGTACCTGAGATAGTCCTCCTGCGCCTCGGCGTAGTGTTTCTGCTTTTCCTGGTACCGCTTGAGAACCTCCGGATCGGGGTGGACGATCACCAGTCCCGCGGACCCGTCGATGATGACATCGTCGTTGGTGCGCACCCTGTGGGTGACGTTCTCCAGACCCACGACGGCGGGGATCTCGATGGAACGGGCCACGATTGCCGTGTGCGACGTCTTCCCGCCGATATCCGTCGCGAATCCCTGAATCCTGTCGAGTTTCATCAGGGCGGTGTCCGCCGGCGAGAGATCATAGGCGATGATGACGACGCCCTCGCCGATGTCGGCGATGCTCGTCTGCTCGCGGCCCGCCAGGTTCCGGAGGATTCGCTGCCCGACGTACTGCACGTCGCTCACCCGGCCCTGGAGATAGGCGTCTTCGATCCTTTCGAAGGCTTCCTTGTACTTGTCGAGGGTGAGACGGACCGCCCACTCGGCGTTGACGCCCATCTTCCGGATGTTCGCCACGATCCGGTCGATGAAGCCCTTGTCCCGGAGGATCATGATGTGGACGTCGATGATGAACAGGGGATCCATCCCCTCGATGTCGCCGAGTTTCTTCTTCACCTCCAGGAGCTGTTTTTCAGCCGTCTTGACAGCCGTCTTGAAGCGTTTGATTTCCGTGGAGACGAGACTCCGGTCCTTGAGCTTGTAATAGGACACCTGGGATTCCAGAGGATCGAAGACATAGGCCTTCCCGATCACGATGCCGGGAGACACGCCGATCCCCTTGAGAACGAACGTCTTGTTCAAATCCGCTTCTGCCATGAAATCCTTCCCGTCCTCTCTGCCTCGACCGTCAATCCTCTCCGAACTTGTCTCCAATGAGCTGTCCCAGCTCTTCGACTGCGGCGCGGGCGTCGGCGCCCTCGGCGCGGATCGTGATGTAACTTCCCCTCGGGCAGGCCAGCGTCAGGATCCCCAGCAGACTCTTGCCGTTGGCCTCGTTGCCTTCCCTTTCGAAGAAGATCTTTGCGCGGTATTTCTTGGCAATATTCACCAGCTTGGCCGCCGGCCGCGCATGGAGCCCCAGCTTATTGCGTATTTCGAACGAACGAATCTCAACCATAGAAGTACGAAACGAGACAGCAGATCCCGACCAGACCGTACTGAAGGCCGATCCGGGACAGCCCCCTTCTGAGCGCCACGAACAGGAGAAGAACGACGGGCAGCGCCGCCAGTTCTACCGTCGCCTTCCAGGGATCCAGCCATTCCGCTCCCGCTGTGGACAGCGTCAGCGCCGCCGCCGCCCCCAGAACCGCCGCCGCCGCCTGCCGAATCCTTCGCCCCAGTTCCGGAAGCTCGAGTTTGCGGAAGAACTCGACGCTCATCCTCCCGTTCCGCCAGCCGCTGATGAAACCGGCAATTCGCAGTACGATGTGGGGCGGATTGTAAAGAATCAGAAGGATGAAGGGTGCAACCGGCATCCCGATGAGTGCCGGAAAGAAGGCGACGATGGAACTCAACGGCTTCAGGGCGCCCCAGAAAAAGGCGTCGCCGATCGCCGCGTACGGTCCCATCAACGCCGTCTTGAGACGGGCGACTTCTTCTCCGTTCTCACCCTTGTGCTCCATGTGGAGGACGGCGCCCGCGATGGGCGCGACGAAGTACGGATGGGTGTTGAAATACTGGAGATGCCTGTGCAGCAGCTCCGGAACGTTTCCGGACCGTGCCGCCTGCAACCGTATCCAGGGCATCAGAGCAAACGAAAGCCCGAGATTCTGCATCCGGCTGAAATTCAAAGAACCCTGCACGAGCAGGGTCCGCAAAAAAATCCGAACGAGGCCGAAATTCTCCATCGGCTTCATGCCCCCGGAACCGCGTCTCCTGCCGGTTCTCTCCAAGTCCTTTTTCGGCAGCGATTTCGCCAGCCTTCGAAGGGAAAATTGAGCAGACTCCGTAACATGAAGCCTTTACGATGTCAACCACTTGTACCCCCCGGCGGAGCCGGCACTCAACCGGGTTCCAGCCGTCAAGGATGCCGTTTCAATTCTTCAATATTTTTTCTTGACATCGCCAGTGGTTTTCTGTTAGGGACGTCCACTTTTTTTATCGTTCATCCGTCAGATCGTCATTATCGTCGATGCAACGGAACACGAAAGCGCGGGGAAACCCAGAGAAAGGAGTGAAGCATCATGATCTGCCAGACCGTTCGGTCCGGAGGCGAATGCGCCTTCATGACGAAGAAAGGCTGCGGGTACAACGGCGGAAGCTGCAATGCCATCATCGACAAGTGCGAAGGGTGCAATAAGATGATTGTTTACAACAGCGCCAGCTACTGCCGTGTCTATCCCGACCCGAAGGGCAAGTGGATGACGGGAAAGTGTCCGACCGCCTCCCACATCAAGGTGGAAGTCGCGGCGCCGACCCAGAAGGTCAACCCGATCAAGGCATCCAAACGCGCTGCGGGAAAGAAATAGCCGCCGCCAAACCGGAAGAAAGAGGCCGATGCGAAAACCGTATCGGCCTTTTTGTTGTCTCGATGCCTCCTCCCGTCCCGGCCCTATTCGATCGTCCCCGCCCTTTTCCGTCACCTCCGCGAACGCGGGGGTCCATCGTAACGACGTAGGAGATCTCTGCCGCCTTCATCGTCACCCCCGCGAACGCGGGGGTCCAGCGCTCTGCTTGGCACAGGGACGGATTTCAAATCTGTCCCCAGAAGACTGAGATCCTGAATTTCCGTTTTCCGGGAATATCAGCGGGTGAGTGGATTCTGCTTTCGTGAGAATGACAAGGGCAAGCGGGAATGACGGAGGCGAGAAGGAGGAAGACAAGAAGAGGGCTCAGCGCATCTTGTCCCGGATTTCTTCCAGCCCTTTTTTCACTTCGGCCAGCAGCTCCCGGTCGTCGAGCGTAAAGAGATCGGCCGGCTTTTCCCGGCGCTTCCTCATGCGGATCAACTGCCGTTTCGCCCCGTCGATGGTGAATCTTTCTTCGTAGAGGAGTTTCTTGATGAGGAGGAGTTCTTCGACGTCTTTTCTTCGGTAAACCCGCTGCGCCGAACTCGTTCGCTCCGGCCGCACGCTGCGGAATTCGGATTCCCAGAACCGGACGACGTAAGGCTCGACGCCCAGGATCCGGCTGACTTCCCCGATGCGAAAATAGGCCTTGTTCGGGATTGTCGTTTCCATGAATGGACCCCGCGTTCCCTTGCGTCAAAGCCCGAAAGCGTCCGGGGAGAGGCGGCATGCCGCCGCGACGTCCCGCCCCGAGACGCGTCACGAAGGATCTTTTCGCGCGAATCCCGCGGGTTTATCCGTTGAGCGCCTTACGGAGAACCTGGCTGGACTTGAAGGTCAGAACGCGCCGGGCCGTGATTTCAATCTCCTGGCCCGTCTGGGGATTTCTGCCGCGCCGGGACTTCTTTTCCTTCACGACGAAGTTCCCGAACCCGGAGATCTTGATCTTCTCTCCCTGGGAGAGACGGTCCTTCATGATATCGAAGACCGACTCGACGATCTTGGCCGAATCCTTCTTCGAAAATCCCAGCTGCTCGTACACGTCCTGAATGATGTCTATCTTGGTCATGGATTCCGTCCTCCCTGTCAGGCTGTCGTCTATTCCGCACCCCTGATCCGTGCCCCTGTCTCCTTCACGATCGCGCTCACGATCCTTTCGTGCACCGCCCGTATTTCTTCGTCCGTCAATGTCCGCTCAGCGGAGCGGTAGGAGAATCGCATGCCGACGCTTTTCTTT
Organism: uncultured Syntrophaceae bacterium; assembly: GCA_964506465.1. Classification (GTDB taxonomy): domain Bacteria; phylum Desulfobacterota; class Syntrophia; order Syntrophales; family UBA6109; genus UBA6109. The sequence continues at coordinate 10,859 of CAZDLM010000048.1, forward strand.
CCCTCGTCGACGCCCCGGCCGGTATATACATCAAAGATATCGACACTTTCAAGTAATTCTTCGCCGCTTTCCTTAACAATTCGCAGCATCTTTTCCGCCTCGACCCCCCTGTCCACCAGAAACGCCGTATCGCGCGAACCGGACGGGTATCGCGGAATCTCCCGGAAGGCGACGCTGTCGGAAAAATGTTCCGTCAGGGCATCCAGATCGAGTTCGAAGACGACGGCCCGGTCCTTCATGTCGAGAGCGGCCTGCACGGCGGGATGGATTTCGCCGACAAATCCCATCGTTTCCCCGCCGAGAGAAACGCCGCAGCAGCGGCCGGGATGGAGAAATGGCTCGCGGAAGTCGGAGCGGTATTCCGCCCCGGCATAACGCAGCGCGTCCAGGAGGCCCTCGACTGCCCCCTTCAGGTCGAAGAAGTCCGCTTGGGCGCCGCCGAAACCCCAGCCTTCCTCGTAGCGCACGCCCGCAATCAGCGCCCCAACACGGTTCCGCTCCAGGGGAAGCTTCCCGTCGCCGCGGTGGAAGAACACCTTCCCGATTTCATAGATCTTCAGATCGCCGGCGCCGGCGTAGGCATTTCGCCGCCAGGTTTCGACGAGGCTCCAGAGAATCGTCGTGCGCAGGACCGACTGGTCTTCCGACAGGGGATTGGCGATCCTTACCCAGTTCCGCCGCCCGTCCTTTTCGGGCAGGCCGAGACGATCCGCCGAAAGGGGCGAAATGAAGCTGTAGTTGATGACCTCGGCATATCCGCACCCGGAGAGAAAGTCGCGGATCCGTCTTTCGACCACGCCCTTCTTCGATTCCGCCGGCGGCTCCGCAGCCGCGCACGGGAGCGTCACGGGCACGCGGTCGAATCCCCAGAGGCGGGCGATCTCCTCCACCAGGTCGATCTCCCGCTCGATGTCGACGCGGAAAGAAGGCGGGCGCACCGAATATCGCCCCTCGCCGGCCTTTTCGACCTTCATCTCGATCCCTTCGAGGATGCGGACCATCTCCGGCTCCGGAATCGATGTGCCGAGGACGGCATTGACCCTCTCGGCGCGCAGGGAGATCGCACCCGCCGTCTTCACGGGGGTTGGATACTGATCGATGATCCCGCGCAGGATCGTTCCGCCGGAAAGCTCCGCGATGAGCTGCGCCGCCCGGTTCGCCGCCCGGACGACCCCCTCTGGATCGATCCCGCGTTCGAAGCGGTAGGCGGCATCCGTTCCCATGCCCATGGACCGGGCCGACCGGCGGATGGAGGAAGGATTGAAATAGGCGCTCTCCAAAAGGATGTCCGACGTGTCTTCCTTGACCTCCGAGTTGAGCCCGCCCATGATGCCGCCGATGGCGACCGGCTTCTTCCCGTCGCAGATCATGAGGACGCCGCCGTTCAGGGTCCGCTCCTTGCCGTCCAGGGACACGAAAGGCTCGCCCTCCCGCGAACGGCGCACCTCGATTCTGCCCTCTTCGAGAAAACGGAAATCGAAGGCGTGCAGCGGCTGGCCGAATTCGAGCATGACGAAATTGGTGACATCGACGACGTTGTTGATCGCGCGCATCCCCGCCGCTTCCAGGCGTCGCCGCATCCACGCGGGCGACGGTCCGATCTTGACCTTGCGGATCATCCGCGCCGTATACCGCGGGCACAGATCCGCATCCAGGATCCGGACGGATGTGGCGCCCTTGACCTCTTCCGCGCCCTCTCTCGGATCGATCTTCGGATAGCGCAGGGTCTTCCCCGTCAGGAAGGCCACTTCCCGCGCGATCCCGATCATCGAAAGGCAGTCCGAACGGTTGGGGGTGATGCCGATGTCGAGGACGGTATCGATCAGGCCGAGGGCGTCGGCCAGATCGGCCCCCTCCTGCAGGTCTCCCTGGAGATCCATGATCCCCGCGGCGTCGTCGCCGATGCCGAGCTCCTCTTCGGAGCAGAGCATCCCCTCGGAGGCCTCCCCGCGGATCTTCGTGCTCTTGATCGTATAGCCGCCGGGGATCACCGCCCCGACCTTCGCAAAGGCCGAAAGCATCCCCGCGCGGACATTGGGCGCCCCGCAGACGACCGGATAGACCGTTTCGCCCGTCCGCACCTGGCAGATGGAGAGTTTATCGGCATCGGGATGGGGTTTTACGGAAAGGACCCTCGCCACGACGACATCCGAAAAATCGGGCCTCTTCGGCTCGACGGAGTCGACTTCGAGCCCGGCCATGGTCAGCCGCTCGGCGATCTCCCCCGGGGAAAGATCGATATCGACGTAGTCTTGAAGCCAGCGAATCGGCGTCCGCATAGGTTCACCTTTGTTCGACGGGCCTGCCGCGTTCCGCCGCTGCGGACCCGACAAAGAAAAAATTTAGAATTGTCGCAGAAATCTGATGTCGTTTTCGAAAAACAGCCGGATGTCGGTGATCCCGTACTTGAGCATCGCGATCCGCTCCAGCCCCATACCGAAGGCGAAGCCCGTCACTTCCTCGGCATCGTAACCCACGGAGCGGAACACGGCCGGATCGACCATGCCGGAGCCCAGGATCTCGAGCCAGCCGCTCTGCTTGCAGATCCTGCAGCCGGCGCCCCGGCAGATGACGCACCGGATATCGACTTCGGCGCTGGGCTCCGTGAAGGGAAAGAAGCTCGGCCGGAAGCGGACGGCCGTATCTTCCCCGAACACGCGGTGAACGAAGACCGTCAGAACCCCCTTCAGGTCGGAGAACCGGATGCCCCGGTCCACGAGTAGCCCCTCGATCTGGTGAAACATGGGCGTATGAGAGATGTCGGAATCCGGACGATAGACCCGCCCCGGCGACAGGATCCTCACCGGCGGCCGCGTCTTTTCCATGGTGCGCACCTGCACCGGAGAGGTATGGGTGCGCAGGACGATGTTCTCCTCCACGTAGAAGGTGTCCTGCATGTCGCGCGCGGGGTGGTCCTTGGGGATGTTGAGGGCTTCGAAATTGTAGTAGTCGCTTTCGACCTCGGGCCCCTCGACAACCGAAAAGCCCAGGCCGGCGAAGATGCCGCAGATTTCTTCGCGGATCTGCGATATCGGATGGAACCGGCCGCGCCGGACGACCCGGCCCGGCAGGGAGACATCGAGGCGGTCGCGCAGCAGCGCCCGCTCCCCGGCCGAGGCGGCAAGTTCAGCCGCCCGGGTTTCGATCTTCGCCGTCAGGCGTTCCTTGATGTCGTTGGCTAGTTTTCCCAGAGCGGGCCTCTCCTCGGCGGAGACGGCCGCGAGGTTGCGGAGCATGCCCGTGAGCAGCCCCTTTCGGCCAAGATACTTCGTACGGACGGCGGCCAGCGCTTCTTCCGAATCCGCGCCCGGCAGTTCGGCTTCCGCGGCCCGTTCGAGTTCTTCCAGGCGCTGCCTCATGCCGTGAGATTGCCCCTTGCGATGCCGACGATTTCGACAAAGGCCTGCGGATCGTGAACGGCCAGATCGGCGAGGATCTTGCGGTCGAGCTCGACGCCCGCCTTCTTCAGGCCGTCCATGAGGCGGCTGTACGAGATCTCCTGCGCCCGCGCCGCGGCACTCACCCGCGCAATCCACAGGCTCCGGAAATCGCGCTTCCGCACCCTCCGGTCGCGAAAGGCATACTTCAGCGAACGATCCACCGCTTCCGTAGCCGTGCGAAGCAGGCGGTGGCGCGATCCGAAAAAGCCCTTGGCGAGCTTGAACACCTTCCTTCTCTTCTTCTTGGCGTTGACCGCCCTCTTTACCCTTGCCATTTTGATGATCTCCTAAAATAAATGACTGTCTATCGTCTTGTCATTGCGCCGGGTGTCATCCCCGCAAAGGCGGGGACCCAGCTCTCTGCTTGAAACGGGACGAAGTTCTCAAAACCCTGGATTCCCGCCGCAGCCTGCCCTCGCGGAGGCGGGGCGGGAATGACAATGAAAACTGCAGACCGCCGTGGCTTTTAACGAACCCGCGACGGCCCCACCTCGGGAAAGACCGTCTCTACTTGCCGCCGTACGGCAGCAGACGCTTGATTTCCCGCTCGTTCGTCGAGTCCAGGATCGTCGCTTTCCTCAGATTGCGCTTCCTTTTTGCGTTCTTCGTCGTCAGGATGTGGCTCCCGAATGCCTTTTCCCGCTTCACTTTTCCCGTTCCGGTGACGCGGAAGCGCTTGGCCGCTCCCCTGTGCGTTTTCTGTTTCGGCATGATATCTCCTTTATCCTGCACCCGTTTCCGCGGGTTGATGCGCTTTTTCCAGATGACGGCGCCCTTACTTTTTCGGCGCCACCACCATGACCATATTTCTTCCTTCAAGCTTGGGGAACTGGTCGATCGTACCGAGCTCGGCCACCTCTTTCTGGATCCCTTCCATGATCCGGCGGCCGATGTCGATGTACGCGATTTCGCGGCCCCGGAACATCATGCTGATCTTGACCTTGTTCTTTTCTTCCAGGAATCGCTTCACATGCTTGATCTTTACCGCCAGGTCGTGCTCGTCGGTCTTCGGCCGGAGGCGAATCTCCTTCACCTGGATAACGCTTTGGCTCTTCCTGGCCGTCTGCAGCTTCTTGCTCTGCTGATACCGGAACTTTCCATAGTCCATGATCCGGCAGACCGGCGGTTGCGCACCAGGCGACACTTCAACAAGATCGAATCCCGTTTTTGCCGCCTCTGCCAGGGCATCGGTGATGGACAGAACACCCAACTGCTTTCCCTCGGCATCGATGACCCTGACCTGTGCAACCCTGATTTCGCGGTTAATGCGGAAATCCTTGCTGATACGCCACCTCCTTTTTTGTCTGTCTTCCGTTCCCCCGGGACGGTAAGCGTTCCGGGGCGATAACGCCTATTCCTGCGATCGCCGTTCCACGTCTATTATTGGTACTGCGCGCAGCGATCTTTTACAAGGGCAATAAATTCATCGATGCCGACGGAGCCGAGGTTCTTTCCGTCCCGCAGGCGGGGGGCCACCTTGCCCTCCTGCGCCTCCCGGTCGCCGATCACCAGCATGTAGGGGATCTTCTGCATCTGGGCCTCGCGGATCTTGTAGCCCAGTTTCTGATTGTCGAAATCCTTCTCGACGCGGATGCCGTCCGCAGTCAGCTTTGCATACACCTCTTCCCCGTAGGGGATCTGGCGGTCCGTGACGGTGATCAGCCGCGCCTGCACCGGAGAGAGCCACACCGGCAGGGCGCCCGCGTAGTGCTCGATCAGCACGCCCAGAAAGCGCTCGATGGCGCCGAGGATCACCCGGTGCAGCATGACCGGCCGCTTCCGCTCGCCGTCCGCCGCCATATAGGTGAGATCGAATCTCTCCGGCAGGGTGAAATCGCACTGGATCGTGGCGCACTGCCACTTTCGCTTCAGGGCGTCCTTGAGCTTGAAGTCGATCTTCGGCCCGTAGAAGGCGCCGTCGCCTTCGTTGACCTCATAGGGAATCTTGTTGTCCTCGAGGGCCGCCCGCAGCGCGGATGTCGCCAGTTCCCAGTCCGCGTCGGTGCCGATGGAATTCTCGGGCCGCGTGCTCAGCTCCACCTCGTACTCGAAGCCGAAGATCTTCATCGCATACGCGACGAAGTCGGCGACGCCGCGGATCTCGGTGTTAAGCTGTTCCGGCGTGCAGAGGATATGCGCATCGTCCTGCGTGAACTGCCGCACACGGAGCAGACCGTGCAGCACGCCCGTCTTCTCGTGCCGGTGGACGGTGCCCAGTTCGAAGTAGCGCAGCGGAAGGTCCCGGTAACTGCGGATCTTCGATTTGTAGATCAGCATGTGGGCGAGGCAGTTCATCGGCTTGATGCCGTAGGCCTGGCCCTCGACTTCCGTGAAATACATGTTCTCGCGGTAATGCTCGTAGTGCCCCGACCGCTTCCAGAGATCGACCTTGAGGATCTGGGGGCCCATGACCATGTCATAGCCGCGCTTCAGGTGTTCCTTCCTCTCCCAATCCTCGATGATGTACCGCAGCAGCATCCCCTTCGGATGGAAGATGGCGAGTCCCGCGCCGGCCTCTTCGTTCACCTGGAACAGGTCGAGCTCCTTGCCGAGGCGCCGGTGGTCGCGTTTGCGGGCCTCTTCGAGAATCCGCAGGTGTTCGTCCAACAGCTCCTGGGTCGCAAAGCCGGTGCCGTAAATCCGCTGGAGCATCTTGTTGCGCTCGTCGCCCCGCCAGTAGGCTCCGGCCACGCTGAGCAGCTTGAAGGCCTTGATCATGCCGGTCGAGGGGACATGCGGGCCGCGGCACAGGTCCACGTACTCGCCCTGCCGGTAGAGGCTGACGGTCTTCACGTCCTCGGGCAGGTCCCTCAACAGCTCGACCTTGTAGCCCTCGCCGCGTTCCCGGAAGAGCTCGACGGCCTTCTCCCGCGACAGCTCCTCGCGCCGGAAAGGATAGTCCGCGGCCGCGATCTCCTTCATCCGCGCCTCGATCTTCTCGAGGTCTTCGGGCGTGAAGGTCTGATCGTAGTCGAAGTCGTAGTAGAACCCGTCCTCGATCGATGGCCCGATGCTGACCTGGACCTTCTCGAAGCTGTCCTGGACCGCCTGGGCCATGATATGGGAGATGCTGTGGCGGAGGATCGACAACCCCTCTTTGGATGACCAATCGATGGGTTCCAGAACGCCGCCTTCGTGAAGGATGGAAGACAGATCGAGGGCGCGGCCGTTCAGTCTGGCCGCCACCGAGGAGGAGAGCAATTCAGGCTTCCACGCGGCGATCGCCTCGCGGGCCGTCGCTTCCGCCGGGAGACTGCGTTCCGAGCCGTCCGGATATTTCAAACCGATCGATGCCATATCTTTCTTCGATGACTTCTTTGTCATTCCTGCGACTGCTGAGTAATCAGAGCGCTGGGTCCCCGACGCAGCCTGCCCTCGCGGAAGCGGGGGCGGGGACGACAAACACTCCCTTCTCTTCCATCATTTCTGCAAAAGCAGAATCCACGCCCCTGCTGTCATTCCCGCGAAAGCGGGGAATCCAGGGTCGTGGACCAGCAAGTACCGACTGCGACCGGCGCCGATTCCGCCGCCTGTCCATATTAAAGAAAGGGCATCACCGCCTGGGGTCTGATGCCCTAGTCTCTTGACCCGCGGCGACTCCGCCGCAGGATCGACGTCAAATGGTAGGCACGCAGGGATTTGAACCCTGGACATCCACCGCGTCAGGATGGCGCTCTCCCCCTGAGCTACGTGCCTTTAGTTCCCCAACGGGGGATTCCCATTAACAAGAAAATCCTGTGATGTCAAGCCGAATTCACCGATTTTGCGCCGTTTGTTCCATTCGCGGAATTGATGTAACGAGCCCCGCGGAAGATGTACAGGATGCCGGACAGAATGGTGAAGAACGCCGTCGCCCAGAAGAACCCCTTGAGCACGAAAACGTCGACGGCCATGAGCTTGCTCTTGTACAGAAGCGCGACCGTGATCGTCAGGATTTGAAGGAAGGTATTGACTTTGCTGACGAACATCGGTTTGACCTCGAACGGGATCTTCATCATGGTCAGGACGGCGATGCCCAGGAGGATGATGACGTCCCGGCTGATGACGAGAACAGACAGCCAGGACGGGATGACGCTCCGGATGGACAGCGTGACGAAGCAACTGATCATGAGCGCCTTGTCGGCGATCGGGTCCAGATACGCCCCGAGGACCGTCTTCTGGTTCATGAGGCGGGCGACGAAGCCGTCGAGCGCGTCGGTCAGGCCGCAGACGAGGAAGATGACGAAGGCCTTGGTGAACGATCTTTGGATGAGCAGAATCACCAGGATGGGGACGAGCAAGATCCTCAGGATCGTAAGAAGATTCGGAATATTCATCAGAACCCTTCCCGGCCGCGGCGCTGGAACGGCGGCGCCGATTTCACTTGACGATGTCCGGACCGTCCGGAATGGTTTCCATGATCTTGTCTACGCCTTCGCGAATAGCGTCCTCGTAATCGAGGTACACGCTCGCTTCGAGGTCCTTGCGAAAGAAGGAAAAATGTCTCCGCTTGGCGCGGTAGTCCGTTCTCCAGAGGGTCGAACCCGTCTTCGCGCTGCGCAACTCGAACGCCGTGGACACGGTGATCGAGGCGTACCAGAGGAAATAGGAAACTTTGCACTCCAACAACGTGGGATACAGGATGGCATCCACGCCCAAGGCCTTCGCCACGACGGAAGGCGGAACCTGACCACCCGCGCCCTGGCCCTCCTTATAGTAGGCGGCCAGCTTGTCGTCGACGAGCTTCAGCGGGATCTTGGGGTACCCTTTGAAGTACAGATCCGTGAGAAGCTTCTCCCGGAGAATCTTCGCCGCCGGCTGTTCCGTCGTGCGGTTCTCCACGGGAAGGACGGCAATGAGGCGCGGCCGGTTCTTGGCGTAATCCTGGACGATCCAGTGGGGGATCTTCGAACCGCATGCCGCCGCAGAAAGCAGCAGCGCCGCGCACACGAAATAGAGGAAGAATCTTCGAATACCGGATGACGTTGCGATAGTCTGTTCCTTTCCGCCCGCCGCTCCGCCGAGCGCTGCAGGCTTCCCCGAACTCATTTGATGATCTGCAGATCCACGGAATCGGGAGTGACCCGCTTGATATGAAAGGACAGCTTCGACGTCCTCTCCAGCTCTTTCACCACGTCTTCCGCGCCGCCGCGGATATCGACATCCCATTGAACGGCGCCCCATTCCATGCGCCGGGTCACAACGCGCTCGATGCCGGCGCGGCCCGCCTGGAGCAGGTCGCGGAACCCTGCGTAGTCTCCGTAGCTGCTGAATCCTCTGACGACGACGGCCACCGTGCGCCGCTCCTCTCCCATGTCCCGGGAAAGCAGTCCCGCCCCCTCCAGCGCCGCGCGCAGAGCGGGCAGAAAAACGACGGCCCGGACGCGGACGAAAAGGATATTCTCGTCCTTCGTCTCGCCGTCAATCCGGTAGGTCTCCACGAAGGATTCGGCCCGGCGCGCGATCTCCGCCAGCCTTTCGGCTTTCTGCTGCGGAAGCGGCGAATCGAACCAGGTAGCGGCGGCCTCTTCCACGGCGTGGACAAGCGCCGCATGCAGGGCCTCGGCCTGTGCGCCGGCGATGTTGCTTCCCGTCACGACGGCGGCGCCTTCCGTTTCGGCCGCAAACGTGTCCGCCCCTTCGGATTCCATCGGGAGGATGACCAGGGGGAGGAAAAGGACCAAAAAGACCAACAGGAAAAGGCGAACCGTCGTCATTGCTTCTTGAGCTTCTCGATCTCCTCCCGGATGATGCGCTCGGCCACGACCGGGACGATCTCACGCGCAATCCGCTCGGCGATCTCGTCGATTCTCTTGGATACTTCTTCGTTGAAGCCGCCGACGGTGTAGGGCCTCTCGACGCGGCTCTCCACGACTTCCGTCAATTCGTATATCGGCTCGCCCGGCGCCGGCTGGGCGCCCTGTTCGTAGGCGCGGCCGTCGATGACGAGGATGCCCTGGCCGGTTTTCCCATTGGAGCGGACGGGCTCTTCGTACACCTCGGTGAGTTCGTGGATCGTGTCCTCCGGCCGCAGGATGCGGTCGTCGATGATGATGTCCCGATCGCGTTTTCTCTCGGAAGCGGCTGCGCCCTCTTCTGCCATGAGCCTCCCATTTTCCAAGTGTTTTCCCCGCATTGTTCAGGGCTGCCCGAGGTTGTTACCACAGCTTACGGTCCGGTTCAAGGGAAAAGGACCAGGCGGTAGACGCGTTTTCGCGGCACGTCCAGCTCACGGGAGACAATGTCCGCAACGTCCCGCCGTGACAGCGATCCGTCCGCGAGCAGCGCTGCCGCGCGGGCGCGGATTTCTTCGTCTGCAGGCGCGGGCCGCGGCTCCCGGGCACCGGAAAGAATCAGCGTGATCTCGCCGCGCACCTCCCCTTCGCCCAGCCGGGCGGCGGCCTCCGATACCGTGCCCCGAATCACCTCTTCGAACGTCTTCGTCAGTTCGCGCGCGACGACGATCGGCCGGTCGCCGAGGATCTCGCCGATGTCCGCGAGGGTTTCCGGCAGGCGGCGCGGCGATTCGTAAAAGACCATCGTCTTTTCCTCATTGCGAAGCGACTCCAGGAAGGACCTTCGCTTTCCCTTCGGCGAGGGCAGGAAGCCGTGGAAGGCATATTTCTCGGTCGGCAGCCCGGAGACCGAAAGCGCGGCGACGGCCGCCGAGGCGCCCGGAATCGGCGCCACGCGGATGCCTTCCGCGACGGCCCGGTTCACCAGGAGATACCCCGGATCCGAGATGCCCGGCGTTCCCGCGTCCGATACGTAGGCCACATCCATGCCGTCCAGGAGTTTCCGGACGATGCGGCCGCACTTCTCGTGCTCATTGAATCCATGCAGGCTCGTGACGGGCGTGCGGATGCCGTAGTGGTCGAGGAGCTTGCGCGTATGCCGGGTATCTTCCGCGGCGATCAGGCCGACCTGCTTGAGGACGCGGATGCCGCGATGCGTCATGTCTTCGAGGTTGCCGATCGGCGTCGAGACGACGTACAAGACGCCGGCCTTGACGCCGGAATCCGAATGTTCTTCCATATTTCCTGTTGACAAAACCACGGTCCTTACGCTTATATTTCATCCCTCCATAACAGGCCGGAAACGAAATTTCCAGTGAAGAGATTGCTTCGCCCGACCGAAAAATATCGCAGTGCCGCCCCTTCGATTTCGAGATGCTCATGGAATCGAGAGGGCGGAGCTTCATCCGAACATCGTGATCGACCTGCACAGCCACATCCTTCCCGGACTCGATGACGGCGCCGCCGACTGGGAGCGCAGCCTCGCCATGGCGCAGCACGCCGCGGCGGACGGCATCTCCGAAATCGTCTGCACGCCCCACTGGGTGCCCGGCAAGTACGAAAACCAGAGAACGGAGATCCTGGCGCGCCTGGAGGAATTCCGGGCACGGATCGCCGAGGCGGGCATCCCCCTTATTCTCCACCCCGGCGCGGAACTGCACCTGGACGCCGACCTCGCCGCGCGCATCCGGAGCGGCGAACTGCTCACCCTCGCCGACGGCGGCCGCTACATCCTGCTCGAATTGCCCGAGGAGGCGCTCCCGGACGGCATGGAGGACTTCTTCTGGAACCTGCAGCTCGAAGGGTTCCGCCCGATTCTCAGCCACGTCGAGCGCAACCCCGTCCTGCGAAGGGATTCCACCCGCCTCCTGCGCTGGGTGGAAAGCGGCGTCCTCACGCAGATCACCGCCGCCAGCCTCGCGGGGCGTTTTTCCAACGGGACGCGGGAATTCGCCGTGCAATTGCTGAAGCAGCGTCTGGCGCATATTCTTGCCACCGACGCCCACGGCATGAGCACACGCAAGCCCGAGCTCGCCTCCGCCAGGAAGGAAGTCGAAGATCTCGTCGGGGCGGAGGCCGCAACCCGGATGGTCCGCGAGACCCCGGAGCGGATCCTGCGGGGAGAGTCCGTCGAGCCCCCCGAACCCCTGCCCTTCGAAGCGCCGTCCAAAGGCGTCCCTTTCATGAAGCGGCTCCGCGCACTCTTCCCGGGGGTCAGGTCTTGAAAATTAGCGAAACGCTAATTTTCAAGACCTGACCCCCCAATGAGGTGTGATTATGGCAAGACCATTGCGCATCGAATATGCCGGTGCCGTCTACCACGTCACGTCCCGGGGAAACGGCCGTCAAAAGATCTTCGTCGACGACCGGGACAATGCCACGTTTCTGGAACTGCTGGGGAAGACGGTCGAACGCTTCCATTGGACCTGTCATGCCTTTTGCCTCATGGTGAACCACTACCATCTCATGATCGAGACACCCGAGGCGAATCTCTCGAAGGGGATGCATCACCTGAACGCGAACTTCTGCCAGGCGTTCAACAAGCGGCATGACTCCGTGGGACACCTCTTTCAGGGGCGATTCAAATCGATTGTCGTCGACCGCGAGAGCTACCTCCTGGAACTGGCGCGCTACGTGGTTCTCAACCCCGTCCGTGCGGGCATGGTCGACCGTCCCGAGGAGTGGCCCTGGAGCAGCTATTGCGCCACGGCGGGGCTGACCTCTTCGCCATCGGCCGATGCGGCATCCGAATGGCTCTCCACGATCTGGCTTCTCGGCCAGTTCGGCCCCGACAAGGCCGCCGCCCGCAAGCGCTATCGTGATTTTGTTTCAGCGGGGATCGGTCGAAACTCACCCTTTCTCGGGAAGGAAACATTTATCGACCAGATCAAGGATGCGATCCCTGAGAAAAAGACCGTCAGGGAAATCCCCAAATTGCAGCGTTACGCAAACCGACCGTCGCTGAAGGAACTTTTCAGAGAATCGCGCACGTTGCGAAAGCGGGATGAGGCCATCGTCGCCAGCTACGCCACCCACGGCTACGCACAAAAAGAGATTGCGGACTTTCTGAATATCCATTACACCACCGTTTGCCGCGCGCTCCGGCGTCATGACTCAAAGCGCAATCCAAGGGGGTCAGGTCTTGAAAATTAGCGAAACGCTAATTTTCAAGACCTGACCCCACAGAGAGGTAGATGCATGCAGCGAATTCTTGTCACCGGCGGCGCCGGATTCCTCGGTTCCCACCTGTGCGACCGCCTAGTCGCCGAGGGCCACGACGTCGTCTGCCTCGACAACTTCTTCACCGGCTCGAAGGAAAACATCCGCCACCTGATCGGCAAGGCGCATTTTGAACTCGTCCGCCACGACATCACAATGCCGATCTACCTGGAGGTGGACCGGATCTACAACCTCGCGTGCCCGGCGTCGCCCATCCATTACCAGTTCAACCCCATCAAGACGATCAAGACCAACGTGATGGGGGCGATCAACGCCCTGGGCATCGCCAAGCGCGTGAAGGCGCGGATCCTCCAGGCATCGACCTCCGAGGTCTACGGGGACCCCGAAGTCCATCCCCAGCGCGAGGACTACTGGGGCCGCGTGAACCCCATCGGCATCCGGAGCTGCTACGACGAGGGCAAGCGCGCGGCCGAGTGCCTGATGATGGATTACCGGCGGCAGAACAAGGTCGATACGAAGATCGTCCGCATCTTCAACACCTGCGGCCCGCGCATGGCCATGAACGACGGCCGCGTCGTTAGCAACTTCATCGTCCAGGCCCTGCGGGGCGAGGACCTGACCGTTTACGGTGACGGCTCACAGACCCGCTCCTTCTGCTACGTGGACGACCTCATCGAGGGAATGATCCGGGCCATGGAGACGCCCCCGGATTTCGCCGGGCCGGTCAACCTCGGCAACCCCGAGGAATTCACGATCCGCAGCCTAGCCGAGACGGTCATCCGCATGACGGGCAGCCGCTCGCGGATTACCTCCCGGCCGCTCCCGCAGGATGACCCGACGCAGCGCCGTCCCGACATCACGCTGGCGAAGGAAAAACTCGGCTGGGAACCGAAGGTGCGTCTCGAAGAGGGACTGGCGAAGACGATCGCCGACGTCCGCACCATCCCCGGGCGCAGGGCGCGAAGAGGATCTGGTTGCTAAGTG
>CAZDLM010000049.1:0-22928 GCA_964506465.1 uncultured Syntrophaceae bacterium
CATGGCGCGACGGCATCCACAGCTATCTGTCATACCTGCGCGACCGCCTGACCGTGGCAAGGGATCTGCTTTCGGAAACCGGCTCGATCTTTGTCCAGATCGGCGACGAGAATGTCCACAGAGTCAGGGCGTTGATGGATGAGGTGTTTGGAGAAGACAAGCTCATCTCACAGATTGCATTCCGGACGACAACAGGACGTGCTGGTAGTTTTCTTTCAGCAGCTTCCAATTACTTGTTGTGGTACGCGAAAGACAACGATAAGTGCAAATATAGGCCAATGTTCCAGGATAAAGCCGCCGGGATCTCTACTGAACAGGTCTACTCTTTGTTGCGATTCGCTGATGGCATGAGTACGAGAATTACGGTTCAACAACGTCGTGATCCTTCACTGCTTCCGCCCGAAGCGCGCCAATTCCGCCCCGACAATCTCACTAGCTCTCGCCCTGCCGGTGAGGGAGATGTTCGACAGTTCACATTCCAAGGACGCGAATATAGTCCAGGGAGAGGAACTTTTAAGAGTGACAAAGCCGGTCTTTCACGGTTGTTGAAAGCAAGACGTCTTTGGCCAACATCTCAGGGCACTATTCAGTACGTGCGATTTCTCGATGACTTTCCCGTAATTCCTTTCTCCAACGTTTGGACCGACACAGGCACCGGTTCATTTACGGATGAGAAGATTTATGTAGTCCAAACAAACGCAAAAGTCATTGAGCGTTGTATCCTCATGTCCACCGATCCCGGCGACCTCGTTCTTGACCCCACCTGCGGTTCCGGCACCGCGGCCTATGTCGCCGAGCAGTGGGGCCGCCGCTGGATCACCATCGACACCTCCCGCGTCGCCCTGGCCTTGGCCCGCGCCCGCATCATGGGCGCTCGCTATCCCTACTATCTCCTCGCCGACAGCCGGGCCGGTCAGATGAAGGAGGCCGAACTCACCCGGACCGCGCCGTCGAGCCAGCCGACTTACGGCGACATCCGCCAGGGTTTCGTCTGCGAGAGGGTGCCGCATATCACCCTGAAGTCTATCGCCAACAACGCTGAGATCGACGTCATCTGGGAGAAATTCGAGTTGATTCTCGAACCCCTGCGGGAGAAGCTCAACAAGACGCTGCGCAGGAAATGGGAGGAATGGGAGATCCCCCGCGAGGCCGACGAAAAATGGCCTGGGACGGCGAAGGAACTCCATGCCTGCTGGTGGGAGCAGCGCATCGCGCGCCAGAAGGAAATCGACGCCTCCATCGCGGCCAAGGCGGAGTTCGAATATCTCCATGACAAGCCCTACGAGGACAGGAAGACCGTCCGCGTCGCCGGGCCGTTTACCGTGGAAAGCCTGTCGCCCCACCGCGTCCTGGGGGTGGACGAGAATGATGAATTGATCGACGCTGTAGCCGAATCCCAGGACGGCTACGGGCAGGTCCGCGACTTCGCCCAGATGATCCTCGAGAACCTCAGGAGCGCGGGCGTTCAGCAGGCCCACAAGGAAGACCGGATCGTCTTTACGTCCCTCATGCCGTGGCCGGGCGACCTGATCTGCGCCGAGGGCCGGTACGTCGAAGGCGAGAAGGAGACAGGCGCGCAGAAACGGGCGGCCATCTTCATCGGACCGGAATTCGGCACCGTCTCCCGCCCCGACCTCGTCGCTGCCGCACGTGAGGCCGGCGACGCCGGCTTCGACGTCCTGATTGCCTGCGCCTTCAACTATGACGCCCGTTCCTCGGAATTCAGCAAGCTCGGTCGCATTCCCGTTCTGAAGGCCCGGATGAATGCCGACCTGCACATGGCCGACGATCTGAAGAACACGGGCAGGGGAAACCTTTTCGTCATCTTCGGCGAGCCGGACATCGAGATTGCGCCGGCCGAAGACGATCAGATCCGCGTCAAAGTCAAGGGCGTCGACGTCTTCCATCCCAACACCGGCGAGGTGCGCAGCGACGGCCCGGAAGGAATTGCCTGCTGGTTCATCGACACGGACTATAACGAGGAGAGTTTCTTCGTCCGCCATGCCTATTTCCTGGGCGCGAACGATCCCTACAAGTCCCTCAAGACGACCCTCAAGGCCGAGATCAACGAGGAAGCCTGGGCATCCCTCAACAGCGACACCTCCCTCCCCTTCGGCAAACCCGCCTCCGGCCGCATCGCCGTGAAGGTGATCAACCACCTGGGCGACGAAGTGATGAAGGTCTTCAGGATATGAAGATCAGCGACATCATATGGATCGGCGCAGATCCATTATTTCTGGCCGGCGAAGTGACAGCACTTGAACCATCCGTCACCTCAATATTTTCATTGACAAATGGTATCAATTGATACTACGGTATGATCAAGCCTACGTATCGGGAAATCGACGGCAAACTGCGGCAGGCCAGGACTGCCCTTACCGAAGGGAGAATAGCCGTCGTGGCGCCGGCTGTTCTTGCAGCCGACGCGCTTGACCTGGAATATGACGTCTCCCATTTGTTGGAAATCTTAGGAGGCTTGCTGGACATCACAAGTCCGAGACACTATGCCGGTTCATCACCGCCACTAAAGTCTTACAGCGCCGTTATTTCGGGGTGCGATCTCTATGCCTTTGCAGTGCCCTGCCCCCGATTCGGCTGCGGGGTCTATTTCAAATTTGCCTTCAAGAATGACACGCTCTGGCTTGTGTCGCTCCACAGGGAGCGCCCCGCGAGAGGAGGCTGAACGATGGAAAAGAAAAAGATGATCTGTCCGCATTGCGACGAACCAATGCGGCTCAAACAAATAAGGCAGGAGACACAATTTCGCGAGGCGGATATTACGTTTGCGTACGAAGGATTCGTCTGTCCCCGCTGCGGCATGGAAGCCGCAACATTGGATCAGGCCGCGGCCGTCCAGAGGAAAATGTCCGATGCTTATAGAAACAAGACAGGGCTTTTGACCGCCGTCGAGATCGTTGCCGAAAGAAAGAAACTCGGACTTAGCCAGCAGGCACTGGCGGATCGAATGAACGTCGGAATCGCCAGCATCAAAAGATGGGAAGGGCCGATCATTCAAACGCGGTCCATGGACAAGCTGCTGAGGGAGGCGCTGGCGGGCCGGATGTGTGGAGATCCCTACACGGGCAATAGGCCCTTTTCCATTCCCCGCGTGAAGATCGTGCTGAGATATTTTGAAACGGTTCTCGGCAGGAAACTTCTCAAGAAGAACGACAAGATGCTTTTTTCCGCCAAGTACCTCTGGTACGCGGACATGCTGGCATTCCGTGAGGCTGCAGAAGGAATCACAGGCGCCACATACGCGGCACTGCCTTATGGACCCCAGATGAATAACTATAAGGATCTTCTCGATAGCATCCTTATTGCCAATGAGAAAAAAGCCCCCCCTCTCTCCGATAAAGAGAAGAGCTTTATCGAAAGGGTCGCGTCGACCTTCCCGGAAGACAGGGCGATCCTGAATGCCGCACATCGTGAAAAAATCTGGAAGGAAAAGACTGCGGGCGCGCTCATTCCCTATTCGGATGCTGCAAGACTGATGGAGATATAGCCGCGCAAAATTTCCTGTTGACATCACAAAACACGAACGCTATAAAGGTTCCACGTTTGGAGCGAATCCTATGTTGAAAACAGCAACCTTGAATCAGAACTGGTGGTGGTGGTCGACAAGGGAGGGGTTCGTCCGCCGCTGATCTTTCATCGATAAAACGCACGGCCGTGGAGAACCTCTCGGGATCTCCACGGCCTTTTTGTTTCCGTCGTACGGGCCGTGGTCGATCAAGAACCACGGCCTTTTTTTTGGAGCCGGACCCATGTCGCACCTGCCTGACTTTGAACAATTTCGGCGAATGGCCACGCCGGGTACGCTTGTCCCCGTCTGCCGTGAGATCCTCGCGGACACGGAGACGCCCGTCAGCGCCCTCATGAAGCTGCGGGACAGCAGCCATTCCTTCCTCTTGGAAAGCGCTGAGGGCGGAGAGAAGTGGGGGCGTTACAGCCTTCTCGGCGCCGATCCGCGGCTGGTCCTGCGGATACGGAAGGAACGGATACTCGTCACAACGGCCGAGGGTGAACGAACCGTCCTTCATGACGGAGACCCCCTCAAATATCTCAAGAAATTGCTCGCGGACCACCGCTTCGTGTCGCGGCCGGGGCTGCCCCGTTTCACCGGCGGCGCGGTCGGATATCTCGCCTACGACATGGTGCGCCACTTCGAGCGCCTCCCCGATCTCGCGGCGGATGATCTCGGCAGCGACGATGCGGCCTTCATGTTGACCGATACCGTCGCCATCTTCGACAACGTGCGCCATACGATCAAGATCATCGCCTGCGCGCCGATCGATGGAGATGCCGACGTCCGCGAAGCCTACGAACGCGCGGGAGAGTCGGTCGAAGCGATGATCCGGCGGCTTCGGTCGCCCCTGCCGGCTGAGGCCCGCGGCTCCAAATGCACGGCCGCGGCCCCCGTCCCGAAGACCTCTCCGGAGGCCTTCCGCGCCATGGTCTCGCGGGCAAGGGAATACATTCTGGCCGGCGACGTCATCCAGGTGGTCCTGTCGCAGAGATTCTCAACGGACTGCCCCGTCGATCCCGTCTGCCTTTACCGGGCGCTGCGCTTCATCAATCCGTCTCCCTACATGTTCTTTTTCCGCTTCGGGGAGAGCTACCTCATCGGGTCGTCGCCCGAAGCCATGGTCCGTTTGGAAAACGGCAACGTGGAACTGCGGCCCATTGCGGGAACGAGGAAGAGGGGCGGCTCCGAACAGGAAGACCGCCACCTCGCCGACGAACTGCTGCGGGACCCCAAGGAACGCGCCGAGCACGTCATGCTCGTCGATCTCGGCCGGAACGACCTCGGGCGGATCGCGAAGACGGGGAGTGTCCAGGTCGGCCAGTTCATGGCCGTCGAGCGCTATTCGCATGTCATGCACCTCGTCTCGCATATCCAGGCGCAGCTTGCAGACGGAAAGGACGCCTTCGACGTCCTCCGGGCAACCTTCCCCGCCGGGACCCTCTCCGGCGCGCCGAAGGTGCGGGCGATGGAGATCATCGAAGAGCTTGAGGGCCTGCGCCGCGGCCCCTACGGCGGCGCCGTCGGCTACCTGAGTTTCAACGGGAACATGGATCTGGGGATCACCATCCGCAGCCTCCTGATCCAGAAGGGCCGGATCTTCATCCAGACCGGCGCCGGGATCGTCGCGGATTCCGACCCGGACGCGGAACTCCGGGAGACGCAGAACAAGGCCGAAGCCATGTTCCGGGCGATCGGGATGGCGGCCTCCGGCCTCGAAGAATGCAGGGGGTGAGAACATGATCCTCGTCATCGACAACTACGATTCCTTTACCTACAACCTGGTCCAGTATTTCGGCATGCTGGGGGCCGAGGTCGCCGTATACCGCAACGACGCTATTTCCCTTGACGCTATCGGCGCGCTGTCGCCGGCGGCGATTGTCATCTCTCCCGGCCCCTGCTCCCCCGAAAAGGCCGGGATCTCCGTCGACGTGATCCGCCGCTTCCACGACCGCGTCCCCATCCTCGGCGTCTGCCTGGGTCACCAGGCGATCGGCCACGCCTTCGGTGCCAGGGTCGTCCGCGCCCGTCGGATCATGCACGGCAAGACCTCGCCGATCCGCAACGACGGCCGGACGATCTTCCGCGGCCTCCCCTCCCCCTTCGAGGCCGGCCGCTACCACTCTCTTCTCGTGGAGCGGGAGTCCCTCCCCGAATGCCTGACCGTCAGCGCCGATACGGAGGAAGGAGAGATCATGGGATTGCGCCACCGGGACTACCCCGTCGAAGGCATCCAGTTTCACCCGGAATCGATTCTCACCCCGAAGGGGAAGAGGATCATCCGGAATTTCCTTGATTCCATTTCGAAGCAGGAGGTTGCAGCATGATACGGGAAGCGATTGCGAAGGTCGCCGCCGGGGAGAACCTCGGCGAGCGGGAGATGATGGACAGCATGAAGGAAATCATGGAAGGGGCCGCAACTCCGGCACAAATCGCCGCTTTCATCACGGCTTTGCGGATCAAGGGCGAGACGGTTGAGGAGTTGACCGGAGCGGCCCGGGTCATGCGGCAGAAGGCGACCCGCATCGACCCCTGCGCATCGACGGTGGTCGACACCTGCGGAACCGGCGGCGATGGCCGCCACACCTTCAACATCTCCACCACGGCCGCCCTGGTCGTTGCCGGGGCCGGCCTGACCGTTGCCAAGCACGGCAACCGCGCCGTTTCCAGCAGTTGCGGCAGCGCCGACGTCCTCGAAGCGATGGGCGTCAACATCGCCGCGCCGCCGGAGATCGTCGAAGAGTGCATCCGGGAGGCGGGCATCGGCTTTCTGTTCGCCCAGGGTCTGCACAGCGCCATGAAGCACGCGGCCGGCCCGCGCCGCGAGATCGGCATCCGCACCATCTTCAACATGCTCGGCCCGCTGACGAATCCCGCCGGCGCGACGGCGCAGCTCCTCGGCGTCTTCGACGCCCGTTTGACGGAAATGTTCGCCGGGGTACTGCGGAACCTGGGCACGCGCCACGCCTTCGTCGTCTATGGCAGCGACGGCCTCGACGAGGCCACCGTAACGGGGAAGACCAGGGTAACCGAACTTCAGGACGGGCTCCTCCGGACCTTCGATATCGATGCGGCGGAGATCTTCGGCGAACGTTACGATCTCGATGCCATCCGCGGCGGCGACGCCGCCCGGAACGCCGAAATCGCCCAGTCCGTCCTGATGGGAGACGGCGTTTCCGCCGCGCGCAACGTTGTCCTGCTGAACGCCGCGCTGGCCATCATGGCAGGAGACAAGGCCTCGACGCTGCAGGAGGGCCTGGCGCTGGCGAAGGAGTCGATCGACAGCGGCGCCGCCCTGCAGAAGCTGAGGAAGCTGGTGGAGGTCAGTCATAGCTGAGGGCCGGTCTGTTGAAAAACGCCCGTCTGCAGCGTTCCCCTCACCCCTCACCCTTCGACGTACATCCAGTACGCCTCAGGGCTCAGGATTTCGGGAGCCTTGCATCCAGGCATTTTTGAACGGCCGGCAAGACAGTGGAGATATTCAGCTTATGGAAACCTATCTCGACAGGATTCTCGAAGTAAAACGCCGCGAAGTCGACCGGCGCAAAAAGCGTCTGTCGCGGGCAAAGATCGAAGAGGGCCTCGAATTCCTCCCGCCCTGCCGGGATTTTCGCCGTTCCCTTTTGCAGGCCGACACGGCGATCATCGCCGAGATCAAGAAGAAATCGCCGTCCGCGGGCCTGCTGCAGCAAAGATTCTCTCCCCTGCGCATGGCGCGGATTTACGAACAGGCCGGTGCAGCCGCCATCTCCGTTCTCACGGATTCGGCATTCTTCGGTGGGCGTCTGTCGCATTTGCGCATTGTGAAGGCCGCCGTCGGACTCCCCTTTCTCCGGAAGGACTTCATCCTCGATCCCTGGCAGGTCGTTGAAAGCAGGGCTGCGGGAGCGGACGCCGTCCTGCTGATCGCGGCGGTGTTGAAGCGCGATCTCACGGCATACCGGGAACTCGCCGCGCGGCTCGGCATGGCCGCCCTCGTCGAGGTTCACGACCGGCGTGATCTTGAATTCGCGGTCGCGGCCGGCGCCACGCTGATCGGCATCAACAACCGCAACCTGCGCACCTTCCAGACGGACCTCCAGACAAGCGCCGATCTGGCCGCGGAAATACCCGCAGGCGTCACGGTGGTGAGCGAAAGCGGCATCCGCAGCCGGTCCGATATCGACCGCCTGCGGTCCGCCGGGATCCGCGCCTTTCTGATCGGCGAGAGCCTGATGCGGGCCTCCCATCCGGCGGAGAAATTGAAGGAACTGGTGGGACGATGACAGAAATCAAGATCTGCGGAATCACGAACGTCGAAGATGCGCTCGCCGCCGAGGCCTTCGGCGCCGATGCCGTCGGATTCATCTTCGCCGAAACAAGTCCGCGGTACATCGAGCCGGAAGCGGCCGCGGCGATATCCGCCCGCCTGAAAACGGTCCGGCGCGTCGGCGTGTTCGTCAATCGGGACGTTGAGGAAGTCAAGGCCATACAAAAAATCTGCCGGCTCGATCTCCTGCAGTTTCACGGAGACGAATCGCCTTCCTACTGCCGCGCCTTTCCGTCTTCGATCCTCATCAAGGCCGTCTCAGAGGAACAGGAGGCCGACGCGGAACTCCTGCAGGATTATCCGGTCCGCGCCTTTCTGGTGGACGGGAGGACACGCGGCCTCCGTGGAGGAACCGGCAAGACGGCCGACTGGAGCGCCGCCCGGGAAATCGGCCGCCGCTTCCGTCTGATCCTGGCCGGAGGCCTGCATCCCGGTAACATCGAGGAGGCCCTCCGCGGCGTCAGGCCCGATGCGGTGGATATCGCCAGCGGTGTGGAACGTTCCCCGGGACGCAAGGACCACAACAAGATGAAGGAACTCATCCGGGCGGTCCATAGCCGGAAAACCGAGGTAACGCGCCCCGTCTTTTGCAGCCTTCCGGCCGAAGGCGGTCCCTCCGCCTCCCCGGCGGGACGCAAGAATTTCGATCAAGGAGATTTGTGATGAAGAAGAGTTTGCCCGACCACAAAGGTCATTTCGGCATCTTCGGCGGCCGCTATGCGCCCGAAACCCTGATGACGGCGCTTGTCGAACTGGAGAACGCCTACGGCGAGGCGGCCCGCGACCGCGGCTTCCGCGCAGAGCTTCGGGGCCTCTTGCGCGACTATGCAGGCCGCGAGACGCCCCTCTATCCAGCCCGGCGCCTCTCGGAATCCCTCGGCGGCGCGAAGATCTATCTGAAACGCGAAGACCTCGTCCATACGGGATCGCACAAGTTGAACAACACGCTCGGCCAGGCCCTCCTCGCCCGCTGGATGGGAAAAGGCCGGGTGATTGCGGAAACGGGGGCCGGCCAGCACGGCGTCGCCACCGCGACCGTCGCCGCTCTCTTCGGTATGGAGTGCCGCATCTTCATGGGAGAAGAGGACATCCGCAGGCAGGCCCCGAATGTGACACGGATGAAGATCCTCGGGGCGGAGGTGGTTCCCGTCTCCGCGGGTACGGCCACCCTCAAGGACGCCATGAATGAGGCCATGCGCCACTGGGTCGCCCGCGTGCGGGACACCTACTACGTCATCGGCACGACGGCCGGGCCCCACCCCTACCCGCGGATGGTCCGCGATTTTCAGAGCGTCATCGGCCGCGAGGCACGCCGCCAGATCCTCTCCCGCGAGGGAAGGCTCCCGGACCTCATCATCGCCTGCATCGGCGGCGGAAGCAATGCGATGGGGCTCTTCCATGCCTTTCGCGGCGACGTCGGAGTGGGGATGGTCGGCGTGGAGGCGGCGGGCGAAGGCCTGGATACGGGAAGGCATGCCGCCAGCATCACGAGAGGTTCCGTGGGCGTCCTCCACGGTGCGAAGACCTTTGTCCTGCAGGACGAGCACGGCCAGATCCACGACGCCTATTCCGCAGCCGCAGGCCTCGATTACCCCGGCGTAGGGCCGGAGCACTGCTATCTGCACGCGACGGGCCGCGCGGTCTACACGACGGTGACGGATGCGGAAGCCCGCGAGGCCTTCTTCCGGCTTTCGCGTCTGGAGGGAATCGTGCCGGCGCTGGAAAGCGCGCATGCCGTCGCTTATGCGATCAAGACCGCCCCCGGCATGGGACGCGACCGCGTTATCATCGTCAATCTGTCCGGCCGCGGCGACAAGGATGCCGGCGCCATGTCGGAAGGAGGGAACCCGACCCATGAAAAGAATTGAAAAGACCTTTGCCGAGCAACGCAGAAAAGGCGGCGCCGCCCTTGTCGCCTACCTGACCGCCGGAGATCCCTCGCTGGACGAAACGCAGGAGCTCGTTCTCACCATGGAACGCGCCGGGGCGGACATCATCGAGATCGGCGTCCCCTTCTCCGATCCGACCGCCGACGGGCCGATTCTCCAAGCGGCCTTCCGCCGCGCCCTGAACCGCGGGGTTACGCTGACTGCCATCATCGACACGGTTGCAAAGCTCCGCAGGCGGACCGAGATTCCGATCGTCCTCTTCGGCTATTACAATCCCATCTTCCGCATGGGCGAAGAACGCTTCGTCAGGGCGGCATCCTCAGCCGGCGCCGACGGGATCCTCGTCGTCGACCTTCCCCATGAAGAGGCCGCGGCTCTGCGCCGGCACACGGACAGCGCCGGCATGGATTTCATTTCGCTCGTCACACCCACGACCCCTGACGACCGCCTGCAGAGGATTGCCGGAAAGGCGTCGGGATTCCTCTATTATGTCTCGATCACCGGCGTCACCGGCACGGCCAAGCCGGAGATCTCCTCGGTGCGGAAGGATGTCGCTCGGATCCGCAGCGTCAGCCGCCTGCCCGTCGCGGTCGGCTTCGGAATCTCGGACCCGGCCCAGGCGGCCCTCTTTGCCGGCTTTGCCGACGCCGTCGTCGTCGGAAGCGCCATCGCCCGTCTCGTCGACGAGGAGAGCGCGGGCGGCAAGCTCCACGAACGACTTGCCGCCTACCTACGCTCACTGAAAGAGGCGATCGCGCCGTCGGCCTAGGTGTTTTACCCCATGCGGGAGATTGACAAGCCCCGCCGCCGCAGGTATAGCAGCCGCAGTGTCTTCCTACCGCAGGAAGGAGCGATGATGTCCCTGCAGCAGCCTTTCATCCGCGTGGGCCTCCTCGACGGACGTCGCGAGATCAGCGGCCGTCTTTTGGGACCGGCCCGGCTTGAAGACGGACGGACCATCGATGGGCCTTTCCAGGCCTCACCCGCCGGAGAACGGGTCTGTCTTGCTTTTCCCGAGGAAAGTCTTCGCATCGAAGTTCCCCGCATCCGCATCGAGCCGCTGGGGCGGGCGACGACGCTTCTGCACGGGGTGACGGTCGGCGCCGATTTCCACTGGCGCCAGGACCGCGATCTCGCCTACGCCGGAACCATGGAGTTCTCCACGCGCCCCGACGGCGCCCTCCGGGCCGTCAACATCCTCCCGCTGGAAGAGTATCTCGTCAGCGTCATTTCCTCGGAGATGAACGCGAAAGCGCCGGCGGAATTCCTCAAGGCCCATGCGATCGTATCCCGAAGCTGGCTGATGGCCGCCTTGCAGCGCGCCGGGAAACGCGCCCGTCCCGCCGTCTCCGAGGCGTGGACAAACCCTCAAAGCCCCTGCATTCGTTGGTACGAAAAGGAAGACCACGACGGGTTCGACGTCTGCGCCGACGACCACTGCCAGCGTTATCGGGGGACCGGACCATTTGTGTCCGGCGGGGCCGCGGACGCCGTCCGCGCCACATCCGGGGTCTTCCTCGTCTCCGACGGCGAGATCTGCGACGCCCGCTATTCCAAGGCCTGCGGCGGCATTACGGAACGCTTCGAGACGGCCTGGGACGACACGGCGATTCCCTATCTGCAGAGCATCGGCGATGCCCCCGCGGATTACGCCCCGCTTCGGACGGAAGAGGAGGCTCGCAGGTGGCTGACGGCAAAACCCGCCGCCTACTGCAATACGTCGGCAGAGAAGCTTCTCTCGCGGGTCCTCAACGACTCCGACCGGCCGACGGCGGACTTCTTCCGCTGGCGTGTTTCTTACGAACGGGAACAGATCGAAGAAATCCTCAGGGAAAAATCCGGGATCGATTTCGGATGTCTTATGGAGATCGAACCGCTGCAACGCGGGCCCTCCGGCCGGATCCGGCTTCTGCGCATCGCCGGCACAAAGGAAACCGTGACCGTCGGCAAGGAGCTGGAGATCCGGCGCTGGCTGTCGCCGTCTCACCTGTACAGCAGCGCCTTTGTTGTCGATGCCGAGCGCGATGCCGCCGGCGTACCTGTCCGCTTTGTCTTTCAAGGAGGCGGATGGGGCCACGGCGTCGGTTTCTGCCAGATCGGGGCGGCCGCGATGGCGGATGCGGGGATTTCCGCCGAACGCATTCTCCTTCACTACTTCCGCGGCGCCGAACTGAGGAAACTGTATTGAAGACGACGATCCCGAACGAATCCGGCTCTCCGACTCCTCCCCGCCGCAACCCGTGGCTCTGGGTTCCCTCCCTCTACGTGGCCGAGGGCATCCCCTACATCATCGCCATGATCGTGTCCGTCGTCCTCTACAAGCGCCTGGGGATCTCGAATACGGATATCGCCCTCTACACGAGCTGGCTCTATCTGCCCTGGGTCATCAAGCCGCTCTGGAGTCCCTTCGTCGAGATGTTCCGGACGAAGCGCTTCTGGATCGTGGCCATGCAGGTTATCGTCGGGGCTTCGTTTGCGTGCGTGGCGCTGACCATCCCGGCACCGAGTTTTTTCCGCTACACGCTTGCCATGTTCTGGATCATGGCCTTCAGCTCCGCCACCCACGACATCGCCGCGGACGGATTCTACATGCTGGGCCTTTCGCAGCGCCGGCAGGCCGAGTTCGTCGGCGTCCGCACGATCTTCTACCGGATTGCCACGATCGCGGCCAAGGGAGGCCTCGTCATCCTCGCCGGGAGCCTCGAGGCGAAGGGCTGGTCCGTCGCCAGCGCCTGGTCCGTCGCCTTCTTCCTCGCAGCGGCGGTCTTTGCCTCCCTGTGCCTTTACCATCTCTTTGTCCTCCCCTACCCTGCCGCCGACCGGCCAACCTTTCAGAGGCACTCCGGGAAGGTCTCTTCCGAATACTTCCGGATGATCGCCCTTTTCTTCCAGCGGAAGGATATCCTCGCGGTCCTCGCCTTCTTCTTCCTGTACCGCCTGGCGGAGACGCAGCTCGTCAAGATGGTCGCCCCCTTTCTCCTCGACCCGAGGACAAAGGGAGGCCTCGGTCTCACGACCAGCGAAGTGGGAATCGTCTACGGGACGGTGGGCGCCGTCGCGCTGATGGCCGGGGGATTGATCGGCGGCTACGTCATTTCCCGCCAGGGGCTGCGCTTCTGGATCTGGCCCATGGTCGTGGCGATGCACCTGCCGGACCTCGTCTTCGTCTGGCTCTCCTAGGCGATGCCGAAGGATTTCCATCTCATCAACGCCGCCAGCGCCCTGGAGCAGTGCGGCTACTGCTTCGGGTTCACCGCCTACACCATGTACATGATCATGGTCTCCGAAGGGCCCTACAAGACGGTCCACTACGCGATCTCGACCGGCATCATGGCCCTCGGCATGATGATCCCCGCGATGTTCAGCGGCTGGCTGCAGGAGCTGATGGGTTACCGATGGTTCTTCCTCTGGGTGATGCTGACGACGCTGCCCAGCTTCCTCGTCGTCGCCATGGTGCGGATCGACCCGGCATTCGGCAGAAAGGAGGGGGCGAACCGATGAAGGAACGGCAGGACCTTCGGACGGCGTTTCTCCTCGGAGCGGGACTGGGCATGCGGATGCGGCCCCTGACCGACGATTGCCCCAAACCCCTGCTGCCCGTCGGCGGCCGTCCCCTCATCACCTACGCGATGGACCACCTCCTGGGCGTGGGCGTGGAACGCTTCATCGTCAATACCCATCACCGCGCCGAGGCTTACGACAGGGCATTCCCCGACAGCCGCTGGCGCGGCGTTCCGATCACCTTCCGCCACGAACCGACGCTCCTCGACACCGGAGGGGGCCTCAAGAACATCGAAGACCTCCTCGGCGCGGAGGAAATGCTCCTCGTCTACAACGGCGACATCCTGACGGACCTTCCGCTGGCGCCGCTGATCGAAGCGCACATGCGGAACAGCGCCGAGGCATCGCTCGTTCTACGGAGCGAGGGACCTCTCCTGAACGTGTCGATCGACGAAACGGACGCTGTCTGCGACCTGCGGGGGAGGCTGGGAAATCCCGGACGTCAGCGCTGCCAGTTCACGGGAATCTGCATGATCCGGAGACGCTTCCTCAATCGTCTGATTCCGGGCAGGATCGAATCCGTCGTCGAAGGCTTCCTCCGGGCGATCCGCGAATCGCCCGGCTCCGTTGCCGGCGTCCTCATCGACGAGGGTTCCTGGCGAGATATCGGCAGCCCCGAGGAATACGCGCAGTTGAATCCGAAAGGACCGCAGCGGAGACAGGCAAACCCGTTGCCGGGGGACGCCGTCCGCGAATGGATCGCGCAGGTCCTTCCCGCCGCCGACGCGACAGTCATCGGCCTCGAGCCATTCGCCGCGCGAGGCTCGGACCGCGCCTATTGGAGGGTCCAGGCCGGGGATGCCGGTGTCTTTGTCTTCATGCGTTACGAGCTGTCGAGACGCGAGAACGCCGTCTGGGAGCCGATCGGCCGATTTCTTGCTTCGATCGGCATCCCCGTACCGCGGATACTCGCCGCCGATTCCGATCGGCGTTTCGTCCTTCTGGAAGATCTGGGCAACCGAAGCCTTGAGTCCCTGGCGAAGGAATCGGGCGACGAAAGAATCTGCCTCTACGCGGAGACGCTCCGGATCGCGCACCGGCTTCATACCTTCCCGCTGGAGGAGTTTCGCCGACGCGGAGTCCCGACGATGGAGGGCTTTTCTCCGGAACTCTACCGATGGGAACAGGACTATTTCCTGGAGAATTTCGTCCGGGACGTCTGCGGGATCGACGCCGCCGTCCTGTTGCGCGGTGCCTTGGGTGACGAACTAAGGGATCTCTCGGACGCGCTTCTTGCCGGACCGCCGGGGCTTGTTCACCGCGACCTGCAGTCCCAGAACGTGATGATCCGTTCGGGCAGCCCTGTTCTCATCGATTTTCAGGGGATGCGGATCGGAAACCCGCTTTATGACCTGGGCTCGCTTCTCTACGACCCCTACGTCGCTTTCGAACCGGAGCAGCGGGAGGCCCTGCTGCGGTCCTACCATGACCTCGGCGATCCGCGCCCCTGGCCGGATTTCCGGCGACTCTTCTACATGGCATCCGTGCAGAGGC
This sequence comes from uncultured Syntrophaceae bacterium, assembly GCA_964506465.1. Taxonomy (GTDB): domain Bacteria; phylum Desulfobacterota; class Syntrophia; order Syntrophales; family UBA6109; genus UBA6109. The sequence goes on from CAZDLM010000049.1 coordinate 14,780, forward strand.
TGTTGCAGGCCCTGGGTGCTTACGGCTGCCTGGCGCTGAAAAAAAACCTCCCCGAATTCCGCCGCCACATCCCGCCCGGCGTCGCAAACCTCCTGGATGCCGCGGAACGCGCGGGGAATTTCCCCGCCCTCGTCACCCTCGTTCTCCGCTGCCGGGAGGGCCTCCGCAACGAATCCTGAGGAACGAGATCGCCGCGTCGTGGAGTTCGTTCCGAGCAAAGCCGAAGCAACTTCCGTTCTTGTCATTCCCGCGCAGGCGGGAATCCAGTGCCTTGAGCCTTCGCCTGCCGCATCCGGCGCGTAACCAGAGAGCTGGACCCCCGCGTTCGCGGGGGTAACAGTCGTGGATTTTCCGTTATCCCCGTTCTCGTCATCCTGAGCTCGTCGAAGGGTGTCATTCCCGCGCAGGCGGAAATCCATCTCTCTTTCTGTCATTCCCGCGGAAGCGGGAATCCAGGGTCTCTGGAATCACTTTTCGTATCGATCCGCTTGGAATGGCGCCGCTTCAGAATCACACGTGGTTGCGCAGCATCAACTCCAGCGGATGGGGATGCAGATAGACCTGGCGCGTGAGGTACGGTTCGTCAAACATCCGCACGTAGTGCTGCAGGAGAACGACCGGAACGATGAGGGGGAGCAGTCCCCGATGGTAGTCTTCAATGGTCGCGAGCAGCTCTTCCTTGTCGGCGGTGTCGAGGTTCTTCTTGAAATAGCCCGCCATGTGCTGAAGCACGTTCGTGTTCTTCCGCGCCGTCGCGGTCAGCTTCAACGCCTCCATGAGAAGGGCGATGTATTCCGTGGCAATCTCCCGCAGCGGCCGGCGATCAGGGTTTGCGACGAGACGGCCCAGTTTTGAAAGGTGGGCGGGACTGTGCGCCAGAATCAGCAGTTTGTGGTCGCTGTGGAAATCGACGAGCGTCCGCAAAGAGCGCCCCGCACGCCAGGCGTCGGTCCAGCGTTTGAAGACGAAGATCCTCTCGATGAAATTCTCCCGCAGGGCGGGATCGTGCAGCCTCCCATCCTCCTCGCAGGGGATCAGGGGGAAACGTTTCATGAAGAGGCTCGCAAAGATCCCTACACCCGCCTTCCGTGCCGTTCCCGCCGCCGAGTAGACCTTGACCGCCGCCATTCCCGAGCTCGGGGACTTGCCCTTGAAGATGAAGCCGAGCAGCCCCTCTCCCGCCAGTTCATCCAGTTTCCGTTCGGCCCATTTCCGCATGCCCTCCGTGTGGTCGATTCCGCTGCGCACCGTCACCAGACGCGGCGAAGCGGGATCGCCGACGAGGCGCATCGCCTCCCGCGGCACGGGCAGCCCGTACTCCACTTCCGGGCAGACAGGAACCCATTCAAAATACCTGCCAAGGGTATCGGTGATGTAGCGATCCTGCCGGTTTCCCCCGTCGTAACGGACGTTGTCCCCGAGGAGGCACCGGCTGAGGCCGATCCTGATCTTTTCCATCGCCGTCACTCCCCTTCGCCGACGAGGGGGCGAATGTTGTCGACGCGAAACCGCACGAGATATTTGCCGCCGCCGTCTGCTCCGGAACCTTCATGCCTCCTGCGGCGGATCTCTTCGATGCGCGGGCTGTCCTTCTCCTCGCCGATTTTCGTAAGGGCGAGACGTTTTCCGCGATATCCCTCCCCTTCCTCCCGGAACAGGTAGGCGGCGGCGGGATTCTCCTGAAGGTTGGCGTGGGAAAGGCGATCGCGCATGATGAACAGGAGGACGTCGTCCGCTTCTTCAAAATGGGGCCGCCCGTAGACGGCGGCGTTCACCGCTCCCTTCGCATCGGCCGTCGCCAGGACGCCGAAGCCCGCATGCTCGTCGAAATATTTCTTCAGTTCCATGACCCGCACCTCCCTGCATTCTGTAGTTCCTTTCAGCGAATCGTATGTCTTTCCCCTTCTTCTGTAAAGGGTGCAAATCCGGCAGCGAGCGCATTCTCAGCGGCTTGTCGGGGGGTAAGGGAACGAATGATGTTCAAGATCCCTTCCTTGGGGATCAAAGATTATCAGGAGCTCGCTCCGGAGAGTTTCAATGCGATTGCCGAAAAAGTCGCCTTGTGATTCAATAGAAATGATGCTTCTGTGGGATATAGGAGACGAACCGTCATGAAAGCCATGGTCCTCAGGAAGATTTCCGACCTGCGCCGCGAATCGAACCCCTTGGAGATGTGCGATCTGCCGGAACCGGCACCGGCAACCGGGGAAATCCTTATCCGCGTAACGGCCTGCGGAGTCTGCCACACGGAGCTCGACGAAATCGAAGGACGGACCGCGCCGCCCGTACTCCCGGTTATTCCGGGCCATCAGGTTGTCGGGACTGTCCACGCCCTGGGAAGCGCGGCATCCCTTTACGGAATCGGCGAGCGCGTCGGCGTCGGGTGGATTTTTTCCGCCTGCGGATCCTGCGAATACTGCCGGGGCGGACGGGAGAATCTCTGCCCCGGTTTCCGTGCCACCGGCAGGGACAGGAACGGCGGGTACGCCGAATATATCGTCGTTCCCGAGGCCTTTGCTTACCCGATTCCTCCCCTCTTCTCCGATGCAGAGGCGGCGCCGCTTCTCTGCGCGGGGGCGATCGGCTACCGGTCGCTGCGCCTGGCGAATCTCGACGACGGCCAGCCCCTAGGTTTGACGGGTTTCGGCGCCTCCGCCCACCTCGTCCTGATGATGGTCCGTCACCTTCATCCGCGGACGAAGATTTTCGTATTCGCCCGTCGCGAAGAAGAACGCCGGTTTGCCCTCGATCTCGGCGCCGCCTGGGCCGGAGAGACCGGCGAAACAGCGCCGGAGAAGCTTCAGGCGATCATCGATACAACCCCGGCGTGGCGGCCCGTCGTGGAGGCCCTCCGGAATCTCCGCAGCGGGGGCAGGCTCGTCGTCAACGCAATCCGGAAGGAAAAGGGCGACCAGGTGGAACTGCTGCGGCTGGATTATCCCGCCCACTTATGGATGGAAAAGGAAATGAGCTCGGTTGCCAATGTGACGCGGAGAGATATCGCGGAGTTTCTGGAACTCGCGGCCGCGATCCCGATCCGGCCGCAGGTGGAGGAATACCCTCTGGATCAGGCCAACCGCGCTCTGATCGATTTGAAGATCGGGCGCATCCGGGGCGCGAAGGTTCTGCGGATGGCGACCTGACCGCGCGTTGAACCGCTTCTCCTCAGATACGATCCTTGAGTCTTGCCGCGATGGCAAGAACCGTATTCACGTAAATGGTGCTGTTGTTGTAGTCGAAGATCACTCTCCGCTGCTCCTCGAGGTTCATCTCTGCCTTCCAGCCGTGGCCCCGGAGATAATTGGCGATGCTGTGCAGGGCGTCCTCCTGCGAAAAGAGATCAATCTGCCCATCGCGGTCGCCGTCGACGCCGAAATCCCGGATGCTCGTCGGCATGAACTGGCAAAGACCGAGGGCCCCGTAAACGGAACCCCGGATCGTCAGCGGATCCAAACCGCAATTTCGCGCATAGACAAGCAGCGCCTTGAGTTCTTCATACGCCCAGTCCGCCTTTTGGCGGCACTTTCCCTGCGCGAATTCGATGTCTTCGGCTGTCAGGGAGGACCGCGACAGATGGGGCTGCACCAGCGCAAAATCACCGGAGCGGGCCATGCTCGCCAGGGAATTGAAGACGCTCCGCTCACCCATGTAGCGGCCGAGACGCGTCTCGATCAGGAGGATCGCGACGACGATCTCCTTGGGGACGCCGTAGACCTTCCGGACATCCTCGAGAATCGCGCGATGCCGGGAAGCGTACATCCTGGCGTAGGCGATGACGTGAGCCCGCAGATACCCCTTTTTGACGCCCGAAGGCCGAGCCGCACTGTCTCTGTCGCGGAACGCCGACCGCACCCGCAGGAGGGCATCGATCTTCGAGGACATGGCGTTCGGGTCGAAACGTACCTCCGGCCGCAGGAAAAGCTCCTGCACGGCCTTCTCATCGAAACCGTCCGCCGCAAGACGCATCGCCAGCGGGGTCCAGTCGGCGAGGAGCGCCGACGGGACCCCCAGGAAAATCACGAGAAACAGCAGGGAAAGGTGCCATCCTGAGAAGAGACGAGATCTGCTTTGCATCGGACGTCCTGCGTGGGTTTTCTTTGAGGGTTTCACTCTATCTTCGACCCGGGCAAAAGTCAACGAAACCCTCGGAATGAGCCCCCGGAAAGGGGTCTTTTCAGGGCCTTGTCATTTTGATCCTCAATGCTTAATATGAGGAAAAGATCCTGGATGTCCTCTATGACCATGCAGAACCCGTTTTCCTCCGAAGAGCCGGCCGGCTCCTCCGAAACCGGATTCGATGAACCGAAGATGTATCGTGTGATCATTCACAACGACCACTTCACAACCATGGAATTCGTGGTGGACATTTTGATGAAGATCTTTCACAAAACGGCGGCGGAAGCGACGAAGATCATGCTGGATGTGCACCGGGGCGGCCGGGGAATTTGCGGCGTTTTCATCTATGACATTGCCGTGACCAAGATCTCCCAGGTTCACCAGCTTGCCAGGCAGAACAACTTCCCGCTCCGCTGCAGTTGTGAAGAAGCATAGGAGACAGGCAACAGCGATGGAAAGAGAATCATCTATGAAGGTAAACGAAGAGCTCAATGCGATTCTGCGAGCCGCCTATACGGAGGCGAAGGCTCGTGAACACGAATATCTGACGCCGGAACATGTCCTTTTTGCTTCCCTGTATTTCGACACCCCCAAGGAGATCATCCTCCGTTGCGGAGGCGACGTCGAAGACCTCCGTGAAAAGATCGAAGACTTCTTCCGCGAAAAGATGACGAAAACCGCCGAAGAGAAGGACCCCGTTCAGAGCACCGGTTTCCAGAGCGTGATCGAACGCGCCGTTTTTCACACGATTTCCGCACAGAAGAAGGAGCTCGACATCGGGGACATCCTGATTTCCATGATGGATGAAAAGGAATCCTCCGCGGCGCATTTCCTGACCCGCGAAGGCATCACCAAGATGGATCTCCTGAACTACGTCTCGCACGGCACTTCCGTCATCCCGGTCCAACCGGAAAGGGAAGACGCCCCCGGGACGGATGAGACGGCCGAAAAAGAAGGGCGGCAGACGAAAGCCCTGTCGGCCTTTACGGTGGAACTGGTCCGCAAAGCCAGGGAGGGAGAGCTCGAGCCGGTCATCGGCCGCGAAGACATCCTCGAGCGCACGCTCCAGGTGCTGTGCCGCCGGTTCAAGAACAATCCCATCCACGTCGGCGACGCGGGCGTCGGCAAAACGGCGATCACCGAGGGACTCGCGCAGCTCATCGCGCAGGACAAGGTGCCCAGACCCCTGAAGAACGCCAGGATCTATTCTCTGGATATGGGTTCGCTCCTCGCGGGGACGAAATTCCGCGGCGACTTCGAGCAGCGTCTCAAATCGATCATTTCCGAGCTGACCCGGCTCAAGAACGTCATCCTTTTCATTGACGAGATCCACACGATCGTGGGGGCGGGTTCCGTGTCGGGAGGCACCCTCGACGCCTCCAATATTCTCAAACCGGCTCTCACCTCCGGAAAGATCCGCTGCATCGGCTCAACGACGCACGAGGAGTACCGTAAGGTCTTCGAAAAGGACCGCGCCCTTTCCCGGCGTTTTCAGCCAATCGAGATTCCTGAGCCGACCGTCGAAGACACCTACAAGATTCTTCGCGGCCTGAAAGGCAAGTATGAGGCCTACCACGGCGTCGTGTACACCGACGAGGCGCTGCACGCCGCAGCGGAGCTCACCGCCCGCCATATCAACGACCGCCATCTGCCCGACAAGGCCATCGACGCCATCGATGAGGCCGCCGCCCGCACCTGCCTGTACCGTCTTGAGGAGGGAACCGTCACCATCAAGCCGCGCGACATCGAGGCGGTCGTCGCCCGGATCGCGCGCATCCCGGAAAAATCGGTTTCCGTTTCGGAAACGGCCCAGTTGAAGGATCTCGACTCTTCGCTGAGGACGAAGATCTTCGGGCAGGATCAGGCCATTGAAAAGGTGGTGCAGGCCATCCGTCGATCCCGGGCGGGTTTCCAGGACCGCCAGAAACCGATCGCGTCCCTACTCTTCGCGGGACCGACGGGCGTGGGAAAGACCGAATTGGCGAGGCAGCTCGCGCAGGCAATGGTCGTCCCCCTTCATCGCTTCGACATGTCGGAGTATCAGGAAAAGCACACGGTATCCCGGCTGGTCGGCGCCCCTCCGGGCTACGTCGGGTACGAGGAGGGCGGACTCCTGACGGAGGCGATCCGAAAAACCCCCCATGCGGTGCTGCTGCTGGACGAAATCGAAAAGGCGCATGCGGACATCTTCAATACGCTTCTTCAGGTGATGGACTACGCGACGCTCACGGACAACAACGGCCGCAAGGCGGACTTCCGCAACGTCATCCTCATCATGACGTCGAACGCCGGCGCACGCGACATCGGGAAGCCCCAGATGGGATTCGGCGAACGCAGGGTCAGCCGGCAGGCGATATCCGACGCGGTGAAACGGATCTTCTCACCGGAATTTCGCAACCGCCTCGACGGAATCGTCACGTTCAACGATCTGGATAAGGCGGTCGTCGTCGACATCGTCAAAAAGCAGCTTTGCGATTTTCAGGAGATGCTGAAAGAAAAGAAGGTCCAGATCGAAACCGATGCGGCGGTGTACGAGTGGCTTGCGGACAAGGGCTATTCAGCCGCCCTCGGGGCGCGGGAGATCTCGCGGCTGATCGAGGACAAGATCAAGAACTTCTTCGTGGACGAGGTTCTCTTCGGGCGTTTGATGCAGGGCGGCGCCGTTCGCGCTTCGATCGTCGACGACAACATCCGGCTCGAGGTCCTCTGCTGATCCGCGGACCGCGGCAAAGGCGGGACGAGCCATCGCGCAGCGGGCTTCCATGCGGCGATGGAATTTCACCGGAGCGTGTTCCGGCGAATCTTCGATCCTCAGGAGAAAATGTCCTTCTTCATCCGCCCGCTGATCCTCTGGCAGCGCCTGTAGGGAGTGCGCCCGCCGCCGGATTTGCCGCCGCCGAGACGTGTCGCACCATTTGGGCGTAGACCCCCCGCATGATCTCTTCGGCCAGGAAGTAATCGTTTTTCGCATCGTAGAAGATCCGGATCATTTCCTCGACCGCCCCTTCAACGGAACCGTTGCGCCGGTAGGCATCCTCCATGAACGACCGCATCGAACGGGCCGTTTCGATGCTTGCATCGATGAATCCCGCCGCCTCATCGCCCGTAACATAGCCGTAGTGATCGGCGCACAGGCGGGAGACCGGCAACCGGCTCATCTTCTCGAGACTCCGCTGATACCGGGTAAAATTCGAATTGCCGGACGTGATCAGGGTGTCTCCGTAGGGAATGCCTGCGGCGTCCGAAGGGAACAGCGTCTTTCCTTCCGGTTCGTAAGCGGCGATCGAGCAGGAAGAATGTCCGGGCGTCTCGAGAATTTGCAGACGAGTCCCGCCGAGGTCGAGGACATCGCCCTCTCCGACGGTGCGGCCACGCACATCATCCCGCCACACGGAGTCATAAGCGGCCAGGGCATCTTCCATCCCCATCCGTGCAGCCACCATCGCGCTGAAGGCGTTGATCGTGTCGATGTTCCGCCGGGACGCAAGGATCCCCCAGGCCCTTGCAGAACCAAGGACCTCCAGCTCCGGAAGGCGGCGTTTGAAGAAGGGAACGATCCCCAGATGGTCGAAATGGGCATGAAGGATCAGGAGCTTGCGAATCCTCCGCTCGTCGATCCCACACTCGCGGAGCTGGCGAAGAATGTCGGGGATGAGGTAACTCATCCCCGCGCTGATCATGATCGAACAGGAATCCCCCTCGAGGACATAGACGCCCGATTCCTCACGGCCAAGAAACCAGAGGCGGTCCGCCACCCTGCCCGTCTTCCGCACCCTCATTTTCCCTGTCCCTGCCCATAAACGATTTTCGCCTTCGCGCGCAGATCCTTGGCCAATTGCTCAACGGCCTTACGCTGGCTCAGCGAGGCCAGATGGCCGGAGATCTTCTCCTTCAACTCCCGGTTCAGCGGCACCGTGCCCGCCGGCTGCCGTCCAAGCACCTGAATGATGTGATAGCCGAAGGTCGTTTCGACCACGGGGCCGATCTCATCCTTCTTCTGCGAAAAGGCGGCGTCTTCGAAGGGTTTGATCAT
>CAZDLM010000050.1:0-22828 GCA_964506465.1 uncultured Syntrophaceae bacterium
CTCGAAGGCGACGACGATCTTGGCGCGGGCCTCCTTCACGGTGGCCCGGCAGAGAAACTCGTCTCCCCGCCGCAGCGGGCGGATGTGCTTGACGTTGGTGCGTATGATGGGAAAGATGTAGCTCGTCCGATCGTGGAAATCAAACAGGTCCACGCCCAGGGAATCGAAGAGTTCCGAGCGGGCGATGTCGAAATACTTCAGAAAATTGCCGTGCCAGACGATCTGCATCGGATCGAGATCGTAAAACGGCACCTTGAGCGTCACTTCGCAACTCGGGCGCAATCGCGTCTCCATCACCCCTCCCCCGGAAAACCTTGAGTCGATATCCGCGCGGCCACCGCCTCGATATCGGCGTCCATGGGCCGGTCTGTCTGCGGTGGCGCGGCCGGGCGCCGAAGATCAACGATCACGCGTGCCAGACGGGTGCGGGCCTCGAAGTGGCCCCGGATCTCGCGGGCGGCGATGGTCCCCATGCTGACCTTGTCCTGGTTGTGGGACTCCGTGGAGCGCGAAAAGGAGGCCGCGGGCATCGTCGCCTTGAGCGCCTCGGCCGTCAGTGCGGAGGCGGTGATCGACATGGCCTTGAACCCGTGATGATGAAGGCGGTCTGCGCCGCGCAGACGGACCAGATCGGCGGGAAGCCCCCGGTTCACGTTCGGGTTGACCAGAAGCGCCACCTGGCGGTCGGCCATGTCCGCAACCGAGGCCAGGGCCGATTTCAGGGCGTCCATGGCGAAGGCCATGTGGCCCCCGTAGAAATTCCCCCCCATCAGGGGATGGGGCGCCGATGGGTCGAAGAGGGGGTTGTCGTTGGCGCTGTTCGCCTCGATCTCCACCCAGGGCCGGATCCACGCCAGTGCGTCGTGCAGAACGCCCAGGATCTGCGGCGCGCAGCGCAGCGAATAGGGATCCTGCAGGGTCTCCGGGCTCTCCGCCTCGAGATCCGCCCGGCTGGTGGAGGTCGACAGGAGCCCGCAGAGGTCCGCCGCGATGCGGATCTGCCCCGGAAACGGCTTGGCCGCCCCGATCGCCGGGTGGTAGTGGTGGGCCTTTCCCTTCATGGCATGGACGCTCAGGGCGGTGGCGGCGCCCGCCGCCTCGATCAGGTGATAGGACCGGTCGACGACGATGGCGGCGATGCCCGTCATGACGGAGGTCCCGTTGACCATGGCGAGCGGTTCCTTCGCTTCAAAAACGTATGGTTTGAGCTTCGCCCGGCGCAGCGCCCGTGACGCCGGCATGCGCTCCCCGCCGTACCAGACCTCCCGCTCGCCCGCGAGGACCGCCAGGACGTAGGACAGCGGCGTGAGATCGCCGGAGGCGCCCACCGACCCCTCCGAGGGGATAACCGGGGTGATGCCGAGATTGAGGAAAGCGGCAAGACGTTCCAGCAGCGGCATGGAGACCGCCGAATACCCCCGTGCCAGGCAGAGAAGCCGGCAGAGCATCGCCGCCCGCACCTCTTCGATGCCGAGGGGTTCACCCGTCCCGCAGCCGTGGAAGCGCATGAGGCCCTCCCCGTTTCCCGGGAGGGAGGCCCTGTTCAGGCGGTTTCCGCAGGACTTCCCGTATCCCGTTGTGACGCCGTAGACTGGGACATCGGCCTCCATGGCCTTCTGAAGCAGACGGCGGGATCGCTCCATCCGCCTGCGGAAGGCAGTCCCGCCGCTCAAAGCGACCGGCGCCCCGCGCCGGGCGACGGCGATGATCCCGGGCAGGGATACCGCAGCATTTCCGACCGTCACCTCTCGAATCTCTCTTCCTTTTACCGTCACCGCAATGCCTCTCCATCCTCCCGAAATTTTCGTCTTACTTGCGGATCTCGCGGCCGGCCTGGTCCCGCGAGGCCGGCGCGGCTTCCTCTCCGGGGCCAGGGAGTTCCCGCCGCCGCGGACGGAAGGTCCCGTCCGCCTTCTCCCTGTCCACGACCTGCTTGAACAGTTTGAACATCTTGTAAGTCTGGGGCTCCTCCCCGTAGAAGGTCTCCCAGGCATAGGCGTAGAGCTCCTGGAGGCGCTCCGGGCTCATCTGCCGCGGCTGGAAGACGACGCGGTCGGCCGTGTAGGCGTTCCAGTCATAGGTCAGGATCCTTCCTTCCCGCTCGAGATCCTCGAAGGCGCGGGTGTGCGGAAAGGGCGTGAGGATCGTGAACTCCGCCAGGTCCAGCTCGACGTCCATGAGGAAATCGACGAGCCGCTTGATGCCGTCCTCCGTGTGCCCGTCGAGGCCCAAGAGGACCGTCCCCTCCACGGCGATCCCGTGGTCGTGGTAGCGCCGGATCCGCCGGCGGATATGGTCGGACGTATCGAAGACGGCCTGATAGACGTACCAGGCCCCCGCCTGCGATGCGAGGTCCAGGACCTCGTCATCCTCCTCGATGGGATGGCAGCACCACTTCTTCTTCAGCGGGATCATCTCCCGGAAGAGCTCCATCTCCCACTGCCGGTCCTGCGCGAGGGAGTTGTCGACGAGAAACAGGCGGTTGTTGTCGATGGCGGCCATCTCCGCGATCACCCGCTCCACGGGGCGGGGACGGAACCGTCTCCCCCCCAGATAGCTGACGCAGCAGGGATAGCAGTGGAAGCGGCAGCCCCGGGAGGCATGGATGAGATCCACCATCTGGATCCCCTTGACGTTGTAAAGACTGCGTTTGAGGATGTCTCGCCGGGCCGGTCCGATGATCTCCGTCGCCGGGTGGTCGCGGAAGAAATCGTACACGGACTTGAGGCAGCCGTTTCTCCAATCCTCCAGGACCTGCCCCATCCGGCCCTCGGCCTCGCCGAGAAAAACGGCGTCGGCGTGCCGCATCGTCTCCTCGGCGTGGAGCATCGTCCCGATCCCCCCGCAGATCACTGGGATGCCCCGGCGCCGGCAGTCGTCGGCGATCTCCCATCCCCGCTTCACCTGTCCGGTCAGCATCATGGAGATGCCGACCACATCCGGGTCGCCGCCCGAGGGGATGGGCTCCACGTTCTCGTCGATGAACTCGACCTCCCACTCCGGAGGAAGGGCGGCCGCGAAAACCACGGGGCCGTGGGGCGGCAGATGGAACTCCGTCTGCCGGTCCAGCTTCTTCCAGCGGGGATAAATCAAGCGAAATTTCATCTCGATTCCTCGTACGCTTCCGGACTCTCCGGAGCCTGTCAGTCCTCGACCCGCTCGGCCTCGATCAGCCGCAGATGCAGGCGGTAAGACGGCCAGCCCGCGCCCTGGATCTCCAGTTCGTCGGCCAGGCCCGGCTTCTCCACGCGGGGAATGCTTACCCTTTTCTTGAGTTCTTTTCCAGACCCGTAAAGCCGAATTTCCAGCGCGCCGTTCGCGCCGCTCATGACGTCGACGAACTCTCCGCCGGGGCGTTCAAAACGGCAGACGGTCTCGCCCGTTTCCATCCGCCCCCAGGCCGCCGGCTCGCCGCCGGGGGAAAAGAAGGCCAGGCCGATATCCTCCGTCATGCGCCGGGCGAAGGCGGGCGCATCGAAGGGGGGCACGGCGCGGTTGACGCTGAGCCCCTGGGCGTACGCGATATCGAAGAGGACGAATCCCTCGATCGTCATCAGGACCGACTGGAAGCTCCGGGACCCCGGGTCGGCGATGAGGACCCCGACGGCCCCGCTCTCCCGGTCGCCGGGCATGACGGCGTTCAGGGCATGCACGAGGCGGTACTTCTCCGTCAGGAAGGGACGCCGGCACGCGTCCAGCGCGGCGGACCTCAGGGACGGTTCGAGCGGCCGAATCTGCGGAAGCGCCGCGCAGGCGCCGAGCATCAGGACGGCGGCCACAAGTGCAGGCACGCCGACGGACCTCCGGGTCTTCCCGGACCGAACGGCGGCGGCATCCGGACTCTTTGCAGGGCCGTTCATTCCACCCTCAGAAACAGCGAGGCCGGCAGAGGCCGGTCGAGCCGCACCCGGCTGAATTCGAGGACGGTGAAGCTGCGTTCGTCTTCGATCATCCGGACGCTCTTGATGACGCCGGCCTGCTCCCGCGACGGGGTGAGCTCGATCTGCCGGATCATCTTTTTCCACGAATCCTCCTTGGGGACCAGGATCACCCGCGGCTCGGGATTCTCAACGAACGAAACCCGGAAATGGGGGTTGGCGTCGAAGCGGCCCTGCTGCCAGTGGACGATTTCTTCCAGGACCGTCTGCATGGCGGGCAAGGCGGCGCCGGCGTCCTCCCGCCAGGCGTTCTTCTCGCGAAGATAACGTTTCACGTTCCCGTCGTGCATCATGAGGACGCTCCCGACGGGGCGTTCGTACTCCCAGCGGAGCGACCCGGGCGGCTGGTAAAAGAAGCGCCCGGAAGAGATGAAGGGCTTGGCCAGGATGGGAAGGGTCTTCTTCTGGACGAACTGGGCCTCGACCGACTTGATCCGGCCGGCGGCCTCGCGGAAAGCCTCCCAGCTTTCCGCCCGGACCGTCGATGGAAGCAGCAGGAGGACCAGGGCGAGCAGGAGCCCCGACGGACAAGCGATCAAAATCCGCAGATTCCGGGCCGCGCTCAAAACATTCCCCCGTTGACCGAGATGACCTGGCCGGTGATGTAGGAGGCGTCCTCGGAACAGAGAAAGCGGACCACTCTCGCCACCTCCTCCGGCAGGCCGAGGCGTCCCATCGGGATCATCTGCTTGATGTTCTCCACCGGGGCGCCCTGGATCATCTCCGTGTCGATGGCGCCCGGCGCCACGACGTTCACCCGGATGCCCAGACGGGCGACCTCGGAAGCCAGGGCGCGGCTGGCGCCGATGAGGCCGGCCTTGGCGGCCGCGTAATTGGCCTGTCCGCGGTTCCCGATCAGGGCGGAGACCGACGCCAGGGAGACGATGGCCCCCTTCTTCTTCCGGAGCATCTTGCGTAGAACCGGCTTGGTCATGTTGTAGAACCCGCCCAGTGAGGTATTGATCACGGCGTCCCAGTCCCGCCGGGGCATCATCAGAAACAGGCCATCCGCGGTGATCCCCGCATTGTTGACGAGGGCGTCGACGCGCTCCATGCGGCCGAGAAGCTCCTCCACACGCGCCTCGGCTTCGCCGGCGTCGCCCACATCGAACCGGAGGGCCTCCCCCTGTCCGCCGGCCTCGCGGATCATGCGCAGCGTCTCCTGCACCGCCTCCTCGTTGGCCTTGTAGGTGATGACCAGGTCGTAGCCGTTCGCGGCCAGTTCCAATGCGATCGCCCGGCCGATTCCCCGGCTCCCGCCCGTAACGATGGCTGTCTTCCTGTCGCTCATGCCCTCTCCTTCCGCCGCAGTCCCCCTGGTTCCTGTTGGCGGCAAATCCCGGCACCCGGCTGTCTAGACCAGCTTCCCCTTGAGTTCCTTCTTCAGGATCTTGCCCGCCGCATTGCGGGGGAAGTCGTCGACGAAGACCACCTTCTTGGGAAGCTTGAAATCGGCGATCTTGCCCTTCATGGCCTTGAGGAGCGACTCCTCGGTGAGCTCGGCCTCCTTCTTGAGCCGCACGAAGACGGCCACGACCTCTCCCTTCTTCCGATCGGGCATCCCGATGGCGGCCGCCTCCCGGACCTCGGGCAGGGCCTGGATAACCCTCTCCACCTCCGCCGGGTAGATGTTCTCGCCGGAACTGATGATCATCTCCACCTTCCGGCCCACGATATAGACGAATCCCTCTTCGTCGCGCCGCCCCATGTCGCCCGTGTGGAACCAGCCGCCCCGCATCGCCTCCGCTGTCTCGGCGGTCTTCTTCCAGTACCCGGCAAAGACGTTGGGGCCCCTGACGATCATCTCCCCTGTTTCGCCCAGCGCCACGTCCCGGTCCTGCTCGTCCACGATCCGCATGAGGACGTGCGGCACTTCCTTGCCGACCGACCCCGCCTTGCGGATGGAATCCCCCAGATCCAGGGAGGTCAGGCGGAAGGTCTCCGTCATCCCGTAGCCCTGGGAGAAGGAGATCCCCTTCTCCTCCTGGTACCTGCGGATCACCGGCAGGGGGATGGGGGCGCCGCCGGCGATGAAGAAATGGACATGGGAAAAGTCAGCCGTCTTCCATTCCTCGGTCTGGGTGAGAAGCTGGAACATGACCGGCACGGCGAACATGTAGTTGATCCGCTCGCGGCAGATCAGCCCGACCACCTCGGAGGCGTTGTAGAATCCCTTGAGAATCAGGGAGCCGCCGGCGTAGAGGACCGGAAGGGCCGAGGCGCCCAGGGCGCCGATGTGGAAGAGGGGCGCGACGACGAGCGATTTGTACGAACGGTTGATCCCGCAGCCCACGACGGTATTGATCGATCCGAAGAGGACGTTCCCGTGCGTGAGGACCGCCCCTTTGGGGTCCCCCGTGGTTCCCGAGGTGTACATGATGAAGAGCGGATCCGCCAGGGCGGCTTCGGTTTCGGGAAACGGTTCCGCCGCGGGGTATTGCGCCACCGCCTCGGTCAGCAGGGGATCGTCCCCGGGGGCCGCGCCGTGCCGGAAGCAGCGCACCGTCTCCGGCAGGGACGGCTTCAGCTCGCCCGCCTTCGCCGCGAAGTCCGCCGAATAGACGAAAGCCCGCGGAGCGGAATCTCCGAGAATGTAGGCCAGTTCCGGAACGGCCAGACGGAAGTTCAGGGGCACCATGATCGCCCCGGTCTTGGCGCAGGCGAAAAAGATCTCCAGGAACTCGGAAGCGTTGGCCATCAGAACCGCGACGCGCTCGCCCCGGCCGACGCCCCAGGCCGCAAGGGCATGGGCCATCCGGTTCACCCTCTCGTTGAACTCGCGGTTCGTAAACGAGCGGTCGCTCTCTTCCTTCAGGAACAGCTCTTCCGGATAGGTCAGCGCCCGCTTGAATACCCATTCCCCCACGTTCATCTCATCACCTCTCTGCAGATGCGAAAAGCCCCGCGCGGATTTTCCCGGAAATCGTCAGTTTTTTGCCACAAAGTCGCCGATTTTGTCGTGAATGAGCTGGGAGGCCGTCTTGTTTCCGATCAGCCCGACCCGGACGGCCACCGTCGTGACGTTCTTTGCCTTGTAGTTGACGTTGATCTGCACCTTCTCGTCCTCGACAAAGGCCGAAATCGTGCCGAGACCGATCTCCTTGTAAGGTTCGACGTCCGTGCCCTTCATGTCGGCGATGGTCTTTTCACAGGCCGCCCAGACCTTGTCGAAGGAATGGTAGTAATCCGTTTTCAACTCGCCGTTGACGTACGCGTAGGTTCCCGAACCGGCGCCGAGCGCAGCCCCGCCGACGACCAGCGGCGCGCAGCCGTACAGGAACAGGCCGCCGAATACCGCAGGCAGCAGGCAGAAAAGCATTTTGGGGGTCCGTCGCTTCCGAATGGTCATAGAGATCCTTCTCCTTGCTGTGTTTTTTGCCAAACCAAAAATCGCGCTCAATCTATCGTATCAAACCGTGATTGTCCAGAAGACGATCAGCGGCAACCCGCCTTTCCCGCAGCGCCATTTTCTTCTTCATCGACGCTTCTTTTTTGTGGTATCATGCCCCGCCTTCCCGCAGAGGCGGAGGCATCTTGAAACACGCGGAGAACGATTACGTCCCGGAGGAGGAAGATCGTGACTGGAAGAACAAGCCGGCCGGCGTTGGCCGCAGCAATCGCGGTGGTGGCAGCACTTCTTGCCCTGAACGGTTCCCCGGTATCGGCCGCCTATCCGGAGAGGCCGATCACCCTGCTGGTCGGATTCGCCCCCGGCGGCAGCATGGACCTGAGCGCCAGGGTCCTGGCCGGCTCCGTGGAAAAGATCCTCAAGCAGCCGGTGGTGATCGAAAGCAAGACCGGCGGCACGGGTACCGTGGCGCTGTCCGCCATGTTTGCCCAGGAGCCCGACGGCTACACGCTCTGCGCCACGCCCAGTTCCGTCATCATCCGCGTTTCTCAGATGCAGCAGGTGCCCTTCAAACCCTTCAAGAGTTTCCGGCCCATCATCGGCTTCGCCACTCCGCCCCTGGGGATCGTGGTGAAGAGCGACTCCCCCTGGAAAAGCCTGAAGGATCTCGTGGCTTCCGCCAGGGCGAATCCCGGGAAGGTCAAGTATGCGACCACGGGCGTAGGCAGCACCATCCAGGCGGCCGTCGACGCGATCGCCCTGAAGGAGAAGCTGCAGATGATCCACGTCCCCTACAAGGGCAGCATCGAAGCCCTGACGTCCCTGATGGGCGGACATGTGGAGTTTGCCTCGCTGACGTCGGAATTTGTCGCCTCGGTGAAGTCGGGGCAGACGCGCGTGCTCGCCACCATGAACGAAAAGCGGTCGCCCAAGTTTCCGAAGACGCCCACCCTGAAAGAAGAGGGGTACTCTTTCGTCAACGATGCGGTCTACGCCGTCGTCGCGCCGTCCAATCTGCCGCCGGAGGCGGCAGCCAAGCTGGAAGCGGCCTTTGCCGAGGCGACGAAGAATGAAGAGTACCTGGCAGCCCTGGACAAGATCAACATGGAGCCCGCCTATTACAGCGGCAAGGACTTCAGCGACTTTCTGAGGAGCCAGTGGAAGGAGATCAACCGGCATCTGAAGGCCGCCGGCCTCATCAAGGAAGCGGCCACGAAGCCGGAATGAACCCGGCATGGAC
Source organism: uncultured Syntrophaceae bacterium (assembly GCA_964506465.1). Lineage (GTDB taxonomy): Bacteria > Desulfobacterota > Syntrophia > Syntrophales > UBA6109 > UBA6109. Next base: position 8,528 of record CAZDLM010000050.1, read on the forward strand.
AAACGCGACCTGATCGGCGGCACGGTGTGGTTGTGCCTCGCCGGCTTCGTTCTCATCGTATCCCTCAACCTGGGGATCGGCTCGCTGCGAATCCCCGGCCCGGGCTTCATCCCCTTTTGCGGAAGCGTTTGCCTGGCCCTTCTTGCCGGCGCCGTGATCGTTTCCGGTGCACGGAAAAATGGGCGGACGCCGCCGGCCCGTTTGTGGAAAGACGAACCTTGGGGCCGTGTCGCGGCGGTGGCGGCGGCCCTGATCGCCTATAGTCTCCTGCTGACGAAGTTGGGATATGTCCTGACCACGCTGGGACTGATGGTCTTTCTGCTGAGACTGGGGAAGGTCAGACCCTGGGCGGCGATCCTCGGTTCTCTTCTGGCGGTCCTCCTGAGCTACGGTCTGTTTCATTACGCTTTGCAGGCGCCGCTGCCCCGGGGCCTCCTCGCCTTCTGATAAGGATGGAGCGTTATTGGATACCCTGCATGGATTGTTCTACGGCTTTTCCGTCGCCCTTCAGCCCGGAAATCTGACTTTCGTACTCGCCGGCTGCCTGCTCGGAACCCTGATCGGCGTCCTTCCGGGCATCGGCCCGGTGGGCGCCATCTCAATCCTTCTTCCCGTAACGTTTCACATGCCGCCCACGGAAGCCATCATCATGCTGGCGGGGATCTACTACGGGGCCATGTACGGCGGTTCCATGACCTCCATCCTTGCCAACGTGCCCGGCGAGACGGCCTCGGTGATGACCTGCCTGGACGGCTATCAGATGGCCCGTCAGGGTCGCGCCGGCGCGGCGCTGGGAATCGCCGCCTTCGGCTCCTTCATCGCCGGGACCGTCGGCCTGCTCGGTTTGATCTTCATCGCCGAGCCTCTCGCGGCCCTGGCGCTCCAATTCGGCCCCGCCGAATACTTCGCCATCATCCTCATGGGCTTCACCCTCGTGGCCTACCTCTCGCAGGGCTCCATGGTCAAGGCCGGCATCATGGCCTTCGCCGGTCTGCTCCTGAGCTGCGTCGGCCTCGACCCCGTGGGATCGGAACAGCGGATGACGTTCGGCAAACTGAACCTCTTCGAAGGCATCGGGGTGGCGCCCCTCGCCATGGGTCTCTTCGGCGTGGCGGAGGTGTTCAACAATCTCAAAGCCGGCGACGCGGGCAAATTTCTGGGCGTCAGGATCAGGAGCCTCTTCCCCGACAGGCAGGATTGGCTGCAGTCCCGCTGGGCTATCCTGCGTGGAACCGTGATCGGTTTCTTCATGGGAATCCTGCCGGGGGGCGGGCCGGTTCTGGCAACCTTCCTGGCCTACGGGGTGGAAAAACGGGCGGCTAAAGACCCCGAGCGGCTGGGCCGGGGGGCGATCGAAGGCGTGGCGTCGCCGGAATCGGCCAACAACGCCGCCGCCTCCACGTCCTTTATCCCGCTCCTGACGCTGGGCATCCCGCCCAATGTGATCCTGGCGGTGCTGTACGGGGCGTTCCTGATCCACGGCGTTCAGACGGGGCCGTTCATGATCAGGGACCACCCCACCCTTTTCTGGGGCGTGATCGGCAGCATGTATATCGGCAACGTGATGCTCGTGATCCTGAACCTGCCGCTGATCCCGCTGTGGGTTCAGGTTCTCCGCATCCCGGACCGGATTCTCTACCCGCTGATTCTTCTGTTCTGCCTGGTCGGCGCCTACGTCATCAACAACAACGTCTTCGATGTGCTGGTGATGATCGTTTTCGGCATCGTCGGCTATCTCTTGAAGAAATTCGACTATGAGGCGGCGCCTCTGGTGCTGGCCTTTGTCCTCGGCCCGATGCTGGAGGTGAACCTCCGGCGCGCCCTGATCATGTCCCAGGGAAGCCTTTCCATCTTCGTCACCCGCCCCATCGCCCTGGGGGCGATCCTTGTCAGCCTGATCCTGGTCGTCCTGCCCCTCTGTCAGGCCGTCCGGAAACGGGAGAAACATGGATAGCGGCGGGTGTCTTGTGTTCGACCCCATGGAAGAAAATAGGAAGCGGACAGTATTCCGGGGAGCGCTCCCTCCCAGGACCACGCGCCGCGAGACGCAGGCGGGTTAGCCCGCTACCATCCGCTGAGGAAGCTATCGGCTTTGCGGCGGCGGGACTTGAGGGGGGAAGCGCGGCTTTCCTTGAAACATCGGATCGGTTCTGGTACGATCCGCGGCACAAATTTGTACCTTGAACGTTCGAGCAGAAAGGACCCTCTCATGCTTTTTTCCCAGCGCGTCTTCTGCGGCCGGCTGACCCCGGATGACGTCGGCCGCCAGGTGCTTCTCGCCGGTTGGGTGGACGCCTTCCGCGATCACGGTGGCCTCCTGTTCATCCATCTGCGCGACCGCAGCGGCATCCTGCAGGTCGTCTTCAGCCCGGAAGCCGCGCCCGCCGACGTCTGCCGGAGGGCGGCCTCCCTGCGCGCCGAATACTGCATCGCCGTCAGCGGGGAAGTCAGGAAACGGCTGCCGGGAACGGAGAACCCCGGCATCAAGACCGGGAACATCGAAGTCCTGGTCGGGGAACTGACGGTCCTTTCCGAAGCGGACGCCCTGCCCTTCGCCGTCTCCGACAAGGCCATGGTGGCCGGTGCTCCGTCCTCGGGAACAGACAACGTCTCCGAGGATCTGCGTCTCCAATACCGCTATCTGGACATCCGCCGCCCGTCGATGCAGGAGAACCTGATCGCCCGGCACCGCATCTTTCAGGTCGTCCGCGAATTTCTCGACTCCAGAGAATTTGTCGAAATCGAGACGCCGGTGCTGACCATGAGCACCCCCGAAGGCGCGCGCGACTATCTGGTGCCCAGCCGCGTTCATCCCGGGAATTTCTACGCCCTGCCGCAGTCGCCGCAGCTCTTCAAGCAACTGCTCATGGTCGGCGGCATGGAGCGCTATTTTCAACTGGCGCGCTGCTTCCGCGATGAGGACCTGCGACCGAACCGGCAGCCCGAATTCACTCAGCTCGACATCGAGGCCTCGTTCATCGACGAGGAGTTTCTCTATGAACTGATCGAAGAGCTCGCCGTCCGGATGTTCGCCGTCGGCGGCATCGCGCTGCCCCGGCCCTTCCCCCGCATGACCTATGCCGAGGCGATGGACACGACCGGTTCCGATCATCCCGACCTGCGCTTCGGCCTCCGCTTCGTCGATGTGACGGACCTGTTCTCCGAGACCCGGTATTCGATCTTCCGCCAGATCCTGCAGCGCGGCGGCTGCATCAAGGGCATCAACATCAAGGGCCAGTCCGACAAGCTCAGCAAGAACGTCCTGCAGAACGAATATGCCAAGGACATCGTACCGTCGTTCGGCGCCAAAGGCATGACCTGGATGCGCGCCGAGGGCGGAAAACTGGAATCCAACATCGTCCAGTTCTTCAGCGCCGCGGAGCTGGAGGCGCTGCGCGGGAGATTCGGCGTCGCCGACGGGGACGTCCTCATCATGATCGCCGATCCCTCCTATGACGTCGTCACATCGGCGCTGGGCCAACTGCGCCTGCACCTGGCGAACCGGCTCGGCCTGATTCCGCAGGGCAGCTTCGCTCCCGTCTGGATCACGGAATTCCCTCTGTTCGAGGCCGCCGAAGGGGGGGGCGTCACCTCCACCCACCATCCCTTTACGGCGCCGGACCGCATCGATTTCGATCCCCGGAATACGGAAGAGCTGCTGGCGCTGAAGTCGCGGGCCTACGACCTGGTCATGAACGGCGAGGAACTGGGCGGTGGCAGCATCCGCATCAACAACCGCGATGTGCAGCGCAAGATATTCGCCGCGCTGGGCCTGACCGAAGAGGAAACCCGGGAGAAGTTCGGCTTCTTCCTGCGGGCGTTCGATTTCGGCGCGCCGCCGCACGGCGGCCTGGCGCTGGGGATGGACCGCACCGTGTCCATGATCCTGCAGACCCCATCGATCCGCGAGGTCATCGCCTTTCCCAAGAACCGCAGCGCCGCCTGTCCGCTGACGGGCGCGCCTTCGAACGTGAAGCGCGAACAGCTCGCGGAACTGGGGCTGCTGAACCTTGGCGGCCGGGACGTCCTGCCCGGAACCGCCGAAGGGCAGGACCCCATCGACCACCTGTCCTGGGTATCGCGGATCGGACTCGCCGACGGGGAGCGAGCTGTGGTGGGAACCGTCCTGGCGGAGGCGGAGGAACTGGCCGCGCTCGCCGGAGAGAAGGCGGGCCCGGAGGAGCCGCTCTTCACCGTCACCCCCTCCGCCAACCGCACGCGTCCAGGGACGGAGGAGAAACGCTCGGATCTGTCCCGGACGGGCCAGCTCCTCAAGAGTGCGCCCGCCGTCAAGGGCAGCTACTTCAAAGTCGCCAGCATTCTGGAATAACAGGGAGAGACCTTTTCATGGATTCCATATTCGTCTATCGCCATGCCGGTCCCGCCGTTCCAACGGCCGGCCCCCTGCAGGGGATTCGCGTCGCGATTCAGTCCGACATCTCGGCGGCCGGCTGGCCGACGGACGCCGGCTCCGGGGCGCTCGCGGACTTTTCCGCACTCGAAGACGCGACCGTCGTGCAGCGCCTGCGGCACGCCGGGGCCTTCCTCTGCGGCTCGACCCGCGCCAGCGAATTCGGCTTCGGCCTTCAGGACAGTGCGGCCGGCGAGGCGCTCCGCCGGAAGGACGCCGATGCCGAACTGCTGTTGGACATCGCCGGCGAGGGACGCCTGGCCGCAGCCCGCGCCGCCGTCTGCGGTTTCAAGCCCAGTTACGGGCTGGTGTCCCGTTTCGGGCTGGTCGGCCTGATTCCGTCGATGGAATCCTGCGCGGTCCTCTCCGACAGGATCGGAACGATCCGGGACATCCTCAGGGCCGTGGCCGGTCCCGACGAGCGGGATTTTTCCCTCCCGGACGAAGCGCCGCCGGATTTTTCCGACGGAGGCATCGACCCACAGAAAACGACGCTGGGCATTCTCTCGGAAACGCAAAGCCTGTTGTCGGACGCCCAGGAAGCGCTGTTTCGCGACGCCGTCGGCGGGCTGAAGAAGGCGGGTTTCTCCATCAGGGAAATGTCCCTGCCCGATTTTTCCCTCTTCCTCCTCGTCCACAGGATCGCCGGCTCCGTGGAGGCCTCCTCCTGCACCGGGCGCTACGATTCCGTACGCTACGGCCGCCGCTCCCCCGGCGCCCGGAACTGGAACGACATGTATCTCTCCTCGCGCGGCGCGGCCTTCGGACCGCTTCTGAAGAGCTACCTGCTGCAGGGCGCTTTTTTTCAGTTCGAGCGCTACGGCGCTTACGAGGATGCCTGCCGCATCCGCGCCCGCCTCGTGGCGGACATGCAGCGGCTCACGGGGGAGGCCGACTTTCTCGTGCTCCCGGCGACGGACGCCGCCGCCGGCGCGCCCGCTTCGCTCGCCGACCTGTACGCCCGGTTCGCCCTCACGGCCTTCGCGAACGTCACCGGCCAGCCCGTCCTGTACCTGCCGCCGGCCGGCGACGCAGCGGCGTTTCAACTGACGGGGCCGAGACGGAGCGATGCGCGGCTGCTCGCGCTGGGCGGGCATCTTCTGAATCTGCGCCGGGGAGGTAACGCGTGATGGAATTCGAAGCGGTCATCGGCCTGGAAATTCACGTCGAACTCAATTGCAGGACCAAGATGTTCTGCGACTGCCCCAACCGGCCGGGTGACGATCCGAACGCGAACACCTGTCCGATCTGCCTCTGGTTCCCGGGCGCCGTGCCCCGGTTCAGCCAGGAGGCGCTCGAGAAGGCGTCGCTCCTGTGCCTGGGGCTGGGCGCGACACTCCAGCCCAAGAGCGCCTTCGACCAGAAGGTCTATTACTATCCCGACCTGCCGAAGGGTTACCAGCTCTCCCAGGCCCATCTTCCCCTTTCGCGGGGCGGCGGGATCGAGATCGCGGGTGAAGACGGCAAACCCCGGATGCTGCGGATCCACCACATCCATATGGAAGAGGACGTCGCCAAGCTCGTGCATGAGATGGAGGGGCGCACGCCGATCAGCCTCGTGGATTTCAACCGCGCCGGCGCCCCGCTGGTGGAGATCGTCACGGAACCGGACTTCCGCACGCCCTATGACGCGATGGAATTTGTCAAGGCGCTGCGCACGCAGGTTCGTTACGTGGGATCCTCCGAGTGCAGCATGGAGAACGGCTCGATGCGCGTGGACGCCAACATCTCCGTGCGCCCCCGGGGCACCAGCCAGATGAACACCAAGGTGGAAGTCAAGAACATGAACTCCGTCCGCCACGTCGGCGACGCCATCGCGCACGAGATCAGCCGCCAGAGCGCGGCCGTGCAGGCCGGCGAAGCGGTGACCCTGCACACCCGCCTGTGGGACCCGGACAAGAAGGTCACGGTCCCCATGCGCGGCAAGTTCGAAGGTCCCTGCGTCCCGGATCCCGCGGTCCCGGCCATCGAGCTGTCTCCCGAGTGGATCGAAACGCTGCGGTCGCGTCTCCCGGAAATGCCGGCCGCGAGGGCCGAGCGCTTCGTCTCGCAGCACGGCCTGACCGGCGAGGAGGCGTCATTCCTGAGTTCCGATCCGGAACTCGCGGTCTTCTTCGAGGCCGTGGCGGGGGAAGGGATCGCGCCGCGCACGGCGATGCACTGGCTGACGACGCAACTGCTCCCCGCCGTCCGGGAGCGGCGGCAGGAGCTGAGCGCATCTCCCGTGACCCCCGCCCGCTTCGCCTCGCTGCTGAAGATGCTCTCGCGCGATGAGATCAACGCCAACGCGGCGCGTGAGGTGCTCGGGCATCTGTTCGACACCGGCGAATCCCCGGAGGCGGTCGTCCAGGCGCGCGGATTCCGGCAGGTATCCGATCCCGGTGCCCTCGATGCTCTCATCGACAAGGTCCTTGACGGGAACCCGGCGGCCGTGGCCGATTTCCGCGGCGGGCAGGGAAAGGCCATGGGCTTTCTCATCGGCCAGGTGATGCAGGCCTCCGGAGGCAAAGCCAATCCGAAAATTCTCCGGGAACTGCTTGCCGGGAAATTGGGCGCGAAGCCCTGAGGGCTGCGGGAAGAGCGGGCGCACCGGGCGGCGGCTTGCTTCCCGCTGAGAGGAGATGATCTGCCGGCGCCTTCTTCAAAGAATGCCGCCTGCGCCGGCAGACAGGAAGACTTTCGCTTACAGGCGGCAGGCCGCCGGTCGGATCAGATAGACGGGCACGTTCGACTGCCGCACGACGCCCGTCGCCACGCTGCCCAGGAGCAATTTCTTCAGGCCCGAGCGGCCGTGCGTCGCGATAACGATCAGGTCCATACGGTTCTTTTCGGCGTATTCCGCGATCGTCTCCGCAACGTTGAATTTGCTTTCTATGGAATCCGTCCTGACGCTGATTCCGGCGGCGGTCAGGTCGGTTTTCAGTCCGTCGAGATACTTCTTCGAGTTCGCGAGGCTCTCATCCCGCAGCATCTGGAAGTTTTTCAGACTGCTCATGTTATACCCCTCGCCCAGGGGCACTTCGAGAGGTCCGAAGACGTTGAGAAGGGTGACGTCTTCAACCACTCCGGAACTTGCCAGATCCTTGACATGGGACAGGGTGCACGCCGCCAGATCCGAACCGTCAAGAGGAACCAGTACTTTCTTCTTCATTTGCCTTCCCTCCTTCATGAAATTGCTCTTTGTTCGCGCATCAGTTGCTTCAACCGCTCCTCGATGAAGAGGAATTTGCCGGCGCGTTTGTCTTCACCGGATGAAAAAGTATTTTCTTTTACCCAACTGACCAACTGCCGATTCCTGAGGATCACGCGGTCGATGATCTCTCCGCACATGATGCATCGCCATCCGGAAAATTCGTCGGCGTCTCCATAGAATGTCTCTCGCGTCATGTTGTGTTTGCAGCGCGGGCACTTCACGTAACTGGAACGTTCCATAGGTCCCTCCGATCTGATCTCCCGGATTCAAGGGCGGTGAAATCCGATGCATCACTTGTAACCTCGAGCCGCGGCGATTTCTATCCGTGAAAACCTGAAAGGCGGCTTCCAAAATCCTTAGGCAGATCATTTCCCGGGAAACGCACCGGGAGGCCGTGCGGACGCGGAAGTGGTTAATCCGGATGTTGCGGATCTTCTTGGGAGGGGTGATGGCTGAAATGACGGCGGGCGTCTTGGGCTAATTTGCCCCGAAACGCAGTGCCCATTTGCCATCCGGCATGACCGGACTTATCTGCTGGCTTGGTTTGCGCCCAGAACAATTCGAGGCGCTGCGGGCAAAGGGCGTGGATGATGGAGAGACTACCCTGGAGTTCGAGGAACTGAAGCCGGACCGATCAAGCGGGGATCGGTTTACGGCTTCTATCGAAGCCCTGGAAACCATTATCCGGGCGGTGCCTGCAGCGATCGGAAAGAGGGCGGGCGATGCCTTGGATGAGCTTGCCCAGAAGCGCGCTGCGAAGGACGGCATTTCCTACACCGCTGCCTTCAGGAGGGCTTCCGCAGCACCCCCGGAACTGTATCGGCTGTACAGAGAGCAGGCTACGTGACAACACACGATGCGCGTTGCCCGGAAACGGGGGCTCCCATGGAAGCGTTTTTCGTATCCGTCAAGCGATCCACTTGGCGCGGCTCCTTTAGCGCTTCCAGAGCGACACCCTTCGCGATAGCCAGCTGATCCCTGTAGGGGAGATGTAGCTTGGGCCTCAGTAACTCCCCATTCGAGCCATTCTCCTGCAAACCTCTCAGTCTTTGAGCGGTCCAGGTTGAGGTGGCGCTTCTGTACCTAACTCGTTGCGAAAATCTGCTGTGGCCTGTTTACCATCCTAAAGTCTTCTTTATGTCAGTTTCATATTTTTTCAAGAATTCGATGTACGGTTTTGCCTCCAAATAATGCACTTCTAATCCCATTTTATCTATTTCTTCTATATGCGCAGGGTCTTCCAATACTTTTTTGAATGCTGCTTCCAAACGGCTGACCGCAGCCGAGTCCAAGTTGGCAGGCCCGGCAAATCCCCTTGCAGCAAATGCGTTCAACTCAATACCGGTACTTTTCGAAAAGGTAGGAACATCGGGGAAAAATTTAGAACTCTTAGTATTGAGCACCGCCAACATCCGCAATTTGCCGTCATTAACAGCGGATTTCAACTCGCCGGTACCCGCTGAAACAAGATCGATATGCCCACCCATAGCCATGGTTACAGATTCGGCACTGCCACTGCAATTGACAGTTCTCAACTTATAGCCCATTTTTTCCAAAGCAATCAATGCGATATGATGTTGGGTATAGGAGCCAGATGTGCCGATCGACACCTTATTCGGGTTATCCTTAATGTAGGACAATAACTGCTTAGCATCTTTAAATTGTGAATCCGCTTTAACAGCCCAGGCCGTAACTTCCCAGACATGGTTGACAAAAGGAGTGACAGATTTCAACTTGATATCTCGTTTTACTTCAGGATTCAAAGAGCCTGGAATAAAAGCCAGATTAAAGGAAGCTAGCGTGTAACCGTCTGGCTTTGATTTGGCCATCTTTTGCCATCCGATAAATCCGGATGCGCCAGGTACATTTTCGATTACAATCGGTTGTCCAAGCTCTTTTTCCAATCGTTTGGCAACCAAACGTGTGCCAACGTCAGAGCTTCCGCCGGCCCCGTAAGGCACAATGATCGTGATGGGCTTTGTCGGATAAGCTTTGTCCTCCTTAGCAAACCCGGTAATAGCTGAGCTTGCCAATAACGCCATCACCATAAACGCCATGAATGTTCGCATCTTGACTTTCATCTTTTTTTCTCCTTTTTTTGATGAGATTTAAATCAACATATGTGAAATGCCAGATGCCTCCCCCTCTTGTCTAAGCTCCTCAAGTATAGCATCCGGTATGGGAATGCCTGTTATCAGTCGCTGTATTTTAATTTTTTGCTCTATCTCGCCAGGCAAAAAGATTTCTTCCACATCTTTAGCTTTAGGATTTCCTTTGATTTCGAGAATCATTTTGTCGATATTGGACTTAAACTCCTGTACAGAGCCGAAGCTAGCCACGTCAATTGCCATGAAGCAGTGACTGGTATGGGATGGACGATCGGCTTTGGCCATGCCGGTTATTTGTGGACCAAAAACAGACCCCGATATAATGCCTGTTATGACTTCGATCATTGTAGCAATCGCATAGCCTTTCGGGCCGGCAAAAGGGAGCACGCTGCCGATTAGAGCCTCCTGTGCGTCGCATGTACCCCTGCCGTCTTTCGTTAGGGCCCAGCCCTCTGGAATCGGTTTTTTCATCTTGGCGGCAAACATAATTTTACCCCGAGCGACAACACTGGTAGCCATATCGGTAACAATCGGCAATTGTTGGCTTGCCGGAATGGCCATAGCGAATGGATTCGTGCCAAAAAAAGGCTTTTTTCCGCCCCATGGAGCCATCTGTGAGACGCTGTTTGTTGCTGTAAAGCCGATCATATCATGGGGCAGTGCTAATTTAGCATAATATCCGGCTACCCCGTAATGACTGGAATTGATTACCGTCACAAATGAAACACCAGTTTTTTTCGCTTTTTCGAGTGCAATTTCCATTACCTTCTTAGCCGCAACAGCTCCCATGCAATTGCCGGCATTGTAAACACCAGTCCCTACCCCATCCATGACGGTTTCAAGCTTTAGATTTGAGCTTACTCCTCCCTTCCTCAACTTATTCAAATAGCTCACGACCCGGCTAACTCCATGAGATTCTACGCCGGTTAAATCAGCCTCAACCAACGTATCTGCAACTACATTTGCATCTTCTCTCGGCATGCCGGCATTTTCAAAAAGTGAGCTGCAATACTTTCTGAGTTTATCTGCCTGAATAAATGTTATTGCATTATCCAACTGATTCCTCCCGATACAAGCTACCGGCATCATACAATCGCGTCCGAGGTTGAAACACAATTCTGATTTACTCTAAATGCAAAAGTTGGAAAAAGCTAGATTTCACTATCACTGGCGATCCCCTTATTCTTTATCCCAAAATAGATGCTTACTGCCAATATCGTAATCGCAATGATCAGCAGAGCCCCTGATATCGGACGCAGGAAAAATTGCCAAACGTCTCCTCCAAAAATTGTTAACGCTTTCATCAGCGAATTCTCAAGAATTTTTCCGAGAACGAAAGTCAGCAGTACCGGCCCTAAAGGGAAGTCGGCTTTTTTCATGAAATAGCCCAGAATGCCAAACAGCAGCATGGAGCCAACATCGAATAGTCTATTGTTCAAACTGTAAGAGCCGAGAATCATGATGATCATAATAATGGGTAGCAATATTTTGAAAGGAATCCTGGTTATCCGCGCCCATATGTTAGCTAAAGGCAAATTCAGGATTATGAGGATTACATTGCCGATAAACATGCTGGCAATAACACCCCAGACAAATTCGGGGTTTTTTTGCAATAAAGTGGGACCGGGAGTTAAACCGTGCATGATGAATGCACCAAGCAACACAGCAATTACTGGAGATGCCGGAATCCCAAGGGTAAACAGAGGAATCAGCGCAGCCCCAGCATACGCGTTGTTTGCGGTTTCTGGGCCAGCTACTCCTTCGATTGCACCCTTGCCGAATCGTGATGGATCTTTAGCCATTTTTTTCTCAATTGAATAACTCAAAATAGTAGGTATCACCGCATTTGTCCCCGGGATCAGTCCAAGCGCAACACCAATACCGCTACCACGTAAAATTGACCGTAACGTCGGCATCCACTCTTCGCGCTTCGGGAACATACTTTGAATTTTAGGAAAATCCTGTTTCTGTCGATTCATGCTTTCTTCAGCTGTCAGCAATATTTCTGATAAACCAAACATCCCCATGGCAAGAGAAACAAATTCAATTCCGTCTTCTAGATTTTCTTCACCGAAAGCGAATCTAACATGGCCAGAGTTCTGATCGATGCCGACAAAAGCCAATGTCAAGCCAAACAGAGAAGCGATTAAACCACGAAGCAAGGATTTACCCGTCATCCCAATTAACAGTGACAAGCCAACAATAACCAGCGAAAAATATTCTGCAGGACCAAATTTAAGAGCCTGTTCGGCAACCAGCGGCCCTAAAATAATCAAAACACCAAGAGCAATCATTCCGCCAATAAACGAACCAATGGCAGCTACACCAAGTGCTGTACCCGCACGACCTTGTTTAGCCATTGGGTAACCGTCCAGGCAAGTGATCAGCGATGCGGATTCACCCGGAGTGTTGATCAAAACCGATGTGATCGTACCGCCGTACATTGCACCATAATAAATACCCGACAGCAAAATTATTGCTGAAACCGGCGACAAACCATAACTTAAGGGCAACAGCAACGCGGTACCGGCTGTAGGGCCAAGCCCCGGTAATATACCAACAAACATTCCATAGAAAACTCCCATGAAACATAACAGGAGATTTTGCGGGGTTCCGGCTGTTACAAATCCATGCACTAAATAGCCTAACGCTTCCATATCCGTATTCCTTCACCAGCCATATTCATTCAAGGGCAGCGGAACGCCAAGAATAAGCTTGAAGAGGACAAACATTGCGGCGGTGACCCCTAGTGACCATAACAGTGCCCAGTACCACTTGTATCCTCGAGAAAATAAGATGAAGAGCATGACTATACTTGAAAGAGAAAAGCCTGCGTAAGGAACGGCAATCATAAAACATGCATATCCGCCGACGCACGCTAATACGTTTTTCAGACTGGTGCCTTTAGGTAATAGGTCCTTAAAATTGGTGTTATTGTTTTTTATCGCAATCACGAGATTAAGCATACAAAGAACCATCAATATACCGCTGATCCATAAGGGCAATAATCCACAGCCAGGACCAAATTCGGTGCCGTATGGCAACAACAAAGCTTGCCAAAATATCACCCCGCCTACAAGAATAAACAAGCCACTGACATACACTTCAATATTCTTCATGAAAGCCATTCCATTTTTTTATCGTCCGCGTCATCGAGTATGGAATCCATAGCATTTACTGTAACTTCTCTACAGCAAGGGGATCTCTGCAGCTCAAATATTTCACGCAAATTTGAAAATCTTCGTTGTTGAACTAATTCAAAAATTCCAGGCTGCGGTAGGCCACCTTGCCGTTCAAGACTGTCAGCATAGGTACAAGTACCTGGTTAAAGTGCAGTACCTCATCAAAATTGTCCCTATGGTCAAAAAACATAGTTTTTAACTTGAATACTGCCACATCCCCAAAGGCACCCGCAGTTAAGCACCCCAGTTTTCCCTGCAACCTTAACAACCGGGCAGGTGTCGCGGTGCAGGCCTTAACAATGTTTTGCAGACTCATCCCCAGGTGAAGGTATTTGGACATAATCAAAGGCAAGCCAAATACGGATTTTTCGAAGATACTGCTCCTGGTGAGATCGGTACTGATTACGTCCGGTTCGAATCCAGCCGAAAGAGCTGTTCTCGCCACCGAATAAGAATAATGCACTCTGCCGTCAGCAGTGTCGAAAATTACCCCGCGTTTCCTTGCCTCGAGAATTGCCTGGCTAACTTGCCGGTTTTCGCCGATAATATTACTTCCTTTCCCCTGGTACATATGGGTAAAGACATCGCCGCACCGAAGCAGATCTGCCAGTTCCACCACACTTCCAGGCGGATTCGTCGTATGTACGACAACCCTGCATCCGAGTTCCTCGGCAATTTGAATCATGGCAGTTAAGGGCTTCAAGCCCAATTCGCCAACCACTTCTCGGCTTTGCCGAATCTTTAACCCCAAAATGTGTTGCGGATATTTTTCAAACGCCCTGCGGATACCATTCGTATCAAAGATTGCTGGGTTTACCGGTTCCAAACAATACGGTAAGGTTGCCAATCCCGCCGGCGATACATGAAGGTAGGCAAAAATTCGGACCTGGCTGCTATTCACAACCGTATCGATAAAACTATCTACATTCGTGACACCGGAGCTTCCTTGATCTACTGCAGTCGTCACGCCCTGCGGCAAAAGAACGGAATCCGGATTTATCCCAATCGCAGTTCCGCCGTGGAAAACATGGTTGTGATAATCGATTAGCCCCGGCATTACCAAGCAACCGGATGCATCGATCTCTTTCTCAGCTTCGACGAAATCGCCGGCAGCAGCTGGAATAATCCTACCCTCGCGGATCAATACGTCTGCTGTGCCGAGGACATTTGCAGCCGGATCGATCACCGTGCCGCCACGAATTAACAAGTCGCATTTCACCGCCATAGGTGTAAGAAAGTCGAGCGTTGTTTACAGTTTTTCGGGATTTCCTGCCAGAAGAGAAAGAGAGGAGGAAGTCCCATGGTCATACACAAAAGGACACGGTTGACACCGGTAGTTTTTTTCATACCAGAAATCAGTACTGTCCCAACGTTAGTTGAACAAATTTAGCTGGTTATCGGGTGCCT